>NZ_AUZM01000108.1 GCF_000478195.2 Lyngbya aestuarii BL J | reverse complement strand
CTTTTCAATCTTCTCCCGAACAAACCGGGTTCTCTGCAATCACAATCGCCCAAAACTATACCCAGGCAATCACCCGCACAACAGAAGAATTGGGAATAACCCTCCGTCAAGCTTGGCAAACGAGTGCCAAAGAATTAACGATTCATACCCCTGAAAATTATTCTATTCAAACCTCAGTCGAAGCCAATTTACACCAAGTTCAATCGGTAATTTGGGCGGCGATAGATTACTTCTTTTTTAAAGATCATAATTATCAATTAAATAGTGAGTCTCAACCGGAAAATGTCCTGAGTGGAACCCCTCAAAATCAACAATTAACCCCCCAACCCCAAAAAAGTCAATCTCCAATTCTGACCAATTCTCGGCGTCCCTTGGCTGCAACTTCCACGACGAAATCTGAAAAATATTCCGCCAAGAGCTTGACAACCTCCCCAGACTGTGGTTTAATAATGAGTGATGCCATAAAATATTCTGAGACAGACGATGGTGCGGTAGCGGTTAGACCTCGCTCCTTTCAGGTTCGGCAGTTGCTTCAAGTCGGGGAACCCGCCCAACGCACTGCACTCACCACCTGTGGGCGCAATTCGGCCAATCACAACGATACAGCCTCCCCAGAGTGTTTGTCAGCAGAAGCAACAGCAGTGGGTTATGTCAAGCATCCCTTAGAACAGGTACTCGAATGGCTAGATCGAGTGCTGTTTTGGGTTGAAGAAGCGGTGATCAGAGCCTGGGAATGGATCAAACAAAGATAGACCGCCCAGGCAATCTCGCGTCAAAATCAGTCAAATTTTAAGATAAGATGAAAAAACTGTACGTTTTGTATAGCTGCTTTCATTTGAAAATCGAACTTTAGGAGAGATCATCATGGAAACTCTAAAAATCGCTGTTTATATAGTCGTGTCCTTCTTTGTCTTACTGTTCATCTTTGGATTTTTGTCCAACGACCCCGCCCGCAACCCCAAACGTAAAGACATGGAATAATTCCAAAAAATCCGCCGGGTCTTTGTCTTCGATCCTATCAATGCAAGTTGAGTTCAAACAACTTTTGCAAATACTCGCCGATTAGTAGCCCATTAACTGTGTTAAGATAACGAGCTTGAATTGTCATTAGTCATCAGTCAGTCGGCTCAATGGCTAATGGCATTGTTCTAGTGCAGTCCTTCACGCGGTTGAACTGATAAAATCGGGCTGATCGTGTGATTTTTGTTACCAAACTATGCCCTACCCGGTCCCGCCACCTGAACCGCCTCCCCTTGTTCAAACCCTCCCCGACCCAACCCCCAATCCACTTCAACCTCAGACGATTCCGACATCAACGGAGTTGTCTTCCGGTGTGAGATCCGAGCAACCGAATCAACCCGTACACCGCAATGAAACGGTCGCCTATCAACTCCCAAAACTCAAAGCCCTCAAACAAGAGTTAGCCTCATCTTCATCCTCATCTTCAGTATCGGCGGACTCACTGGGGCCTGCTTTGTCTTTAAATTTAGCAAATACTCCCTCCCCTCAACTACGAGGAAAAGTAAGTTATGACTTCACCTCCTCCTTAAACTTTGCTCCCAAAACCTTTTCCACCCCTGAGACTCCTTTACTGTCTCAAACCCCTTCAGAACCGAACCCAGAAGCAGAAATCCCCATACCCGTAATTTTACCGACCGATCTCTTAGAAGTGACAGCAGATCGTCAAGAATTTGACCAACGACGTCAAATCGTCACCACCGAAGGAAATGTGATGATCCGCTTTCAAAACGTTTTAATTGATGCCGATAAAGCCCAAGTCAATTTGAACACTCGTCAGGTTGTCGCCAGCGGAAATGTCGCCCTAACCCGAGAAAACCAAGTCATCCGGGGTGAACGCATGGACTACAACTTGGTAAAAAGCACAGGTGTAATTACCAATGCTAGTGGGGTGATTTCAACCGATGATCTCGCTTCTACTGAGGTTTCTGAACCCTTGCAAGAACAAGGCGTTGGGCCAGTTCTCCGTTCCCCCATTAGCGATCGCATTACTTCATCCCAACCCGTCGAAAATGTTGTCCCGACAGAGGGGGCGGATGTGGAAGTCAGTGGCTTATCCTTTCCTGACTTACAAGGAAATGTGAACCGCCTGCGGTTTGAAGCTGACCGCATTGACATTTTACCGAATGGAGAATGGGAAGCCCAAGATGTGCGAATTACCAACGATCCCTTTTCACCCCCCGAATTGGAACTCCGAGCGGATACAGCTCGCCTGCGACGCATTTCTCGCTTTCAAGATGAACTTCTAACAACCGGTTCTCGCCTCGTCTTTGATCAAAACTTTGCTTTACCTCTGTTTCGCGATCGCACCGTGATTGATCGCCGTCAACGCGAACCCACTCCCATTTCCATTGGCTATGACCTTGATGATCTCGGCGGTTACTATGTCGAATGGAATGTTAATCCCGTCAGATTTGGGCCGATTGGTTTGGATATTTCTCCCCAATTGTTATTTCAAAGAGCATTTGAGGAAGATCTCGATCCCGGTGATGGTGGATTTTATGGCTTACAAGCCCAACTCTCCGGGCCACTTTCTCCCCAAACCTTTTTCGATAGCCGCTTGTCCATTACCAATTTTGAAGATTTTCCCGATCTCGAAGAAGATGAATATCGCGCCAGTATTCGGGTCAGACAGTTAATTCACGGTTACACCCTGACTGGGGAATACAGCTATCGTGATCGGATTTTTAATGGTACCCTTGGCTTCCGAACCGTACAACGCAGTGCGGGGGCGGTGTTAACCTCTCCTGAAATTTTACTGGGAAACTCCGGGGCGGTGTTTAAATTCCAAGGGGGATTACAACAAATTGAAGCCAGAACCGATCGCTTGGATATTTTGAACGAACCGGGTCGGGATAATGACCGCACGACTCGCACCCGGTTTCAAGGACTGGCAACTTTAATTTATCCGCCGATTATTTGGCAGGGTGAAGCTTTACCCCTAACGCCCACAGAAGGGTTAAAATACACTCCTAGACCTGTTGTTCCGTTTATTCGGTTGATTTTGCAAGCCCAAGGAGTAACGAATATCTACACTGAAGATGATTCCCAATCTTATCTGAGTGGTACAGTCGGATTTCAAGGACAATTCGGGCATTTTTCCCGAGACTTTTTCGACTATACCGGATTTAATCTTCTTTATACTCAAGTGGCTCTCGATGGAGAATCTCCGTTTTTGTTTGATCGACGGGTGGATGAAAGTATTTTGACGTTTGGATTGGTTCAGCAAATTTATGGCGGTTTACGGGCGGGGTTTGAATATTCTATTAACCTAGAAAATGGTTTGGCAGTCGATAATGAATTTACTTTAGAATATAGTCGTCGGACTTATGGGGTGATTTTGCGAATTAGTCCCGTTCGCCGGATTGGCAGTTTGAATCTGCGGATTAGTGACTTTAACTGGACAGGAGGTTCTGAACCGTTCTCAGGGATTAAAGAATAAGGGAGTTTGACTTTCTCATCTTTTGTCTAGCTTATGCTAATATGACTTTGATTTGTTAAAAATTTCGAGATTAAGTTAATTTTTAATGAATTTTTATTGTGTTTGAAGTTTCACCGGATCATGGGGCGATTGCAGCGGCTTTGCTGACGCACTATAGTTTTGATTTGGGAGATTATTCTAGCGAAGAAAGGGTCGAGGGATGGGGGGAGAACTATGAATATTATTGGATTTATTTTGCGGTGATCGAAGCCCTTTATCAAGGTCGGTATAAGTCTATTTCTGTAGAACAGATTTTATCGATTTGGTTGCGTCGAGGTAAGCCTATTTATCATTTTAATTGGGAGTTTGAGCAGTTAATTTGTAAGAATTTACCTAAAGCTTTAACGGTGGGGGAGGAAGTCGGAGAAGCATCTAATATCGAAGAAACTGATCCAGATACAACTCTAGAACAGTCCTCACCGGTGGAAAATTTAAAACCCAGAGAATCTTCAACTCGACCTCCTTTGTCCTTAACAAAACCTCCCCGAACGACAACTTCAATTCATACGGATTTTATGGTTAAATTAAAGATGATTTTAGAAAACAGTCAAAAGACCCTTCCCCCAGCCCGTTCATCCCCCGACAGTGAACCCTAAACGACGCCGTAAGACTTGTAATAAGGTGTTCATTTCTTCGGGTAATGGGGCGATTGCTTCGATCCACTCTTCTGTGACGGGATGTTGTAATTTCAGCTTCCACGCATGAAGGGCTTGACCCGATAAATTAACCCCAACAGATCGCCCACTACTATAGTCTAAATCACCCACAATTGGATGTCCGATAAAGTGACTATGAACTCGAATTTGATGAGTTCTTCCCGTTTCTAAGGTAAACAAAACTAAGCTATAATTTCCCAAACGTTCTTGAATTTGCCAATGGGTAATTGCATTTCTTCCCCCTTTTTCAATGGTCACAACGGCCATTTTTTTGCGATTGCCCAAATGTCGCCCGATGGGTTGTTCTATTGTCCCAAAATCTGTTTTATGTGAACCATAAACGACTCCTAAATATTGACGTTGGGCGGTTTTATTTTTAATTTGTTGTTGTAAACTTTGCAGGGAAAAATCAGTTTTTGCAACGACAATTGCACCTGTGGTATCCTTATCTAAACGATGCACAATTCCCGGACGTTCAACCCCTCCAATTCCAGCGAGTGTATCACAGTGGGCGAGTAACGCATTGACAAGGGTATCATTAATGTGTCCGGCGGAGGGATGAACGACTAAACCTGCGGGTTTGTTAATAATAATTAGATGTTCATCTTCATATAAAATATCGAGAGGAATGTCAACGGCTTCGAGTTCTAAAGGTTGGTTGGGGGGAATTTTAACTTCGATGTAATCTCCGGGTTTTAAGGTTAATTTTTTTGAGGTACAAACCCGTTGATTAACGGTAACATGACCTTGAGAAATCAGGTTTTGAATACGCGATCTTGATAGAGTCTCTAAGTTTTCCGATAACCACCGATCTAAGCGTTGATGTTGATCTGATACCGTTAAGGTGATTGTTTGTTGACTATTCATTGGGATAATTAGAAATAGAATTAGGATCGATCTCTTCTATATTTTGTTCAATGGTGATATTCCAGGTTTCTAATGTTGTTCCTACCACTTGATTGAGTTCAGTAATTGAGTTGAGATAATCTATTTTAGCATTTAATTCATTATTTCTCGCCCGTCCCAAATCTTCTTGAAATCGAACCAAGTCAACAACAGAACTATTTCCGACTCCGAGTTTGACCTTATCTTCTTCATTGCGAAACTGTTGTTCGGCGAGTTCAGTTGCGCGTTGGGTGAGTTGAAGTTTTCTAAAGTTATCATTAACATCTCTAATGCGATTTTGCAGTTCTATCTCAATTTCTTGGAATTCCTCGTCTAGATTATTTTCAGCCTGTAATAAATCAACCCGACTCCGTTGAAAATCTCGTTCTATATTGCGATTACCTAATGTTTTTCTGAGTTCAATTCCTGCTCTAACTTCGGTTCTATCTTCAACAATATCTGGAGCTAATTCACGATTGACATTTGTACTTAAATCAATATTCCAACGTCGGTTATTTTCCGCTACTTGCAATTCAAACTGTGAACGTTCTAAATCCAGTTTAGCTTTTAAATAATCCGGTCTATTTTCTAAAGCGAGTTGTTTAGTCATCTCAAAATTGAGAGATTGAGATTCAACTGATGTTATTTCTTCAACAGCAATAATATTTAAGTTCTGCTCTAAATCGAGAATTTCCAATAATGTTAATCGTTGTTGCTGAAGATTATTCTCCGCATCTAACACACTAATTTCTTGATTCGCGACTCGATTAATCACCGGAACTAAATCCACTCTAGCTTGACGTCCTGCATCAATTAAAACTTGAGTATTTTCGACTTGTTGTTGAGCAATTTCTAAAGAATTTTGTTCAATTTTGAGTTGTTCTTGCGCTTGAAGTAAACGGCGGTAGGCTAAAATTGCGTCTGTAATTTGATCGATCAATGTTAATTTTAAATCAAGTAAATTGATCGTCTCATCAATGCGAGCAATTTTAATCGAAGCTTGATTGAGATCAATTCCTCCTCCTCTCAACAAAGGTTGTCTAAAAGAAAGTTCTAAGTTTTGTCTAAAGATATTATTATTTTGACCGTCTAAATTGTCTCCACTCCGGTTTTCTCTTTGACCTTCCCAACCTAAATTTAATTCTCCTCCTGTAGGAATTTTCATTTCTAATTGCGCCGATAAAACCAAACCACTGGTTGTATTGGTTGTTCCACCTTGCTCTAAATTTTGCCAATCTAAAGCGATTCTGGGGGTAAAATCCGGAACAAATTTATCCTCAGCAACGGCTAAATCTTGTTGTTGAACAATACGTTCTAAATACTGGTTTTTAATGGTGCGATTGTTTTCTAAAGCCAGAAAAATTGTATCTCTTAACCTGAGTTTCACCGCCGAAGGATCGGGAGGAGATTTATCCGGTTCGGGTTCAACCTGAATTTCGGGTTTGGTTTGAGCCATTGTAAATTTTTCGGGTTCTATTTTAGCCCGTAGATAATCGGGAGAAAAACTATCATTTAAATGAGTATTATTCAGGGTTTTATTTTGATTAACTGATGATGCTTTCGGGAAGATATTTGTTTGTGGCTTCGGATTTTCACCGGGATTTTGAACAGTATTTGTAGAATAATTTTTAGAAGGAGTTTGAGTTGGAGAAGGAGTCGAATTTATAGGGGTTTTGGATTCAGGAATAGTTGTTAATTGATCGGGGTTTGGTGTCGAATTTTTAGACTGATGGCGAAGATTTCCCATCACCACCTGATTCTCAACAGGTTGAGGAACTTTAAAGGTTGGGGTTGGGGAAGGTTGAGGTTGAATTGAGGGAGTTTGTGTTAAGAATTGGGGTTGAGTTTCGCTTTGAACTTCCGAGGGCGATCGCATAGCGTCGGCGTTAGAAAATCGCCATCCGACAGCTAAAGCAACTATTAAACTCAGCGTTCCACTCAGGATTAAAGCAAGTCGAATTTTGCCAGAGGGTGGAGACTGAGAAGCAGAATTTTCGGATGAATAATCAGGAGATGAAGACATAAAAAATTACGGCTAATTTCATCAAAAAATTAATCAGCTTAAGTGATTATCCTTTTAAAGCTTTAACGGGATCGAGTTGACTCGCGCGTAACGAGGGAAAAAATCCGGCTCCGACACCGACTAACACCGCAGATGATAAGGCGATCGCAGCATTACGACTCTCAAAAGTATAGGGGAACTCAAAGCGCTGGGCGACAATCACCGTTAACCCATGAACGCTGACAATTGCAAGGCTTCCCCCAACCAAGCTTAAGATAGCCGCTTCTAAGATAAACTGCAACATGACATCCTTTTGGGTGGCTCCTATCGCCCGTCGCAAGCCGATTTCGGGGGTTCGTTCAATGACCGCCGCAATGGTAATATTGGCAATTCCTACCCCGCCAACTAAAAGTGAAATCGCTCCGACAACTAATAATGCAGTTGAGACAGATTCTAGCGTTTTTTTCTGTTCTAAAATATCTTCTACGGTGTTCCAAGACCAAAATTTAGAGCCGGGATAACGCTGTTCTAAAAGTTTTAGACCCTGTTCCTCTAAATTTTGTAAATCTTCAAGTCTTTGAGGACGTATCGAAATTGAGCTAATCGTATTGTTTCCAGTCATTGTACTGTGAAACGCCGTCGTGATATAAATAGTTCCCGTCGGTTCATCATCGTTTGAATTAGTTGGAATAATCCCGATCACAACATAAGGTCGATATTCAATATAAATGTTTTTCCCAAGAGGATTGATGCCTTTAAAAAGCTGTTCTGCTAGATATTGATCAATAATAATTACAGGTCGATATTGTTCAAAATCTATAGCGGTAAAAGAGCGTCCAGCAACTAATTTTTGGCCGATTGTCTCCAGATAATTTGGTGTTACTGCTCTCATTCTAGGTGTGGCTTCTTGATCTTGAAAGACAACTTGAGATGAACGCATCCAATTTATCCCACTAATTGCTTGTACTCCTCTTAAACGTCGTTGTAAAAATTCCAGATCTTCTAAGTTGAACGATGATCTTTGACGAGTAATACGGTTCCACTGAGGAGTAAAACCGACTTGAGGCGCATCTCCTTCTGCGAGTTGTTGGGCGATAACGGCTTGGCTAATATTGCGAACTTGTAGGGTTGCGCTCACCGCAGCAACTCCCATAAAGACACCAATTATCGATAAGCCGGAACGCAGGGGGTTTCCGACGAGAGACTGACAACTTAAACCAATTAAGTTAAAAGGAGATAAGCTCATTTTTAGAAACGGATGGGGTATGGAAACGGATGGGTTGAGATTATCTATCCGTTTTCATCTTAGCGTTATTTTGGTTATCTTTGCCCCAATTTAATCCGTTACCAGTGGGGTTGAGATTATCTATCCGTTTTCATCTTAGCGTTATTTTGGTTATCTTTGCCCCAATTTAATCCGTTACCAGTGGGGTTACTGTGATAGGTATTCCCGGTTCTAATGGCGTATCAGGAGAAGGTGAAATCACTCGTTCCCCTGCTTCTAAACCCGATTTGATTTCAATTTGAACTAACCCTTCTAATCCTAACGTAATCGGTTGTTTTTGAGCGGTATTTTCGGAATCTAAAACCCAAACATAGTTAGATTTTCCTTCGCGTTGAATTAATTCGGTGTTTAATACAACGACATTATTGCGGTCTTCTAAGATAATTTCTACACTCACCGCACTCCCTGGAATTAATGTTTTTGTGGGCTCGTCGAGTTGAATTGTAGCGGGAACTGTAGCTTGTCCAGATGAATTATTATTATTTCCTGAACTTCTTGCTTGTAAACCGATGTTTTGGACTCGTCCAGTAAAGGTTTCTTCGTTGGGGCCAATGATGCTAATTCTTGCCTTTTGATTGGGTTTAACTTGAGCGGCATCGAGGGTAGAAAGCTGCATTTGAATGAGTTCTTGATTCGGATCTCCTAAGGTCATTAATTCATCACTGCGGTTAACTCCATCTCCCGGTTTAACGTTAATATTAAGAATAACTCCATCAATGGGAGCGGTAACAATATTATTTTCTAATCTTAGGGATTCTTCTTGATATTCGACTTGGAGACGTTCAAGTTCGCTTTGGCTTTGTTTCCATTCCGCTTTAACTTGTTGGAGTTCGATTTCGGCTTCAAAAACCTGAGTGCTATTGACACCGGTCTGAATTTCGATTGGCTCAACTTGGGCGGTTTCTAACTCGATTTGGGCATTTTTTAACTCAAGTTCAGTATCTCTTAATGATGCTTGACGTTCCCGAACAGTTTGTCTTTGACCGTCAATTTCCTGTTGAGCAACGAACCCCCGTTCTAAAAGTTTTTCTAACTCTTCAAGTTCGACTTCGGCGGCTCTTAAATTGGCTTTTGCTTCTTCGACTTTCTGGCGATTGCGGTTGATTTTGGCTTTGATTTTCTCGAGTTCTAAATCTTTGAGAGTTTGTTTGTACGCCACTTCTTCTTGATAATCTTCTACATCTCCTTCATAGTCTGCTTGAGCAATTCTTAGCTTTTTTTCAGCTTCTTCTATTTTTTGTCGATGCCGTTCAACTATTATTTCCTGTTTTTGAATCTCTAATTGTTTTTTGTTTAAAATTGTTTCTCGTTGGGGATTTCGCAAAATGATTAATTCTTGACCTGCTGAAATTCTGTCTCCTTGGCGAACTAAAATGCGCTCAACAGCCCCTTCTTCGGGTGATTTAATCGTTCGTTGTCCGCCGAGTTCAACCGTTCCACCCGCACTAATTTTATTTTCAATATTTCCCAATTCCACTTCAACTAACTCGGCATTTGTTGGAGTCAAGGGTCGATTTTTAATCCAATCATAACCCCAAACTCCTCCCACACTCAGGCTGGCTAAAACAAACGCTCCCGTTAGCCAGCGCATTCCCACTTGATAGGCTTTTTTAGCTTGATAATCTAGGCTAGACACAGTAAATTGTAAGCTTTAAAAACTGTAAAAAGACCAAACACTTTTACCCTCTGACTTCGTTTGGCTCCTTCCAGTTTAACCTGCTTTACGAGAATTTATCTTCCTGCAACCGAGGGGAGACAATGAGGTAAAATTTCTTGGAGATCAACCACACCTCCAATAATGGCGATCGCCGGGGCTTCAAATCCTGTTTCTTCTACTTGTTTTACAATTGTATCTAATTGTCCGATTAATTCTTCTTGTTCGGGTCGGGTTCCCCAACGGATCAAAGCAATCGGTGTCTCACAACTGCGACCTGCGGCGATTAATTCTGAAGTAATATAAGCTAAGTTATGAACACCCATATAAATTACCAGCGTTTCTGAACCTTGAGCGATCGCTTTCCAGTTCACTTCGGGGCGATATTTTCCGGCGGCTTCGTGACCCGTTACAAACGTTACAGAGGAGCTATAATTACGGTGCGTGAGTGGAATTCCGGCATAAGCGGGTGCTGCAATTCCCGAAGTTACACCAGGAACAACTTCGACCGGAATTCCCATTTTAACTAAGTCTTCCATTTCTTCGCCCCCTCGTCCAAACACAAACGGATCACCGCCTTTTAGCCTAACTATAATCGCGTTTGTTTTTGCTTTTTCGATTAAAGTTTGAGTAATTTCATCTTGCTTTTTTGAGTGGCGTCCTCGTCGTTTTCCCGCATGAATCTTTTCGGCTTCGGGGTTAATCATGTCTAGAATTGGCGGACTTACTAAAGCATCATACACAACAACATCTGCACATTGAAGGAGTCCTTTTCCTTTGAGAGTAAATAATCCAGGATCTCCGGGGCCTGCACCGACTAAATAGACTTTACCGTAATTGTGACTGGCTTTATTATCTACAAGACTTGGGTTCATACTTTCCTTGTTGTTATTAGCAACTCACTCAATTTTCTTGACTGTCGTTGAATTAGACTTTAGGTTCATCTTATTATACTCAGTTTTTTCTCAAGTTGATACGCTGGCTTATTGCCGATATTAATTTATTGAGGAGATTAACAATAGATTCTTGATTGAAGAATCATAACTCATTTTACTATTTATTTCTTTTCCTTCCTAACTCATTAAGCTAATTAAAGCTTCGGCTAATTTCTGATAATCCGAATGGGTATTATAAATTTGAGCAGAGATTCGCATTAATTTTTGGGGTTGATTTTCCCAAGGAATGATCGGAACTTCAATTTTAAATTTTTCCCAAAGTTGAGTTTGTAAGCTTGGAATTAACTGAATTTTGTCCGGTAAAATAATCGTTGCCATTGCACCAATCATTTCATCAGGACATGGTAATTTTACGGCTAGTTTTTCACTCAAGATTTTTCGAGCCGCTATGACTGTGTTATGATTATGCTGGATTAATTCTAACCATCCACCTGGTTGCAATGACCCCATAAATTTTATCGCTTCAGGAATGCAAAAATAAGCGGTCGGATCATGGGTTCCCATCCAGTCAAATTCGAGTTGAAAGCGGGAGCGATCTGTGCGAGGAGAGTTTGCACCATGACTAATCGTTACCGGATGAATTTTGTTTTGTTTATCCGGGTGAACATATAAAAATGCGGCTCCTTTGGGTGCTGAAAGCCATTTATGACAGTTTCCACTATAATAAGTCGCGCCGATTTCCGGTAAATTTAAAGGTAACATTCCCGGTGCATGAGCGCCATCGACTAAGCTCTCTATTCCCCGTGAATTGAGTTCGCAAATTAAAGGTTTGAGAGGAAAAATTAAACCCGTTTGACTACTAATGTGATCAATTAAAACTAATTTTGTATGGGGTGTAATTTGTTCTAAAATACTAGAAATAATCTCATCGGGTGAGTTGAGGGGAAAGGGAATATTCGCAATTTTAACTGTTGCACCCCAACGTTCGGCGACAAAGTTTAAAGCGTTCCGACAAGCGTTATACTCATGGTTAGTCGTCAGCAATTCATCTGTGGGCGAAAAACGCAGCGATCGCAGTACACTATTGATACCCGTTGTGGCGTTGGGAACAAAAACGAGTTCTTCTGCTATTACACCCAAAAATTCAGCTAACTGACGACGCGCTTCATCCAACAGCGACTCCCACTCCCGTACAAAAAAATGAACAGGTTGACGTTCTAGCTGTTCCCGCAGTTGAGTTTGTCGCTGCAAAACAGGAATCGGACAAGCCCCAAAAGAACCATGATTGAGAAAAGTCACTTCAGAATCAAGTAACCAATACTTTCGGTAGTCTGAGGTCTGAACTTCTACATCCAGCATTTCATTCCTCATTCTCAATCCCTTTTTATGTATTTAAACTCCCCGGGTAGGATTCGAACCTACGACCAATCGGTTAACAGCCGACCGCTCTACCACTGAGCTACCGAGGATTGCTCTCAAAAGTTTAGTTTAGTCACAGTTATCTATAGTAACCGCAAGCCCTAAAAAAAGTCAACCCCCCAGAGATATTTTTTTTAGGTTGATTGCTTGAGTCCCAGGCGTAACATTGCTAGGCGTTTCTGAGACTCTGCATCCAGAGAATTTGCCAGAAAACGACTAGAAGACTGCTTATTGGATTTGTGACGGCGTTGGCGACGACGAGCCGTTGATTCGACATCGTGAGCCAATTGCAAAGCCGACATCCATTCAGCCCCGTAACCGATCACCGTGAGTTGATGAGCTCGGTCTGAGGTGGCAACAATTAACCTCCGCCGAGACAACCGTAATTGATGAGCAAGAGTTGCACAGATCTTTTCAATATAAGTATCTGCGGTCTGACCATAATCTGTGTAATGAACAGATAAATTACGAGTGACCGTTTCGACAACGCTAGGGGTATTTTGATAATGAGCATCAAAGACGACCCGAGCATCAAGTCCTTCAAAAGCACTGTAGTTGACCAATGTCTCTACAAGTGTGCGACGAGCTTCTTCCATTCCCTGCCCTTCTTGCTTGGTTCGCAATAGGGGCCAGACTCCGATCATGTTATAACCATCAACTAGGAGGATGACTTTTGATAAATGACGTGGCATGGCTTAGGACTCTGATACTCTTCATAAATTTACATAGCGTGCAGTTACACCACCTAGCGGTGACATTTTTTTCTGAACACATTATTACATACAGATGAATCAGAATCACAACAAAAATCAAAGGATGCTAAACCTCGGAGGTCGGCACTTTGACCTGAAGTTCAACACCTCAAGTCAGAGAACCGAAAGCCATGAAGAAAACAAAAGATAGATTAAGTATCAATCTGTTGCATCAAGCGCTGTTTCAAGGGTTCAGGATCACCTGCCGCAACCACCCGCCCTCCTGACAGCAGAAAAGCACCATCACTGTAATCGAGTTCGTTGAGGCGATGCGTGACCCACAACGCGGTAATTCCTCGACTTTTAACCAGAGAACGAACTTGACTCACGAGATCGAGTTGGCTGTCGGGGTCAAGCAAAGCAGTGGGTTCATCAAACAACAACACCTGGCATTGTCTGGCCAAAGCCCCGGCGATCGCAATTCGCTGTTTTTGACCCCCACTGAGGGCATAGATCGGGCGTCGCTGCAACTCCTGTAACTTCACCGCCGACAGTGCATCGACGACCCGTTGACGAACTTCCGTTAAAGACAGTTGATCTTCAACCAATCCAAACGCCACATCAGCCCCCACACTTGGCATCACCAGTTGATGGTCAGGGTTTTGAAAAACAAACCCAACTCGACCTTGAAGGGCAATTTCTCCAGACTGGGAGGCGAGTAACCCAGCCAACAAACGCAACAAGGTAGACTTCCCGCTACCATTTGTCCCCAATAGCATCCAAAATTCCCCTTGAGGAACTGCTAGAGAGCAAGACTTCAAGACCTGTGCGCCTGTTGGCCAACTATAGCAAAGCTGACGAACCGTAATAGCTGAGGTGGGAACATTTACGGAGTCTGAGGGGTTCATTCTCCAACTAGATTCATAAAGCCAGGGGTTCTTCCTGTGGTTGATGCTCCAGACTTTTGAGAAATTTGCACCGCCGCAATTTCGCTACTGAGAATTGAAATTTTTTTGTCGGGAATCTTATCACAAGTTAGTTCTAGCACTTGAGGCTGACCCGCTTGCATTGCATCGATCACTTTTTGATAGACCCCTTGAGCGTCTTCGAGTGACTTTTGTTCGACCGACAACGGAATGGGTGTGTACTTAACAATCAGATCAATCGAGAACATAAATCTTTAAGAAAACTTAAAAGTTAGAACTTCATCAATCAGTATAGTATGGCAGATTTTGAGCTGTAATCTTCACGCTAGACTCTCAGAGAACGATTCCGCTGGATCTCGCTGCCAAGCTTTGGTTTCTGGGACTTGATCGCCTCGCTTCACCGAACCCAATCTCATCCCCATTCTACGGCGGACAACTCACGTTTAAATACGTCCCCTCCGCAATTTACCCCTTGTCAGTTGCACAAATAATCCTTATACTGATCATAGAGGTAAAGAAAAGTAACATTCTCTTGTAGTCACTCTCATTTTTTGTTAACGCAGATGAGAAAGACGGTAAAATGAGAGATACTTAGCCTCTTGTAATCATAAATCTGGAGAATATCGTCAATGACCATAGCAGTCGAACGCCCTCAGTTACAGAGAGGATGGTTTGATGTCCTCGATGACTGGCTGAAACGCGATCGCTTTGTATTTGTGGGTTGGTCGGGTATCCTACTGTTCCCCTGTGCCTATCTGGCTTTAGGTGCATGGTTAACCGGAACCACCTTTGTCACCTCTTGGTACACCCACGGTTTAGCAAGCTCCTACCTAGAGGGCTGCAACTTCTTAACCGCCGCTGTCAGTACCCCCGCTAACAGTCTGGGACATTCCCTGCTGTTCCTGTGGGGACCCGAAGCTCAGTGGGACT
>NZ_AUZM01000107.1 GCF_000478195.2 Lyngbya aestuarii BL J | reverse complement strand
TTACAAAAGATACTTGTGGGAATTTAAAGTAAGCTTCCGGGGAACTGGAAGCTTATTTTTTGGGGAGCTACCGCAGAAAAGGAATGATATTTTGAGGTAATCTGCCATGACCCATAAGTTAGGATTTCCGACTGACTTCAAGCGAATCAATCAAGTTCAAAATAGTAACGCCCTGAGAGATTGGTGTCGGAGCATGAAACATAAACTGGTTGCTGATGTCAGTAACTATGCGAAGGGCCGTTATCGGTTGTGGCTTTTCCATGAGGTATACTTCAGAAACGGCAAGCTGACCAAAAGTTATTTTGACGAGAGAATCTGGAACTTTAGTCAACGAGTTTATCCAGATTGTAATATCGGTTTGTTGACTTTTGGAGGCAACTTTGATAACGGTAAGATTAGTGATGGAAGAATCAACTTACATCGAGACCATACCTATGCAAAACCTAAAGCAATATCTGTAAACTTAGGCGAAGCTGTGTTTAGTTATGGCGAACCGAACCCAACCGATTATCTTTTGAAAGATGGCGATATCCTTCAGTTTAACTGTAAAGTCCTTCATGGAGTTAAACAAATTAAATCAGCAGAACGGTTTAGTTTGGTATTTTGGCAGTTGAACGAACAGAAAGGTTATCGGAGTTTGATTTAGATAGCCTGATTCATTAGAAGCTTCCCAACCGGGAAGTTTTTTTTATTCGGATTTTCATAAACTTACCAGCTAATCTTATTGGTTTTTTCTTCAAAATTATGAAACACTTCTACTTGTTTTTTACCCGGTACATAGCCCTAAATCAGCATCGCTTTCTGGGATGGAACTTGATTCATATCAAGCCAATTAACCTGACTATTTGGTGGCGTTGGTCTGATTGGAAAACGGATATAAAACGAATTTACTTCGACGAATAACCGTTGAGTTCTCAAGCCTTCCCAACCGGGGAGGTTTTTTTATTTTCTACCGCTTCCTTGTCTTGCTTTATAGTTTATCAGTTTAAATGAAAACAGCATTTATTACGGGACATCGAAGGATAAATTCCCCTCTTGTTCACCAGGGTCTTGAACAATTAACTAACTTTGCTATCGAGAGAGGCTGTACTACTTTTCTCACTGGCATGGCATTGGGAACCGACCAACTTGCAGCCGAGGTTTGGGTAGCTCGCCAGCTAACTTGGAAAGCTATTATTCCTTGTCAAGACCAATCCGCACTCTGGCCGAGAGCGAACCAACTTCATTATCTAATTCTCCTTACAAAAGCTGAGGAAGTTAAAGTTCTTTACCCCCAATATAAACGGGGAGTTATGCAAGCTCGAAATCAATTTCTGGTTAAAAATTCCCAACTTGGACTGGCGGTTTGGGATGGTTCAACAACGGGCGGAACTTTTCTAACAGTTCAAATGGCACGCAAAGCAAAATTACCTTTAATTATCTTCAATCCTCTAACTCAGCAAATCTCCTTTGAACCCAAACATTATCAATTGAAATTTGACTTATGAATCAATTTCTAAAACTCACAGAACAGCAATTCAAGCTACTAACCTTAATTAAGTCAAAACCGGGGATGAACTTAACAGAAATCCTCGACGAAATTGCGGAGATTTATGAGGAGTTTCCAGATGGGGGTGCGGTCAAAGCCAAACTTTATATCTTGGAAGAAAAGGAATTGATTCGTTCACAGTTAGTTACTCTTTATAAGAAACGTAGAACTCGCCGTTATTATTCTCAAGTCTAACGTTGCTATTGCTTTTCAAATTCGGACTGATATTTCTAAAAGCCTCGTCAACAGACGGGGTTTTATTTTCTATACTCTCGGGTAGCTATCGCTAAAAAATACTGATTTTAAACTGAAAGACATGAAAATTAAGCACATTTCTCAGTTTCCCTACGGTTCAAATACTCGCGAAGGTCTGTTGTTTTTCCCAGATGGCAAAGTATTGACTAAAGACACGCAGTCAAGTTTTAAAGCTCAACAAGTTTGTTGGAAACTATTGGAGAAATAAAACCTGTTTGTCCAATATTCGGACGAGTTATCCTACTGGCAAAACTATTGCTGAAATACGCCAAAAGATGTGGGAAGAAATTAATAATCCCAATGAAAAAGATCCTCTGGCTTACGATTTAAACGTAACGCTTTGGTATTACAGCCGCTTTGACCGAGAAGTATGCGAACTTATTGTCAGATATAGCGAATGGTATCGAAATAAGTGATGCACTCTCCAAACCTTATCTTTCGAGATAGGGTTTTTTTATTCTTATCTACCGCTTCTTAACCTCAGTTCTTTATTGCTGATGTTAGGGAAATGGAAACTGAATATCAACCCCATTTTAGTCGCCACGAGTATTTTTGGAAAATCCATTCGGCGTTTCTAGCAGCGGACTTTTGGTTAATTAGCAAGGGAAGTCGAGAACAATTGGGCAGACCAATTCAGGAATATAAGAAGCGCGAACTCGCGACTTGGCGGTTTCCGTCGAGAGCGAAGTTCGCAAGAGAAGGCTGTTTTGGGATGTTAACTCCTAAATGTTTAGACCCAAAATATAGCTATTATCTCTGCGAATTTATTTGGCAATCAGGACTTTGGCAAACCTATTCTTGCGGGGCAATTACCTGGCAACATTTACGAATTAATGATGTAAGAAATGTGTTTAAGCCGGGAAGTTATTTCTTAACTACCGAAGGGAATGCAATTCTAATTGCTCCCGTTAAGCTTCAGGCTGCTACCGCTTTCATGGATTAGTTGTTTTTTATCCTTGATTGCTACCGCTTTTTTGGATTAGTTGTTTTTTGGAAGTTAACTCAGATGAAAATTGAAAAGTTTGACTTGGATTTGATTGTAGAACGTTTGCAGTTATTGAACTCTAACAACTGCGGCTTGATGAGCGCTAGTGAAGTGAAACAAGCTCTAACAAAATGGCTGAATACCATCGTTGAGAGCATTAACGACGAACCTGAGTGGTGGGTGCAGAATCATAATATCAGCGATTTCTATACACACCTTCCTGAACCTGTTTTTGAATGTGAAGAAGATGATAGTGATTTTGTGCAAGTCGAAGTTATTTCTCAACAAAAAGAACCTGCCACTATATCGCTAATAGCAAGTTCTGAGAAACGCGCACAGTAAATGTTCAAACAGCCTCGTTAATTATACCAGGATTAGATAGAGAAATTATCTATTTATTCCTGGTTTTTTCTCGGTAAGTAATTCACACACTTGTAAAGTCCATGATTCCTAAAAAGTCTGAAATTAACTCAATTAAATCTGAACTTCAATCTGATGTTCTTCCTGAAACTGAAACTGACCAAGCTATTCGTAAGTTTGTTCAACTCAAAGCTAAAATGAATGAATTTAATCAACAGTTAGAATCTGCTGAACTTGAAGCGATTTCTGAAGCTCTCACCATTCAACAATACAACCAAGAGCATAGCAAGAACAATATCGTCTATCAAGATAGCGTAGCAAAGGTTGTGTTATGTTTCCGTCAAAAGTATCCAAATGTAAAGGATTCAGTAGAGTTGGCAAGATTGGAGGAAAATATTCGGTCTGAGGAAGTCTCTCTGATGAAGAAAAATTCATTGAAGTTACGAAAGCTTGATGAACAAATTAGTGAACTGGAAAACCAGATTAGTCAGCTAGAAGAACAAAAGGAGAAGCTAACTCAAAGTAAAAATATGGCTGCAATGGAAGCTCGTTATCAACGAATTATTGCTGAGTCTGCTTATATAGTGCCTAAGTTAGTGGTACATTTCAAAAAGTAATAACCCTTAAAAGTAATAATAGTAAGTGAGCGTTGCAGCTTGCTTGCTATTTTTTTTACTACCGCTTTTATTTGTTGGTTTTTTGAAGTTCAAACCAAAACTGAAACCAAAACTGAAACCAAAACTGAAACTGAAAAATAAGGAGAAATATGAACATTATCACCACTGATGAATTTGCGTTTCGCATTCCTGAATTGCCTGCTCGATATCGGGCAAATTGTAGTCGTGAATGGGGTTTATTCGTCACGGGCGACACGAAGAAATTAACCTGTTCACAGGCTGAAAAGGCAGGCTTAACTCGTGGTAATTTTGTTGAAATGGCTCTATGCTGGGTCAGTCAGAAAACTCTAACATTTGAACCCAATTATATCAATGAAGATTTCACGGAAATTTGGGGAATTCCGGTTGCAGGAGAAATGAAGGATGCTTTTAACGAAAAGTGTTCTGAACTGTCTACTTTCCTAATTCACCGTCAGAGTAAGGACAAGATGGCAGGATTGATTGAAGTATTCTCACGGGAGGCATTCAACCAATGGGTAGCCGAAGGAATGAAAGGAGATGCAAACGAGTATGCGATTGCAAAGGCAGCGGAAGTCTATTTCACAAAAATCTTTCGGTTTGAAATGACATTAACCGAAGGAAGTTATGGCCCGTATTTCTTCATTCAAACAACCTATCGGGAACCAAACCCAGAGCGGGCGTTTGAGTTAGCGGCACTTCAGGCAGCAAAGGAAATCTATAATGCCCAAAATAAGGGACTGGGATACTGCACTGACCCACGCCTAGAAGAAAATCATGCAAATTCAATGGCAACTTTGGCTATGCCGGAAGATGTTCAACTTCTACCTGCGAAGAATAACAAAGCAATGAAGTCTAAAGCGTAGTTTTCGTATAGATAAGAGTCAGGGGAAATCCCTGGCTTTTTTTCTAACTACCACTTCTATTTTTAGTTGGTTGTTTATTTCAAGAATAATAATGAGTAAAATTCAGTGGACTAACGAAACCTGGAATCCTATTGTCGGTTGCTCTAAAATCAGTGAAGGTTGTGTTAACTGCTATGCAGAATCACTCGCAAAAGCTCCCCGACTTCAAAAGTTTGAACAATATCAAAAAGTATCGGATTGGGATGGAACAGTCGAATTTGTAGAAAGTCAATTGTATAAGCCTTTATCTTGGAAAACTCCAAAGAAAATATTTGTCTGCTCGATGGGTGATTTATTTCATGAGGACGTAAACTTTGAATGGATAGATAAAATAATGGCAATCATGTGTCATTGCAAACATCATACTTTTCAAGTTCTCACCAAACGCCCAGACCGAGCTGTTTTCTACTTTAACGATCATCTGCCAAATATAGGGCTAAGATGGTTTGCTTTAGGAGAAAATGTGGCGGTTACTTTCAAGTCACAAACTCCACTCCCCAATATTTGGATTGGCGTAAGTGTGGAAAATCAAGCCAGAGCTAATGAACGAATTCCGCTGCTGTATCAAATTCCAGCAAAGGTTAAATTCCTTTCTTGTGAGCCATTACTAGAGCCTCTTGAATTATTGAGTTCTATTCCTGTTGAGATTGATGAATTGATTGATAATGAACAGCAAATATATCTCAATGATTTCGTTGATTGGGTCATTGTTGGCGGAGAGTCTGGGAGTAAAGCCAGACCTTGTTATTATGATTGGATTCTCAGAGTCGTGCAAGATTGCAAAGCGTTGACAATTCCTGTATTTGTCAAACAATTGGGTAGCAATTTTATTCACTCGAACGAAGCTTTTAAACACAAAACCAAATTCAAACATTCCAAGAAAGGAAATATTGAAGAATTTCCTAATTCATTAAAAGTTCGGCAATTTCCTCAATTTTGAATTCAATAAAATTAACTAGAAAATTTATAAAGTCTCGGATAAGTTCCGGGATTTTTTTTATGATAAAATATACGATGTTTACTTGCCTTCGATTGACAAAAATGGAAAACGAAATTTCATCCGCGAATGTAACTTATGGTGCTGCTTTTGCAGTTCACGAACTCAATTTATCGACGGGAACGGGCGCAAGGGCAATCTCAGGAATTCGCAGAAATCTGGGATTAACTGAAGAAGAACTACCGGGGCAGGAGGGTTCTTTTGCCGAGTATAAAAATCTTCAGCCTGGGATGTATAAAATTGGGGTTTGGTTAGAAAGTCAGGAACGCGAACCCGAATCAAAGGACATTCTTTTTGCCTGGAATCAACGAGATGTTATTGCAATTGCTGATACCAAATTTATCATTGGAAAAAATACAGGATTTTATGAAATGATTCCTTTAATGACCGCTGAGGTAGAAGTTCCCTACGGGTATCTAGCGATTATTTTAGTTGACGAAACGTCTAAAACACGGACAACTATCGCTCACGTTAAAGAACTTTCACGAATCAAAGATTTACCTTACCCAGTTCCAATAGTTTACGATAACCAAAATCATGAAATATTCGGTTCAGGCGGATATAACGAACCCTATGGCTATGCAAATAGTGGGACGGGTTCTCGCGCAGCTTCCAGCTTAGATAAGTTTATCGGATTTTCTGACCCAATAATTCAACAAGGAGTTGAGGGATTAATCCCAACTGAGGGAAGCATTATTGCCTATTCCGTTACACCGGGACAATACAAAATTACTTGGGAGTTGATTTCCAGCGATAACAATTTAACAAATGACGGTTTCTTTATCTGGAATGGTAACGAACTCTTACTTGGAGGGAAAAGGGAACTCTGTACCTATCAAGTCACTTCAACTCGTTTCAGTAGCGGAAAAGTAACGACTGAAATTCCTGTCTCTAAAAACCTTTGTTTTATTGCATTTGATACCGAAACTAAGACTGGGACAACTGAAATCAGGATTCATCGCATTGAACGTATTGGCAACTTAAGTGGTATTTCTATTTTTCCAGCCCATGTTTCTATACTCAAAAACCCGTTAAGCATGGCAACAAAAGCTATCAATTCCTATCGACATAATCGGATGGGATTTCCCAATTCTCAAGATATACCTGTACCCCAAACTTACAGCTTAGAATCTTGGAATTTGGAATGGCAGCGAGGATATAATTGGTATTGGCATCATATTAATCTTGATGGGCAGGATGATAGTACCTTAAATCAAGAGAAACAGAAGTTTGATATGACAACCGCTCTTGCTAATGAGGAATTTAAAAATGCCTTCTGTCAGGCGATTGGGACGGCAGGTTTAGAAGCTTTAGCTATCTTTAATTATGCTACAGGATTTGATGAAACTGCGGCACAGTTTGCAGGAGAAAGTGATGAGGATTTGTGGGCTTATTATTTAGTGAAAGCCTTGTATGCTCTAGCTGCGGAGATTGGTAAGCGAAATAATATTGAGGAAAATATCCTCACTGTTATTATTCCAGGCGCTCACAATATTCTCAGTAAATATTTAGAAGAAGTTCAAATATCAGGACAATACAGTATGCAGATGCTGGTTAATTTCTTGTTGCGAATTAAAGATGAAAACTATTTACCACCATTCTTTCAAAGTCCTGAAATGTCACAGCAACTTTACGATTTGTGGGTGGATTCTTGGGGATTAGACTAGAATAGAAATTAAATCAGATGGTTTTCTAGGTTAATAAACTATTATATCCTGAATAATTTTGGGATATTTTTTTATGGTATTTTATATTAAAACATCCCTCGTTTGTTGGGTAAAATAAAGTTAGAATCGCTCCATATACCCACTTTTTCATGGAAGGCTTTTGTTTGGGATTTTATCAACTTACAGAGAAGTGCAGAACTTCTTTTTGAGAGGTTATATTGAACGCTTGGAGGA
The DNA here is from genome assembly GCF_000478195.2 of Lyngbya aestuarii BL J. GTDB lineage: Bacteria > Cyanobacteriota > Cyanobacteriia > Cyanobacteriales > Microcoleaceae > Capilliphycus > Capilliphycus aestuarii. The sequence goes on along the minus strand of NZ_AUZM01000107.1, from coordinate 7,377 downwards.
ACGCAATAAGCCAGCCCGCGTAAAATTAATTCGACCTGAATATTTTGCTTTCTCGAACCAATAAACCAATCAGCTTCAATTCTATCGTACCTATCTGGCCCATATTCTTCAATCAATAATTCATTATTCTCCGTTAGAGATTCAACAAATTGCTTGGCTTTGATTCCCCATCCGGTATCAATTTCAGGGCAATCTATCCACCTAGCGCGGCTAGTGATAATTTGATGATTTCTAAGAAATTTGACGCTATCTCCGTCGATAAAAGATGAGATTTCTATGGGAATTAATACCATTTTTTCAGGGATGATTACAGTTTTTTGAAATTTTATCCCCCTCCTTTTCTAAATTTTAACGTATTTTTTTGATAAAAATAAGACAGTTTTGACAAATTAAATTGTACAAACCAGGAGAAAAATGCTAAATTTTGAGTGAAAAATGAGTTTGTGTGCTGAAATGTACACACATCATATATTCTGTATTTAGAAAAATTTCACTCACTGGAGGTCACAAATGAGTTATCAAGCAATAATATCTCGGGCTGATTCTAGTTTCAGAAAGGATGTTGAAGAGATGTTTTTTCCTGTTTCCAGTAATGGTGATATTGAGGAGATGAAAGCTTTATATAAGAAATCTGATAGAGACGATAATGACCCTATTTACTTCATGCACCGACTGGAATTAAAAGACGGTTTTGAATTAAGAAATGCTGAAGATATTAACCAAGAAGAAGAAGATATGACTGACGAAGATTGCGCCTTGTTAGTCGAAAATATATTTTCTAAAAAGAAGTACGAAAAGGAAGAACTTGAAAACTTCGATATAATTACCGTATGGTATAAAGTATACTTTCTTAAATATTTTCCTCAAACTCAAATAGTAGAGGAGGAAACTGAAGAATTCCCTCTTTTCATTATCCTGCTCAACAATGAATATCAATCATGGGATTGCAATCCAGAAAACTATATTGATCACACAATATGGGAAGATATGTGACACAATTCTAGATTCATAATTAATTCTCAAATAAGTGTGTTTAATCCCCTCAGTTTAAAGGGGATATCTTTAATCATTCAACGCCTTGAAACAAAACTTTGACTCCATAATAATCATGCCATTCAAGGGCGTTGCCTTTCCTTCCGAATCACCTCCCAAAGATTACCATTGCGATTGCCGCAGTAGCGGCACTGGCGGAGCCAATCGCCAATCTGATCACGATACTTTAGTTGTAGTTGCTTGCAAAGAAGAACTACTACCGATAACTACAGTTAGCAGAATTTTACCCTGTTGAAACCAATCACAAAAAATAACCAGAGTGATATGCAACTCCGGTCATTTGGCGTTAATATTTAATTGCTAAACTTGTGATTTGAGTTCGGTAATATGTTTAAGGATTTTTTGATACTCAGCATCGGTTCTGCTTGTATCCATACCTCGTTCAACTTTGAAGCTGTGCATCTGGCGATTAGCGGTTTTAAGTTTTTCCATCATTTCCAGAGATTGTTGTGGTGATAGTTCCTTATAATTCATCGGTTATCCCCTCGTAAAGTTCAATGAGACTAAAAATAAGCTGAAGTCCGTTTGTATCCTGATTTGGGTTATTTTCAAGTTCAGGAATGGCATCTTCTAAAACATCTAACACACCCGCTCTAATGGATTCCGCTTGGTATCCAGGATACAGTATCAACCTGTCATACAGTCGCACTGCTCGGTTTCGCGCTTCTTGAAGGCGACGACGATATTCTTGTTCTGACATACTCGGAAAGGAAACTCAAAGAAATATTACCCCGTTCCGGTTCAAATCAGTTGGGCTGCACGAACGACTGAGCCATGAGGTTATTCAGTGAAGGTTAATCTTGGGCTTCGATTAAACTTAATTCCCGGTTTAAACTTCCTCTTAATTTACGCCCTGTCAGCCGCACTCAAAGATGATGTGGCATCTAGGTTTTCCACTTTATTAAGCGATGTGTTCCCGACCGCTCTAGCCAATGCTGTGGTGAACTTGATTGATATTATCGGTGAGTCTCGTAATATTGCCCGTTTCTACTAGAGTTTCACGGGAAAAATAATCATAAATCAGCACGACAAGCAAAGTTAATCATGCTTTGAGTTGCCCGAGATTAGTTACTCGAATGAGAGAAGTAAATTCTGTTCCTGGTTTAACCATAAGCTGAACAACCTTAGATATCTACGGGAGAATTACGGAACTTTGAGAATTTTATTAGTATCAAAAATCAGTATTTTCTTCGTAGAATTACTGAACCAAATGCTCAACTCCCGATAAGCTATGGTTTTGATTAGAGTATTGAATAAATAATCACCCGTTATCGATAAATTAGTTATAATCACCGGATCAACAAAATTTTGTCCTCTTGAAAATGGTGTAATAAGGGGACGATTCATGTGTTGATGTAACGTTTTTTATCAACGTTAAATATTTCCGTTTTTTCATGCTAATTATTGAATGGAGAGACGGGAAAAAATTATTAATTTTATGAATAATAACAGGGTGCTTTCAACAACCGAACAGGCAATGGAATTATTAAATCGTTATAATGGTTCCTTTAATATAGTCACAATCGCCCGAATAAAAGGGAAAATTAGTGAAGAATTCTTAAGGAAAGCTTTAGATGGAGTTCAAAGGATTCATCCTTTACTAAATTGTCGAATTATTGAAACGCCGAACGATCTCAAATTTATAACTGACGAAACCGAAAAAATTCCTTTGTCTGTAGTTTACCCGAGCCAAAAAGAAAATTGGCAAAATGTTGTTAAAGAAGAATTAAACAAGACTATTGATAGTAGTAAAGTTTTGGTTAGGTGTATTCTTTACAAAAACTCAGAAACAGATTACTATTTAATTACAACCATACATCACGCTATATCAGACGGCTTATCATCTATAAACTTACAGGCAGAAATTTTAAAATATTACCAAGCAATTGCTTTAGGAAATTCCATTGATGTTGATTGTTTAGCTTCCATTCCACCCTTGCAAAAATTGTTACCCAAATCGATGCAGGGAAATAAAGGAGTCATCAAGGGTCAGTGGTTTTTGCTGAAATCTAAATTTAAAATGCTGTTGCATCAACCGAAACAATTAAACCTAGAAAAAACTGTTTCTCCAGAGTTTCGCAGTTCCGGCATGACTCATCGATTCTTAGAAAAACATCTAACACAAAAATTAATCCAACTTTGTCGGCAAGAAAATACAACAGTACAGGGTGCTTTGTGTGCAGCTATGTTACTTGCAGTTACTCATAAAATTAAAACAGAAAAAGCTAAAAAAATTAATGTTTCCTGTAATTCCTATGTAGATTTACGCAGACGTTTAAAACCACCTATTAGTGAAAAATACATGGGAATTTTAGCTTCCTTTATAACTTCATTTCATCAAATCAAGCCTCAGATGTCATTCTGGGAGTTGTCTAGAGATGTTACTCAAAATATTGAATTAGGTCTAAAAAGAAAGCAGATGTTTCAACCTTTAATAATGTTCAGAACAATTCTTGAATACTATCTTCAAAAAAATGAACAATTTCCGATCACAGTTGCCGTTACTAATATAGGTAGAGTTAATATTCCTGCTACTTATGGGAATTTGGAAATAGAAGAAATCAGCTTTGCTTTGTCCAACAGTATTTTTGAGAAGGTTTTTACGGTAGCTGCTGCAACATTTAACGACAAGATGCTTCTTAATTTCATAGCATCAAAACCCTCTGTTAGTCAGGATACAATTGAGGTTCTGGCAGATGATGTGATTGATTGCCTTGAAGTAGTTTGTCAATAATTTTCTGTAGCATTCAAATCTTAACGGTAGAACTTGGAATTGATACTCAAAGGAGAAGCGATTGCAAAGGTTTCGCACAGGTGTTGCCAAATGTAGTCTCAAAACCCCGATGATTGTGGGTTAAGCGATTTATAATTGCGGGTTGTTACAAGTAACGTATTACCCAAAACCTCAACAATTAAGGGTTTCCGTTAGAATCCCTCAAGGTAACTATTCCTTATTCGCGCAGAACAACAGTTACCGCAGTTATCCGAACGTGATATTAAATTCTATTTAATCAATCTAAAAATTCCCGGATAACGATAAGGAACACTGGGTTCATTCATAACAGCAACAATTCCAATAATTGGCATAATAAATATACGCAAATTAAATAAAAGCAGAAGAATTAATCCTATATATAACATAATACGTCCAAGTAAACCAATTAAAGGCACAAGAGTTAATCCGATATACAACATAATCAGACTCAAAATAAAAATCCCAGCAATAATAACCCAAATAAAAACAGTTAGATGAAAATTCAAAGCTTCCTTCGCATTAGCCCGGACTACCCGATCTTTGAAAATGTAAAGAATAGCCAATGGAATGGCAACAGAAACAATAGAACAACTAAAAAAAATAGATCCATGACACAAAATTGATAACAGTATTCGTTTGTTTTCTTCGTTCATAGGTACTTCTCTCCTGATTTGAATTTCACGTTCTATAACTTACTATCAGTAGCTAGCCCTAAATTTATGATTCTGAGATTTGCTTAATGTTCAGTTTTCGGAATTAGGCATAATAAAAAAGGTTAATACTCCCTTGCCTCACATTTCTTTCTTGACGGCGTAAATATAAGGTCGGTGTCACCAAGTGCAGCCTTTTCTGAACCTTCTTCCAGCATCCAGATTGAGGGGTATTTCACATGGGCAGAAGCTCCAAGATTTTAAGAGGCAGTGGTGGCAATACTTGAGAAAGAAATCTATGCGATTGGGCTTGAGCCTCACTGCGTCACTGCGCCCAATCGCCTCTCTCCAGTTTCCAGTATGAGGGAGTTAAAGTTTTGTTTGTTGGCTTAGAGAGTGAGTCTGATAGATTCGAGCGATACGTTTAACAATGGATTAAACTGTAATAAAGCTAGCTTCAATTTGTTCGGGAGTTACATTCTCAACCACTGCAATCATTGTACCTGTAGAAGCCTCTCGAATTAAGGTTCCAAATACCGGACGATTTAATCCAGAGAAAACTGAATCTAAACTTGGATCGAGTAGATTAACCAAATCTTCAAAAGCTTGATTTCCATCAAAGTTGAATGTAATCGGAACATTTTGGATTTCTTCTAAAGCAATATTATTTGAAGTTAATTCTCCAGTTAAGCCAAATTGATCGACTCCCACTAAAAAATTGACGATTATATCAGCACTGTTAACATTGAAGATGTTAGGTTCAGCCTGAAGTAAATAAAGCTGGCGGCTAGTATTACTAAAATTCTCTGTTCTTCCAACTATATAATCGCGCCCTAAGTCTCCAGATAATGTATCATTTCCGTTTCCATCTCCTCCAACTAGATCATTTCCTTGACCCCCAAAAAGTTGTTCGTTTCCCGCACCTCCTACGAGCAAATCATTATCTAAGTTACCCAACAAAACACTATCACCGGATAGACTACCTAAGAAGTCTTTTCCTTCACCTCCATATATCGTGTCATCTCCTTCACTACCAAAAATCAAGTCTTCTCCTTGATTTCCAAAAATTAAGTCATCAGAGAATGAACCTGTAACGGTGTCATCTCCCTCCTGCAAAAAAACGCCTTCCGGAAAATCTGCTGCTTGCTCTGAAGTGATCAACACATTTTCAGAACTAGCATCACCAATTAAACGTAATCCAGATATATCGGGTGTTAGAACCATCGTAGAATTCTCCAGTTTGAGTTAAGTTGCATTGCTGCTTACTCTCCTCTATCTGTAACGACGCAGAAGTTATGCAATTTTTGTTGAGGGATGGCAACGATTTGTGAATTTTACTGCCATATCAATAGGGGTAAAACGCGGCGTCGCTGTCACCAAATGCAGGATAGGCTGAAATTCTTGCTTGTCATTGGAACGATAATATTGCCGAAACCCCAGGTTTATGCTTCCAATTAACCCCAACAAATATAGCGATTCTATCTGATTTGTAAAATTCGATTCCCTTGCTGTACTTAACTTTTACGCTGAACTCTGTTCACGAATGATTTAGGTTTGCTATAGTTAGTCATATAATTAATCGCAGAAATCTTGTCTTGATGATTTATTTATAAACTATACCATACTATTTATTAGATTTGAGTTTTAATTTTTCATAGCTTTAAAAAACTGAGATTTGCGAGAATATTTTTCTAAATTGGGAAACAAATTACGGAACATTAATCATTGAGCTTGAGGATAAAAGTGTAACATTCAATCCAACCAAAGGTCATCTACAGTGAATATCAAACCCTTCGGCAATTATCCAATTCGCAAAGGAGATTGCAGTTAATGCTGACTTTGTATGTCTCTCAGCAAGGATGTTCGGTTTACAAAGCTCAAGAAACCTTACAAATTAAGCGAAATCAGACAGTAGAAGTTGAAGTGCAGCTTCCTCTACTTGAGCAGATTTTAATATTTGGAAAGTCTCAAGTTAGCACCCAAGCTGTTCAAGCTTGTCTAAAGCGTAATATTACCATTGGCTATCTATCGAAAACCGGATACTGCTACGGGCATATTCTCCCAGTTAAACAAGGTTATCACTATCTCAGTCACTATCAACAACAACTTTCGGTGAAGGATAAATTATTAGTTGCCTGTCAAATTGTGCAAGCCAAACTGAAGAATTCTCGAACGATTTTGCAACGCCAACACCGCCGCCAACCTTCAGAAACTCTGGCTTTAGTAATTAATAGTTTAGGCTATTTGATGGACAAAGTAGCAATGTCTGAAACTTGGGAACGATTGATGGGGCTGGAAGGAGCGGGTGCTGCTGCGTATTTTAAGGCTTTTGGAACCTGTATTGGCAATTCAGAATTTGTGTTTACCGAACGTTCTAAGCGTCCTCCTGGAAATCCGACCAACGCCTTATTAAGTTTTGGGTATCAAGTCCTATGGAATCACATCTATAGTTTAATTGAATTGCAGGGACTCGACCCCTACTTTGGGTGTTTGCATCAAGCTAGTGAACGCCATGCAGCTTTAGCTTCGGATTTGATAGAGAACTTCCATCACTATCTTCCGGTGTTGTCTCGGGTTCAACTGCTGAACTAGGGCGATCAGGAGTGCGGCGCGAGGATTGGGTCGAGGTCAACTCCCCATCTACTGTTCTTGTCTCCTGTTGGCTTTGTGAACTACTCACACTGACCGCCGCGGTACAATGTGAGCTTCTGATTTCTCAGCCCGATGCCCTTTCACCGTCGCGGTTATCTGGTCTTAAACAGGCTCCCTCAGCAGAGACGGGGTTCCCTCCGCCAAAATGTATTATTCTGATGCCTTCATTTCTTATGTTGAGTGCGGCGTTACTGTCACAATCGTGGTGAGTTTTACAGTTAAGACAATCCCATTCTCTGATATTTAGAAGCAGCGAATCCACAATAT
>NZ_AUZM01000106.1 GCF_000478195.2 Lyngbya aestuarii BL J | reverse complement strand
CAGTTTAATGATATTAGCAGTAATGGCGAGTTCAGGAATTCCGGGTTTAGTTGGATTTATTTCTGAATTTATTGTGTTTCGCGGTAGTATTGCCGTTTTTCCAGTACAAACTTTATTGTGCATGATTGGAACGGGTTTAACTTCCGTGTATTTCCTAATTCTGATTAACCGGGTGTTTTTTGGACGTTTATCTGATTGGGTGGTGAATTTACCGCCAGTTCAATGGCGCGATCGAATTCCTGCTATTGCTTTGGCAATTATTATCACAATTTTGGGGATTCAACCGAGTTTGATGATTAACTTAAGTGAAAGTACAACAACGGCTTTAGTGAGTCTTTCGGCGACGGTTGCTAAGGCTTCCCAAACCAATCAATTTAAAATATTAAAATAGAGGACTGGATTCAAAAGTTTTGAGGTTCAGCCCTCTAAAAGCTTGTCATCATAACGACAAACAATTAACAACGAACAAACAACGGAAAACCAGCTTATGACCAGTACCACATCTCAACCTATTTCACATCCCCTCGAAGAATACATCCAACGACTGCAAACAGGTGATGCCCTTCTGTCTGACTACCCGGAAAATGTAGTCGAAGTTGTTGGTATTCTTAAAAGTTATGGTGTGGTTTTAGATGCGTACTCTCGTAATCTAATTTACATTGCCAACCATCAATTCTTGGTATTCTTTCCCTTTTTTAAATATTTCAATGGAGAATTTACGCTGTCAAAATTGCTACAACATTGGGGACATGATCGGATTAACTACGAATATGCAGAATATTGCATGAAAGCGATGCTGTGGCATGGGGGCGGTGGGCTAGATGCTTACTTAGATTCTCCCGAATTTCAACAGCGTGCAAACCAAGCTATTCAAGGGAGATTTAAGAATAATCTGTTAATTTTAGGACTCAATAAACTCTTTCCTGATTTTCTCACAGAACACATTCGTCAACTGTGTTATTACAGTGCGTTAGGTCAATTTTGGCGAGTGATGAGTGATATGTTTATCGAACTTTCTGATCGTTATGATCGCGGAGAAATTCAATCGATTCCCCAAGTTGTTGAGCATATTTTAAAGGGTTTAGTTGCTGATGCCAGTAAGCCAATTACTTACAGTGTAAAACTTCGCGATTGCGCTCCGCGCAGTGGCCAAGCCAATCGCATTTATGAGATTATCCCCGAATCAGTCGGATTAACCTTTTTAATGGATACTGCCGTTCCTTATGTAGAAGCGATTTTCTTCCGAGGAACACCGTTTCAAGGTGCGGTTTCTTATAACGCTCAAGTGCATCAAATTCCCACAGAACAAAAAGAATTTACCTACGGTGCATTATACGCCGATCCACTTCCGATTGGCGGTTCAGGAATTCCACCCACACAGTTAATGCAAGATATGATTCACTATTTACCCAACTATTTACACGAGATTTATCGCAGGAGTTGTCGGGGAGAAGATGACTTACGGGTGCAAATTTGTCAGAGTTTTCAAAAGTCGATGTATTGTGTGACAACAGCCGCAATTCGGGGGTTAGCACCCTATCCACTCGATAGCACCGAACCTCAACAACAGCAAGCCAACCATGCTTATTTAGAAGGCTGGATGGATCGATTTTTAACCTCTCGTTTGTTAGAAGTCAATCAACCCACTTCTCGCTCTTGTCAGCTTTTTCCAGAACGTTCAACTCACAGTGCTGAGTAAGTCTTTTGTCAAGATCTGTAAATGTTTGTACAATTGTTAGAGATGGTAAAAGGATAACTGAACAGTAGATTTATATCCTTGAATCAAGGATGATTATTTAACGGGTTGACATGGCTTACTCAAGACTGCAAAAACTAGCAAGTTACATTCGACCGCATTGGAAACAAGCGCTACTCGGAATTTTTTCTCTATTGGTTGTTAACGCATTAGGGGTTTATATTCCGCTCTTAATTCGCAATGGTATTAATGACTTAGAAAGTGCGAATGATTTAAGTCCAATTATCGGTCTAGTTTTCTTAATTTTGGGACTAGCTTCTGTAATGTGGGTGATTCGGATGGCTTCTCGTATCCTCCTTTTTGGGGTGGGAAGACAGGTTGAGTTTGACCTCAAACAAAATATTTTTGAACATCTGTTAACCCTAGAACCGTCTTATTTTTCTAATAGTCGAATTGGGGATTTAATTAATAGAGCAACCAGTGATGTTGATAATATTCGTCGCTTGTTAGGGTTTGCAATTTTAAGCTTGGCAAATACTGTATTTGCTTATGCTTTAACGCTACCTGTGATGTTAACGATCAATGTTAAACTCACACTTTTATCAATCTCTGTTTATCCTGTGATGTTGATTTTAGTGCAGGTTTTTAGTGATAGGATGCGAGATGAGCAGATGCACGTTCAGGAGAAGTTATCCAATATCAGTGATTTAATTCAAGAGGATATGAGCGGGATTTCTTTGATTAAAATCTACGCTCAAGAAGAAAACGAACAGCGAGCGTTTGAACGATACAATCAAGAATTGTTTTCCGCAAACTTAAGTTTAGCGAGAACTCGTAATATTCTCTTTCCTATTTTGGGAGGATTGGCGAGTTTAAGTTTATTAATTCTTCTTGCAGTTGGAGATAAATCAATTGCTCAAGGAGAGTTAAATGTTGGGGATTTTGTCGCCTTAGTTCTTTATGTTGAACGATTGGTTTTTCCGACAGCATTACTCGGATTTACAATTACGGCTTATCAACGGGGAGAAGTTAGTATTGATCGCGTTGAAGCCATTGTGAGTGTTAAACCTAAAATCCATGATCATCTTGATCCGATTCCGTTATCAACTCCCGTTAAAGGTTGGTTGACGGCTCGTGATTTAAGCTACTCTTATCCAGGAGATAAAACCCCGGCTTTAGATCGGGTTAACTTTACCATAAAACCCGGTGAAATGGTCGCAATTGTGGGGCCAATTGGTTCCGGAAAATCAACCCTGGCCAACGCTTTACCCCGGTTATTGGATATTGAGATTGATTGCATTTTTCTCGATGGTCAAGATATTACCCAGTTACGACTATTAGAGTTGCGAAATGCGATTGCTTATGTTCCCCAAGAAAGCTTTTTGTTTAGTACAACGATACGAGAAAATATTCGCTATGGGAATCCTCTAGCAGATGCTTCTGAAATTGAATTCGCAGCGAAAACGGCTCAAATTTATGGAGAAATTCTTAATTTTCCCCAACAGTATGACACCATTGTCGGAGAACGAGGAATTACCCTTTCCGGTGGACAACGACAACGAACAGCTTTGGCTCGGGCGTTATTAGTTGATGCTCCAGTGTTAATATTAGATGATGCACTGTCGAGCGTAGATAATCAAACTGCAACCGAAATTTTGCAGAATTTAACCACAGGAAAACAGCGAAAAACAGTTGTATTTATTTCACATCAAATGTCAGCCGCAGCTAAAGCCAATCGTATTTTAGTGATGGATCAAGGGCGAATTGTTCAAGAAGGAAATCACGATCAACTGGTACAACAAAAAGGATTGTATCAGTCCCTTTGGAACCAACATCAATTAGAGGAATTGTTGATTTAAAAGATCGAATGTCTGGAGACTGATCTTCTAAAATTTTTGTAAAAATTGGCGGAATTAAATTATTAATCCCTGATGTATTTGTTATTCGATCACAATCATTCATGTCAAGGGATAAAATAATGGCAATGATGGCATTGTATTCTCAAGCTATTAATAGATGGGTTTTACATCGTTATACCAAATCCGCTTATTAAAGTAGCACTTTAAATCCTTCTCATACCAAATTCTTTTCTCAAATTGCTTTTTTAAGCTTTTCCATAAAACCCTTTTGCAAAAGTGCAAGATTGGATGATTGCCCGATCCTCTTTTTAAGTGGGATTTGAGAACCAGACTTCGTATAAACCGGATTTGGTATTACTCATTAACACAGTGGACATAAAAAAATCAAGTGTTAAGCTGGATTTTTCAAGAGGACTAAGTTATGCCTACTTATTCCGGATGGAGTTATATAGCAGTACAAAATTAGGTTAGGACATTCCTAAGTCCTAGAACCCTTTGACAGTCCACTGTTGCCACATGAGCTCTTGCCTAGCGCGTAGCGCTATATCGGTAGCTGAAGTTCACCCCACGGTAAATTAGCTCTTTAAAAAAACTTGATTTATATTTAACCCAATAATTTTTTGATAATCTGGTTCGATGGAGATTTCTAGGTTAGAATATGTAAAGTTTGGTATCTAAGATGCCTTTCAAAATTTTTCCCTTTCCAAGCAATCTACTTTTCAACAATTAGAAGAAGCCTCCCAGAGTGGCTGTATAAATTATTACCAGGGTAGCCGTAAATAAATTAACTTAGTAGTCGTTTTTTAAAAGGTTGAGAATGACAATTCTACCAATAATTTTAGCAACACTTTCATTTATCCCTCATGGTCACTGTTATCTTTGGCAATCTCAATTAGTTGGATTACACGTCCTCAGCGATGCCTTAATATTTATAGCTTATTTCTCCATTCCCATAATCCTATTAGATTTTGTTCGTCGGCGAAAAAATTTACCCTATATCAATATTTTCCTTTTGTTTGCGGCATTTATTATTGCTTGTGGCTTGACTCATTTAATGGCAATTGTTACCCTCTGGTATCCCCTCTACTGGATATCGGGAACCTTAAAAGCAATTACGGCTTTTATTTCTGTTGTAACCGTCGCAGCCATGATTCCTTTGGTTCCCGAAGCCTTAGCTTTAAAAACACCCAAGGAACTCGAACAGATTAATCAAGCTCTTGAACGCGCCCATCAACAACTTAGTTTTCATATTGAAAATACACCTTTAGCGGTGATTGAATGGAATAGTAATTTTCAAGTGCAACGATGGTCACTACAAGCTGAAATGATCTTCGGATGGAAAGTCGAAGAAGTTATCGGTTTACATCCAAATCAGTGGAATTTTATTGCATCAGAAGACGTAAAAAGGGTCGCCCATGTCATGGCTTCGCTTCTTAATAGAACTCAACCCCGTAACTCCAGCCGCAACTGTAATTATAGAAAAGATGGCTCAATTGTTTATTGCGATTGGTATAATTCGGCTTTATTTGATGAGTCGGGTAAACTGATTTCTACTTTGTCGCTAATTCAGGATGTTACGGATGAAATTGAAACCCAAGAAGCCCTACAAATTTCAGAGGCTAAATTCCGTCAACTGGCTCAACAGAAAGAGTTAATTAATCGCATCGCTAGTCAGATTCGTAACTCTTTAGATCTCGATATTATTCTTCAAACCGCAGTCGAGCAGGTTCAAAACTTGTTAAATCTTGATCGCTGTTACTTGATCTCGTATGGTTCTAAATCTTTGTTGAGTTATCAACCCCAATGGAAAGGGGACTCGGACTTAGTTTTTCCAGAAGATATAACTCTATCCAAATCTTGGGAAGTCATTTATGAAGCTAAAAACTTCTCACTTCCAAGCTGGAAAGGTCGTTATTCGGTAGAACAGGTCAGAAGTTTGACAATGCAGTTTTTGCAACTCGAAGAACATCAGACTACTAATGGGACTCCTCAAGTCTCGGCTTCCGAGATCTATAAATTGTTAACGCAGTTCAGTTCTCTCTCATTTTTACCCATTCCAATCCCAATTCAACTTGATCAAATTGGTATTCTGATTTGCGTTCGACATCAAAATAGCTATCGTTGGAACGAGAATGAAATTGAATTGCTAAAAGCGGTCACTGAGCAACTGGCGATTGCCATTAATCAAGCTCAACTTTACGCTCAAACTCAAGCAACGGCGATGCAAGCAAAAGCTAAAACTCAACAGCTCGAAATTACATTACAAAAGTTACAACAAACTCAAGCCCAACTCATTCAAAACGAAAAAATGTCAAGTTTGGGTCAAATGCTGGCGGGAATTGCCCATGAAATTAATAATCCTGTAACTTTTGTTTCTAGTAATATTACTCCGGCGATTGAATACACCAATGATTTATTATATTTGATAAGTTTATATGAAGAATATTGTCCGATGAAGCCACAAATTATTCAAAAAAAAATAAAAGATATTGAGCTTGAATTTATCGAATAAGATTTCCCGAAACTTCTCAATTCAATAAAAATTGGAGCAGATCGAATTCATCAAATTGTCATTTCGTTACGGAATTTTTCTCGATTGGATGAAGCAGAGTTTAAGAGAGTTGATTTGCATCAGGGACTTGATAGCACGCTTTTAATCTTGCAAAATCGCTTAAAGGAGCAAGCTGGACAGGTGGGAATTGAGGTCGTAAAAAAATATAGTGATCTTCCTTTTGTTGAGTGTTATGCAGGTCAAATGAATCAGGTTTTTATGAATATTTTGTCCAATGCAATTGACGCTCTAAACGAAAAGAAGAACGAAGCCGAGCCAATTTCCCCTAAACCAACGATCAAGATTCAAACAGAAGTGATTAACTCAAGTTATGTGGCGATCCGAATTGCGGATAACGGCTCTGGAATACCTGAATATATTCGTCATAAACTGTTCGATCCCTTTTTTACCACCAAACCCATTGGTAAAGGAACGGGTTTAGGACTATCCATTAGTTATCAAATTGTAGTCGAAAAACATGGAGGTCAGTTAGAGTGCTACTCTCAGAAAGGATTTGGAACAGAGTTTGTTATTCAGATTCCCATTCAACAGCAGAGCCATTGCAAGAGAACAAAATACGACACTTCTCTTGATCCGTCTAGCCATTAAAAAGGGAGGAGCTTGTACCTACGTCAAACATTTTAATCAGCTGTTACGCATCTAAATTACACGACCGCCAATCCCAGAAACCTTACACTCCTTACCTGATGCCGATCTCAATAATACAGTTTAAATGTACAACAGCTTAAGTAGGTAGGTACAATGAATTATTCCTATATGTAGCGGCTTGCAAGCAGGCTTGTTTAGTAAGGGTAACAAAGTGTCAATAATTCTGCATGGTTACTTATAAGATTTACAATTGTTTAGACAGCTTGATTTATTGATGTCCGGGTACTTAGAAACCAGAAGGAATAGCAGTTCACTCAAGAAAGTTAGGGCGGATTTTTTTCAGAGATCAAACCCGATCCGACCTAACTGTTTACTGGTTTATTCTCCAGCTTCTTTCATCACGGATGCACCCGTGTAGGCTTCTTTCCACAATCTAAACAGCAAATATTCGGTATACTCTCCTAAAACCGTGATGAATATTCCATTTTCTTCGTCTGCATCTAAATCAGTGGTGATCCAAGTTCCAGTCAAACTCACTTCCACAGACTCACTATCTGCGATACATACAGCGATCGCATCTGAGTTGTGTTGCGATAAAGTATCCTCTAACAAGGGCAACATCGGCAAATGACGGGGAAGGAGGAATGCAGCAGAACTGGGTTCAACCAGAATGCTGTCACCAACTCGCATGGCTAACTTGACTCGCAGCGAGACAAGCTGTTCTGGAGATTGAGTCAAATATTCTAGATGAAAAGCGGTTTCAGTGTAGGTTAACTTTAGCATTGGTAATTTCGTCCCCTCTCACTGCCTGTTTCTACATATAGCTCATCATTTGTTGGTTATGCGCTTTGTAAAAACGGACAGATAGAGCCTAACAAACGACGATAGTTATTCAAAATCTTGATGATCACGCCAGAACTGTTCAGCAAAGGCAACCACTGGATGTAAGGGGGCCTTAGCAGGAGTACGGAGTGGCATTTTCGCTTCTTCTGGGGTGCGATCGCCTTTGAGCGAGTTACATCGTTCACAGGCTGCCGCTACATTATCCCAGGTATGAGTTCCACCCTTAGAACGGGGAAGAATGTGATCAATGGTTAAACGTTTGCTACTTCCGCAATATTGACATTTATGATGATCTCGACGCAGAATTTCTCGACGGTTAACGGGTGGAACTTTCCAGAGTCGTTCATTGCCTGTCATCGTCAAACGGATGTGTTCGGGGACGTGCAGTACAATACTTGGAGAACGAACAAACCAACCGGAGTCTGTTTTTGTGGCATCTAGAGGTTCCGCTTTACCAGTCACTAACAGTGCGATCGCCCGTTTTATATCGATCCGGCTCATCGGTAAATAATTTTTTGAAAATACCACGACAGATTGCCTTAATACATCAGTAGTGCTGGTCACGGCTTTCCTCCATGATGATTGATATTGATGTTTATAACTTTAAACTACAAACCCCCGCCTAGAGAGTTCGTTAAGCGGGGGTAGCAACAATTTTTGCTTTTTGTTTTATTGTGGTACGGCATTCTCGTCTGCGTACCTCCCGCTGGGTTTATGTTGATTGGATTCTGCTTTAATGAGCAGGTTTCCTAGATTTAAAGAATGATTCACCCATTTTAAAAGATCTCGATGGACTCCATCGCCACAATGATCATAACTCTCTTTCGTTGCGATCGCGGAGCGTGCCGTTAGGCGTATCGCCTGGGAAATGCTTTGCAAAAGAGTTCTCCCACTGCCAAAGAGGTTGGGAGCAAAAAGAGCAGTTAATCGGGAGGGGGATAATCTCACCAGAAGGTTATACCTCCATTGCAGCTATTTTGAATCTGACTTTATTTATACTACACTAAGTATTACAGCACTGTCTACCTTTTCGGAGGAAAAATCATGTATACCTTACCTCGGACTTCAACAACTGACATGGAAGTAACCAGCATCCGTTTAGAGCGGGAACTCAAGGAGAGATTAAAAGATCTGGCTAAAAACCAAGGTTATCAGGCGTTGATTCGAGATATTCTATGGAATTATGTGCAGCAAAAATCGGGTGAGTATCGACCTCAATTTTCGCCAGAGGAGATTCGAGCTAGTTTATCGGCGACCGCACAACAGGAGGAACGTTGTGTCCTCACGGGCAAAATTATTCACCCCCAGGAACCGATGTTATTAGGACTTACGAGTAATGGGGATCTCGTTCCTTTGAGTCTAGACAGTTTGGATAATTAACTCGACTTGAACAAGGCTCTAGGTTATATTCTCAGAGTTTTGTGGAGACTCCCCGTAGAAGGATCGGGAGTTAAAGCTTCTACGGGGATAATATGAATGTAGAATTATCAAGCGCGAGATTGATTGAGGTGAGTACAGAGTTCTCTTTTGTCTTCCCATTATCCAATTGTCATAATTGATCATTGCTCTCTCATAATTTGTGAAATTTATTCCCCACGAGTTTCAGGTCATTAATTTATAATTCATCTTACTTTGATCATTTACTATTGATAGAGATAATGTAGAGAGTATCAGTATTTTTTAGGGGGAAAGAGAACGTGAAGCAATTTAGGTACTTGCAGCCCTTTTTACAAAATATTAAACAAAAATTTCAATCTAAATTTCAATCTAAATTACACAACTTTAAAGCAAAATTAAATCGTTTTTTCCGAAAATCTATTGTTGATTTTATTCTCGCTACATTAATCACTTTTTCGGTAGGATTAACTCTGATTGGATTATCTCAACCCAATGCTTTTCCGTTAACCGGAAGAATAGAAACGATTCAACAATTTATCACTGCAATTTTTGCGATTGAGTTAGGATTACGATGGATTGCAGCTTCTTATAAACCGCGTTTTTTCCGAAACTATTGGCTCGATCTGATTGCTATTTTACCCCTCTTACAAGTTTTTGGAATACCTTCAATTGTTCAACTTTTAAGGTTATTGCGGGCTTTGCGATTATTTAGCCTGATCATTCACTATACGAATATGTTACCGTTAAACCTCAAACGGCGTACTCCAGAATACTTTCTGATTTTTGAACTGTTGTTTCTAACTGTCTTATTCGGGAGTATGATTATGTTAGGTTTTGAGCGAGGAAATAATTCAGGAATTGAAAGCTTAGAAGAATCGCTCTGGTATAGTATTTATTCTCTCTTTTCCGGTGAACCTATTGTCAGCCCAATCAAGTCTTTAGGTGGACGAATAATGACAGTGGGTTTGATGTTGATGCACATGACTCTATTTGTTGTTTTTACGGGGACTGTCTCAGCATTTATGGTTGAAAAACTTCGCAATGAAAATACACTTATGGAACTCGATCAATTAAGTGATCATACGATTATTTGTGGGTGGAATCGTCAGGCTGAAATTATTGTTAGAGAATATAAAGCCTCTGGGAAAAATAAAGATATACCTGTAGTTGTGATTGCATTTGTTGATAATGAACATACAATTATTGATCCAGACTTAAGATCAATTGTGCGGTTTCTCAATGATGACTTTACCAAAGTAACAGTTTTAGAAAAAGCAGGTGTTAGACGAGCCAATACTTGTATTATTCTTTCAGATAAAAGTCATGGACGCAGTGAACAAGATGCAGATGCCCGCACGATTTTAGCGGCTTTAACTGCTGAGAAACTCAATCCTAATGTTTATACTTGTGCTGAACTGATTAATCGTGAATATGCTTCTCATCTTGCATTGGGGAATGTAAATGCTTATGTGGTTAGTCAAGAACATAGTGCTTTTTTACTCGCCCAAGTTGCTCTCAATCATGGATTAATGGAAGTTTTTGGAGAACTTTTGAGTTATCAAGGCGGTAATCATTTTTATCGGATTCCATTAAAACTAGAATGGATCGGTCGATCTTTTTTAGACTTATTTATTCATCTTAAACAAGTTCACAATGCGATTTTAATTGCTGTTGATCAAGGAAATGGAGGATCTTGTGTCAATCCTAATGATTATACTTTTAAAGAAGATGATCAAATTATTTTGATCGCTCAACATGATATTCACTTGTGATCATCTCGACTCTGACTTCGGGAAACAGGAGTTGAGAATTTGATCACAAAGAGACGTCGCACCGAGAACAAACTGGACAATTTTTAGACCTCAGTCTATCAAGAAAATTAAAAACTACAAAATGATTTAACTTTCGAGCCGGATCAGCTACCGCAACAATTTGCTAAATTAAGGATAGAGTTGGGTAAAAATATCGATGTCTGACTTAAATCGTGGAATCATGAAGTTTAAAGGAGCCGATAGCCCTGTTGTGGTATTGGTTTCTTCTATCGTTGTCTTGGGAGGAATTGGTTTTCTAGTCGCTTGGGCGCTTCAAACCGCCTATTCCTTCTAAAATCACAAAATTTTGAATATGTTGCAACAGAGAGGATCACTCACCTCTGAAGCCAAGATGCGATCGCACAACGCATCTTTATTTTTTTGAAAAAATGTAGTATATTGTATTATGTTGTCGTAGAGTGCATTTACACCGGACTTATGGCTACCTTTCGGGACATCTGCAACTATTATCGGCAATATTTACCGTTGTCGATTTTGAGTATTGGGGCTGACTCTCTGTTTGAATTGGTAGATTTGGTGGTTCCCTATGCAATTGGTCAAATTTTAAACGTTTTATCCGATCAACCTCTTGATCGTCTGATGCAGGGTGTTGTTAGTGCGATCGCCAATTTGACAGGAAATCCAGTTAACACTCAACTCTGTTTAATTGTACTCCTGAGCCTAATTTTTGGGGTAACAGTAGTTAAAGCTCCTATTCAACCCTGGTTAGGACTTTGGTATCATTGGGTGATTCCGTTAAAAGCACGGCGAGATCATCATCGCAATGCTATCCGTAAAATATTAACACTTCCCCTAGAATTTTACGATGAAAATAACCCTGGACGAGTTGCCAGTCGTGTAGCAAAAGGGATTGCAAATCATACCTGGACTTATCCGGAAATTGCAGGTCAACTGATTCCCAAGTTGGTCAGAATTTTGGGGATTTTTATTGTTCTGTGGATCATTCAGTGGCAAATTGCATTACTGTTTTTAACTTCTTTTATCTTCATTTTAGGCTTGACTTTAAAAACCCTAAAACGTCTAACGGATTTAGAAGAAGTTCTCGATAGTTATCAAGAAAACACCGAAAGCCGCAACTCCGAGGTAATTACCAATATTAAAACAGTGAAAGCTTTTGCCACAGAAGCCCAAGAACTAAAACGACAAAGCACTCGTTTAGAGCGAGAACTATTTATGGTGATTTATCGCATCCATAAAGGCTATGTCAAACTCGGAACTTATCAAACCACAATTATTCAATGTTGTTTATTTGCGGTTTTAGGGTTTTTGTTGGCCGCAACAGTGGGCGGAAAAATTTCTCTGGGTTATTTTGTCACGGCTTACACTTTGGCAAGTATGGCTTATTCGGAACTGACGCCAATCAGTTATCTGGCCGAAGTTTTTGCCCGTCGTTATGCTTCGATGGTTCGTTTTCACGAATTTCTGCAACTCCCAGAAGGTCAAGATGGTGTTGTTCTCAGTACCAATCCAAAAGACAATGAATCTACACCAAAATATCAGTTTACCGGAAAGGTAGAATTGTCTCATTTGACTTTTGGTTACAGTCCGGAAAAACCTGTATTGCGTGATATTAACTTGCTGATCGAACCCTATCAAACTGTGGCGTTAGTCGGACGTTCGGGTTCAGGAAAATCAACGTTAGTGAAGTTACTCTTTCGGTATTTTGAAGCCAATGAAGGTCAAATTTTAATCGATGGTGAAGATATTCGGAAATTAAATGTTAGCGGATATCGTCAACGATTAGGGATTGTGCATCAAGATGTCGATGTCTTTAATGGAACGCTGTTAGAAAACCTCACTTATGGGAATCGTCTAGCCACTTTTGAGGAAGTCGAAGAAGCTTGTCGGATTGCGAGGGCCGATGAATTTATCGCTCATCTTCGGGGAGGTTACTATACCATTGTCGGGGAACGAGGTGTACGTTTATCTGGGGGTCAAAAACAACGTTTAGGAATTGCACGAGCGTTGTTAGTGAATCCTGATGTGTTAGTGTTTGATGAAGCGACATCTAGCCTCGATTATGAGTCAGAACGGGCGATTCAGTTGGCGATGCACAATATTTTGGGGACTCGAACCACGATTATTATTGCTCACCGTCTGAGTACCATTCGAGAAGCCGACAAAATTGTGGTGTTAGACCAAGGTAAAATCGTTGAAGTGGGAACTCACGAGGAATTGTTGAACCAACAAGGAATTTATCAACGTTTACACTCGCTGCAAGAAACGGGGGAATTGTTTGATTAATAGTCTGCTTTTTCCATGATGTCCTAAAATCAAAACAGTTATCTATAGCCTACCCCGTTGTGATTGCAGCATCCACTTCTGAATACCTTCTTGCCGCTTCTGAAGCCACGCCTCTGCTGGGAAATGTTTGGGTCGATGCTGTGGTGCTGGCTTTGATGCTAGCACTTTCAGCCTTCTTCTCCGGTTCAGAAACAGCGATGACTGCTTTAGATAATCTGAAACTACGGGTTTTGATTAAAGAGCAGGGTGATCCGACGGGGATGTATACCCTGGTTTTAGAGAATCGAGCCAGATTTATTACCACGTTGTTAGTCGGGAATAATCTGGTCAATAATTTCTCGGCGATTCTCACCAGTAATTTGTTTGCGTTGTGGTTAGGAAATGCGGGTTTAGGCGTTGCGACTGCGGTGGTGACGTTTCTGTTGCTGATTTTTGGCGAAATTACACCAAAATCTCTGGCGATGAGCAATGCGTTAGCCTATTTTAAAGTCATTGTTCGTCCCATTTTTTGGCTTTCGATTGTACTCGCTCCGGTGATTTATTTGTTTGAAGCGATTGCTCAACGGGTGATTCGTCTATTTAACCGAGGTGCGAGTCAACCGAGTTTATCGGTTCAGGAATTGCGCCTGATGATTGAGATTTTGGGAGGTCGGGGTCAACTCGATTGGCAAAAACATCAATTGCTGAATAAGGCGTTGATGATGGATTATTTGATGGCGCGAGAAGTGGTTAAGCCTCGGATTGAGATGCGAACCATTTCCCATCAGGCAACAATACAGGAAGTGATTGATTTGTGTCTGGAGACGGGATATTCGAGGATTCCGGTTCAGGGAGAATCAAAAGATGAAATTGTTGGGATTGTTCATCTCAAGCGAGCGTTGCAAATCTTGCGATCGCCGGATCTTAATCGGGCTCTAGGGGTCGCAGAAGCCATGAGTCCACCTGTTTATGTTCCAGAAACTAAACGAGTCGGTGATCTGCTCAAGGAAATGTTACAGCAGCGCCTTCACATGACGATTGTTGTTGATGAGTATGGGGGTACTGTTGGTTTGGTGACGTTAGAAGATATTTTGGAGGAGTTGGTCGGTGAGATTTACGATGAAAGTGATTTTCCCAGTCGCCCGACCCGACGACATTCTGGATCTTCGCCGACTTCACCCTCGGCTAAACGCTCTAAAAATCCTCAGAAACCTTCCCCACCACCTCGATCTATCTCTGGCAAGCGATCGCCGTCTTCTGAAAATCCCAACTAAACGCTCAACTTTTTTTGGAAATCCCTTGCTTTTTATGATCAATGCTGCTACATTTATTTATTGTAGAATAAATGGGTCGATGCCCGAGTGGTTAATGGGGGCGGACTGTAAATCCGCTGGCTACGCCTACGCTGGTTCAAATCCAGCTCGGCCCACCTCAAAATTATAACTTCCGCCCGTGTGGCTCAGTGGTAGAGCACACCCTTGGTAAGGGTGAGGTCGTGAGTTCAATTCTCACCACGGGCTTTATGCTTTAACCTCTTAAATTGTCTATGTTCTAGCTTTTCCCTTGTACCAGTTTTGTACCGTTGTCTATTTCATTGGTACAAGATTTGTACAAGTCTTGTCAAGATACAAGGTTAGATGTGTGATTCTAGTTTCTCCACTTCATGAAATGTGTATTTGACAGGATGACAGTGTTGTGATGATTGATTAGTGAATCAATGTAACAGAGTTGATGGTCAGTTACCCAATTATCCAGTTAAGCTTGAGTCAATTGGGTAACAACTGGGTAAAAAGCTTGTAATTTATGTTTAACTACAAGCTGAGAAGTTAGATGCTTTAAACCTTTATAACTGTTGATTGCCAAATATTTTGTCAAGATGTCATTTAATTTGTCAATCAATATTAGTGTAGACGGGACTGGCCGGACTCGAACCGGCGACCTAGCGCTTCAGATTTGTGTGAGTTTCCTCACTCTCTGGACTCTCTCTTCACCATTGGCTAACGGTCACAGCAGCCGACAGACCCCGCGTCGCCGTCAGGCGCAAGGGAATGCTGTCCAATACAGACCCCGCGTCGTTGTACGGTGAGAGCAGTGCGTTGGGCGGG
>NZ_AUZM01000105.1 GCF_000478195.2 Lyngbya aestuarii BL J | reverse complement strand
GGCGATCGGTTTGGGTCAGGGAGATAGAGGCCCCGGAGTGACAGATTTACAAACCCGTTTGCGTCAACTGGGTTACTTTAGTACCGAACCGACAGGCTTCTTTGGTTCAATTACCCAAAATGCGGTGATTCGTTTCCAGCAAGCCAACTTAATCCCCGCTACCGGGTTAGTCAGTGAAGAAACGCTAGTTTTTCTCAATAATCGGGTTCCCACCTTACCGGGAAACCCTACACCTTTGCCTTCGGGAGTCCTCCAACAAGGAGACACCGGGCCTGCTGTGGGTGTCCTCCAACAACGACTTTTCCGGTTAGGATTTTATAACGGAGAAATCACTAACTTTTTTGATGCTCGTACAGAGCAAGCGGTGATTCGTTTTCAGCAAGCTTATAGAATTCAACCCACCGGACAAGTTGGACCGACAACGGTGAGTTATTTGATTCAGGCGACGGGAGAAGGTATTCCTTCAGTTCCGACAACTCCTGTGGCTACTCCTCCCCTTCCCTTGAGATTAGGCGATCGCGGAACCTCTGTCAGTTTGGTACAGCAACGACTCCGGGTACTAGGTTATTATAATGGCTCGGTAAACGGGATTTTTGACTTAACGACTCGACGAGCTGTACTTGCTTTTCAGCAAGATTATGGTATATCTCAAACTGGAGTGGTCGGAGCCACGACTCAATCTTATTTAATCAGTGCTGTTCCACAGGTTCAGCCGAGAGTAGTTTCTCAGGTGCCGAGTTTTGGCATTCCTCAAGGTCGCCCCATCGGGGGAATTGCTCCAGTTAATCAACCTGTTAATCAACCTGTTAATCGGCTTATTGCTCAAGGTCGGCCTTTGAACCCTGCTCCTTTGAATCCGACTCCTTTTGCTCCTGTTCCTCAAGGTCAGCCCTTAAATCCTTCTCCCCTGATTCCTGTTCAACCTGTGGCGACTTACCGGAGTTTTGTCAGTGTGGGAGATACAGGATTTGAAGTGAGAAAAGTACAACAACGTCTGCGAGAGTTAAATTACTACAGAGGGCCGATTAACGGGTTTTTTGACCGCACGACTCAGGATGCTGTCGTTCGCTTTCAACGGTCAAATGGAATTACCCAGACGGGTGTAGTTGGGCCGACAACGCGCATTTATATGTTTAATAGCGCTCAGTCTTCAGGATCTTCTTTAAAGGCTGATATTTCTACTCCAGCGACTCCGACGACGACTGAAATTTCTCAAACTCCTCTTGAGACGATACCCATAACAACCACCACAACACCTGAAAATTCTCGCTTGGGTACTGCTAGTGTCCAAGAGTTACAGAAACGATTACAAGTTCAAGGGCTTTATGAAGGGCCAATTGATGGAGTTTATAATCCTCAAACGGAAGCGGCTGTTAATCAAGCACAAGAGGTTTATGGTAGCAGTGCGAATGATGTACTGTTCGGCGGATTGCAGTCTCAATCCCGTTAAATTTTGAGACAGTTGAGCAACATTTTCGCGGGGAGACGAACTCAATTTCCCCGCTTTGATCTTTCTATTCAATGCCATCTAGTTCTAGGTCTGATTCTGCTAAACTATGTTCGGTATGTTCGGCTTGTTCTGCGATCACTTGTGAGCAAGACCATTCACTTGGAATCAAAGAAGGCCACCCCATTCTCAAGGCTTCGTAGCAAACGGTATGAATTGTTAATTGACAGTCTAATAAGTGAAGTCCGGATTTTTCGGCTTGCTTCATGCCTATTTTTGAAATAGAATCGTTTTTAAATTCGACTGTTTTATTGCACTGAACACAGACTAAATGATGGTGATGATGGGGATAGGGTTGATTAATTTCGTAGTGCTTATGGCCTTCGGCGAGTTCGAGTTCTCGTAAAATCCCCAGTCGGGCCATGAGTTTTAGGGTGCGGTATATTGTTGATAAACTGATTGCTTCGCCTCGGCTTTTGAGAAGATTGTATAGATCTTCTGCGCTTAAATGGTTTCCTTTGGGAAGATTTTGAAAGACGTGCAGAATCGTTTCCCGTTGAGGAGTTAGCCGCCAGCCCTTATTATTCAGTTCAGATTTGAACGAGGAAGAGGTGTATAAAGGCATAATTTTGTTATCAATAAAGCTTTCATACTGAAAATGATACACAATAACTCTATCTATTGTCAAAAAAGGTGCTTATTGAGAATAACTAGCTATAATCAGAGTTACAGACTTTCGCCCTCGTTAATTCCGAAAATATCTTATAGCGTTTCTCCCTCTGACAGAAGCCTCTCGAGTTGATTCAGGAAATATCTATGCTTCTGTTGTTTTTGGCTTTGGGGTAATTGGAAATGCTTCCTTTTAGGTTGTAAAGGTTAATTAAGTTTAACTTGACATTGAGGAGAATTCAAGAGAATAATTTACAACTGTAAAAATACCCTAATTCGATCTCAGCTGAACTTTCTTGATTATAACACAGTTTGTCAAGGTCAGTTTATTCTTAGAAAATTCAAGTTTTTTAGAGTCAACTCCGCCATAAAATTTCCATAGTTCAATCAGATAACGGAGTTAATTTATACAATAAATATTAGGTAAGTTAATTAGGCTGAATTTGTAACTCAATCTGAATGGTATTATTAAGATCAGATGGAAACTGCCACATTTTTAGGGATTGCCGAACTCGATTAACTACAATCACTGTATCACTCGCCTTAGAAACAATGAGGTTGGAGTCAATATCATCCCAGATAATCCGTTCTACATTTCCCTGACGAACCACAACTTCAAACACCAATTTACCTCGAACCCCTGATGGTAAGTTAACCCCTTGTAAATAGCGGTTGAGTTCAGTCGTAATCTCTTGATCTAATCCCTCAACTGCAATCACTTTTAGACGGGATTCTGAACGGACAGAAACAGGAGTAGGGAGAGACGAAACTGGAGGAGGAGAAGGTGCAATTTCCGACGAACGAATCCCTCTGCGTGTAGGTGTAGACTGTTGAGGGGAAGGAGATGCAAAACTGGGAACCGAATTAGAAGAACCATTAACTGAAGGTTCAGATCCAAAAATCCCTTCATAACTAACCCCTTCTGGTAATTCTACCGGAATTTGTACCGTGCGGCGCGTGCCATCTGGATCGACTCTTACTTCCTCACTGACGGCAACAAATGCGGTATACTGCGACAACAACTGGTAATCTAGAGCGGTCTGTGTGACTGCATCAACACCGGATCGGGTTTCACCCCCAAACATTTGATTCATTAAGTGTTTAATTTTTGCTCGTCCCCACAACCCAGCGATTGCACTATTACCAAAATTATTGTCGATTGGAGTTGATGAAGTTGATTCAGGAATATTAACATTTGTCGAGGCTGTAAAGTTGACCGGAATGATTTGTTCATAGCGATCGCCATTAGCCGTTATTCCTCTAATCTTCAGTTTACCATTACGAAGGTCAGTTTTTCGCCCAAAAATTACTAGGGGCTGATGATCAAATAAATCTGCAACTCTCACGGGGTAAATTTCAACAGGTTCCCCACCCCCTTCCCAACTGACTTGAATATTCGTTAAAACGGGATTATTGATTTGATTCACAAACAATTCTACCTGATCTTCTGTCGGTTCATCAGGGCGAGTAATTTGAGTTGTTCCTCGTCCAAGTTCCGCCAAACGATTCAATAAAAAACGATTAACCGAACTTCCCACGCCAAAACTATAAAGACGATTTCCTGATTTTAACTGATTTTTGACAACCGCAAGCACTTCATTTTCATTCCCAATATAGCCATCTGTAATTAAGACAATACTGCGTAAACGTTCAGCCGGGGGAGAGGGATAATTCATCACCGTTTGAATTCCGTTTAATAACTCAGTTCCGCCATTAGCTTCGAGTTGATTAATATAAGTAATTGCTTTTTGTTGATTGGTGACTGTATTAGCAAGAGGCGTTGAAGAAAGAGCGGTTGTAGTGTCAGAAAAGTCGAGAATAGTAAACGTATCATCAGGGTTTAAAGATTGAATAAACCGTCGCATCAGTTGTTTCGACTTCGCCAGAGGTTCACCCCGTTGAGAACCAGAAGTATCGATCAAGAAGACAACATCTTTTGCTACAATTTCGTCTTTTTTATACTCTAAACTCGGAATTAAATAGGTCGCAAAGTGTCCCCCGCGATCATCGGCTTGGATTAATGTTTTTAGTTGTGTTGTTTCACCCGAAACCTGATAACGAATGATTAAATCTTTGTTCGGGATTGTATCTGATTCTGCTAAATTTACTTCTATCTTATTGCCGCTATTTTGAGTTATAATCTGATGAGAAGGCGAGGTAATTTGTTGACCCAAAACATCTGTATCTATTTCTAACTTGACATTAATATCATGTCCAGAACGAGTCGCGGGAGGAAGGACAGGCGGAGTAATTCGAGACGCATCGGGAACCCTTTCTGTCTCTCGTATTTGTTGATTATTTGAAATTCCTGGAATATAACGAGGACCAACAACCATCGGAAAGACAAATTCATAGTTTCCCTCTTGAAACTTCAAACTTTCTGTATAGCTAATTTTAACTTCTATTTGTTCACCGGGTTTAATATTTGCCAAAGATTGGGTAAAAATATTATCGCGTTCTTGTTCAAGTAAAGCCGTCGTATTTCCTTCTACTTTGGCTTGTTCATAAATGGCTTGTGCTTCTTCACGTTTTTTGAGAATAGACTTAACAATGCGATCGCCAATCTTAATTTCAAGAGAATCTACTGCGGCTTCATCGGGTAAAGGAAAAACATAAATCGCTTCCAATGTTTCCTCAAACGGATTTTCAAACCGTTGAACCATTTCAACCTGTGAAATATTTCCCGATATTTTACCTAAAACTTCTGTTTTTTTAAGAGGAAATACCGCAGAAATATCATTTTCTGAAAAAACATACAAACCTCCCCCTTGACAATTTGAAGTACAAGCCGAAGAAGTCCCCGAAGCAGAATTAACCTGAGCAAGTTCCTGAACACTCACTGACGAAAAAAGCCGTTGGGAAGTCGTTGCAGCAACAGCTACATTTAAGGAAATCTGAGTAAGGAAAAAAAAACCGAGCGAAACTCGCACTAAACCGATTAAACTAGAAAAAAATAGCATTTTAATTCAAAAACTAGACAATGACCAAGATTTGTCGATCCACACCAGTGATACAAAAAATAGAAAAAAAATAGAAATCAGGAGAGAGGCTAAAATTTTAAGTTAGAATCCAACTGGTTATCAATAGAATAATGATTCATGCCCGATTGATTTTTCCAGATATTTTGACATCATTGTTATCTTAATCAATCCATCTCACCTCTCTAAAAATCTGCAATTCCAAACAACACAATTCCGGCAAATTTACCAAAATATTATCCTTAAAATCAATCCCCACCCCATTAAAACTTCAAGAATTAAAAGATTGTTCACAACGGTTGGTACCCCCTAGAGAGAGGGAATTAAAAGATTGTCAAATCGAAAAGATTTTATGGCACAATACAAACTGTGCTTCATGGATTGAGTTGAGATGGGTAATTTTTATGACTAAGTTTGTTTTTATTACAGGTGGAGTTGTTTCGAGTATTGGTAAAGGAATTGTAGCTGCGAGTTTGGGACGTTTACTCAAATCCCGAGATTATTCAGTCTCAATTTTGAAGTTAGACCCGTATATTAACGTCGATCCCGGAACCATGAGTCCATTTCAACATGGGGAAGTCTTTGTCACTCAAGACGGTGCTGAGACTGATTTAGACTTAGGTCACTACGAACGGTTTACAGATACCTCCATGTCTCGCCTAAACAGTGTTACAGCCGGATCGATCTACCA
Source organism: Lyngbya aestuarii BL J (assembly GCF_000478195.2). GTDB lineage: Bacteria > Cyanobacteriota > Cyanobacteriia > Cyanobacteriales > Microcoleaceae > Capilliphycus > Capilliphycus aestuarii. The sequence continues at coordinate 9,516 of NZ_AUZM01000105.1, read as the reverse complement.
AGCAGTGATCAACAAAGAACGGCGAGGAGACTATCAGGGAGGAACCGTACAAGTCATCCCCCATATTACCCATGAATGTAAAGAACGCATCCGTCGAGTCGCCCGAGACACCAATCCCGATGTCGTGATCACCGAAGTTGGGGGAACCGTCGGCGATATTGAATCTTTACCCTTTTTAGAAGCCATTCGTCAGTTTCGTAAAGATGTCGGACGCCAAAACGTGATCTATGTTCACGTCACCCTCGTTCCCTATATTGCTTCAGCAGGGGAAATGAAAACCAAACCGACTCAGCATTCCGTCAAAGAATTACGATCAATTGGAATTCAACCGGATATGTTAGTCTGTCGCTGCGATCGCCCACTCGCCAAAGGAATCAAAGAAAAAGTCTCTGAATTCTGCGATGTCGAAGTCGAATCCGTCATTACCGCACAAGACGCCGACAGTATATACGAAGTTCCTCTGATCCTCGAACGAGAAGGACTCGCCCAGCAAACCCTAGAACTCCTCCATCTCGAATCTCGTCAACCAGACTTACGAGGGTGGCAAACCATCGTTGATCGCCTGTATCATCGAGATACGGATAATTTAGGGACAACCCCCCCAACGATCGAAATTGCAATTGTCGGAAAATACATTCAACTCAGTGACGCCTATCTCTCTGTCGTGGAAGCCTTGCGTCATGGGGCGATTGAAATCGGAGTCGAACTGAATATTCGTTGGGTCAACTCCGAAGAAGTCCAAAATAACAGTATTGAATCTGATCTTGAAAATATTGATGGCATCATCGTTCCCGGAGGGTTTGGAATTCGAGGAATTGATGGTAAAATCGCAGCGATTCAATATGCTCGTCAACAGAATATTCCCTTTTTAGGACTCTGTTTAGGAATGCAATGTAGTGTGATTGAATGGGCGCGTCATATTGCTAAACTGGAAAGGGCCGACAGTGCTGAGTTTGACCCCGAAACCCCAAATCCAGTCATCAACCTTTTACCCGAACAGCAAGATGTCGTCGATTTAGGCGGGACTATGCGCTTAGGTTTATATCCCTGTCGTCTGCAACGAGATACCTTAGCGTATCAACTTTATCAGCAGGAAGTGGTCTATGAACGCCATCGCCATCGTTATGAATTTAACAACGCCTACCGCAACCTGTTTGTGGAGTCCGGTTATCAGATTAGTGGAACATCTCCCGATGGACGTTTGGTGGAAATGGTAGAACTCTCCAGTCATCCTTTCTTTATTGCAGTCCAATTCCACCCCGAATTTCAATCTCGACCCAATACCCCTCATCCCTTGTTTAGAGGGCTAGTCAAAGCGGCAAGCTGTCGGCGATCATTGCATTTAAACGTTTCTACTCAGCGACAGTCCACAGAGATCAGCACTTCAGAGAATCCTCAAGATTCTAACCGGGTTCAGTCCCCGGCTGAGGTTTCCTAGTTTAGGAGAATAGGGCTAACATCTAAACAGAGAGGATTTGAGAAACGATTCATGTCGGGTAACTGAATTCTTGATCACGCATCGATTTAGAGGTTTGAGGTACTCCTGTGGCTCACTGGATTAAAATTTTAGAGGACAGAAAACAATATATCGTCAATCTAGAGCGGATTGGCGCTTTTTGTGCCGAAGCCAACCAGCGGATCAAATTTTGGTTACCCGATAGTGGTCAACCTCTTGTGGTGAGTGGACAAGCCAACCCGGATGTGTATCAGATCCTCTGGAACTATATTGAAAAAATAATCGCCCCAGTCAGTCAGAATTATTGGATTCGGTTAGAGTATGAACGCAAAGAATATTTAATTAATCTCAGTCGAATTCAGTCTTTTGCTTGCGATGCCGGAAAGCGAATTACATTTTGGCTACCCGATGGCGTTGAACCCATTATTCTCAATCCTCAGACTTATCCAGAAGTTTATCATCAAGTCCAAGAATACATTCAGAATACGACGGGTTATTCACTTCCTTAATCACAAACCCTAAAAAAATCTTAATAAATCTTAACTTTTAGTCGCCATATCGTAACCTATAAAAATGGCTAAGTATCTATACCTAAAATTTAGTTTTCTAGTTCTAGAGAACTTATTTTAGGTCTAAAATAATGGTTAAGATTTTAAAGATGCACAAAATTAGTGTAGGTGAGTTACGGTCGCAATATGCACAAGGAAGACGAAATTTTAGTGGCATCAGCATAGAAAAGGTTGATTTATTTGAGGCGAATTTAGAAGGAATAATTTTAGAAAATAGCCAACTCAACCAAGCTTATATGCCCTATGCAAATTTGAGTTATGCTAACCTAAAAAATAGCGAAATTACCAAAGCCGAACTTGGAGATATTCGACTTTATCAAGTCAACCTTTCTTCGGCTAACTTAAAAGGGACTAACTTATCAAGAGCTAACTTACGTTACGCTAATTTACAAGGGGCTAACCTCTCCAACGTCAACTTACAAGGCGCCGACTTGTATAATGCCAATTTGACGGATGCCAACTTGCGCTATGCTGATCTAAATGGTGCCAATTTAGAACAAGCCAAACTGAATAATACCGAACTCTCTGGCTGTAATTTATTTCGCTCTAAAATGGCCGATCTCTCTGAGGCTAAATGCGATCATACAACCATTGGGCCAGAAGGATATTAAACCTTGATCCGACACCATGAGAATTTTACTCGTTGAGGATGATCAACGCATTGCTAATTAATAGTACATCCCATCAATCTTTAAGTCTAATTAATCTCAGTCAAAGTCTTGATTTAAAATGCCCCATCGCCCAAGCCATTACTCGCTGTCATGGTGGAGAAATCACTGTCAAAAGTTAAGAGAGAGTCGGGAGTTGCTTTCAAGTCCGTCTACCCTTAGCCTAGATAACGGTTGACTGAACTAATTTTTTGATTTTAACTTTTGAGGGTGTTTTTATGTGCAGTTCTAATTCTGACATTATCCAACGCACAATTGAATATATGACAAACTTTTTAGAACAACCTCATCCAGTTTTTGGGGGTTTACCTGTTTGTCCGTATACTCGTAAAGCTCGTTTAAGCAATCAGATTCTCTACAAAGTTGATCATTTTGGTGTAAATTATAGTCTCAATTCGGATTCTACCCTCATTCAAAGTATTCAAGACTTTCACCAAAGTCAACACTATGAAGTTTTACTGATTCTTCATCCCAATCCTCAAGCGATGACACCCGAACAAACCCAAGAATTTATTCACTGTTTAAATCCGATGATTTCCGCATGGGGTTTAATTGCATTTGGTGGACATCCTGATGAATCCTTTAATATTCAAGGCGTTTATACTCGGAGATTGCCTTATATTAATTTGACCATTCAAGCTCAATACTTACTCACACAAGCTTCTGATACTTTACTCAAAACAAAATATTATCACAATTGGACACCTGAAAATCTTAAAAATGTAGGGTTTCCGCGATCGCATTAAGTTGATTGGTTTGTCATCTTTCGTGAAACGCAGAATCTCACCTTAACTATTCGCCCTTTCTCGTCAAAGCCGGATAATTCTCAACTTTTGACATTCCACACCCAACTCCTGACGGTCTACTGTTTACCCGAAAAACAGTTCACGCAGTTCACAAAAAAGAGAGTTCACTATTGAGAGTAAACCCCCCTTATCGCAAATAGGGGGCGACATTGTTACAAAATCTCGGTAAATTGGGATAAGGTGATCGCTCAGTTGAATTTATAGATTCTTAAAATTGGCTGATCGCACTTGCATCTGACGAAATCACTGGAAAATCAAACTTGATTAATCCAAAAGTCAGATTTTCATTGAGTCACAATTTACTAAACAGACAAGGGTTGAGAAAGTCAATATGAAAGCCATGATTCTGGCCGCTGGCAAGGGAACTCGCGTTCGTCCGATTACCTATACGACCCCCAAACCGATGATTCCAATCCTTCAGAAACCTGTAATGGAGTTTTTGGTGGAGTTGCTTCGCAAACATGGGTTTGACCAAATTATGGTGAATGTCAGCCACCTTGCTGATGAAATCGAAAACTATTTTCGCGATGGTCAACGCTTTGGAGTTCAACTTTCCTATTCCTTTGAAGGAAGTATTCAAGACGGAAAACTGCTCGGAAAAGCACTCGGTTCGGCGGGGGGAATGAAAAAAATTCAGGACTTCTACCCTTTCTTTGATGATACCTTTGTGGTTTTGTGTGGGGATGCCCTGATCGATTTGGACTTAACGGCTGCGGTACAACAGCATAAGGAAAAAGGTGCATTAGCGACCATCGTGATGAAATCTGTTCCTCGGGATGCAGTTTCCAGTTATGGAGTCGTCGTAACTGATGAAAAGGGTCGCGTGAAAGCGTTCCAAGAAAAACCATCCGTTGATGAGGCGCTCAGTACCAGCATTAACACAGGGATTTATATTTTTGAACCCGAAATTTTTCAACATATTCCCTCGGGTTGTGAATTTGATCTCGGGGGCGACTTATTCCCCAAACTGGTTGAGATGGGCGCGCCGTTCTACGGCATTACAATGGATTTTGAATGGGTGGATATTGGTAAAGTTCCCGACTATTGGCAAGCGGTTCGGGGTGTATTATCGGGAGAAGTGAAAAATATCTCGATTCCAGGCCAGGAAGTTCGACCAGGAATTTATACGGGTTTGAATGTTGCCGTCAATTGGGATAAAGTTAAGGTTCGTGGCCCTGTCTATATCGGCGGAATGACTCGCATTGAAGATGGTGCGGAAATTGTTGGCCCGACGATGATTGGTCAAAACTGTTGGCTTTGTAATGATGCCTATGTCAGCAATAGTGTCATCTTTGAATATTCTCGCTTAGGGCCGGGAGTGCGTTTAGTAGACAAGCTGGTATTCGGACGTTACTGTGTCGATAAGACAGGCGCATCAATCGATGTTCAAGCGGCGGCTTTAGACTGGTTAATTACCGATGCTCGTCAGATGTTGTCTGATCCCCCGGTTGAACGTCATGCGATCGCAGATATTCTCAGTGGAAGCTAGATGAATTAAAATTTCTGCTAAACTCGCTTAGATCTGCTCTTTAACCCATAATCACAATGTTCACAATTACTTTTGATCAATCTCCTCTGAAAGTTGCTGAAGCAGGTGCATCCTACAATACAAATTCTTCTTCAGACAATTCTTTAGATGACATCCGTTTGATCGAAGTGTTGGTGGACATTCCAACGGGACAGTTAAAGACTCAAGATCGCGAGCAACCTCCTGTTTTTACCTACTCTATTCCTCCTCATCTGAATGTTGAACCTGGAGATATTTTGAGTGTACCCTTTGGAGCGATGTATCTGGGTGCGATCGCCATTCGCCCAACAACTCAAATTCCTCCGGGTTTGGATTCAGATCAAATTAAACCGGTTGATGAGGTGGTTTCTAAGGGCTTATTTCCACCTCACTATTGGCAATTATTACAACAGGTGGCGACTTATTACCAAACGCCTTTAATTCAAGTGATTCGGACTGCTTTACCTCCCGGATTATTGCGGCGAAGTCAACGACGAGTTCGGTTGTTTGTCAATAAGATTCCCTCTGGGGTTGAAAATTTTCTCCATCATCCGGCTTTGACAATCTTACAGCTTTTACAAGCTAAAAAATCAAATGATCTGAGTTGGGCGGAACTCAAGAAAAAAGTCGGTGGTGATTATGGACTGAGAAAAGGATATAAAGATTTACTAGCGAGGGGTTGGGTTGAAAGTTATTTAGAGAGTCCCAAAAAAGTCCAAGCCAAGCAGCAACTTGCTGTAATTTTAATTGGTGATCCGTATTCAGCTGTCGATGTCACTAAACGTCAACAGGAAGTCTTACAAATTCTTAAAAGTTGTGGGGGCCAGGCGTGGCTGAGTGAATTTTTACGCTTGTGTAAGACCACTTCCCCTACTCTAAAAACTCTTGCAGAAAAGGGCTATGTTCTCATTGAAGAACGAGAAATGCTGCGACTCGCTCAAGGGATCGAACAAACACCGGATCAACCGAAAACCCTCTCTCCCCATCAAACAAATGCCCTCAATATTATCGATCATTTATCGGGTTTCGCTCAAGTGTTGCTGCATGGCGTTACAGGTTCTGGTAAAACAGAAGTCTATCTACAAGCGATCGCTCCGATTTTAAAACAAGGAAAATCCGCTTTAGTCTTAGTTCCCGAAATAGGTCTAACGCCCCAACTCACGGATCGATTTCGCGCCCGTTTTGGTGAAAAAGTCTGTGTTTATCACAGTGGGTTATCGGAGGGTGAACGGTACGACACTTGGCGAAATATGACCCGCCAACACCCTCAAATTATCATTGGTACCCGTTCGGCTATTTTTGCTCCCCTTTCGCCTCTGGGCTTAATTATTCTAGACGAAGAACACGATAGTAGCTTCAAACAAGATCGACCCGCCCCCTGTTATCATGCTCGCACGGTGGCACGTTGGCGGGCTGAAATGGAAAACTGCCCCCTAATTTTAGGTTCAGCAACGCCGTCTCTAGAGAGTTGGATCGCTGTTCGGGGGCAGGAAGGCAGAGGAACACCAAAGCATCAAAGTATTGATATTTTCGATACAGAAAGTTCAGTGCCTATTTCTAAATCGCTAATCTCCAATAGCTATTATGTCTCGTTACCGGAAAGAATTCAATCCCGACCTTTGCCTCCGGTGGAAATTGTTGATCTGCGCCAGGAGTTGCGCCAGGGAAATCGCTCAATTTTTAGTTCTCGCTTGCAACAGGCGCTACAACAGTTACAAGAACGAGGTCAACAGGGAATTCTGTTTATTCATCGGCGGGGACACAGTACGTTTGTTTCTTGTCGCAGTTGTGGGTATGTGATGGAATGTCCTGATTGTGATGTTTCGTTGTCCTATCATCATATTCGTGAAGATGTACTACAAACGTCTCGTCAGGTTGTACCGACACTTCGCTGTCATTATTGCAATTATGGTGAACTTTATCCTCAGCGCTGTCCTGAGTGTGATTCTCCCTATTTTAAACATTTTGGGAGTGGAACGCAGCGAGTTGTCGAAGAATTAGGTAAACTATTTCCCGAGTTACGGATGATTCGGTTTGATAGCGATACTACTCGCACAAAAGATGCTCATCGGATTTTGCTGACTCGCTTTGCTCAAAGAGAGGCTGATTTATTGGTGGGAACCCAAATGCTGACGAAAGGTTTAGACTTAGCCGGAGTGAGTTTAGTGGGTGTTATTTCTGCTGATGGATTGTTACATTTATCGGATTATCGCGCCAGTGAACGAGCGTTTCAAACCTTATTACAAGTGGCAGGTCGAGCGGGTCGAGGAAATGATCCCGGACGTGTTATTATTCAAACTTATACACCTGAACATCCAGTTATTCAAGCCGTACAGGGTTATGAATATGAGTCATTTGTTGAACGAGAATTAGAACAGCGACAAGAGCTAAGTTATCCGCCTTATGGTCAATTGATTGCGTTGAAATTGAGTAGTTTAAACTCAACCGAAGTGGAAGAAACGGCTCAACATTTTGCCGAGATTTTGTTTACTGTTGCTGATGAAATCCCGGATATGGAGGTATTAGGGCCTGCTCCTGCCCCAGTTTTGCGAGTAGCAAATCGATATCGTTGGCAGATTTTACTGAAGTTATTACCGGGGACTTCGATTAATACTGCTAGTTTAGAACAATTGCAAGAGGTGTGTCCGACTTCAGTTCGTTTAATGATTGATGTTGATCCGTTACATTTCGGTTAGGTTAATTGTTATAGCGCTACGCGCTAGGCAAGAGCTTATATGGCAAGATCTCCCCATCTCCCCCAACGGGATAGCCACTCCCCTCAACGCGCTTGTTCCCGCGCACGGCGGTGGACTCACCATCTCCCTACCTCCCTACCTCCCCATCTCCCTACCTCCCTACCTCCCTACCTCTTAGAAATAGAATAGGGGGACGAGATTATCGTACCCCCAAAACTGATTATTTTTGAGTCGGTCTGTAATTATCGATCAACAGAACCCATAATGATATCAATGCTACCCAAAATCGCGACGATATCAGCTACTTTTGTTCCTTTCACAATCTCGGGGAAAATTTGTAAATTGCAGAAGTCAGCCGCCCGAATTTTGAACCGCCACGGGAAAACATTATCATCCCCAACAATATAAATTCCCAGTTCACCTTTACCGCTTTCGATGCGAACATAATGTTCACCTGAAGGAATCTTAAAAGTCGGAGCAATTTTTTTCCCAATAAACTGGTAATCAAAATCATTCCATTCAGACTTCGGCCCTCCCATCATCCGTTGTGCTTCGAGGTTCTCGTAGGGGCCGCCAGGGAGTCCATCTAGGGCTTGATAGAGGATTTTCACAGACTCGCGCATTTCCCGAATTCGGACAAAATACCGGGCTAAACAATCGCCTGCGGTTTCCCAATGAACATCCCAATCAAAATCATCGTAACATTCATAATGGTCAACTTTCCGCAAATCCCACTTGACCCCAGAAGCCCGTAACATCGGGCCAGACAAACCCCAATTCAGGGCTTGTTCACGGGTAATTGTGCCTAATCCTTCAATCCGACGTCGGAAAATCGGGTTATTGCTAATTAGACGTTCATACTCATCAACCTTGGGAAGAAAATAGTCGCAGAAATCTCGACATTTATCAATCCAACCATAGGGTAAATCTGCGGCGACACCCCCGATGCGGAAATAGTTGTTATTCACCAGGCGATAACCAGTTGCAGCTTCCCAGAGGTCATAAATCATTTCCCGTTCCCGGAAAATATAGAAAAAGGGAGTTTGGGCGCCAACATCTGCGAGGAATGGGCCAAGCCATAATAGGTGGTTGGCGATGCGGTTCAACTCCAACATAATCACCCGAATATAGCTAGCCCGCTTGGGAACCTCAATATTGGCGAGTTTTTCCGGTGCATTCACCACAACCGCTTCGTTAAACATTCCGGCTGCATAGTCCCAACGACTCACGTAGGGAACATACATGATATTGGTGCGGCTTTCGGCAATTTTTTCCATCCCTCGATGAAGATAGCCGAGTACGGGTTCACAGTCTACGACATCTTCTCCGTCTAGGGTGACAATTAACCGCAAAACCCCGTGCATAGAGGGGTGGTGTGGCCCCATATTGATGACCATCGGTTCGGTGCGGGTTTCTATTCGACTCATCGGTGTTTGCCTCTCAACCTCAATGTTTTATGCTGGTACTGTAAAAGTAGACGATACAACGAATGTATGGCGTTTGTTGACGGTTGTTTGTCTCCCTTGTCATTATAGGGAGTTTAGACCGTTAACAGTGATGAATGATCAATTATCAATTATCAATTATCCCTCTTTTGTGTCCCCTGTAATCTAAGATTGACCTCACAACTTGTGAACTTGTGAACTCCCTAATTTCCTATGCCTGAGTTGAATATAAATGAATTAACGGTTAATTTTGTTCATGTTCCCGTATTGAGTCGAGAATTGATTGCGGGATTGTTTGTGGTTGCAGGTGGACATTATTTGGATGCCACAGTTGGGGGTGGAGGTCATAGTATGTTGATCTTACAAGCG
>NZ_AUZM01000104.1 GCF_000478195.2 Lyngbya aestuarii BL J | reverse complement strand
ATGATAGTGAACTGCGGCTAAATTCACATTTGCATCTCGTGTCACGGCTCGTAATGAAGCACCCGCAAAGCCAAAAAGTGCAAATTGACGTTCGGCAGCATTGAGAATTTGTTCTTTAGTATCGGTTTTCGGCTCGGTGGAAGGAACACGACTCATTTTGGGTTAAACGTTGGTCTTTATTCTATAGTACGCAGATCTGTTCATTCAAACAAAAATCTATTGCGATCCTTGCAATTTTTTTAAACGTGCGTTTTAATTATATCAAACGACTGTCTTAATTTATTGAATTAGAGTTATGCCACTCAACGGTTAGACCCATGAGAGATCGGAAGAGCAAGATTCTCAATCTGCTCAACAGAACGGGAAAAGACCAATTCCATTGGAAACTTTACCTGAACCCTCAACCGATCACGATGATCTCATTGCGGTCGAGGCTGAGGTTGTTCCTTCTGGGCCGAAACGTTCCTCAAATCGTTGGTTACGGGTCGGAGCCGTTGGGATTTTACTTGCAGTTGGGTTGGGTGGAATCACCTTTTTTCGTCGTCAAACAGTTGTCCCTCAATCGAAATCACCCACTGTTGAACAGAATTTACCCACGATTTTACCTGTCGAAACCGTAACAGTAGAACGGGTTAGTTCCTATTCTATCTCTCAGAGTTATACCGGAATTGTAGAAGCCCAACGCACCAGTGAATTGAGTTTTGAGCAATCTGGGTTGCTGCTATCACTGGCTGCCAAAGAAGGAGATCAAGTGGCTCAAAATGCAGTCATAGGTCGATTAGATACCCGTCAACTCCAAGCTCAACGACAAGGGTTAATCGCCCAAAAACAGCAAGCGCAAGCAACGCTAACAGAATTGCAAAACGGACCAAGACAGGAAACCATTGCAGCAACACGAGCATTATTGACTCAGGAACAGGCAAGGCTACGAGAACTACAAGCCGGGCCACGAGTTGAAAATATTGATGCTGCTCGTTCGAGAGTACGGGACTTGGAAGAACAGCTAGAACTGGCTCGTTTACAAACCCAACGTCGTCGAGATCTCTACGCGGAAGGGGCAATTTCTCGTGAACAGTTCGATGAAGTCCGAACAACCAAAGATTCCCTCAGAGCTAGAATTGACGAAGCCAGGAGCAATTTAACCGAGTTACAGACAGGCACTCGTCCCGAACAAATTGATGCTCAAATTGCTCAAGTTCAAGGGGTTCAGAGCCAATTGGATGAACTGATCAGCGGAACTCGTCCCGAACAAATTGACGCTCAAATTGCTCAAATTCGACAAATTGACGCTCAAATTGCAGAGTTGGATGTTATTTTAAGCAAAAGTATTCTTTACGCTCCTTTTTCTGGGATCATTTCTCAACGTTATTTAGATGAAGGAACGGTGGTTTCCGCAGGACAAGCAGTGGTTCGATTGGTAGAAGATACGCGCCCAGAAGTTCGGGTTGGGGTGGCTCCGAGCGTGATATCTCAGTTAAATATTGGGAGTCAACATTTAGTTCGAGTTGGAGAAGAAATCTACACCGCAGAAGTGTTGTCAATTTTGCCTGAAGTAGACTCTGCCACTCGCACCCGTACAGTCATTCTGAGATTACCTCAAACCGTTGCACCCGGTACTGTTGCCCGTTTGGAAGTGAGTCGCATCCAACCCACAGACGGATTTTGGTTGCCAACTTCGGCGTTAATTCGTGCCGAACGAGGATTATGGGCTTGTTATGCGTTGGTTCCGGTTGAAGATACTAACACCAATCTTCCCCCTCAAACTCAACAATTAGAACGCCGTGTTATAGAAGTTTTGCATACCGAAGGCGATCGCAGTTTAGTGCGGGGATTATTGCAATCTGGAGAAGAAGTGGTTGCTAATGGAACTCAACAATTTGTTTCAGGTCAGTGGGTAAAAAATTTACCCTAACTTTTATTTTTTGATCTTATTATGGCAACTCTATTTTATCGCAATTTTCGCTTATTAATTCTCACGACTCTTTTAGTTGTAGTTTGGGGGATCTCTGCATTTTTAACCCTGCCTCGCTTGGAAGATCCAGAATTGGTTTCTCGGGTTGCCGTTGTCAAAACTTTTTTTCCCGGTGCCGATGCCGAACGCATCGAAGTATTAGTCACTGATCCAATTGAACAAGAATTAGCAACGATTGAAGAAATTAAGTCTTATGAATCAACCTCTCAAACCGGGAGTTCTATCATTGATATTGAACTTTTAGATAGTGTTACAGTAGCAGAAGTTGATCCGATTTGGTCACGGATTCGAGATCGAATTAGTCAGGCGGCAAATCGTTTACCCGCAGGTGCAACAGTACCAGAACTTGATGAAATAGATGTGAAAGCTTATGCCTTAATTACGGCTTTAACTTGGGTCAATTCAGAACAGCCGAATTATGCAGCCTTAAATCGTTTAGCAGAATATCTTGAAGATGAATTATCGGAGTTAGCGGGAACTGAAAAAGTTGTAAAATTTGGAGAATTAAGCGAGGAAATTTTAGTTGAAGTTGATCCTTATAAACTTGCAAACTTAGGAATTACAGCCCAAAGTTTATCCAATCAAATTCAACAAAGTGATGCTAAAGTTTCTGCGGGTCAACTTCGCAGCCAGAGAAATGATCTGGTGTTAGAAGTAGAGTCTGAAATAGATTCTTTAGAACGGATTCGACAGATTCCTATTCAGTTTGGAAATGAGGGACAATTTGCAACGTTAGCAGATGTGGCAACGGTTTATAAAAGTGTGATTGATCCGCCGAATGAGTTGTCTTTAATTGATGGAAATCCAGCCGTTGTCTTGGCAGTTTTTGTCAAGTCGGATTATCAACTGGATCAATGGTCAAAAACGGCAGAAAAAACTTTATCAGAATTTCAAAAAACATTAGGGACGGGTTTAAAGATCGAAACTATTTTTAATCAAAGTAATTATGTTGAAGAGCGATTAAAAAGTTTAATCAGTAATCTAATTATTAGTGGTTTTCTGGTGTTTGCAGTGACTTTTTTCCTGATGGGTTGGAAATCAGCGATTGTGATCGGACTGACCTTACCCCTATCTGTTTGTATGGTATTAGGACTAATGCAGCTTTTAGGAATTCCACTCCATCAAATGTCAGTAACTGGGTTAATTGTTGCTTTAGGATTACTAATTGATACGGTAATTATTGTAGTTGATGAAGTCGGTCATAAACTTCAGTCTGGGTTTCAACCCGAAGCTGCTATTTCTGAAACGATTCATCATTTGTTTTTTCCCCTATTAGCATCAACAATGACGACAGCCTTAGCTTTTGTCCCGATTGTGATTCTGCCGGGGCCATCTGGAGAATTTGTAGGAACAATTGGTATGAATGTGATTCTTGCTGTTTCTTCTTCTTTATTTCTTTCTATTACTATTGCGATCGCATTAGCGGCTAAAATCAATCAAGCTTTTACAAATGAGGGGAAATCCCGTTCGAGTTGGTGGAGATCGGGCTTTTCTAATTCAATCTTAACTCGAGTCTACAAAATCAGTTTACAAGGACTCTTTCGCCATCCCCTATTAGGAATTGCCTTGGGATTAATTTTACCCATTATTGGTTTTATTCAAGTTAAAAATTTACCTCAACAATTTTTCCCCTCTGTAGACCGAGATCAACTCCAAGTCGAATTAGAATTACCAACCGCAGCATCGATTGAACAAACAAAAACCCTCGCATTACAAGCGCGAGAGGTGATCTTAGAACATCGCGAAATTAAACAAGTTCATTGGTTTATCGGACGGAGTGCGCCTCGATATTACTACAATTTAGCCACAGGTCGAGAACAAGCCGCTAACTATGCTCAAGGATTTTTACAATTAAATACCATTGCAGAAGCGGATTTCGTTAATTCATTGCAGCAGGAAATGGATGCAATCTTTCCCCAAGCCAGAATCTTGGTTCGACAACTCGAACAAGGGCCACCCTTTGACGCCCCGGTCGAACTGCGAATTTATGGCTTTGACCTTGAACGGTTGCGAAGCTTGGGTCAGGAGGCACGCAGACTGTTAACAGAAGTTCCAGGCGTGACTCAAACCCGTGATAGTTTAAGTGAGGTACAGCCTCAACTGGCTTTTCAAGTCGATGAAGAAGAAGCAAGGCTAGCCGGACTTGATTTGGGGAGTGTCTCCCAACAGTTGGCGACATTGTTAGAAGGGAATTTGGGCGGTTCTATCATTGAAGAAACCGAAGAACTTCCAGTACGGGTGCGTGTCTCCAATACCGAACGAGGAAATGTCAATCAAATCATGGGGCTAGAACTGCAACCCACGGGGACAAATTTCAGCCAAAACCGTTTGAGTTCGACGGGCGCCATTCCTGTTTCGGCTTTAGCAGAGATAGACTTGCAACCCCAATCGTCTGAAATTACTCGCCGCAATGGTCAACGATATAACCTGATTCAAGGGTACATTGCCTCTGGGAAATTGCCTTCAGAAATTTTGACAGACTGGCAACAACGGTTAACAGATACAGGGTTTGAAATGCCCCCTCGATATTGGTCTGAGGTTGCCGGAGAAGCCGAACAACAGGGAGATGCCCAAGGAAGATTGTTTGCAACTTTACCGATTATTTTAATTTTGGCGATGTCGGTGTTGGTGTTGTCGTTGAATTCTTTTCGTTCAACTTTGATTATCGGTGCTGTTGCGCTCTGTTCAGTTGGTCTAGGATTTTTTAGCTTGGCATTGTTTGGCTATCCCTTCGGATTTATGAGTCTGATCGGGACGTTTGGATTAGTCGGTATTGCGATTAATGATTCGGTTGTGGTATTAGCGGCTTTGAAAGACGACCCGGAAGCTTCTAGAGGAAGTCGTCAGGCTGCGAGCTTGGTGGTTCTGCAAGCAACTCGTCATGTGATGGCAACGACATTAAGTACAATGATTGGGTTTGTACCGTTGTTGATTGGAGGCGGAAGATTCTGGCCACCGTTGGCAGTCGCGATCGCCGGCGGAGTGGGTGGGGCAACTTTACTTGCGCTTTATTTTGTTCCTTGTTCTTATTTGTTGATCGCTGTAGCCAACCGCAGTCCTAAATCCTTCGACATAGAATCTGGGACTGCAAGATCTTAATTTTGGGGTAGCCCCTAAGAAATGACAGATCCTCGCTGACGTTTAACTTTCTGGAGTTGTTTTCTTGCGAGAAGTCGAACGTTTGGTGGTTCTGCTACTTTTTTTAGAAGTTCCGCTACTTTTTGTTGATTTTTTACGAGTCTTTGAACCTGAACTTGCTTTAGCCGCTAACCATTCCAGCGCCTTTTCTAAAGTTACGTCTTCTACCGTCACCTCTTTGGGAATAGACGCATTTGTTTTCCCATGTTTAACATAAAGACCGTAGGGGCCATTATAAACGTTCACAGGTTCACTATCTTCAGGATGAGCGCCCAACTCCCGTAACGGTGTCGCCGAACGTCGTCCCCCGCGACCTACTTTCGGTTGAGCCAGCATTTCCAAGGCTCGCTCTAACGTAATCGCTAACACATCATCCGGCGCCTTAATAGAACGATAATCTTTCCCTTCCTTACCCTGATCATGGACAACATAAGGGCCAAACCGTCCGATTGCCGCTTTAACTTTCGCCCCGGTGTCTGGATGAACCCCCAACAGTCGCGGTAACGACAGCAAACCCACCGCCATATCGAGGGTGACGCTATCCTTTTCGACCCCTTTGGGTAAAGACACCCGCTTGGGTTTTTTATTCTCCTCAGACTCCTCACCCAACTGCACATAGGGGCCATAAGGGCCGATCAACATCAAAATCGGTTCTCCCGTTTCCGGATGTAGCCCTAACTTCTCCGGGCCTTCTGTTTTTTGTAGAAGCAGTTCTTGCACCAACTCAGGCGTCAGATCAGCCGGAGTCAAGTCTTGAGGAATAGAAGCCGTAATCACCTCATCCCCATTTTCCGCCTCAATATACGGCCCAAACTTGCCGATACAGACCCGATAGAGAATACCGTCGGCTTCACCCCCGAGTTTTTCGAGTTCAATCGTCCGAGCAACTTTTGCCTCAATTTGGCTTTCCTGTTCCCGAACTTGGGTATCTAAACCCGCCTCTCCGGAGTAAAATTTCTGCAAATAGGGGAGCCAACTGGCTTCTCCGGCGGCAATATCATCAAGCGTATTTTCCATACGGGCGGTGAACCCAATATCCACCAAGTCGGGAAAATGTTTTTCGAGTAAATTCGTGACAGCAAACGCCGTAAAGGTTGGGGTGAGGGCGTTTCCTTTTAACTGAACATAGCCGCGATCAATAATTGTCCCAATCACACTCGCGTAGGTACTCGGCCGGCCAACGCCTTCACTTTCAAGGGTTTTCACCAAAGACGCTTCTGTAAACCGGGCTGGAGGTTGGGTTTCATGGCTAATCGCTTCTAGTTCCTGACAGTTGGGATGATCGCCCTCTTTCAGCCGGGGAAGTAGCACTTCTTGGTTTTCTAAGGCTGCATCGGGATCATCGGACCCCTCCACATAAGCCCTTAAAAAGCCCGGAAAATCAATCCGTTTCCCACTGGAACGAAAACCCGCATTTTCGACTTTCAACTCGACTGCAATATTGGTTTGGCGAGAGTCTGCCATTTGACACGCCACAGTTCGCTTCCAAATTAAATCATAGAGTTTGAGGTCGTTGCCGCCGAGATCGGTTTCTTGGGGCGTGCGGAAACGGTTTCCGGCTGGACGAATGGCTTCGTGGGCCTCTTGAGCGCCTTTACTTTTGGTTGTGTATTGGCGAGGTTTGGGGCTGAGGTAGTTTTTGCCATATTTTTCCTCAACGCAAGTCCGAGCCGCTTCAATGGCTTGTTCAGACAGGTGAACGGAGTCGGTTCGCATATAGGTGATAAAGCCCCGTTCATACAACCCTTGAGCCACTTGCATTGTCTGACGCGCACTCAGTCGCAGTTTGCGGTTGGCTTCTTGTTGGAGGGTGGAGGTGGTAAAGGGAGGAGCGGGTTTACGAGTCGAGGGCCGTTCTTCAATCTTGCTGACTGTCCAGGGTTTATCGGTGAGTCGCTCTTTGAGGGCCATCGCTTGGGCTTCATCCAACAAAACTACGTTGCGACCTTGGGCAATTTTACCTGTAGTTTCGTCGAAGTCGCTCCCGGTGGCTACTTTCACGCCGTCTACAGTTGTGAGTTTGGCGTCAAAGTTGGTTTTATCTTTTTCCAGTAAGGCTTTTAAGTCCCAGTAGTCCCCCTGACGGAACGCCCGACGTTCTCGTTCTCGACTGACCAGTAGCCGCACGGCGACAGACTGAACTCGCCCTGCCGATAGACCTCTGGCGATTTTTTTCCAGAGTAAGGGGGAGAGGGTGTAACCGTAGAGGCGATCTAAAATGCGCCGAGTTTCTTGGGCGTGAACCAGTTGTTCGTCGAGATCGCGACAGTTATTGAGGGCGCTTTGAATGGCTTCTTGGGTGATTTCGTGGAAGACCATTCGTTTCGTTGGGATCTTGGGTTTGAGGAGTTGCAGCAGATGCCAACTGATACTTTCTCCTTCGCGATCTTCGTCAGTCGCTAGAACTAATTCGTCGGCTGCTTTCAGCGCATCTTTGAGTTCTTTGACTATTTTTTTCTTATCCTTCGGCACCACATAAATTGGCTCGAAGTTGGCTTCGACATTCACACCAAGCTGCGCCCACTTCTCTCCCTTGTACTTTTCGGGGATTTCCTCAGCCGAGGGCGGTAGATCCCGCACATGACCCATCGACGCTTCCACGCGATAGTCACGGGGAAGGAAGTTGCTGATAGTGCGAGCTTTCGTTGGAGATTCGACGATCACTAGGGTTGACATGGCGTCTTTTCGGAGATATTAGCAGCGAACGGGTATGGGTTTCGAGAAGATTGAGAGCAGGTCGGCAAGCCTGACTGTCTTCCGCTCGTTTGAAATAAGGCTTACTTTCAAAACTATCTTAATTTTGAGTTTATGCCAAAATTCATAGACGATCTTTCTGTAAATTCGGCCGACTACTTTGAGTTTGGCCTATCGAGGCGACACTTTGGCTATTGGTAGCACATTTTATTGTTTTTATCAACTACTATCTGAACAGTTTTAGAATTTTGCCTTAATCTTGACAGATCATTAGATCTGTATTCAGGTTTATGATATGCTTTAACCCACAAATCTAAAGAAATAATTAAAATTTAGTTGATTGTTATTCTGGAGGTGGTGTCAAAATGATCTCAGACTTGTTGTGTATTCTCCTTCCCGCAGGTACTTATCTCGGGAGTGTCTACCTAGTGTTGGTTGTTGTTGAAAAGTTTTCTCGAAAAACGATTTGGTTTAAGTAAATAATGTTTGTTCAATCCGGAGTCGTTCGGGTTAATGACTCGACCGATTCCATCCTACGCCTACTAAAAATACCACAAGTTGTACTAAAACGATACTTGGCCCTGAAGGTAAATCCCAAATTCCAGAAATCACCATTCCGATGATACCACTAACTGCCCCAATTGCCGCAGCGAGTCCTAAAAACGGTATAAATTGATCACAAACCAGTCTAGCCGTAGCGGGGGGAATAATTAAAAAAGCATTGACTAATAAAATTCCAACGGCACGAATGGATAAGGCTAAAGTTAGAGATAATAAGATAATAAAACTATAACGATAAACTTGTACCGGAATACCTTTGAGTTGAGCTAAGTCGGGGCTAAAGGTCAGCAGTATTTGTTCGGGTAAGGTGAACAATAAACAAAGAACCGTGACGACTAACAACCCAACTAATAAAATAATGTCTATATTACTAATAGCGAGAATATCTCCAAATAAAATCGATAATAAATTACCTCGATAGCCCTCTAAAAAGGAAAATCCAATCATTCCCAAAGCCACAGAACCCGCCACAATAATTGCTAAAATTGTATCGCTACCTAAATTGGTTGTATCGATCAAATAAAGCACTCCCAAACCAAAAATAACCAAAAAGAGAGTGAGCGATAATATGGAAGGAAGTTGTAAAAATGCACCGATCACCACAGCTAAAAATGACGCATGACCCAAAGTATTTCCGTACATCGAAAGCTGTCTTAATACTACAAAGCTTCCTAAAATACCGCCTAATGTTCCCAGTAAAATTCCACCTAAAACTGCCCTTTGCATAAAGGGTAAACTAAAGAGTTCTATCCATTCTAAATTATTCATTATCACAAGTTTTGCTTTGAGGTTTCAGATCTTTTTTTGCATTCAATCTGACAGATTAATGAGAGTGCAAATAGCGAATGAGAGTCGAACCATAAACCTCTTGGATATTTTCATTTGATAACGTTTCTCGCGGGCTTCCTTGACACAAAATTTTTCGGTTAAGACACAAAACGCGATCGCAATACCGACTGACTAAATCTAAATCGTGAGAGATTTGTAAAGTCGCAAACCCTTGTTCTCGTTGGAGTTTATTGAGTAATTCTGCAAATTCAACTTCTCCGGTTGCATCCACTTCGGCTAACGCTTCATCTAAGATAATTAAATCACGAGGAACCGCCAGACAATAAGCTAATAAAACTCGTTTAAGTTCACCTCCGCTTAACGTTCCAATTCGTTGATGAGATTGATGTTCTAGGTTAACTTTAACCAACACTTTCTGAACCGAAATTTTTCGTTCTCTTGATTTCCAGAAATAAGACTTAGGTAACGCTAACGCCACCAATTCTTCTACCGTTAAGGGAAAATAGCGATCAAATGAAAACTTCTGGGGAATATAACCAATTTTCTCCCACCGTTTCCCCAATTTATTTAGAGATTTTCCTAATATATTAACTTGTCCCGACTCAGAGGGAATTAACCCTAAAATTGCTCGAATTAAGGTACTTTTTCCGGCTCCATTTGGCCCAACAATAGCAGTATTTGTTCCTGAAAACAGTTGAAAAGAAACCTGATCGACTGCGACATACTTTCCTCGTCGAACGGTTAAATTTTCGACCTCTAAAACCGATGGACTTCCAAATATTTCTTGACTAATCATTGACAAATTCCTTCTAGAGTGTTTAAATTTTTTCGCATAGCCGTAAAATAATATTGAGGATCAAGTGAACCTGTTTCAATCGGATCTAAAGTTTTTACAGGCAGTCCGACATCATTAGAAATTTGTTGCAATCGGCTATCATTGGCTCCAGGTTCGCTCAATAATGCTTGCACATTGTATTCTTTAACGGCTGAAATTACACGCTGAATATCCCGAGGTGAAATACTATCCTCTGGGAGTTCAACCACTGCCATTTGTTGGATGTTATATCGTTTAGCTAAGTAGGGATAGGCATCGTGTAATGCAATAAATTTACAGCCTTGCACCGAACCTAAACGGCTTTTAAATTCTTGATCGAGTTGTTGTAACTGTTTAATATAAGCTTCCGCATTCGCCCGATAAGTTTGTGCATTTTTGGGATCGACAGCGATTAAACCCTCTCGAATATTTTCGACTTGTTTTTGTGCTAAAATTGGATCGAGCCAAACATGAGGATTTCCCTCGGCGTGAGCATGGCTATGATCGTGATCGTGAGAATGACCATGATCGTGATCTTCTTCTGTTAACGGTTCAATTCCTTGACTTGCATCAATTTGTTTGAGTTGTGGGTTCCCCGCATTCGCCACCAACCCACTGAGAAATGTTTCCATTCCTAACCCATTTTTAACTAAAATTTCAGCTTGAGCAAGTTTACGCGCATCACTGGGGGAAGCTTGATATTCGTGGGCGGTAACGTTAGGCGGAACCAGTATTTCAACTTCCTGACTTGAACCGGATACCGCTTTGGTAAACAGGTACATCGGTAAAAATGTGGCGACAACCTTTGTAGAACGGGTGTTTTGGGCGACTGTTGTTAAACTTCCGACTATGATGGCGATCGCAGAAATTAATAATACCGCAAACAAAGGACGACGTTTCCAAGCACTAGGCTGAGTCAATATTCGCAAAAACTGTGAAGGTGACATGGTTTGAGATACACCAAAATTGAGGATCGAAGGGTTCTCCACTGTTTGACAACGGAGGTGTTTAGTAAAATGATAATCATTTTAGTCCCCTCTGGCAATAGGGAGGTTTATCCGCGATCAGTTCTTTTTCATTGAACTTGTAGGCTGTTTCTAACTTCTGGCAGAAGTCTAATTAAGATTGAGAATTTAATTCAGTCATTTTGTCATAAACTAAACGAGAAATAGTCGGAAATATTTCCCAATTTTCTCCGTATTCTTTTCCCTCCCCAAATACCGTTAAAATATAAGCAACTTGACTTGATTTTGACTGAATAAATGCCACTTCAAAGCGAGTCTCAGAAGTCCAGCCTACTTTAGACAAAAAGCGAATATCTAACCCGGCTAAAGATTCTCCTAGAAACCCTTGAATGGGGTTTGATTCTTGCTGTTTCCAAACCTTCGGATCAAGATCTTGTTCGAGTAGGTTCATCATCTGAGAACTCGCTTCAGGAGAAACGGCTTTTTGAGTCACAATTTCATACATTAATCGACTTGTTTGTTCGGCTGTAATTTTATTTCTAATGGGTTGTTTAGGATTGCCTCGCATTTTCAGTTCCCAGGCTTGGGGTTCTTCCATTTTGAGTTCGGGAATCGGGTAATTTTTTTGACTAATATCAATATTTTTATAATCGGCTTTTTGAAAAAACTGATTAATATAATGACGTTTTTTTAGCCAGTTTTCATAAGTTTCTGTGGCGGGATTATTTTGGGATGAAGTTTGAGTGAGTTCGTCTAGAATATGACTGGCTGCTTCATTATCGGATTTTTTAATTAATTTACAAATATCGCTTTGACATTCATCGGTATAACTAATCATTTCATTGGGTTGAATTCCGGCTTCAACTTGAGCAAATAAAGCCACCATCCAAAAGAGTTTAGTAATACTGGCTGGAAATCTAGGGGTTTGACTTCGGTATTCAGCAAAGGTTTTATTTTGAACATCAATTAAGTGAATCGAAAGAGAAGAAGTCGATAACTTTTGTTGAGAAACTTGATTAATAACTTGATCAATAATGGCTTGTAATGGTAAACTATAATTGAGGTTCGGTTCACTCTCAATATTATAAACGGGTTCAGAAATTGAGGGGATTTCGGGTTGAGGTTCGGGTAAAGAAACGGCTTGAGGTGACGTTAGAGAGGCTGAGGAAGTCACGGAAGTCGTATGAAAAGGCGTTAATTCTATCCATTGAGGAAACAAATCAGAAAAGAAAAACTTAGCGATCGCACCTAATCCTCCTAGAGCTAAAGCCAGCAGAGAAATATAACCCAACGCCGATACAGAAGGGTGAGTTCGAGAGCGAGTTCGACGTTGAGAGGAACGTTGAGGCGGTGTGATTGTTGGACGCACTGTCGAGGATGATTTGAGTTGCTGTTCACTCTCCAGTTTCGCCAGTCGTGTTCGCAGTTTTTTTATGGTTTTGTAGGCTCGATTTAACTTGGCTTCAAGTTCTACAATTTTGGGGTTGTGATCAGAAGATAAAGGTTTTTGAGGACTCACGGGTTCGGTTCGTCTTTTCAACTTCGCTCATCATCTTAGTTTAGAAAAGATTTGTTTTAATGTGCGAATTTTTTTTGTTGTTCTCTAAACGAGCTATCCAAAAACATAATAAAAACCTCGGACAAGGAGTTGATCTCAAACAGATCTGCTAGGACTTTTGGGCTGTTCTCAATAGACGGCTTAACGCCACCTCAAGTCCCATAAAGTAAGGGAAACGACAAAAACCTTACAAACTCGCATACCCCTTGACCGATGCTATGCTATAGTGAGAGTTTGGCTGTTAGAGTTTTTTGACGACTTGCTCCCCTGACATCGTTCTCCTTTGGGGGGCAATTCACAAGTTAAACAGCAAAATACTTGCTCTCGTCGAGCCAACCTTGAGAGGGGCTAAATCCTCTTAGGACTGGCTTACTGTTTATTATGCCTGAAAGTCGATAAAAAAGTATCTTTCTTTACAAAAATTAGATTTTTGTTTCAATCGTATAAATTGGTGATTATTCCATTTGGCGTTTGTAGAGTTGCTCGCGGTTAAAAGCTAACTGTTCAACCGTCAACAACGGGGATTCAATCGGTGAACGCATATCCCACTGAACCTCAGCAAAAAAGAGTAACGTACCCGCTAGGATGATTCCAGTCGCTAAGAACTGCCAACCGATCAAATAAGATAATAATGGAATGGCTAAACAATGCAACAATCCTGCTAGTGCAAATGAGCGCGATTGTAGAGCAATACCTGTTGCTAAATAACCCAAAGCACAGACGATTAACCACAGGGGACACAAATTTGCTAGAATCTGTGACCATCCACAAAAAATGCCTAAATTTGTGAGTCCGACCCCAATCAACATCAGTAACGCCCAACAGTAAATCAGCCAGGTTACTTGTTCAATCCGAACCCAATAGTAAGTTAGGAATATCATCCCGATTGTAGCAATGAGTGTGAGTCCTGACCAGTAATAAGCTTGATCAATCCAGCTAATCGGAAAAAATTGAGCGGTAATGAAGATAATGAGTGAAATCAAACCCCAAAGTAAAAACACTTGATCGATGCGAGTATATAAGCCAGAATGCAGTGTATAGTTGCCAATTTTCCAATTAACTTTGAGTAAACCTGTGAGATCTTGAACATCTAGATGCTGTTGTTTGATCCGAACAATCGGCTCTGTAGACTGGAAGATAGTCATGCTAGATAGCTAAAAAACTAAATATTATTTACATATATTAACAAAGATCGAACTCTTTTGTAAAGTCTCAATCCAAAATCATAAATTAACCAGATTTTGCTTGTTTTAACAGATCTTCATAAAGCCTTTGCAGCCGCACTTTCACCTCGGGAGGTTTAGCGGTAAACCGAATGTAAAAACTTCCAACATCTGCGGGTTCCTCTAAGACTTTGGCGTAAATATCTTCACTCGTCAGGGTAGAATCTGCCCAAGTTAGATTCAGCTTAATATTGGTTAGAGGTAAAGGAACACAATCTCGTTCAGCTTGACAGGAACTAATTTTAGCGCATTTTGCAGACAGTTCAACAATATGACCTTGAAACACATTTTCTCCAACGTGTTTTCCTTCCAAAATTGTATAGTTTACAGAAACAGGTTGTCGGAGTGGGAGAAAGACTTCTTTTTCTTGTTGTAAAAATAAATTATATTTTCCAGAAATCCCACCCACTTCATAGATAGTTATCGGTTGTTTTACCCCTTTGGGTTGAACTTGGTTTTTTCCGACAACTTGAATCCGGGAACAAACCTCATTAAACGTTGATTCTGAAACTAAAATTTGACCCCCGGTACTATAGGATTCAATTCGATAAGTGAGATTCACTTGATTTCCAACCACTCCATATTTTGTGCGTTTCTCTGAACCAATATTGCCGACGACAACTTCACCTGTATTGATGCCAATCCCCATCTCTAAAGGCGGTAAACTCCATTCTATTAGCTGTTGATTAACAGAGATCATTTCTAATTGCATTGCAACCGCACAAGCCACCGCTCTTTCCGTGTCATTTTTTCGTGACTTGGGCGCACCAAATAAGACTAAAATTCCATCACCCATAAACTCATCAATTGTGCCTCGATAAGCCGTAATTACATCAGCCATTTTAGAAAGATAAAAATTTAGAACTTTGACCACTTCTTCTGGGTTTAATCGTTCAGAAATAGCGGTAAATCCTCTAACATCAGAAGTCAATAGAGTAATCTTTCGTCGTTCTCCTCCAAGTTTTAAACCTTCAGCACTTTCTAATAAATTTGTGACGACTTCATCAGTCACATAACGCCCGAATGTTTTCCGAATATGAGCTTTTTCGGTTCGCAATTGTTTAATCCGAATATGAGTTTTAATTCGCGCCAGCAGTTCATCTTTATTTAAAGGTTTAGAGAGGTAATCATTCGCCCCAACTTCCAAACCTGCAACTAAATCTGAGACTTGATTTTTAGCCGTTAACATCATAATCGGGAGTTGATGAGGTGGCCAAGTTTCCCGAATTCTACGGGTGACTTCATAACCCGTCATACGCGGCATCATCACATCGAGTAAGATTAAATCGGGGAGATATCCTGCTTCTAAAATTTCCATCGCTTCTATACCACTACTGGCTTGAGTAACAGCATAATTTTGTAAGCATAAATAGTTCACTAAAACTTGTAAGTTAATCGGGTCATCATCAACAATTAAAATTTTAAATTGATTATTATTGAGAGAAGTCGTTGAATTTTGAGTTAAATGTGGTAAAATCCGATTAGATTCTGTGTGGTTTTGATCTTCAACAAAATCTTCTAAAGATACCACCGCAGAACGATGAATTAAAACCGAAGAATGATCCAGTTTTACAGCCTGTTCTTCTGTGGCAATGGGTAAGGTAAAGGTAAAATATGATCCTACATTTTCTATTGATTCTACCCAGATTTTACCCCCGTGTAATTCAACTAATTGTTTAGTGACTGCCAACCCTAATCCCGTACCACTAAACTGACGTGCTGTTGAACCATCGGCTTGTTCAAAGGATTCAAAAATGCGATTTATTTTATCTGCGGGTATACCTATTCCCGTATCAGAAACGGTGACTGCAACTTGAGAATTTGCAGCTTTTTGATCGACTTTTGGTTGATGATTGTCACTATTTTCATCCCAACTAATGACTTGAGCAGAAACCGTAATAGAACCTATTTCTGTAAACTTAACTGCATTTCCAATGAGATTATGGAGAATTTGCTGCAAGCGGTTTTCATCTGCTTGTACGAGGGGTAAATCAGGAGAAATATTATTAATCAATTGTAAGTCTTTATTCCGAACAAAAGACTGATTTAATGTTAAAACAATTTCAGTAATCTCTCTTAAACCTGTTGGCTTTACTTGTAGCCGAATCGTATTGTGTCGCAGCTTAGAAAAATCAAGAATATCATTGACTAATGTCGAAAGTCGATGTCCACTATGAGCAATCATCATCAGATTTTTGCGTTGTAAGTCTGATAGCGTTCCTGTCGCACCTTCTAACATTGACTCTGCAATTCCTATCATGCCATTTAACGGGGTTCGCAGTTCGTGAGAAGTATT
>NZ_AUZM01000103.1 GCF_000478195.2 Lyngbya aestuarii BL J | reverse complement strand
GAACCCACACCCGAACCCACACCCGAACCTATCCCCGAACCCACACCCGAACCTATCCCCGAACCCACACCCGAACCTATCCCCGAACCTATCCCTGAACCTATCCCTGAACCCACACCGGAACCTATCCCTGAACCCACACCAACACCTGTTGTCGGAACATTAGGTTTTTCTTTAGCCAGTGTTGAGGTGAATGAAGATGGAACTAACGCCACAATTACTGTGAATAGAACTGGCGGAACTGATGGTATTATTACTGTTGATTATGCCACTGTAAATGATACAGCAATTGCAGGAACTGACTACAGTGCTACATCAGGAACACTCACCTTTGCAGATACAGAAACGACTCAATCTTTCACTATTCCTATTTTGGAAGATATCGAAATTGAAGGCAATGAATCTTTCAATTTAACCCTGACAAATACGACGGGAGGTGCGACTTTAGGAACGGCAACTTCTACTGTTAATATTGTTGATAATGACGTGTTAATGGTGGGAACTATTGACTTTAGTGCAGCTACATTTAGCGTTAATGAAGATGGCACACCGATAACAGAAATTACCGTTACCCGAACCGGGGGAAGTCAAGGCGCCGTTAGTGTGAATTTGACTCAAACAAATGGAAGCGCAACTTCTCCAGCAGATTATACCAATGCACCGATAACTGTTAACTTTGCCGATGGGGATAGTACACCTCAAATCGTGACAATTCCCATTATTAATGATACCACATTTGAACCGACAGAAACCCTAAACTTAGTCTTAGGAACACCAACAGGCGGGGCAACTTTGGGAACACAAAATACCGCTTCATTACAAATTGTTGATAATGATCCAAGTAGTAATCTTCAACTTACCAGTGCAACTTACTTAGGAACTGCAAATGATGATTTAGCCAGTGCGGTTGAGATTTCCCCAACCGATGAAGCAATTATTGTAGCAGGAAACTTCAATGGTGCTGGTGAAATTCGTCGCCTAACCGATGCAAATACAGCACCCCTTTCAACAACAGCTTTAGGCGGTGTAGTTAACGATATGGATGTTGATCGCGATAGTGGTGAAATTGTTGCAGTTGGTAGCTTTGGAATCAAAGTTTATAATCAAAATGCCGGAACAGTTTTATGGTCACAAACCGGAACATTTGACCGAGTTGCAGTTGCAAATGATGGTACTGTTGCCACACTAACAAATAGCACTGATACGGTTACATTGTGGAGTCCAACCGGAACCCAATTAGCCACTCAAACCTTAACTGGAACCGATATTCGTCCCGCAGATATTGCGATTAATCCCAGCACAAAACAAGTGTATGTAACCGGATTTAATCAAGTCACTGGCACCTTACAAACGCCATTTATCCGAGGATTTGATGCCAATCTCAGCCAAATTTGGAATACTTGGGATTACAGTTCAGCACAAGTAACCGGACAAAATTTAGGTGCAGATACACGCGGACAACGAATTACTTTTGGACAAAATGGCGGACTCTATTTCCTGGGTAAAACAGATGGTGGAAATAACGTATTTCAACGAGATGGTGAAGATATTACCCAACAATTAGCAACCAAAGTTACCGTCGATAAATTCAATAATTTTGCGGGTGCGGGTTCCGGTTCATTTACTTTCCATTCTAAGATTAATCCAACGAATGGCAGTATCGAACGAGGTCAATTTATCTTGGCAAATAGTGGAACAAAACCCAATAGTTTTAACCCCCATTCCATCACCGCAGATGAAGTTGGAAATGTCTATATTGGTGGTTCCTCTGCGTTCCAACTGCAAAACCGAAATAGCCAACAAATTAACGGTCAAACTGTTGGAAATTACACTTTGGGTGAAATTGCAGTCATAGGATTAACGCCTGATTATACCGTGCGGAAATTCTGGACTCCTTTAACACAAACAGGTGATGCAGATGGTTCCAAAGGAAATGTCAACGGATTTGCTGTTCGTAATGGTCAAGCAGCGATTTTTGGAACGATTAATCAACCCGCAGTCGCGACAACTCCCGGTGCAATTAATCCCAATCCTCTAGGTGCAAAGGATGCTTATTTAGCACTCTGGAATGTCTAGAAATCGCCTCAAATAATACCTCAAAAAAACAGTAGGATGGGTTAGCAAAAGCATGACCCATCTTTCTTTTTTAGTAACCCTTCAGTCTTACAATCGAATATTTACAGTCTTAACTTCGGTGTATTGCTGCAAACCATACTCACCCAATTCTCGACCCATTCCTGACTGTTTAAAGCCACCAAAAGGCGCCGCAACATCAAACGCATGATAAGTATTAACCCAAACCGTTCCCGCCCGAACACTGTGAGCAACTTTATGGGCTTTACTGAGATCTTTTGTCCAAATTCCTGCGGCTAAACCATATATTGTATCGTTCGCCCGTTGAATGACTTCCTCAACATCTTTGAACTTAATAATACTCATTACCGGGCCAAAAATTTCTTCACGGGCAATTTTCATGTGGTCTTGAACATCAGCAAAAACAGTCGGTTCAATAAAATAACCGCGATCGCCTACACGCTTTCCACCACATAAAACTTTAGCGCCTTCACGCATTCCCGACTCAATATAACTCATCACTCTTTCAAATTGAACATCATCAACTTGGGGGCCTTGTTGAGTCTGTTCATCAAAAGGATCTCCGACTCGGCGTTGTTGAGCTTTTTCCGCACATTTCTGCACAAATTCATCATAACAACTTTCTTCAACAAACACCCGTGAACCTGCGTTACAACATTGCCCTTGATTGAAAAATAAACCGAGATGAACTCCTGCAATTGCGGCATCAAAATCAGCATCCGCAAACACAATATTCGGACTCTTTCCACCCAATTCTAAAGTGACTCGTTTTAGGTTACTTTTAGCAGACGCTTCCATAATTAAATGTCCGACTTCCGTTGAACCCGTGAACGCAACTTTATCAATATCCATGTGATGAGCGATAGCCGCACCCGCAGTAGGCCCGTAACCCGATAGAATATTTACAACTCCGGGTGGAAACCCTGCTTCTAATATTAATTCCCCAATTTTTAACGCAGAAAGCGGCGTTTGTTCTGCCGTTTTTAGAATCACAGTATTTCCAGTAGCCAACGCAGGGCCGAGTTTCCAAGCTTGCATAACAAGGGGAAAATTCCAGGGAATAATTTGACCCACAACGCCAACAGGTTCATGGCGAGTGTAACAGAATTGGGGGCCATCAACGGGAATTGTTTTGCCTTGAATTTTATCTGCCCAACCTGCATAATAGCGATAACAAGCGATCGCAAACGGTAAATCTATTGTCATAGACTCGCCGATAGGTTTCCCATTATCCAGGGTTTCAAGAAGGGCAAGTTCTTCTTTATTTTGTTCGATTAAATCTGCTAATTTATACAGAAGTTCACCCCGTTTGCGAGCAGACATATTCGGCCAATCTCCCGTATTAAAAGCTTTACGGGCGGCTGCAACGGCTTTTTCGACATCCGCAGCATCAGCTTCTGCTACATCACAAATGACCTCTCCTGTTGCGGGGTTTATGGTTTCAAACCGTTTACCTGAAACACTTTCTACCCATTCATTATTTATTAACAGTTTCGTCTGACTGATTTTAACTTTTTCTTGGGGTCGTGCTGTCGTTACCATAATTTTATCCTAAATTGACTTTAAATTTGAGATCTAGTTGTATTGTCATGATCAGATTGAACAATTAGAGTAAATTTTATATTTTTTTTATAATTAGATTGACTTTCCTAAATCTGTTAAAATCGTAAGTAATTCTACTGAGTTTTATTGGGAATTCTGTCATTCTGAACGCAGTGAAGAATCTCTTAGACCCTTCGTTTTACTCAGGATAAATCTAAACAAAGAACTTTTGTAGACGTTAGAATGAACAGATTCAGCTAGGATAAAAAATACAATAGATACTTCCAATCTTGATTGAACCTTAAATAAAGATGATGACTTCTCACTCTCTAACCGATCTCGCCCAACAAACCCGTCAAGCCGCCCAAAAATTAGCCGTTGTTTCTACAGAAGCCAAAAATCAAGCTTTAGAAGCTGTCGCCGAAGCCTTAGAAGCGGCAACTGCTGATATTATCACCGCCAATAAAACCGACTGTCAGCAAGCCGAAATTGATGGTGTTCCTAAACCATTATATCATCGGTTGAAGATGGATGCAACGAAGTTAAAAAGTGCAATCACGGGTTTAAGAAATGTCGCAAAATTACCCGATCCAGTCGGTAAAATTCAAATTCATCGAGAACTAGATGAAGGGTTAATTCTCAAGCGGTTGACTTGTCCGTTAGGCGTTTTAGGAGTGGTTTTTGAAGCCCGTCCCGATGCGGTGATTCAGATTTCTGCTTTGGCAATAAAATCGGGAAATGGAGTGATTTTAAAAGGCGGAAAAGAGGCAACAAATACCTGTCAGGTGTTGGTCAAAGCGATTCAAGCCGGACTCGCAAAAACCGCAATTAATCCCAACGCAGTTCAACTATTAACCACTAGAGAAGAAATAATCGAACTGTTGAAACTCGACGAATATGTTGACCTAATTATTCCCAGAGGTTCCAACGCTTTTGTGAGATTTATTCAGGAAAATACCCGGATTCCCGTGTTAGGTCACGCCGACGGAATTTGTCACGTTTACATCGATAAATTAGCGGAACTTCAGAAAGCGGTTAAGATCACCGTTGACGCAAAAACAAACTATCCCGCAGCTTGTAACGCTGTAGAAACGTTGTTAGTTCATTCTGATATTGCAGCCGAATTTCTGCCGAAAGTTGTGGGGGAATTACAACAGCATAACGTTGAATTGCGGGGCGATGAACGCACTCAAAATATTACCCCAATGCCAGCGGCGACTGCCGAAGATTGGTCTACAGAATATTGTGATTTGATATTATCCATTAAAATTGTAGACTCCTTAGAAGAAGCAATTGCCCATATCAATACTTACGGTTCAAAACATACGGAAGCCATTGTAACAGAAGACGCAGAAACCGCCCAAACGTTTCTTGATTTTGTTGATGCTGCGGGCGTTTTTCACAACTGTTCAACTCGGTTTGCAGATGGTTTTCGCTATGGGTTTGGGGCGGAAGTTGGTATTAGTACCCAACAAATGCCTCCGCGTGGGCCAGTGGGTTTAGAAGGGTTAGTAACCTATAAATATAAAGTGGTCGGAAATGGTCATATTGCGGCGACTTATTCGGGCGAAAATGCTAAACCTTTTACCCATAAAGACATCTAATTTTGTTAACCTCTCCGCCCCCTTCCGCCCCTCAAATTTAGCCTCTGCCTCCCTCCGCCCCCAAATTTAGCCTCTGCCCCCCTCCGCCCCCCAAATTTGGGGGGAACTAAGTTTTTCCAAGTCCCCATCTTTCCAAGTCCCCCATCTTTCCAAGTCCCCCATCTTTCCAAGTCCCCCATCTTTCCAAGTCCCCCAGAATTGGGGGATTTAGGGGGCGGGGATTTAGGGGGCGGGGATTTAGGGGGCAGGGGATTTAGGGGGAGTGTAAAACGGTATCTAGAAAGCGAGGGGAGTAACAGGTTTGAGACAATAACTCAACTCATCTCAAGATAACTTTGATCATTAAGATTATTACAGAGAAATTTTAATTCCTAGCCAACTCACTTATTTAAGTAAATTTACGCAATTTTTAAGCCGGAAAAAAACATTGAAAATCCGTAATTAAACGGATTCGCTGAACCTGAATTTGCGCTTATAATCCTGATTATAAAGGATTGAATACGCAACGAACTGAGGACACAACATCTATGATTTTTATTATCCCGATTGTGTTGGGAGCGGTTGCTCTTGGTAGTGCGGTTTTGGGTGTGGAAAAGGGTGTATCAGGCATTTCTAAAAAGCAGAAAGCGGAGAAAATTGGCAAGAATGCACAGAAACGACATGATGTAGCCAGAGAACGTGCAGAACAGGAATGGAAAACAACTCAACAACTTGCAGAAGAATATGGTCAACTGCAAATTGACGTTAAAAGCCGCACAATTGGTCGGTTTATTGCTTTTATTGAACGCATTGGTCAAAAAGGTTCCCTAGAAGATAAACGATTTTTAGAAGATTTAGAAGGCTTTT
This sequence comes from Lyngbya aestuarii BL J, assembly GCF_000478195.2. Classification (GTDB taxonomy): domain Bacteria; phylum Cyanobacteriota; class Cyanobacteriia; order Cyanobacteriales; family Microcoleaceae; genus Capilliphycus; species Capilliphycus aestuarii. The sequence continues at coordinate 9,965 of NZ_AUZM01000103.1, read as the reverse complement.
CCATTGAAGATCTCAAGGCGTACAAAGCAGAAGCTTTAGAAGCTTACAAAATAGCTACGGGAGGATTCAAAGCAGTAGGAGCCGGAGCCGGAGCCGGAGCCGCAGCAGGTCAGGGAACATTAACAATGGTGGGACTTCTGGGTACTGCCAGTACCGGAACTGCTATTTCTGGACTCAGTGGTGCTGCGGCTACGAACGCAACCTTAGCCTGGTTGGGGGGTGGTTCTCTGGCCGCGGGTGGAGGGGGAATGGCTCTCGGTACAGTAGTCCTGGGAGGAATTGTAGCTGGCCCGACTTTAGCAATCGGAGGATTTGTATTAGCAGGTGAAGGTGAAAAAGCCCTCACAAATGCACAGGAATATGAGTCTAAAGCTAATGCTGAGATTGCCAAAATTGAAGAAGCTCAGGAATTGCTGAAACAAATACAAAACAGAGTAATTGAGTTGAAATGTTTCGTAGAACATTTGAATACTCGTGCTGTTTTAGCCTTGAATGAATTAGAATCTCAACCCTTTGATCGTGACCGAGATTATGATAAGTTTCAACAACTAGCATTATTGGTGAAAGCGATGTCGGAAATTATGAAAACTCCAGTTTTAGATAATCAAGGACATCCAAATCCAATCATTAAAAATCTGCGCGAAAAATATGGTTATCTTCAAGGAGTATAAACATGGGTAGTAAGGTAAATCATGTAGATGTTGTTAACAGTTTGACCGATCCGCTTGAATGTGTGCGTGAAATGGTGACAGCTTGCACAGATTATTTAACAATTGCTGAGGAGGAACGCACCAAAAGACAGGAAATCAAAGCCTGGGAAAAAGCAACCATCGCTGACATTAATGCTCGACGGGATTTTTTGATTAAATATTTAGAGCTTTCCTTTGATGAACGGGCTAAGAATTTTCATCAACTGTTTAATGTAGTGGATCAAGCTATTGATAACGGTGATAACCAAAAATTAGCTTTGGCTTTACATTCAATCACTGAATTAGCAAAGTCTAGCCCGTTTAAAGATTTAGCCAATTTAACTTCGGTGAAAGCGGCTTTGAACGATCCGAATCACGAATGGACGTTTTAAGGTAATAATCAGCAGTAGGATGGGTATTGCTCATCCTACAAAACTTTGAATCTTGATTATCAAGGATTGATCACGCAACAAACAGAGGACACAACATCTATGATTTTTATTATCCCGATTGTTTTGGGAGCGGCGGCTGTTGGTAGTGCGGCTCTGGGTGTGGGAAAAGGGGTATCAGGCATTTCTAAAAAGCAGAAAGCCGATAAAATTGTCAAGAATGCACAACAACGACACGATGTAGCGAGAGAACGTGCGGAACAGGAATGGAAAACAACTGAACAGCTTGCAGAAGAATATGGTCAACTGCAAATAGACGTTAAAAGCCGCACAATTGGTCGGTTTTTTGCTTTTATTGAACGGAATGGTCAAAAAGGTTCCCTAAAAGATAAACGATTTTTAGAAGGTTTAGAAGGCTTTTCTATTGAAGACATAAAGAAGTACAAAGTAGAAGCTTATAAAAAAGTGACGGGAGGCGTCAAAGCAGCAGGAGTCGGAGGAATGGCTATCGGCACAGCAGTCTCGGGAGGAATTGTAGCTGGCCCTGCTTTAGCAGTCGTAGGATTTGTATTAGCAAGTGAAGGCAATAAAAAACTCACAAAAACCCGAGAATATGAGTCTAAAATTGATGTTGATATCGCAAAAATTGAAGAAGCTCAGGAGTATATAAAAGTGGTAAAAAAACAAATAATAGAGTTTAAAAATTTGTTGAAACATTTGAACAAACGTGCTGTTTTAGCCTTAAAGGAACTAGAATCTAAACCCTTTGATCGTGACCGAGATGCTGCCAAGTTTCAAAAACTAGGATTGTTGGTGAAAGCGATGTTAGAAATTATGAAAACTCCAGTTTTAGATAATCAAGGACATCCAAATCCAATCATTAAAAATCTGCGCGAAAAATATCGTTATCTTTAACGGATATAAACATGGGTACTAAGCAGACAACTAGACAAGGGATTAAAATCCCTTGCTAAAAACCGAAGTCCTCTCAAGAGGACTTTGTATCAGTTAACAGCTATTTGAGTCGGTTTGAACCGACTTTTGCTATTAGCCAAGAAATAAATTTCTTGGTAAACTGGATAATAGCTCAGGAAATATAGCAGTATTGAATGAGTTGTAAGTATTCAAGCAAGCAAGATGCTTGCACTACAAGCTTTGCTGAGATTTGCGACTCTCACAAATGATTTCTGATTGCTATATAATCCTTTGATAACAATGAATAACCCGCATATTCCTTTATCTGAACTCCACCAACAAATTGACGCCGGGGTAAAACAAGCGATCGCGAACTCTATCGAAAGACACCGCAAACTGGGGGAATCAATTAGTATTTGGAAAGATGGAAAAGTCGTCACCCTAACCGCCGATCAAATTCCTCCATTTTCATCAACTGATCAACCCCAGGAGCAACCGAGGTAAAACCAATGGTACAACAAATACCGGAAACTCAAACGAATATCATCTATCCCGACAGCGACGGTCAACCAATGGCGGACAATACCCTACAATTTCGATGGATTGTAACGATTAAAGAAAATCTAGAAATCCTGTTTTCTGAGGATGAAAACGTCTTTGTAGCGGGTGATTTACTGTGGTATCCGGTTGAGGGAAAGCCGAAAATTTGTCAGGCGCCCGACGTTTTGGTTGTCTTTGGAAGACCCAAGGGAGAACGGGGTTCCTATCGACAATGGGAGGAAAATAATATCGCGCCTCAAGTTGTTTTTGAAATCCTATCGCCGGGAAATCGCCCCCAGGAAATGATCAGGAAACTACTTTTTTATCAACAATATGGCGTGGAAGAATATTATATTTTCGACCCCCAAAATATTGAATTTATGGGTTCTCTGCGCGTCGATGAACATTTAGAAGAAATTGAAAATATCCAGAGTTGGGTGAGTCCTCGGTTACAAATTCGCTTTGAACTGACAGAAAACACTTTAGAAATTTATCGTCCTGATGGGCGAAAGTTTCTGACTTCTGTAGAACTTAATCAACGCGCCGAAGAAGCTTTGGCTCAACTCGAAGAAGAACGAACGCTCAGACAACAAGAACAACAACGTTATCAAGCTTTAATTGAACGGTTGCGAGAACAAGGAATTGATCCAGAACAATTTTTAAACAGTTAGAGAACAAAGTGATTTTTGAACAATGTGTTCGTCCTCCTTTTTCTCCGTTAAATGTAGTTAATCATTCCCCTCTCAAAGTAGGAGAGGGGCTAGGGGTGAGGTCAAATGTAGTTAATCATTCCCCTCTCAAAGTAGGAGAGGGGTTGGGGGAGAGGTCAAGCGATCGCCAATTTAAACTAAATAAATCGAATCGGAGTATTATCTAAATCCTCTCCAATTTCAAAGTCCGTAACTCCTTCTAAAATAGCGATTAATTCATTCGCCCCAGACGTTCGTAAAAAGATCGCCGTTCCCACTGGAAACCCTTCAGGAGATTCATTAAATAAATAATCACCCGAAGCACTTAACTGAATAATATCTTGAGTGGAATCAAAATCAAGAATTAACGCATAATCATCCACACCCGAAAAATCTTCCTCAGTTAGATTATCATAATAAACCTGTGCTTCATCCCCCAAAACAAACGTATCAAACCCATCCCCTCCATAAAGCGTATCAATCTCAATCAGTCCGGGAATATCAGACTCAACATCAACCCCAATTAACAGATCATTACCCTTATCGCCACTGACATAATCGTTACCCGTACCGCCAATAACAGTATCATCCGCCCGACCCCCATACAACAAGTCAGCCGCAGTACCGCCATCGAGAAAATCATCCTGTTTATCACCCCGGAGAAAATCTTTACCGTCTCCTCCAAACAAACTATCTTGATCTTGACCTCCGTAGAGAACATCTTCATCACCCCCGCCATCAAGGAAATCACTTCCTGCATTTCCACTCAGAATATCATCCCCCGCATCGCCCGTGAGAGTATCATTATCCTCACCGCCAAACAGAGTATCATTGCGTTCACCGCCATCGAGGGTATCATCGCCTTTATCACCAAACATCAGGTCATTCCCCACACCACCCAAGAGAGTGTCAACATTCACCCCGCCATAAAACGTATCATTTCCGGTTCCCCCCTCTAGATAGTCATCGCCAATATTTCCCTGTAATAAATCATTACCACTTTCTCCCAATAGCGTGTCATTATTGCGTCCGCCATAAATAATGTCATTTCCGTCATTTCCATTCAGAGAGTCATCGGCTTGTAACCCAGAAATAGTGTCATCTCCACCCCGTCCTGTAATTAAATCTCGGTTGTCGGTTCCCACTAAAAGATTATTTCCGTCATCGCCTTCTAAGCCTGTCTCTGGCGGTAATGGCGTGGGTTCGGGTGTTGGTGTTGGGTCAGGTGTTGGTGTTGGGTCAGGTGTGGGAGTTGGGTCAGGTGTGGGAGTTGGGTCAGGTGTGGGAGTTGGGTCAGGTGTTGGTGTTGGGTCAGGTGTTGGTGTTGGGTCAGGTGTTGGTGTTGGGTCAGGTGTTGGTGTTGGGTCAGGTGTGGGTACTGGAATTGGTGGAAGTGTGGGTACGGGTGTCGGAGTTGGCCCCACAGGAGTCGGTGTTGGTTCTAGAATAGGAGGCGGAGTCGGTTCGATGGGTGCGGCGGCTTCTCCCTCCTCATCCTGTCTCGACCTCCTCTGAATGTCAACTTCCCCTCTACTCGCATTTAACGTGACTGCGGCGAAACTCGAATCTAAAATTTTGTTAAATTCATCTTGATTACGAACCATTTAACGTCCCTCACACATAGTAGTGCTGTCCAAACTACTGTGACTTCTCCCAACACCAAAACTTCGTGTATGGTGCGGGCGTTGCTTTTCCTCACAGTTAAGAGTTCCTGCGTTGCACTTACCTAGTTTCCCCCGGTAGTACGCAGTCAGCAGGCGGTTTTCTTTCCCCAATAGTCCGAAACGTACTTTTTAATTCCACGATTACAGATTACCTCGGCTGAGGCAATATCACGATTGTTTGAATACCCACATTCATCGCAAGTATGCCAACGAATTGAAAGTTTATTATCCCATTCGTTACCACAATTAGGACATTGTTTAGATGTTCCTCTGTGATCAACAACTGCAAAAAACTTTCCTCTCTTCCAACATACCCACTTCAACAATTCTCGAAACTGCCCAAAACTTGCATCTAGAGAATGTTTACCTAGAAATCCTTTAGCCATGACTCTATAATCAATGTCTTCAACAAAGATTGAGTCAGCTTGGTCACAAAGTTGATGGGCTATCTTTAAGTGAAAATCTTTTCGCGTGTTTGCTATTTTGTGATGTAATCGTGCAACCTTAATTTGTGCTTTCTCCCAATTCTTAGACCGCTTTTGTTTACGAGAGGCTCTACGTTGCAGCAATTTAAGCTGGCGTTGTAAATCTACAAAAAACTTAGGTCTAGAAATAGTTAATCCATCTGATGTTGCTAGAAAATCAATCAACCCAACATCTACACCAATGGCTCGTCCGAAAGAAGGGGAATCGGGGACTATAACATCAGCTTGAATTGTGATGACAACAAACCATTTAGTCCCCCTGCATCTAGATACAACTCTCACACCTTTAACTTTAAATCCATCAGGTATTTCACGGTGCAAGTTGATATCTACAAGCCCAATCTTGGGAAGCTTAAGTTGACCTCCTTTGATTGGATTAGTTGCAAATTGAGGGAACAAAAACGATTGATAGCGACCATACTTTTTAAAACGTGGAAAACCCCGCCCTCTCTGTCTGAAAGATTCCCAAGAGTTGTGTAAGCGTTTAACAACATCCTGGGTGACTTGTGAATGAACTTCTTTGAGTTCGGGTTCAGTTTTTTTCCACTGGGTTAACTGTCGCTTTTGCTCCATGTAATCAGGAAATGGAATATCAAGAGACATCATATATTCCCGATTAATTGAGCATCTATCAATCAGACACTTCCGACTGTTCATCCAGTCTTTTAAGTCTCGCAGACAACGATTATAAAGTCGTCTACAAGTCTCTAGCCAACTCAACATTAATTTTTGTTGAGCCGCACTAGGATAAATTCGGTAAGTGTAGTTCATTGTTAGTACCATAGACTATATCTTAGTACACAGAGGTTCAGTGCTAACTGTTTTCCGGGCATCGTAGCAAGATCCGCGTAGGGGTACCCCCTTAACAGTTTTGGGGATGTCCATGGATGAGGGGCTGTCTGCGTGGGTTTCCCGCGCAGTTTATACGCCCCGTCCCGACACTAAAACTTCGTTTATGCTGCGGGGCTTATTGCCTCCCCAAACCCCACCAAACTACTCTAAACTAAGATTCATACAGTAACTTACCCCAACTTTAGCAATGCAAGCGAACTACTCCCTCTCGTACCCGCTTATTGCAACAAATACTCCCGCTACTGTCGATCTGATTCTCAATTTCAACGCCCAAACTCAAGGGGAAACTTCTCCCCGTCGTCCATTAAACCTCAGTTTGGTGATTGATCGTTCCGGTTCGATGGCGGGTCAATCTTTGCGTTATGCTATCAAAGCCGCTCAACAATTAGTCGAATCTCTCACTGCTGATGATATCGTTTCTGTGGTCATTTATGATGATCAAAGCGAAACAATATTACCTCCCCAAACTGTAGAAGATAAAGCCGCTATTTGTAAACAAATTGGTCGCATTCGCGCCGGGGGTTGTACCAACTTAAGCGGGGGTTGGTTAATGGGCTGTGATTGTGTAAAATCTCGCCAAACTTCCGACCGACTCAACCGGGTATTATTGTTAACTGACGGACAGGCGAACATGGGAATTACTGACCCGAAAGTTCTCACCAAAACCGCCAAAAACCAAGCAGAAACCGGAATTATTACCACAACTTTAGGGTTTGGAAGCTATTTTAATGAAGACCTGCTGATTAGTATGGCAGATGCAGCAGGCGGCAACTTTTATTTTATTCAATCTCCCGATGATGTCGCCCAAGTTTTTCGGATTGAATTAGAGAGTTTAACCGCAGTTGTCGGCCAAAACCTCACCGTGAAATTACAACCGGAAACCGGAGTTGAAATTACCGAAGTTCTCAACAATTATCGTTCGACTCGTCAAGGGGAAGAACTCGAGTTATTCTTAGGTGATGTGTATCAAGTCGAAGCCAAACAACTCGCCCTACAATTATCAATTCCCCCCCAAGAAAACGCCGGAGAAATTAAGCTAATAACCGTAACCTACAATTATCAAACCCTAGTTGAAGACAGCATTCAATCTCAATCGGAACAATTCCCCATTTCTGTTACCGTTGGTTCAGAAGAACAAGCCAGTCAATCCCAACTTAATTCTACCGTTCTCGAACAAACCAGTCAACTCAGAATCGCCCGTCTCAAAGATGAAGCCATCGCCTTAGCCGATCAAGGTCAGTATAAACAAGCCGCCGAAAAATTGCGTTCAGCCGTTGAAGATATCAGGAGTAAACTCTTAGATGAAATCTTTGAAATAGCCGAAGAAATCGAACAATTAAACTATTACGCCCAACGGTTAGAAAATAAAAGCCTGGATGCAGCGACTCGCAAAGAAATGCGCGATCAGTCCTACCAAACCCGCAACCGCAGTCGTAGCGATTTAAAATTACGGGGAATAACATCAGGAAATGCGTCCAGTTTACCCGGAGTTGAAGAAGCCGGAGATGGAATTTTATTAAAATGTTTTCGCGAGGGCGGAAAGTTGCGAGTGCGGGCAATTTCAGAAGGATATAATTCTGATTTGAATGTACAGTTTCCCCGCAATATTCGTCAAGAAGGCGTGACTTATGTTGTTGATGAAATTATTCTCTCCCCCAAAGGTGACTTTTATCGGGTAAAAGGGGATATTCGACGTTTAGGAACAGCAACTCAGACCGAATTAAATCCAACTCAAACCCGTTCAAAATCTTTGCAAGCCGCCAAAGCAACAGGGAGCTATGAAGATTTAGAAACCGTTGATGACGTGGGAAATGGGGTATTAGTTCAATGCGTGAAAGAAGGGCGTAAATTGAGGGCGCGAGTAGTTTCGGATGGGTATAATCCCGATTTTAATATTCGTTTTCCTCGAAATATTCGCGCCGAAGGGGTGTTATATGTCGTCGATGAAGTGCGAGAATCTTCCGATGGAAAATCCTATGCAGCTTATGGAAAAATCCGTCGATTATTGCAATAGTTTGTGATGTCTCGTCGTGACTTCTTAATTTTCAACCGACAACCCCGGATCAAACTCAAAGGCATCAGGAACTAATCTCTGAGATTCAACTGAAGCAGTTGTGTAAATATGCTTTTTAGCAGTTGTGTGAGGTCAAAATCTCCCGATCAATCATCTATAGCAAATCTTGAGGAATTTCAGATTACAAAAGGTGGGCGGAGGAATCACGTGGGCTGATTTTTCTGAAACCATCTACCATAAAGTTTCGTGAGGGGAGTTGCACTCAAACCTTGAGCAAGAATCGAAGCACAAATCATCAAAGAACAAACCAACCAAACTTCCTCTACACCCACTCGCCGCAGAGAATAACCCGTATAAAAGATCGCAGCCACACCAATCGGCCCAAACCAACCGACGAATAGTGCTTCTGGAATATTTTTGATCGGTTTAACAAATCGATGAAATAATAAAATCGCAGGAAGTCGTCGCAACAATAGCACAGCCAAAACCAGAACAATATTCCACCATCCCAAAGACCACCATTGTTGCCAGGGAATCATTAAGCCCAGCAGAATAAAAATGGGTAAAGTAAAAAAGCGGTTGATTGCCTCTTGAACGTTATCTTCCTCCGATCTCTCCTGACCCCCAATGACATTCCCAAAAGCCCGTCCGGCGACAAATACAGCCAGAATTCCATCTGTTCCGAGCAGCTTACCTGCCCCGAGAACCGTCACAGAGAGTGCCAGAGTATAACCCAGAAACGAAGAACGCTCTATCGTTTTTTTACGTTCAGCCCACTTTAACAGGCGACCCGCTAAATGACCAAAAAGCCAACCCCAAAAGATCGCCCCCCCAACATCCCACAGCAGCACATCTACAAACCAGTGAGTCAGTAAATCGCCATCACTGGCAGAACGCTCTAGCATGAGGATACACAATAATACAAACGGATAAGCCAAACCATCATTCATACCCGATTCTGCCGAGATCAGATGCCGGATACCTTTGGGAAGATAATCTTCAGCGATCACGCCCGTCACAATCGAAGTTGAAACAATCGGATCAGTCGGGGTAATGACTGAACCCACAAGCATCGCTTCCCAAAACGGAATTTTTAAAATCCAATACACCAATAAACCGCTAACCCCCCACATCATCGGCATCACCAATCCCAACAGGACAGCTAAGGGTTTCCAGTTACGGAAAAAATAGTGCGGGGGTAATCGTAGCGCCACCCCCATCAACCCAATTGCCATCGTTAGGCGGGTCGTTTGTTCGAGAAGATCTTCCGGTGGTATACCCCAACCTATCGGATGCACTAAATCCAGCGCAACCGGCCCCAGTAATATTCCCAGAACCAAAGCAGTTAGGGGATCACAAGTCCACCAATGGCGCCGGAAATAGTCGGAGAGGAGTCCGAGAAATAGAACAATCGCACCGATAGCTGTAATGACAATATTAAGTTCATCTTGTTCGGCGGCAGGAGACCTCCGCCATAAGGAACGTTGGCGTGGGGAGGAATGCACGGGGACTCTCTCTCCCACAAAGTAGTCTGGATGAACTATAATTAAGTTATGATACAATCCCTGACTACTAAATGTAAGTTGATAGTCTCGCCAAACATTCGAGAGAAGATTGATGAAACTCTCGAAGGGTTTGCAGGTGCCTGTAACCAAATTTTGCAAACAGCTAAACAGGAAAACTGCTGGAACACTACCAAGTTGCATCACCTGACCTACAAACTTGTTC
>NZ_AUZM01000102.1 GCF_000478195.2 Lyngbya aestuarii BL J | reverse complement strand
AGACCATAACAGGGGTAAAACGCCTCTCGCCGAAACCCATAGGGGGCAAATGCTTCGGTAAAGCGTTCAATCACTTCGTCGTAAATGGGTTCTGCCCCATTAAACGCTAATTCCCAACTGCTTAAATCTAAACCTTCTCGCTGCGCCGGAGCAATCTTTCGCACACACAAATCGTAGGCAAAATTTGGGCCACCGCTAGTCGTCGCCTGATCACGAGAAATGGCTTCTAACCAACGCAAGGGACGTTGTAAAAACATCAACGGTGACATCAACACCACACCAAACCCTCCATATAGGGGTTGCAATACGCCCCCAATTAAACCCATATCGTGATAGGGAGGCAACCAAATCACCCCTTGACTTTGGGGAGAATGACCAAAACAGCGATGAATTGCTGCTAAATTTTGTAATAAATTACCATGAGCGATCATTACCCCTTTGGGTGTTGCAGTCGAACCGGAGGTATATTGCAAAAAGGCAAGGCTATCCGAGGTTAAAACGGGTTCTTGCCAGTGGTCAGCGAACGTTTCGAGGGTATCGGTCGCCACCCAATGCAAAGTTTGAAGCGACTGAACTTGTTCGAGTTGTCGGTTAATCAGAGATAAAATAGACTGACTCGTGAGGGCAACTGTTGCTTTAGAATCGGCTAATATCGCTTCAATACGCTCTAGTGAACGGTTGGGTCGAGGCGGATAGGCTGGAACTGCTACCACTCCAGCATACAAACAGCCAAAAAAAGCACTAATGTAGTCTAAACCGGGTTGATACAGCAGTAATGCCCGTTCTCCGGGCTGACAGATCGATTGTAAATGAGCGGCGATCGCCCTAGACTGTTGATCTAAAGCTTGATACGTTAAACTCACTTCCTGAGTTTCACCGTCTAACAAAAATCTGTAGCCGACTTGCTCAGACTCGTGGGTTGCTCGGGCGCGTAGAAGGTCAACGAGAGTGTTGATTTCAGGATGATCTGAACTATTCATTCAGAAGCCGTAATTTTTTCACTTAACCAGGATACAGAGTTTCTCGACCGTCGTCAGTATTTTCTGGACAGTTCTTTCGCGCTGTCAATTGGCGCGGCTCCAAAGCCATCATCTATTCTATGCGGAAATGTTGTCGAAACTGATGGAAACATTTACAATGCTGTAACTTAACGACTGTGTTCTGATCGCCTATTCCTCCCTATTACAGCTTTTTGATCTAGTCTTTCCTGTTCCTGTCGGGCTAAACCGCGATAACTCCCATGAACTCAAGCCATTTACTCTCTCCTTTCCCCAATAGCTGGTTTCGGATTGCCACAAGCGATGAACTTCCAGCTAAAGGTGTATTACCCTTACGCTACTTTGGTCAAGATTTTGTCCTGTTTCGGGCTGAAGACGGAACGCCTCATTTACTTGACGCCCATTGTCCCCATTTAGGCGCTCATCTGGGGTACGGAGGGACGGTGGAAGGAGAGACAATTCGCTGTCCGTTTCATGGTTGGCAATGGAATTGTCAGGGGGATTGTGTCAAAATTCCCTATACGGATAAATCGCCTCAAACTCAAATTAAAAGCTGGCCGGTACGAGAATTGAATGGCTTGATTTTTATGTATTATCACCATCAAGCTCAAGAACCCGACTGGGAAATTCCTCAAGTTCCTGAATGCTATTCTTCAGAGTGGACTCCTCTGCGTTCGGTGCAACGTTGGAAAGTTAAAACGAACCTCGTTCAATATTTAGAAAATAGTGTTGATGTTTCCCATCTCTACAGTTTACACCGTCAAACGTTTGATGATGCCATTAGTGATGGAATTGAAATTGATGGCCCGACTTTAACCCATCGAATTACTCAAAAATATAATCTCTCGGCGATGCTCGTTGGAAAGTTAGTCGGAGAAGCGGATGGTTCGGTGAAAACAACCTATTACGGGCCGGGATATGATGTGAGTTACTATTGGACAAAAGGGTTAATTCAGTTTGGATTATTTACTATTTTTACGGGGACTCCGATTGATGAAGACTATTTAGATGTTCAGATTTTTTCTTGTGTTAAAAAAGTGCTTCCCCCACCTCTCAACTTACTCCTCGCCGCTTTTGTGAAACAGGATGTAGAAGTAACCTTTAAGCAAGATATTGATATATTAGAACACCGAATTTCCCCAACTCATCCAATTTTGTTTGAAGAAGATGGGCCGATTAAACCGAGTTTACGTTGGGTCAGCCAGTTTTATTCGTCTGACACTGCCGATCAAAATAATTTAGCGGTTAAATCTTAACTTGTAACCTTCACTTTCTCCTAAGTGCTTTCAAAATCGAACTCAAATTTCAGCCGGGGGTTAAGATGGGGAGAGTTGCTATTGATAAAAAGTCGTTTGTTATCAAAAAAATCCTTTCCCCAATCTCCTGATCAATTATTCGGACAATGAAATAGCTTAGAATCTATTTCGAGGTTAAAACTTTTTCAGTTTGTTTGTGTTTGACTTTTTGAGACATCGCTTTTTCTAGGCGTTCATCCCAATATCTTTGATTGCGGTTTGCATCTTGAACAAAAGGAGTCATGGCAATAATATTAATCACTAACTGATTAACAAGATTCATCGGGAAACGTAAAGGTCTAACGAAGTCAATAAATAAAACAACTCGTATTCCATCCGTTTCATTCCAGGCTTCATGGGGAAAAGCATCATCAAAAATCATGCACTTTCCTTCTTCCCAGTGACGCACTTCATTGGCAACCCGAAGACGACACTTTTCTCGCGGTTCCGGAATTTTTAAGCCTAATAAACAACGAATAAACCCTTTGTAAGTGCCACGATGTTCGGGAATATGTTTACCCGGAAGTAAAATCGAGAAAAAAGCAGTTTTTAAACCCGGAATTTGTTCTAATATTCGTGCTGTTTCTGGGCAGAGTTTACAATTCTTTTCGGCTTTCTTCCCGTAACCAAACAGAAAATATGTTTTCCACATATCATCTGTACTGGTTCGATACATTTGATCGGGTGAAATATCTTGGAAATTGGGAAGGTGATCTCGATATTTTAAGATTTCATCGAGTTCTTGGCGAATCACTGTCCAATTCGCTTCTAATTTTGGCACCCATTTAAACTGTTCCCGTTCAAAGAAGGGTTGATCACCAATTATAGAAGATCGCGTAATAATCTTCTCAAAGTTCCAAAGTAGATTCGCGCCAATACCATGCACAATTAACCATCTAAGTCTCTCTTGCAAGAGAGATAACGAAATTTTATTCATTAACCTTACGTCTCCTCACTCCAACTAAATTAAGGTTTTATAAATTAAGTCGTGACCACCACACAAGAAGTATTTTATCATAGGTTTTAAATTTGTATAAGTTAATTGTAATAAAATTTTTATACAATAAATGAATAATCTTTACATCAGGCTTTATTAATCCGGGAAAGTCAGGGTTTTAAGACACGCTTTAACCTCCTCAGCTTTTAGTTAAACTCATTACAATTATGAGATAGACTCCTAAATTAGAGATATCGACAAAAAAACCTAGTCTCTTTAAGAAACCAGGTTTAGGTATAATTAACTAATATGATCTAAGCCAAACTGAGTCTATTTTGAGGATAAGACGTTCTGTTCTTGTTCTTCATTGGCTTTTTGGTTAAATACTTCTTCTAAACGTTTATCCCAATATTTTTGATTGACTTTAGCATCTGCAATCAGCGGAGAAATTGCAATCGCTTCAATTAAAAGTTTATTGACAATATTTAGAGGAAAACGCAAAGGTCTAACAAAATCAATAAACAATACGACACGAGTTTCATCCGTTTCATTCCAAGCTTCGTGGCGAAAAGAATCATCAAATAACATACATTTTCCGTTTTCCCAGTGACGCACTTGATCAGCAACTCGGATGCGACACAGTTCTTTAGGTTCGGGAACTTTTAACCCCAATAAACACCTAGCCAAACCTTTGTATGGCCCCCGGTGATCGGGAAGATGTTTTCCTGGTAAAAAGATCGAAAAGAATGCCGTTTTTACACCGGGAATTTTTTCTAACGCAGCGATAGTTTCAGGACAACGTTCACAGTTTTTTTCTATTTTATTCCCGTAGCCATACAGAAAATAGGTTCTCCAATCATTATCGGCACTAATTTGGTCATTTTGATAGGGCAAAATTTCGTGAAAACAGGGTAATTCATGTCGATGTTTCAAAACTTCATACATCTCGTCCCGAATGACTTCCCAATTTTCTTCTAACTCTGGAACCCAGTCAAACTGTTCTCGCTCAAAAAAAGGATTACTCCCAATTAAAGAATATTTAGGAATGAGTTTTTCAATACTCCAAAGCAGATTTGCTCCAACTTTAAGGATTAAAAACTCCATAAGTTTTTTTCTTTGTTTCTGCCAAAATGTTTCTTTTTCTGACTCTTGAATCATTTCGTTTGTACTTGAGTTCATTCTCAGCAAAATCCTCATTATTGTTAGTAATTTAGCATAGCATTTAATTCGGTTTTTGGGGTAAAGTTTGTCATAAAAAAATAATATTATTAACTACTTTTTTATGAAAAAAATCCATAAGTTTCAAAACCTAGACTCATGTTCTAAACACAGTCTAAATTTTTAAGAAAAACCCAATATTGCACCCTAATATTAAATCCGATTTGCCAAATCTTGCAGACTACTTTGTTGAGTATTTTGCATCCATTCACCCACAATCGTTAACTCTCCGTTTAAAAATTGCTGACGACAGATTCGACGTTGAATTTTACCACTGGTTGTCTTCGGAAGACTTGCCGTTTTCAATAACACAATCCCATAAACTTCTACAGTATGCTGTTCTGCGATCGCTGTCCGAATTGCTGTAACAATTTCTTCAACATTCAACGACCTCAAATAACGTCGTTCTACCTCATAAGCAATCACCAAACATTCTTCATCATTCACCTCTATTGAAAACGCCGCCCCACAACCTTTTCTTAAAGCCGGATGACTATTTTCAGCCGTTTGTTCAAGATCTTGCGGATAACGATTTCGACCCCAAAGAATCATCATTTCTTTGATGCGACCTGTAATAAAAAGTTCCCCGTTCTGGAGAAATCCCAAATCTCCCGTGCGGAGAAACGGCCCTTTCTCACCGACAAAACCCCGAAACATCTGTTCTGTTTCTTCCGGTTGATGCCAATATCCTAAACCAATTCCAGTACCCTTGACCCAAATTTCACCGACTTCGCTATCCTTACAAACCGTCAATGTTTGAGGATTGACAATCATCACTTGATCACCCAAATTAGGTTGACCACAGCCAACAATCGCCCGTGAATTAGCCTGTTCGGGAGAAACTTCAATCACGCGATTTTCTTCTAATTCTTTGCCATCAACATACTTAATAATCGGCGGTTCACTTCGGCGTCCTCCGGTAATAAATAACGTCGTTTCTGCCATCCCATAACAAGGATAAAACGCTTCCGGGCGAAAACCGCAGGGTGCGAAAATTTTAGAGAATTGTTCTATCGTGTGGGCGCGAACAGGTTCAGCCCCAGAAAAGGCGACTTCCCAGTGACTTAAATCAAGAGTTTCTAACTGTTCAGGTTGAATTTTACGGCACAATAAATCATAGGCAAAATTTGGCCCCCCACTGGTTGTTGCTTGATAACGAGAGATTGCATTTAACCAATTAATTGGCTTTTGAATCAAGGAAACAGGCGACATTAATGTTACCGGAAATCCCCCATAAAGCGGCTGAATAACACCACCAATTAATCCCATATCATGGAATAACGGCAACCACATCACCCCGCGACTTTGGGGAGAATGTTCAAACCCTTGATAAATTAAAGCAGAATTGTGCATAACGTGGCGATGCGTCACCATCACGCCTTTTGGAGTTCCCGTAGAACCGGAAGTGTATTGCAGAAAAGCCAAGTCATCGGGAGTCAGTTGGGGTTCAACCCAGTCAGAAGCGGTTGACGGGGGTAAAGTATCAGTGGTGATGCAGGGAAACTGATCAAAAAGGGGTTCAAATTCTGGGTATTGACGGCTTTGTTGTTTGAGGTGGGATAATAGTCCTTGAGTCGTTAAAACGACAATGGACTCGGAAGACTGGAGACGATCAAAGATTTTGACGAGATCTTTGGCTGAATGAGGAGGGTTATTCGTTACCGCGACAAACCCCGCATAGAGACAACCAAAAAACGCCCCAATAAATTCAAGTCCAGCAGTATAAGGATAAATAACCAGCGCTCGTGATCCGGGTTTTCCGATAGACTGAAGGTAGGATGCGATCGCGCGTGCTTGTTGATCGAGTTGTTGATAGGTGAGGCTTCCAGACTCCGTTTCACCATCTGGCAAGAAGGTATAAGCCGTTTGGTTGGGTAAGTTTTGCGCCCGGTCACGCAGCAGGCTAACGAGTGTTAAATCGTAATTCATCAACTGGGGTAGACCATCCGTCCTAGATTTTCTGCTCAAGTCCGTTTATCCTGAACCGTTAAACTGAACTTTGATTATAAGTTTTCTGTCTGATTAACGCACATTCCCGATAAATTTCCAAATTTTTGAGCGAGTCACAGAGGGTTGGTGTAGAGTTTACTTGGGTTTCTGGCTGAGATTCAACCCATTTAAGCTGAACTGAGGGTTTGTTATCCGGATTAGTTCCCCATTAAGGCGGAATAAATCAGCACCCAAAAGGTCTGAACGTGGAGATTGAGTCTTTCTCTGGAGAGATTTTGCAGGCGATCGCTGCATAAGTGAACTCGTCTCTGTTATATATCACATTAGAATAAGACCGATCTAGGATGCCAAAAAAATCTAAATGAATCAATGAAAATCGCAATTCTTACCTCGGGTTTCCCGCCCGTTTTAGATGGGGTTAGTGTGAGTGGACTGTATCGAGTTCAAAAGCTGAGTCAATGGGGACATGAAGTTTTAGTTTGTTATCCCGATTATAGTCCTCTGGCTGATCTGTATCCAAATTGGAAGGATTATGTCGGTGATATTCTTCCGGGTGTACGAGTGGTGGGGCTAGAAAGTACGCCGATGTTTGGGGTTGATTTTGAACGCAATGTGAGTTGGAAATCTTATCCTACTGTTGTGCGAGAATTAGAAAACTTTCAACCCGATGTGATTCATGTTGATGAACCCGAACGTTTGTTTTTTGGCTTTTTTCGTCTCGCTGGACTGAACTATGCCCAGAAATTCGGGATTCCTTGCGTGAGTTTTTTTAGAACTAATTTTATTGAATATGCCGAAGATTTTTTACCCGTACCGTCTTTGATGATTCCGATGATTCAAGGAATAGTCGGAAAAATATTTGCTTTAATTTATAATGCTTATGATCGGACTTTGGTTTCCAGCCGAATTACGGTTGAAAAGTTAGAGAAAATGGGGATAAAAAATCTGCAATATGCCAATTTATTAGGATTTGATGCGGGTCAATTTAACCCGAATTTGCGTCAAGAGGGTTTTTTTGAACAGCGTTATGGACTCCCAGATGTTGATCGCAAGGTTAAACTGATTTTTTTAGGGCGTCTAACTCCCGATAAAGGATGGATGTTTACGCTCAGAACTTTTGAACGATTAGTTAAAATGTTAGATCCGGATCAATTTGCCGTTTTGATTGCCGGAGATGGGCCGATGCGATCGCAAATTGAACAGCATTTAAGTCCGTTAATCGGCAGTGTACACTTGTTGGGTCGGGTTCCCCCTGCTGAGGTTCCGGCAATACTGGCCAATAGTGATGTCCATGTCACCGCCTCGGAAAAAGAAACAAGAGGGTTAACTATCTTAGAAGCCTTTGCGACTGGGATTCCCGCAATTGCCCCTCGGGCAGGAGGTGTAGTTGAAAATATCCAAACTGGTGAAAATGGGTTCTTATATATGCCTCAAGATTGTGAGGATTTTGCCGAAAAATTAAAGCAGTTAATTGAAAATTCGGATTTAAGAAAACAGATGGGTTTCAAAGGTTTGTGCTGTGTTGCAGACTACAGTTGGGATCAAACCGTGAAGAATTTAGTCAAGATTTGGGAAGCTGAAATCACGAATAAAAAGCAGATTCACCCGAATACATCTTCTCTGAAAATTAATCAAACTTGAGTTTAGTTAGCATTGATACTTTTACTCCGGAGGTGAAACATGAATTAAGACTCAAGAACTCGGACACAGACAAGGGGTTATCGATTGTGATTTAACCCAAAGTTGATCGAACAAGTGCAGAGTATGTGACAGTTTCAGCATCTGCACCCTAAAACTGTAACCCCTCAAACTGTAAAAAGAATTTTCCGGAAACCTTCCCCGTTTAGCAGAAACGACAACACAACAATCAAAAGATAATAAGTTGTTTTTTCACTGTAGACAACTATCAATGGCAAAATAAATAAACATTGATAGCCCTTGTAAAATAGCGGGTCGATTTCTCTTAAGTTCATCTGTAACAGACACAACCGATCGCAGCGTATGCAGACATTTTTTATTATTTGGTTAGGGCAAGTTGTTTCCGTCTTGGGAACCTATATTACAGATTTTGCCCTTGGTGTGTGGGTCTACCAACAAACAGGCTCCATCACCCAATTTGCCATGACTGTTGTGTTCATGCACCTACCAAACTTGATGGTTTCAGCGTTTGCTGGCCTCTTGGTAGATCGCTGGAACCGAAAGTGGGTCATGATCTTCGGCGATGTTACGAAAAGTATCATGGCGATCATTATGATGCTTCTAGCCACCTCAAATCAACTGGAGGTCTGGCACGTCTACATCGCAGTTTCGTTGAGTTCCTTGTGTACCGGATTCCAATGGCCTGCTTACATCGCAGCGATTGCTCAAATTGTTCCCAAACAACATTTGAGTCGAGCCAATGGAATGGTACAAATCTCCCGAGCGGTAGCCCGAATTCTTGGCCCCACGATTGCCGGATTTATGGTACAAAGCATCGGCATTCGGGGTGTTCTGTTGCTCGACTTCTGTACCTACAGCGCGGGAATTATTACCCTACTCGCCATACATTTCCCCGTACTCAAGACGACTACAACTCAAACCGTTGCTCAAAAAACCGCTTCTTTAGCGCAAGTTTGGAATGAGGCGATTTCCGGTTGGAACTACGTCGCTGAACGCGCAGGTTTATTGCGGTTAATCCTATTTACAGGTGTGATTTATTTAACCGAAGGCGTGGTTCAGGTGGTTTTCTGGCCATTGGTTTTAAGTTTCGGTACGAGTTCAGAGTTGGGAATTGTCTTGTCCATTAGTGGCTGCGGGATGTTGTTTGGAAGCATCGCTGTCAGCGCTTGGGGAGGACGACTTGGACGGCGTGTTTACGGAATTTTATTCTTTGTTGGTTTGCAGGGTTTGTGTCTGTGTTTAGGTGGTTTCAAAGCATCTATTTTCGTGGCTGCTATTGGCGGTTTTGGATACTTATTTGCTCAACCGATCATTATCAGTTCTAATCAAACGATTTGGCAATGTAAAATTCCCATTAATTTACAAGGACGGATTTTTGCCCTCCAAAGTTTAATTGAACGTTCTGCAATGATTTCAACTCAACTCACAATTGGGCCGTTGGTTGATCGTTTATTTGAACCGATGATGGCTGAAAATGGTTTGCTTGCTGATAGTTTAGGTAAACTGATTGGTGTTGGGCCAGGACGCGGAATTGCCCTGTTGTTAATTTTATTAGGTATGCTCAATATTGGGGCTTCTATTACGGCCTATCGCACACCTCGTTTGCGTCAAGTGGAAAAAGAACTTCCTGATGCGATCGCTTCAAATGTTGTTTCTGGATAGATGTTCTCGCATAATGTTCTCGATTGAGGACAACAGACTAAAACTCAGAAATACAAACCCGGTTTCTCCTAGAAGCTGGGTTTTGATGTATATTTAAAAATAGTAAAAATAGCTATAGCTAAAAAAAAATTAATCTTAGTTTTCCTGATTTGAGTGATAAAACTGAATAGTTGATAGATAGATAATTCCCATGATAATTATTGTAATCAATAGCTTTAACCTTAAAAAAATGCTCAACAAATTAACGGTCATCTCTCTTGGTTTAATTCTTGCAGTTTTAGGAACTTCTAGCTTGACTTTCAACAGTTTAGCGGCTCCCGTGACTCAAATCTCTCAAACGATTGAGTGTCGGGAAGATGGTTCAATGATTGAGATGAAAAAATGCGCTCAAGATAAATATTCAAAGATTGATCGACAACTCAATCAAACTTATCAAACATTGATGGCGAAGCTCGATGATAATCAACGCAAACAACGCCTAATTTCCGCTCAACGGTCTTGGATTCAGTTTCGAGACAAAAGTTGTAACTATGAAGCCAGCGAAGCATTAGGAGGAAGTTTAGAAGGACTTTTATTAACAAACTGTTTAACGCGAGTTACCGATCAACGAACGTCTGAATTGAAAGAATATGTATCCCGTTTAAATGAACGTTAAACTTGTCCTCGTAATCTTTCTAGTTCTTCCCGAATAGAGAGGGGTTGATAACCTAACTCAAACGCTTTAGAACTCTCTAGAGAAACATCAGGCGGACGAGAAGCAGGCATTTGTACATCTTGTTGTAAACAGGGTTTAATCTTCTCCACCGGGAGTTCAAAAACTTCCGCCATCAGTCGGCAAAAATCATAACGAGACATTCGCTCTTTTCCGCCTAAATGTAAAATTCCTTTGGCTTTTTCTAGGGCTAATAATAATCCTTTTGCCGCAGTGGTTCCACTGACAGAAGTGCGATATTCATCCGTAAACAGTTGAAGTTCTTTTCCGGCTTTTAACGCTTGCACAAATCCTTGAATAAAACTGCCCGCATGAGGTGAAGCTTTCCCAAACATTAACGGCATTCGACAAACAGCAACTTGAGGATTTCGCTCTAACATCCCTTGTTCAGCAGCGACTTTTTGTTCTCCATAAATACTCACCGGAGAAACCGGATCAGTCTCTTTATAAGGCGGATTTAAACCATTAAAAACTAAGTCCGTTGACGTGAAAGCACAAGCAATAGAATAATCAGCACATAATCCCGCTAAATTGATAGATGCTGTTACATTAATCGGATAAGTTTTATCGGGATGAAGTTGGCAATAATTGGGTTTAGATTGGGCGGCGGCGTGAATAATAGCAGTCGGTTGGATGTCCTCAATTAAAGCTTTTAACCCTTGAAAATCAGTGAAGTCGTGTTGAATCATGTTAACACCCGGAATTTTCACCGCCTTTGAACGGTAAGTGCCGTAAACTTCCCATTGAGACGCTGCAATTTGGCAAATATTCCAACCGAGAAAACCACTTGCGCCTGTGACCAATAATTTCTTCATTAAAACTTGAGTAGACTAATCTGAGTTTCTATTTTATCAAAACATTATACCCTACCGTTCATTTGACTATTGGCAGTTAACGAATAGTGCGGGTAGAATTGAAAAAGAATCAACTAAGAGCAAATATAGTGTCTCACTCTCGTTTTTAACGAGGGGTATTTGACCTATAGTATTAAGCCTTTTTAATTGACTCAATTTTATTAAACTTAGACAGTCCGGTGAACGAACTAACCTTAAAATGGATAGAAGCCAACCAACTTCATATCCAAACTTTACAACAGCAACAACCCAGTAAACATCCCGGTACAATTCGCATTGGACGAGATCCCCATCGGTGTGATGTCGTCTTATCTCATCCCACTGTTTCTGGGTTACACGTCGAAATCTTTTTTGATACTACATCCGATCAATTTCGAGTCCGTAGTTTACGAGACACAAACCCACCTCGGATAGATGGTCAACTTTTGTCTTCTCAAGACGCAACCCTCAACCCCGGTAGTCATCTCTGCTTAGGACAAGTTGAACTCGAAGTGGTTTCTATTTTGACCAGAATAGAGAAAATTCCAGTCACGATTTTGCTTCCTCCCAATGAGTCTGTTAACTTACAAAAACCCCCAGCTTCAACTCCCCAATACGGTTTACAATGTCCCAAGTGCGATCGCCAGACACCCTATGAACAGATTGATTTAGGATGTCGTTGGTGTGGAACTTCTCTCGCCGCAGCGATGAGTGTTGTGATGTCTCCTGAATAAAATTGATGAGGAAATGGAGAGAGTGAGGGAAAATATGAGTATTCTAAAATCTAAAGTTTAAATTCCCAATTCCCTCTTTCTCATGCAAATTCGACTGAGTTGGCGAGATCCGACAACAAACGACTGGCGAACCCCTGTATTAAGTCCTCCGATTGCAATTGGACGAGTCTTTGACCGGATGCCAGGTACAATTGATGGAAATCGGGTGTCGCGTATTGTGTTGAAAGGAGATCGGGTTTCTCGCTTTCATACTTTAATAACTTGGGAAAATAGAAATCTCATCCTGACTGATATTGGCAGTCGTAACGGGACTTTTATCAATGGAGTGAATCAAGCCCGAACGGTTTTAAATGATGGTGATACTCTACAAATTGATAGTTATCACATTCTGGTTTCTTTTGTTACCAGTTCTCTCAATTCTAATACTTTACCTGGAAAATCGCAAATCTTTTTTAACCCCCAAACCAATCAACCCGATCCATTAACCGCTACGCCTAAACCGATCACTCCGGCTAATAATAGTTTCCCCCCGACAGAGTTTTTACACGCGGCTTTAGTCTCTCCTTCTACTCTACAAACCACAGGATTACCCGTTGAGGAGATTGATTATCTCACAATTGGAGGAGGGTTGGGAAGTTTTATTTGGGTTAATTTTTTGAGGATTTCTGGAGTCAAAGTCAGTCAAATCATGGCGGTAGGAATGGAAGAAAAACCCTACGCCCGTTATCAACGGTTGTGTCTAAATTCTCAAATTCCTCCTCACGAACGTTTGCGATCCAATTCTGATTCTTGTCCTGATAATATTTGGGGTTGGCCGAGTTATGCGTTGCGAGAAGCTGATCACGAAATGACTCGCGGACGGTTATTAATGGCTTTAAAATTGCTGTGGAAAGTCTTTGCTGAACCTGTTTTAGCAGAAACTTATACCCCAAAATCGCAAAATGTTTTTGATTCGATTGATCGAGAAGCCCAACGGATTAATTGGGGAAAAATTTATCGCTATGGACGAGTTTTAGGGATTCGGAAAACTAATGACGGGCGTTATGCGATCGCGATTTCTCGTTCACGGGCAAATAAACGAGAACGGGCTTTTATTCTAGCACGATATGTTCATTTAGCGACTGGATATCCGGCGATTCAGTTTCTCCCAGATTTACAAACTTATCGTGAAATGACACGAGATTTTAAGACAGTTGTGAATGCTTATGAAGATCATCAACATATTTATCAACAGCTAGAAAAACAAGGCGGAACGGTAATTTTGCGCGGACGAGGAATTGTAGCATCTCGAATTCTTCAACGAATTTATGAGGCGAGAAAGTACAATTCTAAGATTCAAATTCTTCACTTAATGCGATCGCCAAAAGCCATAGGACGTCAATTTGGAAAATCACGACGTCAAGTCGAAAATCATTTTGAATTTCAACCGTTTAATTGGCCGAAAGCTTGTTGGGGAGGGGAACTGCGGGAGAAGCTGGAAACGGCGAATTCCGAACGGCGACTGCAATTGCTCGAAAGTTGGGGCGGAACCACCACGGCGAACCGTCGAGACTGGCGAGAAATTGTCAATCGAGGGCTGACTCAAGGCTGGTATCGGATTGTATTTGGTAATGTCGAAAAGGTGGAAAAACTAACCGGCGATCGCACGTTAACGACGATTCGAGAACGGGGACTCGAAGCCCAAATTAAATTGGAAGCCGATTTTATTATTGATGCGACGGGTTTGGATGCTCACGTTCAGACGAATCCGTTATTAAATGATTTGGTGACTCATTACAATTTGCCGCTAAATTCTCTGGGTCGCTTGCAGGTTTCCAACGATTTTGAATTGGTCGAAATGCGTTCGGTTACGGTTGCTTTGCAAACGGGAAAAACGGCGGCGGTTTCTCCGGTCAGTCCCACCCCAAAAGGTCGAATGTATGCGTCGGGAGCGATGACTTTGGGCGGGCCTTACGCCCCCGTTGACAGTTTTTTGGGGTTGCAATATGCGGCGTTGGAGTCAGTTAATAGCTTGGCGGCGGCCGATTCAAATGTGAAAAAATTGGGAATGGTGAGGTCATTAACTCAGTGGTTCAAATGGGCGCTCAATCAATCTCCTTAAACGCTGGACGGTTCAAGGTTTTGTTCAAAAAACTCTCGGTGTTTTCACGGAGACTGAACCCAAATCATACATTTAAAACGAGATCAAAGATCAGTAATTACCCGGTTTGAAATCTAGGGTTTTTCATCTAAGCTGAATGTAGAGACTTAAAAAATTTAACACCCTCTACCTCTAGGAGATCGTATGGGCTTGAGCAAAGCACGTTCTAACCGTCTCAACACTGACATGGCTATAACTCAGACGGCAATTTTTGCAGGTATCGCATTAACAGGTATTGCTGGCGGTGGCTATCTTGCCGACTGCGACTTCAACGTATTGGCTACTTTAATACGGGGTTAGGCAAGATGCAAACGACACTCAAAAAGACTGAACAAGTGACTAACAACCATTCTAATACGATAAATTATCCCTTTTTATTGGTAACGCACATGGTTTGTGCTGACCAACAAATTCACAGCGAAGAATCAAAAGCGCTTCACGAACTCGCAACTCAAATTGAAGCCGGACAGCGAACCCTGGAGGAAATGGAAAAGATTCTCGCCCAAGATGATAATCAATTATCTGTCGAAGAAGTTGCGAGGCGAGTACCCAGCAGTCAAAAAAATGAGGCCATGTGTCAAATTTTAGCGATTGCTTATGTAGACGGGTTTTGTTCGGTGTTAGAACGGAAGATGGCCGAACGAATTGCACAGATTTGGAACTGGCCGAAAGGAGAAATACAGAAACAAATTGAAGAAGCCGGAGCCTTTTCTGATACGGGATTTCTTGATGAGTCCAATCAACAAAAACTTTCTGTTAGTGCGCGTTTACTTCAGAAAGCTGATTCGATTTTATCCCAGGCTTTGGTTAATAAATTAGCCAATTTAACGGGAGCCGAAGAAAAAGTCGAGCAACTGCGGCGAGAAATTTTGTTATCGGGGCCAGAATATGATGAAGCAATTCGTGAGTGTGCCGTTGTTGCTAAGGAAGATTACCAATTTTCACAATTTGCTCTGAGAAGTGCTTTGTCGATACTTTACTATTTGGGAAAAAATTTGCAAAAATCGATTTATGAAATTCAGTCAAAAACTAACAGTAAAGGTCAGGCAAACACGGCTAAAGAAGTTGCAAAACAACTCGAATTAACTGAAAAATCGCTCTCGGCTGAAATTATCAAAGAAATTGAGGATGTGCGGGAATCCCTCCGTTCAAAAGAACGCGCTCTCAATCACTTTAGCATTGCCTTTATGGGCAGAACGAAAGCGGGAAAAAGCACGCTTCACGCCATTGTTACTAACGATGGATGGGAGGCGATAGGAGTTGGAAAACAGCGAACGACTCGTTACAACCGAGTTTATGAATGGAAAAATATTCGGATTATTGACACGCCTGGGATTGGCGCTCCCGGCGGAAAAAGTGATGAAGAAATAGCTGAAAGTGTGATTGAGGAGTCAGATGTTATCTGTTATGTCGTTACAAATGACAGCGTTCAAGACACAGAATTTAAGTTTTTACATCTGCTCAAAAAGAAAGCAAAACCGCTCATTATTCTTTTGAATGTTAAGAAAAATCTGCGCGATCCCCGTTGGTTAGAACATTTTCTAAAGAATCCCGATAAAGCCTTTGCAATGGAAGGTCAAAGCGGTTTGGGCGGACATATTGAACGCATTCGCCGCTATGCAAAAGAGCATTATGCAAACGATTACTTTCCCATTGTTCCGGTGATGCTTTTGGCGGCTCAACTTTCCCGCGAACCCGAACATGAAAATCGCCAAGAGGAATTATTCAAAGCCAGTCGAATGCAAGATTTTTTAGATTCTATTCGCGAGTCTTTGATTCAATACGGAACTATTCGACGATCGCAAACTCTACTCGGTTCGACTGTCGGCGCCATTAATACACCCTATGACTGGGTTGCAGGACAAGCTCAAATTTATGGACAATTAGCAGAAACAATTCAAAGCAAACAGGAGGAAATCAGAAAGAAAATTGAGATCGCATTCAAAGATAGCCGCAGCAACTTACAAATAGAAATCGAAACGATATTTCAAGAGGCGATTAATGCTGTTCC
>NZ_AUZM01000101.1 GCF_000478195.2 Lyngbya aestuarii BL J | reverse complement strand
ATAATAAGTTTAATCAGTGGGACATAATCCCTACTTAAAATATTTACAGGCTTTTTTGGGGGGGTTCTGGTCAATTCTTGACTTTTTATATTGGGCATTTGAGAGGTAAAGCCGGAGATGTTCGACCCCGATGAGTAAACTAATGATAGCCGGAGCAGGTGTTGACGGGTTTACCTGGCTGTTGAAGTTTCCCCTACCCTGACTTTTTTGATTGGGTTTAACTTCCCTATTTCATCAGGTCTGAAAGTCATCAGCTTCCATCTTGACCCAGGGTGACAGTAGCTTCCGTTGTTTGAGGGCGGAGTCATCGATGACTTGAGCCGGAAGATTCTTGTGCGGTGTTTAACCCGGTTGACCTCAACGCTTAGGTGGGTCTAGGGTTGAAATTCTATTATCTCATGCTAGTGAGCCTAGCTTCAGATTTTTTCGTTGATTCCCACTCGTAGACAACCTAATTCCGTTTTGGCTCGTAAAGTTAGCTTTACACCCGAAGTATAGTATATTTTGATACAGAATTAAACGATTTTTAAGATTTTATCGCTTATCATATAGCATTGTACAGATTTTGTGGTTTTTAGTTTTCAACGTTTCTTAACAATTAATTCCTCTGAGTTTTATTCCTGTGCGATTTGACATTATCACCCTGTTCCCAGATTTTTTCAGTTCTCCACTGCAATCCGGATTGTTAGGTAAGGCTTTAGCCAAGGAAATTGCCCAGATTCATTTGGTCAACCCGCGAGATTTTACCACAGATAAGCATCGACGAGTTGATGATGAACCCTATGGCGGTGGAGTTGGAATGGTGCTTAAGCCGGAACCGATTTTTGCCGCCGTTGAGTCTGTACCCATCTTACCCCGACGAGAGATCATTTTGTTGACTCCCCAAGGAGAACGAATGAATCAAAGTTTATTTCGGGAGTGGGCGACAAATTTCGATCAACTGGTTGTCATTTGCGGTCATTATGAAGGCATTGACGAACGGATTACTCATATTGTGACTCGGGAAGTCTCTTTAGGCGATTTTGTCCTCACTGGCGGCGAAATTCCGGCGATGACTTTGATTAATGGGGTGATTCGTTTACTTCCGGGAACGGTGGGTAAGGAAGAATCTCTCAAAGCTGAAAGTTTTGAACAGCAGCTTCTTGATTATCCCCACTACACCCGACCCGCAGACTTTCGCGGTTGGAAAGTTCCGGATGTTTTACGGTCGGGAAATCATGCGGAAATTGAAAAATGGCGACAACAACAGCAACTTCAACGCACTCGTGAACGTCGTCCGGATTTACTCGATCGTGATCTGTAAATGAATTGAGGGGAGAAACACTTGAGGATGAATCCTTCTCGGGTGATTTACCCCTCGTTTGTTCTGGGAAAACATCAAACCGGGTTCTTTTTTGGTCTATTCTCACCATTCAAGTTCAAGATTACCCGTTCTTCCAATCACGGAAACGATACAGACCATTAGTGAGAATTAATTCCCCAAAATTTCACTTCTAAAAAAACTGTTTTCAATCAAATTTGGTGTATAATAAAGTGTTTAAGGAGTTCAACTCTAGGAGATTCCGTTAAGTCTGTTATTACAGATTGACGCTTCCTAGAAATATCTACATTTCCTTTTTCTAAACCTTAATATTTTCATTGGTTACAATCATCAGGGATTGTTGCTATCTGTGCATTTTGTGAAGATAGGTCAGACGAAAACCCCTCTCTCACCCGCTCTACTTAGACTCAGAATTAGGGGCATCTAGAACCATCAGAGGATATCGTTGAAAAGTTTTTTTCTTCTATATCTAGATAGAATTTAATCTGGAATATTTTAAAGTCAGAGGTTTAGAACTCTAGCTAGTTGTTTGGTTGCAAAAATAGGTTCAAAAGTAGGATAAAGATATGGCTATTACTCAATCCCTGGAAAAATATCAATACTTTCAACAGCGAGTTCAACCCTTATTAGAAATCATTTATGATCAATCTACAGTCCAAACCTTATTAAAGCAAATTTTTGAGATTCTTCAAGACTATTCCTCAGACTTTCACGAAGAAAATCTCAATAAATGGAGTCAAGACAACATTTTACTGATTACTTACGGTAACAGTATTGAAAAATTTGGAGAACAGCCCTTACTCACCCTCAAAAACTTCTTAGATAAATATCTCAAAGATACAATTACAGGGGTTCACATTTTACCCTTTTTTCCTTACAGTTCCGATGATGGATTTTCAGTGATTGACTATCTCAAGGTAAATCCCCAACTTGGAGATTGGGAAGATATCGAAAATATTGCCAATCAATTTGACTTGATGGCTGATTTAGTCATCAATCATATCTCTAGTCAAAGCGATTGGTTTCAGCAGTTTCAACAAGGCGAAAAACCCGGTTCTGATTATTTTATCACAGTTGATCCGAGTACAGATTTATCGGCCGTTGTTCGTCCTCGTAGTACACCTGTGATTACCCCAGTTGACACGCCAGAAGGCGAAAAACACGTTTGGGCAACCTTTAGTGAAGATCAAATTGATCTCAACTTTGCCAATCCGAATGTCTTGTTAGAATTTATCAAAATCATTCTCATTTATGTTCAGAAAGGATCTAAATATATTCGCTTAGATGCGGTAGGATTTCTCTGGAAAGAAATCGGCACTTCTTGTATTCATCTTCCTCAAACTCATGCTGTAGTTAAACTCCTACGAGAACTCTTGCAACTGGTGAATCCTTCTGTTGTGTTAATTACAGAAACAAACGTTCCCAACCGCGAAAATTTAAGCTATTTGGGCAACCGGAATGAGGCACACATGATTTATAACTTTAGTTTGCCGCCTCTGGTTTTACACGCCCTGATTCAAGGAAAATCCGACTATTTAAAAACCTGGATGATGAGTATGCCACCTGCCCCTTTAGGCTGTGCTTACTTCAATTTTACGGCTTCCCATGATGGCATTGGTTTACGTCCAACTGAAGGATTATTATCAGAACAAGAGTATTGGACGATGTTAGAAACCATGAAAAAATTTGGGGGAAAAGTGAGTATGAGAACAAAACCAGATGGGAGTGAAAGCCCCTATGAACTGAATATTTCTCTGTTTGATGCAATGAAAGGAACGGTTCGAGGGGAAGATAAATGGCAAGTTCAACGGTTTCTCTGTTCCCAAACTATTATGATGTCGTTGGAAGGAATTCCGGCTTTTTATATTCATAGTTTACTCGCAACGCCAAATGATTATATTAAGCTGAAACAAACGGGTATAAATCGTTCAATTAACCGTTCTAAATTGGATTTAAACGAACTCGAAAATAAACTCAGTCATCCTAATTCACCCCAATCTATTGTCTTTCGAGAACTCTGTCGCCGGATTCAAATTCGTCGTCATCAAACTGCTTTTCATCCGAACGCAACTCAGTATACACTACAATTAAAGCGAGTTTTATTTGGGTTTTGGAGACAGAGTATTATTCGCGATCAAAGTATCTTTTGTATTTTCAATTTAACAGATCAGCCCCAAGTTTTGCGGTTATCAGATTTGAATTTAGTTTGTACTGATCCCTGGTGTGACTTGATTAGTGGTGAGACAGTCGATAATATCTATTCTTGCTTAAATCTGCATCCCTATCAAGCCATTTGGCTGACAAATAAATTCTAATTCAAAATTAGAAAACTCGCAATTTTGCGTTAATTCAATCGGGAATTCATCTTTCAGAGGCGTTTGATTTGAACGTCTCTATTTATTTTGGGGTGCAGATCAAATCCCAATTTGTAATGATTGACTACTCCATCAAGAAGATTTGATGATACAATTAGGAACTTGATTCTTTATAAAAATCCAACCTATTTTCATTTTCGGCTTATGAATTCTACTGAAATTACTTCCCAAACGGATCAGAAAGTAAAATCCTATTTGTGGATGATTCTTCTTTTTGATCTAGTTTTCCTGGGTTTAACAATTCGTCGGGCGGTTTTGTTGGGAAAAAGTCCGATGGTTTATTTTGGAGAAACAGGGATTATTAGCTGGTTATCTTGTCTACAATTATTAGTTTTATCGGGATTAGCATGGCAAATTAGTGGGGTGAGAAAGCAAGTAAATCTAAAAGGAAAGAAAGCCCCTCAAACTCTCTGGCAGTTGATTTCAATCGGATTTTTTTATTTAGCTGTTGATGAAATTGGGCAAATCCATGAAACAGTAGATGTTTTAATTCAGTGGATGTTTAACGTTCCCGAAGATAATAATCTTCTTAAATATGATGGCGTGATTGTTGCGGGTTACAGTGCAGTTGGTGCTTATATTTTATACTCTTTTTGGGATGAATTTAAACGGTATAAACCCGCATTTTATCTGTTTGTTTTGGGTTTTGCTTTAAAAGCCACTATGGTTTTAATTGATTTGGGTACCGATGATGACAGCATCTTTTCATTTTGGTTAGCCGATCCCAAACGTCATAAACTCGTGTATGAGTGGATACAAATGGTAGAAGAATCGTTTAAAATTATAGCTGAAGGTGCTTTTATTGCTGCTTTTATTGCTTGTTTACAGATTGCCAAACGAATTACTCGAAAGCAAATCACCCCGTAAAGTCTACCTGAAAAAATCCGGCTTCTTTGAGAAACCGGATGTTGATTAACCCTCTAATTCCAAAAGGTTAGCGGGAAAATAATTGAGATTATACATTTACAAACCATATACCCAAATAATCAATAAGGGTGTCAAGATGCTTAATAAGATCGACAGAGGGGCGCCAACTCGGGTAAAGTCGAAAAACTTATATCCCCCTGTACTATAAACCATAGTATTCGTTTGATAGCCAATCGGTGTCATAAAGCTACAAGATGCGGCTAATGTCACTGCAAACATTAACGCAAAGGGGTTGAAACCTAGAGTTTTTGCAACTTCAACAGAAATCGGAATCATCAATAAAACAGAAGCATTATTTGAGAGAATTTCAGTTAGCAACACAGTCACAACATAGAAGAACATCACAATCCAATAACCCGAAAGATTTCCCCCAACTGCAACTAAACCTCGGGCTAACAATTCCGTTGTTCCTGATTTTTCCATCGCAATTCCTAAGGGGATTAATCCCGCTAAAAGAAAAATAACATCCCAACGAATCGCCCCATAAATTTCACCCGGTTTGAGACATCCGGTAATCACCATTACAATGACACCTGCTAAAGCACTCACCAAAATGGGAAGTAAATTAAAAGCAGACATCAGTACAACACCAACTACAATTCCCACCGCAATTTTAGCTTTATCTTGTCGTAAACTTTCGACATTCCGTTGTTCGAGTACCAATAATTCTCGGGTTGTTTGTAAACCAATAAAGCTTTGTTTTGGGCCTTGAACTAATAATAAATCTCCAAATCTCAATGGAGTTTTTCCGAGACGTCCACGAACTAATTCCGCACCTCTACGAATCGCTAAAACGGTTGCATTATAACGTTGTCGAAAGCGTAAATCTTTTAACGTTGTTCCAATCAGTCGAGAGTTTGAAAGAATTAAGACTTCTCCTATTTTTTCCTCTCCTGAACTCAACATCGATTCAATGGAATCCTCTTTAAACTGTACATCTGGTAATATATTCAGTCCTCGTTCTTCTCGAATTTTCAGTAAGTCATCTCGACTACAACGAATAATTAAAATATCGCCTTCACACAACCTTTTATCGGCGAAAGGTTGAGGGAGATGAACTTTATCCCGAACCAACTCTAAAACGTCTAAGTCAAATTTACGCTGAATTTCACTTTGTTGTAACGTTTGTCCGACTAAACTGGATTGAGGAGTAATAATCACTTCACTCAGATAGTCGTTTATCTCATAACTCTGACCTAAAAAATCACTTCCATTCGATTTACGTTTAGGGAGAAGATAGGGGGCAATAAAAGAAATATAAACCAAGCCAATAAAAAAAGAAATTATTCCGACTTTAGTAAACTGAAATAAGCTAAACGCCCCATAACCCAATTTTTCGGATAAACCACTCGCGAGAATATTGGTAGAAGTCCCAATTAGAGTGATCATTCCTCCTAAAATAGAAGAATAAGAAAGCGGAATCAAAACTTTGGATAACGGAATTTTTCGCTGTTTACACCAATCTTCAATAATCGGCAGAAAAATCGCCACCACAGCCGTATTATTAATAAAAGCACTAATCGGGCCAACAATTGCCCCCATGATAAAAATTTGTTGAGAAGGATGTTTTCCGCCCCATTTGATTAACAAGTCTCGAACGATTTGAATCACACCTGTACGAGTAATTCCTGCACTGAGAATAAACATCGCCATGACTGTAATTGTGGCGGAGTTTCCAAAGCCAGAAATTCCTTCATTGGGCGTTACTAACCCTAATACCATCAGGAGAACCGTAACACTCAATGCCGTTAAATCGACAGGTAACCATTCAACAACAAAACTGATTAAGGCTAAAATCAGTACACTAAGGGTCAGAACAATTTCCATACTAAAGTAATACCTGGTTGATTAGCATTGCAAGAGAGATCGGTTCCATTGGGTTCGTCGAAATGACTCAACTCTAAGTCAATGATTTCAGAAATTTTATCCAGTCTAACCCAATTTTTTAGTTGTCACAGTTTTCATCTCAATTCACTCAAGGGTATTGCATCGGGATAATGTAGAGTAGACAAGTAGTAGATTTTCAACCCCTGACATTAGATTCGGTTCACTTGCAGATCACCGCAATCTGAACAGAAATCCTTTAAATTTGTCTCAAAGTTTATGGTTTAGCGTCCCTGGTTTCTCAATATTTTTAGGGGGGTGATTGCCGACAATAACGAAGATAGCAATGAAGAATGATCATAAAACATCTTTAAATCTAGCAGTAAATCCTGCCTAAACAGACTATTCTTGCAATACACCCAGAGTTTGTACTTCTGATCCCAATCATTTGGCCTTTTGCAATGACAGTGTTCTCATGCAGTCGGATTTTTCGTCAACTGTTTATCCTTGACTAGATTGGTTGTTGGTTTACACAATATAGCTAAACCTGACAATTGATTCTAATCTAATCTAACATGGTCGTGTCTGACGTCAAATTGTGTTCAGATCGTGGAGTTGATTACACAACCCTGCAAGATCTTCTCGCCAATGGTCAATGGAAAGCCGCCAGTCGAGAAACTACTCGGGTGATGTTGATGGCGGCGCGTCATACTTCTAACAGTGAACTCAGTGCATCGGATGTGGAAAAACTGCCTTGTTTGGATTTGCAGACTATCGATCAGCTTTGGCTTGCGTCTTCG
Source organism: Lyngbya aestuarii BL J (assembly GCF_000478195.2). Classification (GTDB taxonomy): domain Bacteria; phylum Cyanobacteriota; class Cyanobacteriia; order Cyanobacteriales; family Microcoleaceae; genus Capilliphycus; species Capilliphycus aestuarii. Next base: position 8,988 of record NZ_AUZM01000101.1, on the reverse strand, counting down.
GATGGACGTTTTGGCTTTTCAGTACAGTATCAGATTTGGGAGAATCTAGGAAAAGGTACCGACTGGGATAGTTATTGTCAGTTAGGCGACGCTTTGGGGTGGCGAACCGGAGGAAGTTGGATTTCTTTCTTTAAACTCACCTACAACTTACAAGCCCCTCCTGGCCATCTTCCGTTTGCTCATAAGTGGTTTTTTTCTGTTATGAATCGTTTTGAAACTTGTCAAATTTAACTGCTAGGGTACGTCAACTTGTTAACTCTTTTTACCTAAAAGTATAAAACAATTTGACGCACCTAACCCCTTTTAAACCTGATTAGAACTAACAACAGCTTGACGCGAAGGTTGATAGAAACTGGCAACTAATGCGACCATCAACCACCACAAAGTATTAACTTGGGGACGATACCAAACCGTATCGACTGCACCATGTGCCATCATACCGATAATGGTCGCGATCGCCGCGATTAACCACAATCCTTGAGTATTTCTCAATTCTCGCAACCGTTGCAATTGTAACCAGCCTTGATGCAAAGTAACAACTAATAACCACAGAAAACAAGTTAAACCTATAATTCCCGTTTCGACGGCGATTTCTAAGATCACAGAATAGGCACTCAAAGCGCTGTAGCGAGGTCTCATATAAAGGGGGTAAATTTTGTTAAAAGCGTTATTACCTGGCCCTATGCCCAAAATTGGGCGATCCTGAATCATTTCTAGGACTGCCGCCCAAACGTTCATGCGAAAGTTGTTACTGCTGTCTTCTCGTCCTACAAAAATACTCGCAACTCGCAAGCGTAAACTGGGAACAGTCAAAACAGCTAAGATTAAAATAGCGGCTAAACTGCCAATTCCAATCGGTACCGCCCATTTACGCCAAAACGGTGAAAAGTTAATACTCAACCAATACAATAATAACACCGCTAACGTAAACATTAAAGCCACAAAACCGATCCAACCGCCCCGACTAAATGTTAGTACCAAACAGGCGCAATTGACAGCCGTCATGGTTAATCCTAAAGCTTTCGGTAGCCAACCTTCCCAAACAAACATCGCCGCGATACTTAATGCACAAGCTGGTAACAAATATCCCGCCAATAAGTTAGGATTTCCTAAGTAGCTAAACACTCGAATTAAATCCGCTTGTGCAGAAGTTGGATCAACCCAAGTTGCCGAGGCTTCCACCCCAAAAAACCATTGTCGCAAACCGTAAATACTGACAATCAGAACAATATGCAGATAAAATGTGATAAAAATAGATCTGATACGAGGCGATCGCAATATTCTAGCCATTAAGAAAAATAGCAATAAATACAGCGTTAGTTTGATTAAACCCGTTAATGCCGCAGCTTTTACCGGAGATAAAGCCGTCGCCGCTAGAGCAATTCCCCAGTATAACAAAACTAATAAATGAATCGGGGTAAATGCGGTTTCTGAGGGATCATCACACAAGGTTAATAGCACCCAAAACCCGGCACAAGCTACTAATAAAATTCCGATTAAAGCGGTACCTACAAACGGCGCAAAACCAAACACCAAACTGATTAAAACGGCGCCGAGAGGTTCACCCCACTGCATCAGCCAACTCCCTTGTCGCCAAGTTCGCAGACAACCACTCAGGCGGTAAATGAGGCTACCATTGCGCCACTGATACGGAGATAAATAGGTAAGTGTTAACTGTTGCCAAACTGAATTAAGCGTTGTCATGGGTTTGTTGTTTGCAGCGGATGTGAGAAGATTTTTGTTTTAGTAATGTCTACAGCACAGAGTATCATCGATGAGGACAGTATTCAAGATTTTCGATAATCCTCTAACATTTTCTAAAAATTTCAGTTAAAAATCAAGTGATGAATTTCTCAAAACCTACAAATAATGGGTTCAAACAGTTGGCGATTATTTTGATCATTATTGGCGTGGGGTTTCGGTTTGTCAATCTCGGTCATAAAGTTTATTGGTATGATGAAGTTCAAACCTCTTTTAGAATTTCCGGCTATACCCAAGAGGAATTTTTTCAACAAGTTTACATCGGTTGGCCGGATACGGTCGAACATTTACTCAAGACTTATCAATATCCAACCCCCGAACGCAATTTACAGGATTCTTTTACAGCTTTAACTAAACATCCTGAACATTCACCGCTTTATTTTCTCACGGCTCGCTTTTGGATGCAAACTTTTAGTCATTCTGTCACGACTATTAGAAGTTTATCGGCTTTGATTAGTTTACTCATTTTTCCGGCGATTTATTGGTTGTGTTGGGAGTTGTTTCAGTCGGCGTCTGTCAGTTGGGTGGCGATGGGGATTATTGCCATTTCTCCGTTTCATCTTATTTACGCTCAAGAAGCCCGTGCTTATAGTCTTTGGGCTGTTAGTATTTTACTTTCTAGTGCGGCTTTATTGCAAGCGTTGAGAATCGCTCAAACTGAAAAATCTCTGAAGGCTAAAATAGCACGTTGGGGAATTTATTCGCTGACGGTTGGGTTGGGATTATATAGTCATTTACTTTCTATTTTTGTCTTTGCGGCACAGGCTTTTTATGTTTTTTTAACCCCAGTTTGGCAAAAGCGAAAATTTATTTTTTCCTATCTTTTTTCGAGTTTAATTGGAGTTGTGCTGTTTACTCCTTGGTTGTTTGTTTTTGTTCAAAACTTAGCCTTTTTTCTCGAAAATACAGAATCTCGTTTGGTTCCTCGCGAGGGTTTGATGTTATTTTGGTTATTAAATTTAAACCGAATTTTCTTTGATGTCAACCAGGGAATTAGTCCGTTAAATCTCACTTTGTATTTAACTCTAGGTTTAACTGTTTATGCCTTATATTTTTTAATCAAAACTACACCTCAAAACGTTTGGTTATTCATTTTAACTTTAATTGGAGTTCCGGGAATGATTTTAATTTTACCGGATATTCTCTTAGGCGGACGGGGTTCAACTATTGCCCGATATGCCATGCCTTGTTATTTGGGGATTCAAATTGCAGTGGCTTATCTTTTGACGCAAAAACTAACAACTCCGAAAATTCCAAGTTCACATAAAAAACGTTGGAAATGGATTTTTTATACTCTAATTTTTACCGGGGTTTTATCCTGTATGGTGAGTTTATTTCATCCCGTTTGGTGGCACAAAAGTTATGCCAAAAGTCGAGATATTCCCAAATCGGCTAAAATTATTAATCAGTCTGCATCTCCCCTCGTTATTAGCGATGAAGAACCGGGAAGAATTATGTCTTTGCTGCACGAACTCAAACCCAATGTAAAAGTTCAATTAATGCCAGGATATCAAGTTATCGTCTTGCCAAAAATAGAACCGTTTAGCGATGTTTTGTTATACCGTCCAACCCAAAGATTAATTGATGGAATGGAAAAAATATATAACGTTAAAGTGGAAAAACCCTACGAAACCAGTTGGGTGAGAAAAGTCGTATTTCCTCAACAGTAATTCAGTCATTCCTTAGTATCACAAGAGTAAATATTACTAGCGATAAATCCCATCTGCAACTCGACAAACATCAACCATTTCTTGAACATCGTGAACCCGCAAAATATCCCCCGAACCCACAATAGCCGCAACACAAGCCGCAGCCGTTCCCCAAACTCGTTTTTGGGGGTCACTTTGGTTGAGAATATGACCGATAAAACTTTTACGAGATGGCCCCACTAACAGGGGAAAACCTAACGATTTCAATTGAGGAAGTTGTCGGAGAATTTCTAAATTTTGTTCAAAGGTTTTTGCAAAACCAATCCCCGGATCGAGTATAATATTACTAGGATCAATTCCGGCTGTTTTTGCGGCTTGTATTCGCTCTTGGAAAAACTGGGAAATTTCCCCAATCAAATCTTCATAGTCAGTTAATTGTTGCATGGTTTTCGGAGTTCCGCGAATGTGCATTAACACAATGGGAACACCCAATTTCGCAACAACCGATAACATTTCTGGTTCAAACGTTGCCCCCGAAATATCATTAATTAAACCCGCCCCCGCCTCGATAGCCGCTTGGGCAACATTCGCTCTTGTGGTATCAATAGACAGGGGAATATTGGCTAACTCATTCGGTTGACTTCGGAGTAATTCAACCACCGGAATCACCCGATTTAACTCCTCATCTAAGGAAATTTGTTCAGAACCCGGACGAGTAGATTGACCCCCAATATCAATAATATCAACTCCCGCAGTTAGCATTTTTTCAGCTTGAGTTAAAGCCGCATCTAAAGTATTAAACTCTCCGCCATCGCTAAAACTGTCGGGTGTAACATTTAAAACCCCCATAACATAAGTTTGTTTTCCCCACTCAAACACCTGATTTTGCCGGATGATTTTTTGTGTCATTGAATGATTATAAAATTGACTCAAATGATCAAAAATTAAAATGGGGAACAGTTGCTCACGTTTTCGATTCTCAATTCCCCATTTTTAAGTTGTATTTTATTGATAATTTACAATGCGAGCAAAACTTTCTGGTTTCAAACTAGCTCCCCCAACCAAAGCACCATCAATCTCAGGTTGAGCCATAATTTCATCAATATTGTTGGGTTTAACAGAGCCGCCATACTGAATAGAAACATCAGGATTTTTCAACTTGCTGCGAATCAAACCAATGACTCGATTGGCATCTTCCGGCTCACAAGTTTCGCCCGTTCCAATTGCCCAAATCGGTTCATAAGCAACCACCAAATTGTTTGGATCAACATCAACTAAACCCTCTTGTAACTGAGAGCAAATGTGGGCTTCCGTTTCTCCAGCATCACGCTGTTGTTTACTTTCTCCCACGCATAAAATCGGCGTTAAACCATGACGTTGAGCTGCTTTAAGTCTGCGGTTAACCGTTTCGTCTGTTTCTCCAAAATATTCTCGTCGTTCGCTATGGCCAACAATGGCATAACGCACCCCAATTTCTAGTAACATCGGGCCAGAAATTTCTCCCGTATAAGCACCGGAGTCTTCCCAGTGAATATTTTGAGAGCCGAGTCGAATTCGACTACCATGCAAACTTTTGGACATAATCCACAAGTCTGTAAACGGCACACACAGCACAGTTTCTTGCTCATCAGGCGTTTCATCTAACGCGGTAATAAACCCCTGCAAAAACTCTTGAGCTTCTGCCTGAGTTTTGAACATTTTCCAGTTCCCGGCAATAATCTTTTTTCTCACTGCTTAATCAATCAACTTCAGAACACAACAAAATGCCAAACTCCAGTTTAAAGCGTTAGGGGACATTTTTGCAGTCACCTCGGGCGATGGAGGATCACTGACTCCCGCTTCCACCTCAAGTTCTCATCTGAGAGAGAACCCATTCTCCCGACCTCATCACCTACTGACCAAACTCTACCCTTGCTTTTTCGACCAGTTCGACTGTTATTTCTTCAAGGTCCGCTTCACGGGCAAGTTGTTCAATACGTTTGCGGGCTTGCGATCGCACAAAGTAGGGGATCTTCTGAAGTTTGGCCTTGGCTTCAGGCGTCCACGGTCGATCATCTAAAAAGTCATCGTTGGACATCATTAACTTGCGGTGAAAAGGACGAAAGTTTAAGGCCGCTTATCGAGTCATTCAGGACTTCGTTTTTCTGCTCCTAAAACATTAAGCAAGTGCCGAATGAGAGCAATCATCATTGCAGGTTCTTCGAGATGGGGAGTTAACCCAACATCATCTAAGCGTTGAAAAACTCTAACAGCGGTTCGATTGAGGTTTGCCAAACGTTGTCCAATTTCTGGACTGGTAAACTCTGATTTTTCTCCCCAAATTATAGCAGTTGGAGTGGTCAGCTGATCCATATACAGCGATAAATCAAAACACAAATCGCCTCTTACAAAAGAAAGGGCAGCGTATTCTGCATTAGGCTGTATAGAAGATTCGAGATAAGCTTCAACAATCTCTGGATAAACTCGGTTAGGACGAGCAAACTGACGGTCTTCTAAAAAGCTACGAATTCCAGCACTATTAGCGACACCTGTACTGTAGATCACTCGGTCTAAGATAGGAGTTTTGACCAGTTGGGCAAAAAAGCTATTGCGATAATTTTCTCCAAAATCAGACAAACCCGAAGGCGTTGTCAAGATCAGAGATTTAAACAAATCAGGTCGTTCAATGGCGGCTCGAATGGTGAAAGCAGCCGTCAGCGACGAAGCAATCACCGGGGTTGGACTCTGACAAGTTTGTTCGAGAAATTCAATAATCGTGGTGATGTAATCGTGAATATTGTATTCTCGGGCAGGATGTTCAGAGCGCCCCCAACCGATTAAATCTGGGGCAAAGATCTGATATTCCCCCCCAAAAGCTGGATAAACTTGTGACCATTCATAGGCCGAAGATCCCCCCCCAAAACCATGCAAAAAGACCAACTTGGGTAAATCTTCGATCGCAGGGGTTTCTAAGGACAACCCAGGTAATTTCTTGGCTGTGTAATAAACCATCCTTCCGAGTGAGGTCACGATGGAACGTTGCTCAAAGCCACGGGGCAGAAACATAAAAAACCTCTTTCAATCTTGATTCACAATTGAGCGATGCAAAAGGCAGCTCGGTAAAAGGCTGTTGTGCAAACAACTGCACCTCATCAAGCATAAAAGATACTCTATCGGTTTTTCCTCTGCTGAAGGTAGTTAATTACAAGAACAGGGTTACTGTCAACTCTCTTCCCATTTCCTCAGAGATCAGTATACTTTGACTATAATATGGCGAGGGGTAAGACCCCCTGATGGTGCATAACCTCCCTAATCAAAATCCTAATTATTTACTGAGGAGCCAAGCAAGCACCTGAATTCCTAGATGTGTAGGAATTTCCATCTCGATCAAAACTGAGTGCGTATTGCACCGTCAAACCCCCTGAAACGCTAAGAAAGGACATCTCCCAATGAAAACTGTTATGGAACAAAAGTGCCGCCCCTTTTCTAATTACATCGATGTCTGTGATCTAATGAATGGGACGATGGAATGGAATAGTTCTGAAGAATTGATTGTCTCTCCTCAAAAGCCAAAAGAATATTCAGAGAAAGTGTTGATTCAATCTCCCCAACGTATTTGTCTGGCTTTACAACAGCTACAATGTTTTGAAGTGGTCGAGCATCAGTTTCAAGCCTGGGGGATTACGTTTGTCAATGCGATTGCTCTACAACCCTCTAACCCGGCTTTTGGAATTCAACCCAATCAAACCGTCTTGATGGGCGCTCCAAAAAGTGGGTGGTTAGAAGTTCACTTTCAGCACCCCGTTCGTCGAGTCGAAGCAGTCGTCACCAGTTCTCGCCGGACAATTTTATCAGCCTACAATCAAGAAGGTCACGAAATCAACCGCACAGAGATGGCAAAACCCTTTAACCGTAGCTCTACACCCCGAGTTTTACCCAGTGACCAACTCAGTGTACAAGCTCCTGAGATTTACAAAGTTACCTTTTACACCTTTGATGGTCAATTGATTGTCGATCAGTTAAAAGTGGAATTTTAATCTTAGATAAAAAGTTGCTCGTTTTCGAGGGGGATTGATTGGGTATTTGTCTGGCTTAAGACTTATCGATCTCAAAATACTGGCAATGAACCCATCGACAACTCCAAACCTTAAGATCCCACCCGTCACTACACCTCCACTAAAAATCGCTACAAACTGGGGGTTATTTGTAATGGGCGATCACCACTCAATAGACAGCAGAAAACTTGAGTTGGTGAAATTGTCGGTAAAACAATTAGTTTTATAGTTTAAGATAGACTGGTATTCAATTCTATTTTTAGTTTGTCGCTGCACAACGGGACTATCAAAACAGATTTGCCCGAGTTGCTCAAAACTCCGACTTGATTCAGAGGGTTTCTTAGAAGTCATAGACTGAAAACTGAACCCGTTGGTCAATACCTGAGTGTGATCGCGCATCATTCATCTTGCATTCGAGCCTATGTCTAGTTCGCAAAATCAGCAGTTTACGATTCACTTTTGGGGCGTCAGAGGAAGCATTGCCTGTCCTGGGGCGGAGACAGTACGCTACGGGGGCAATACCTCCTGTATAGAAATGCGAGTCGGAACCGAACGCTTGATTTTTGATGGAGGAACAGGTTTGCGGGTTCTAGGACAATCTTTGATGTCTCAGCTCCCAGTCACAGCTCATCTGTTTTTCACCCACGCTCATTGGGATCATATTCAAGGTTTTCCGTTTTTTACCCCGGCTTTTGTCCCTAAAAATACATTTTATATCTATGGAGCGGTTGCTCCGAATGGTTCTACGGTGCAGCAACGACTCAACGACCAAATGCTTCACCCCAATTTTCCGGTTCCCTTACAAACGATGGGGGCTGTGATGAAGTTTTTTGATATCAATATTGGTCAAACTCTAGAAATCGGAGACGGGGTTAAAGTTGAAACGGCTTTGTTAAATCATCCCGGTGAAGCCGTCGGTTATCGAATCAATTGGAATGGTTATGCTGCTGCTTATGTCAGTGATACAGAACATTTTCCCGATGGTTTAGATGACAATGTATTGTTTCTTGCTCGTAACGCCGATGTCTTAATCTATGATGCCACCTACACCGATGAGGAGTATTACTCGGAAAAAACCAGTAAGGTCGGGTGGGGTCATTCAACTTGGCAAGAAGCGGTTAAAGTGGCAAAAGCAGCCAATGTGAAACGGTTGGTGATTTTTCATCATGATCCTCTCCATAATGATGATTTTCTCGATCAAGTCGGAGAACAAGTCGCTCAACGCTTTCCAAATAGTCTCATGGCCCGAGAAGGTCTTTCAATTCAATTAATCTCTCCCGAAGAGACTACAAAACCTCAACTGATGTGAACTACTCACACTGACCGCCGCGGTACAATGTGAGCTTCTGATTTCTCAGCCCGATGCCCTTTCACCGTCGCGGTTATCTGGTCTTAAACAGGCTCCCTCAGCAGAGACGGGGTTCCCTCCGCCAAAATGTATTATTCTGATGCTTTCATTTCTTATGTTGAGTGCGGCGTTACTGTCACAATCGTGGTGAGTTTTACAGTTAAGACAATCCCATTCTCTGATATTTAGAAGCAGC
>NZ_AUZM01000100.1 GCF_000478195.2 Lyngbya aestuarii BL J | reverse complement strand
GACTCACCATCAACCCCGGCAATTTTTAACTGAGAATGAAACAGCCCTGGGGGCCCCCTAAAAGGACCGAAGAAAGTTAACTCCCCTCGCGATTAATAAATAGTCCCCGACGGGACACCTTTTCCCTCTCGACTAATTAATAGTCCCGCGAGGGACACAATTTCCCTCTCCTCGTAGGAGAGGGCGTTGCGGTGAGGTAGGAGAGGGTTAGGGAGAGGTTCTTCTTGACCCCCCTCGCCATTAATTAATATTATTCCCTCGCCTTCTAGGAGAGGGTTAGGGAGAGGTTCTTCTATTGATAAAAAAACAAACCAGGTATCTGAACTTTCAAACACCTGGATGAGTTAAGAACGCCTAATTTAATTTAAAGAACGATGCTAAAAAATCTTCTCTTTTGTTAACCAGAAACTCCAACCGCGACAACAATTAAACCAACAATTAAAGCAATACCTAAAGATCCTAAAATGATATAATTGCGGACTTGATTTTTGTTCGGAGGTTCAGCAGTATAAACTTTGGGTTCAACAGCAAAGTTGTTTAGGCGTCCACCTTCTTCGGTTGTATAAGGCATAAATTAATGTCCTCGTTTCATTTGATTTAGTCTAGAGTAACAAAAATTTGCCCATAGTTAAATAACTTTAGGTATACTTGTGGGTTCCCCTGGGTAGGGAACCTCTGAGAACTTTAGATCACAAGACTTAAGAACTAATCGTTCCCGTCACCGGAGAAGAAGCTGTGGCATAATTTTTAATGGGAATCCGTCCCGATAGATACGCTAAACGACCCGCCTGAGTCGCCATTCCCATCGCTTGTGCCATGATCGCAGGCTGTCCGGCTAAAGCGATCGCTGAATTAATTAATAACGCCGAGGCGCCCATTTCCATCGCTGTCGCGGCTTCACTTGGGGTTCCAATTCCCGCATCCACCACAACGGGAACTTTGGCATTATCGATGATAATCTCGATATTGGCAGCGTTTTTAATTCCCTGTCCCGAACCAATTGGCGAACCCAAAGGCATGACTGTCGCACAGCCAATTTCTTCTAAACGTTTGGCAACCAACGGATCAGCGTTAATATAGGGAAGCACTGCAAACCCTTCTTTTACCAACTGTTCTGCGGCTTCTAAGGTACCAAAAGGATCAGGTAACAGATATTTGGGATCTGGGATAACTTCTAACTTGACAAAATTGTTGTCTTCCTGTCCTAATAATTTTGCCATCTCCCGTCCTAAACGGGCTACCCGAATGGCGTCTTCTGCATTTTGACAGCCTGCGGTGTTGGGAAGCATCCAAATTTTTGTCCAGTCAATGGCTTCTGCAAGTCCTTCATGTCCGGGGGCTTGGGTTTGAACCCGTCGGACTGCAACTGTGACAATTTCACATCCACTGGCGAGGATGCTTTGCTGCATTTGTTCTAGGGTACGATATTTACCTGTTCCAGTCATCAGGCGAGAGTTAAAGCTTTTTCCTGCAATGGTTAATGGCTTGTCTATCTCTTGTTGTTGTAGGGGTTTATTGAGTGTTTGCATTAAAGAGCGTTTCCTTTATTTTTCCAGTAGATGTTGATTTTTCACCTAATTCTTATTGTACGATTGGGAATCAATTATTGTGAGTAAAAATATTAAGCGAATGTGCATTGATTTTCTATTAACCTTAAACAATCAGGCAACAGAACTCAGAAGTGAAAACTTTTTTCTTTCTCCCGATCAACCCCAATTGACAATCAGATCACGATTCTGGAGACGGATTAGATTCAGGTAAGTCAATGGCTTCTAGGTACTGACTCTCGAGTAAAAAGGCTCCTTTTTCAAAACGAACACCCCAATACCCGCCCGGACGCCGATCAAGAATAGTTCCTTCTTCTCCGAGTTTAACCACGTTAGGAGGGCGCAACATGGGCATCGGTTCCGCTGTTTTAATGTAGTCCGGAATGCCGATAATTCGCACTTTTTGATGAATTTCAAACTCTTTTTCCATACTTTTATGATTGTCAAATTTAAGCAGACATTAAATTAGAAACAATTTGTTGTAACTGTTCAATTTGTTGAGATTGTTCTTGACGGGTTTGATGAAGTTGATTGAATTCTGTAGTTGTCGTTTCAATTTGTTGTTTGAGTTCATTCCAATGATCTTGAATGGGTTGCAACATTTGCTGATATGAATTTACACCTCCCCAGAGTTGAGAAACAGCTTGATGTTGTTCGCGCCAACTGTGTTCTTCAGCTTCAAGTTGTTGACGTTTTTGTTGTTGTTCGTTGGTTTGTTGGTTAACTGTTTCTTCGGTTTGTTGAATTGTGGTTTGAATTTGAGAAATTTCAGCTTCGAGGTCTTGTAATTTTTGCTGTTGTTCTTGGTGTTGAGTATTCAAACTCGATAAAACCCGATCAAAATTAACAGGGCCATCGGTCTGAGCATTTGCAGGTACACCTTGACGTTTTAATAATACCGCCTGATGCCGAATTAAATTAGCTTCACGTTCTCTAAGTGTACGACGTTGACCCCCAAGCGTCCGATTTAACATCTCATAGGCATCATGTTCATCCGTCAATTCACCTTCGAGGCGAGAGCGTTCTCCATCCGTAGAATGGGTAAGTTTTTGTTGAAGTTCTTCAATTTCTTCTCGCTTATATTTCAACTCATCTTCTTGTTCTTTAACCATCCGAAACCAACGATCCCATTCTTGTTGGAGTTTTTCAACCTCTTGCTGAAGTTGATTAATCGGCATCGCTTCTAAAGCCGAAACATTAACAATCACGCCCACACTATTGATATCATCAAACTGAGCCGCTAACTTTTCTAATTGTTCTAACAAAGTTTGACGACTTTGAATTTGAGATTGCCAGCTTTGAGATAACTCAAGTTTCGCCGTTAATTGAGCTTGTTGAGTATGAAGTTGGGATTGAGTTTGAGTCAGAGCGTCTTGAGAATTATACCATTGTTGCCATTGGGTTTGGAGAGAGTCACGAGTTTCGTCAACTTGGTGTTGTAACTGCTCGGCAGAAGTTTGTTTTTCTTGAAGTTGTTGCCAATGGTGTTGTAAAGTCGAGTGTCCTGCTTCTAGGCGTTCCGTTGATTGTTGAAGTTGGCTTTGCAAAGCATCAAGAGTCACCGGAGTCGAGAGTTGAGCCAATAAAGACTGAAGTTGTTGAGAATGTTCGTCGCTGAGAGAGGGAGCCGCTTGTAAACCCGCAAGTCGTTCTTCAAGCTGCTGCATCTGGTGTTGTAATTGTTCACGAGTTTGGTTAATTTCAGCTTGGGACTGCTCTAATTCAGAGCGAAGTCGTTCGCTTTCTTCCCGTGCAGAGTCAACTTCTTGGCGTTGCTGATCGAGGCGTTCAAACTCTTCTTCTAGCTGTTCGAGTTGTTCACGTTGCGCCTCCATTTCCATTTCACGACGATTAAGTTCTTGACTTTGATAAGTCAGAGACTCTTTCCACTGTTCAATTTCCTCTTGTTGAGTTTTGAACTTGTCTTGTAAGCGAGAGAAATCTTGGAGAATACTCACCAACTGTCGAGCCGCGTCTTGAATGCGTTGAACGTGTTTGTTGTTGTTGAGGTCTACTAAGACTAAAGCCCCGTCTTTAAAGTTATTGGCATCTTCTGCGGGAATCACCTCATCACCCGTAACAGCACTCCAGTTGTTCTCTCCTCGCTGACACGCCAGCAATTTGAGTTCAGCCCGACTGCTCCCCAAGCCAAAGCTTCTCTGCTTTTGTACTTCCGCTAAATACAGCACGGTGATCGTCCTCGTGAGGTGTTTAAGTAGAATCGACAGACAGAAATTATTCAGTCTCAATCGTGGATCGATAGATCGGTGTTCCTGCTCAATTTTACTCTACCGCTAATAGCCACCAGAACATTTCCTCAGGATGTACACTCTGAAATCTTACCAAATTGCGTTCACGAGCGGTATGTCAGTGTAAAGTGGATGAGTGTGAGTCAGCGAGCATCTCAGCTAAAGTGCAATAATTGCCGAAAAGATTGATGATCTCGCCTCAAAATTCTCTCCTGTTCAATCAAAAATTATCACGGGAGTCAGAGCGCGAGTGAATTAGACGAAGTTTCCTGTATTGAATCAGCTTGCGGCTACTCATCAGCAGAGTCGGAAGTGGGTCACGGCTTTCGGAACCGATCTCAGTAGAAGGAAAGTTTACACCAAATTCCGAAGCGGTTGGTGTGAGAGGATGTACATAGAATTCAACGGTGATCAGGAGGCCACTTGCTGCATGCAAGGCTCTTTAAGTGAGATTGATATCCGCAGTATTCTGCAACTGATTGAGCTAGGTCAGCGAACCGGAGAACTTATGGTAGAGGCTTATAGCCCCACGTCTAGTACAACCGGGGGTAAGCGTCGTCCTCAATTGGGAGGGCCGTGCTGGTTGGTTTTTTGCTTTAATGGTCGCATTATTTATGCAGGTCAGAGCGAAGATAGTTTGTCCCGCTTGCGCGACTACCTCCGTCGTTTTCAAGCCGATAACGCCCTCGATCAGATTGAAGTTCCTTCTATTGCTTCGGTGAATGCTCCTGAATACGGCTACCTCTGGGCTTTATTAGAGAAAAATCTAATTACACCCGCCCAAGCTCGCAGTATTATTCATGGGATGGTTTATGAAACCTTGTTTGATCTGCTGAGTTTGCACCAGGGTTCGTTTAGTTTTGAAATGGGTGCTCCCCTCGCTCCGCAGTTAACGACCTTAGAGATTAGTTCTCTCTTGGCGAAAATTATGAAGCAAGTCCAAGAGTGGAAAACATTTCATCCTCATATTCAATCTCCCAATCAATGTCCACTCATTCCTGACCCTGAGAAATTACAGCAGACATTACGTCCGAATGCTTTTGACACCCTGAACCGTTGGGCTAATGGAGAAACAACCTTTCGGCAAATTGCTCGCTATTTGAACCGAGATATTGTGACTGTGACCAAAGCGATGTATCCTTTTGTACAACAGGGGCTGGTGCAAGTGTTACATCCGACCTCAAAAAGTGAATCTCCGGCTCAAAATCAGTTTGATCTTTCTAAAAAAGTTCCACGAATTGTCTGTATTGATGATGATGTTGTGATCCGCAAAACAGTAGAATCTATTCTCGATCTACAGGGTTATGAAGCGACAGCAATCAGTCATCCCCTCAAAGCACTCAGTTTGGTTTTTCAACTCAAACCGGATTTGATTTTATGTGATATTGCTATGCCCGAACTTAATGGTTATGAAATCTGTGCAATGCTGCGGAACTCGACTGCCTTTCGCCAAACCCCCATCGTAATGTTAACCGGGATTGATGGATTTATTGATCGACTCCGAGCCCGAATGGTGCGAGCGACAGATTATCTGACTAAACCCTTTGGGGAAAGTGAATTATTGACATTGGTCGAAACTTATGTCGGTGTTGGAGATCCGAATCGACTCCCGTCGGAAAGGTTGTTAGCCGACGAAATTGAGGATAGCTTTGAGCAATAGCTTGGATGTCTTGATCCTTTTGAGCTTAAAATACTTAAACGTTTTTGGGTATACTTGAATCAAACAATACTATATTAGAGTATTCTTCAAGCGTAGTCGTAATTAACCGTTTGGTCTGAAACCGGAGTGCCTTCCTCGGCGCGAGGGCTAACCTCAATTGTTCGTCGGATACACTCTCTCCCGCTTCTCCATGACCGCCCGTTAACCCTAAACCCAGGAATTCAGTCAGACAGTATGAGTACAGTTATGGTCGTAGAAGACAGTGTCACACAACGGGAGATGATCTCAAATCTCCTCAAAGACAGTGGCTTACACGTAACGGTAGCAAGTGATGGTGTTGAAGCCTTAGAACAAGTGCAGAAACATTGTCCGGATTTGGTGGTTCTTGACATTGTTATGCCTCGCATGAATGGATATGAATTGTGTCGGCGTTTAAAGTCTGACCTCAAAACCCAGAACATTGCAGTTGTTATGTGTTCTTCTAAGGGGGAAGAGTTTGACCGTTACTGGGGGATGAAACAAGGAGCAGATGCTTATATTGCTAAACCCTTTCAACCGACTGAATTGGTCGGAACCGTCAAACAATTACTGCGAGGTTGAGTATTGATCCTATGGTCGGTAATCCTGACTTTTTAACAGGCCAAAGTCCAGATAGCCCCGAGTTTCAAGAACTAGAGACTCCAGAGGGAGAACCTCACTT
The DNA here is from genome assembly GCF_000478195.2 of Lyngbya aestuarii BL J. Classification (GTDB taxonomy): domain Bacteria; phylum Cyanobacteriota; class Cyanobacteriia; order Cyanobacteriales; family Microcoleaceae; genus Capilliphycus; species Capilliphycus aestuarii. The sequence goes on along the minus strand of NZ_AUZM01000100.1, from coordinate 10,599 downwards.
GCGATTTTATCTGCCTTCAGGGATGGAACTGGCATTATCGGCAATTGGGATCAAAGAAGTGCTTTCCCAATCGCCGGATCGAATGACTCCGATTCCGAATATTTCTCCCTTACTCTTAGGAACACTCAATATTCGAGGTCGAGTGGTATGGGTGGCTGATCTCGGTCAATTTCTCGGAGATCAAATCCCTCTTAACACCGATCGCACGGAGATTCCGGTGATTGCTATTGAAGACCACGATACGATTTTGGGTTTAGCAGTCGAGAAAATCGGTGATATTGTTTGGCTCGATATCGAACAGATGAAAATGCCCAATCAAGTTCCAGATACGATGGCGCCGTTTATCAGAGGAGAATGTCAGATGGGTGAGAATAAAGACCCCCTGCGACTTCTTGATCAAATCGCTGTTGTGCGTTCAGCCCGATGGGGAGCCGCTTAAACATTAACAGTTCAGCCTGATCAACCCGATTGAAAAGACAATCTCGACTCGCAAAACTGACCTCGTTCTCAACTTTCACCCAGTCCAACCCCTTAAACTTTCTGTAATCAAACTACCCAAAAAAATAAAAAATAAAATAGCCAATCATAGGCACTCTCGCTCCCGCCAAACCGACTTCAATTAAATAAAAGACTAAATTTGAGACGCTAAAACATTAAGCCATAAAGAACTAAAAAAACGGAAAGGGGAATAGGTAATGCAAGCAAGTACAGACTTCCTGCAAGAGTATCAACAAACAGAAGCCGCTTACAACCAAGGAAATTATGAAGAAGCGGCAGCATTAGTCTATCAGTTGGTTGAAAATTATCCAGAAGATCCATCCGCTCGGTTGCTGTGCGGCTACATCTATGGTTACGGGTTACAGCAGTTTGAGGTGGCGCGAGAACAGTATTTTGCCGTGTTAGAGCTGACCGACGACCCCGAACTGATCGACCAGGCTCATGAGGCGATGACCCAAGCCGATCAATATATCGCCGACTCCGCCGCCTACGCGGTCAGTGGTGATCTCGGCTCAGGGGTCGCTCTCGATGATCCTGATGATCTCGGTACGGCCGACACTCAACTCGAAGACTCTGAACTGATGGCTGAAACCGCCATTAGTCATGCTGACAAGGATCAGTTTGCGAACCACTCCGAAACTCAACTCGACTCTGAACTGAATTTAGACGAATTAGAAGAACTCTCCGTCTCAGACTTAGACTCCTCTCCCCTGAATGCAGAAATTGACATTGATCTGTCTAAATCTCCGCTGGAAGCCCTTGGGATGGAGGCAGAAGCAGACCTCGATGAGATCAGTATTGATCTTTGTGATGACGACTTAGGTCTAGAAGATCTCAGTGGGGATTTACAGTTCGAGGACTTAATGAACAGTGGTAATCTGGACTCCGAATCCCCTGAAAATCCCTTTGCTCAAGGCGACCCGGGAGCGAGTGATCCGATTGATGAAAACGATGCGATCGCCACTCAACTCGAATCCGATCCCTTTGAGCTTGATGACGAACAACTCTCCGACTCAGGAGAACCAGACATTCTACAACCCGATGAAGATTGGTCAGGTAATTTTCTGGCAGAAGAACCCCCTGAAAATTACGATACCCATCCTCAGTCTGACACTCCCGAAACCGATTCAGAGGAAGCATTCGAGATCGATGACATCATGGAACTTGGGGATTTTGAGGACGACGAACCTGCTGCCACTGCCCCAGAACAAAATGGTCGCTCTCAAACTCCGCCGACTGTCACTGACTCGACAGCGAGTAGCGATGTTTCAGAAAACGCCGAAGGCATCGATCTCGATGAATTCAACTCCGATTTAGATGATATCTTTCAATCCCTACAGTTTTCAGAGTTAGGCGAAAACGAAGACATCTCTGAGGATTTGCACTTCAGTTCATCCGATCAGCCAGCAACGACAGCAGCCACACTGACTGAAGAAGCCAATGGTAAAAGCTATATTCCTCCGACCGAAGAAATAGAAGAATTTGACGAAGAATTTGACGAAGAATTGCACGGGGGAGATGCCGAAGCAGAAACCTTACTCATGGAGCCATCCGGCTCAACCGAGGATGATTTTCAGTTAGATGCTCAGTCGGGATTTACACTCGACGATTTTACCGCAGATCCTGACCCAGAAAGCGATGACGACGACGAGCAAACTCCCTCATTTTTAAATCAATCCTCTTGGTCGAATGGATCTTCTGTCAACAATGGCAACAGCGATCATGAGGAGATGTTTGATGCTAGCGAGATTCCTGATAGTTTTGGCTTAGATGCCTTTGATGATGAAACCTTTGCAGAGGAGTCAGATTTCTCCCACGCCAATGGGACAGGTCACACCCCAGATGATGAGTTTTCCGATGAATTTACAGAGTCAGAAGACTTCAACGAAGATCTCAACACCACCTCTTCTAACCTCGATGAAGATGACTTTTTGGATAATTTTGATGAGTTTGATGATTTAGGGAACCTACCGGACTTTGAAGCAAGCCGAGAAGAAGAAGCGGCGTTTATTTCTGACTCCTCCGGCTTTAACGAAGAAGTTGATAGTGATTTTACCGTCACGGCCAGTAGCGCTTTAGATCGAGATAACTCAGCCATTAGCAATGACGAACTGTTTAATGTTCCTCTCGATCAAGAAGTGGTTACGACCTTTACTTCTCAGATTGATGAGCCGGCTGAAACAACGGTTACTGTTGAACAAGGAGCGTTTGCTTTTCTAGAAAATAAAACCTTTAAAGTTAAGTTTTTCTATACGGCTCTCGGGACAGGAGTGGCGACTTTGATTTTGGTGGCGACAGCAACAAATATTATCACACAGACCGCCGCTCTCAACCAAAAACGAGAGGTTGTTAATTCCCTGAGAACGTCAGGTTGGATTGTGACCATGGTCGCTGGAGTCACCAGCTTTTTAAGTGCTTGGGGCTTGGGTAATATTGCCTCTCGACAAATGTCAAAAGCCTCTCAAGATCTACAGCATCAATTTGATTCTATCTCTCGCAACAACTTAAAAGCCCGGGCAACAGTCTATGCGATTGATGAGTTGGGTCAAATGTCGGCAAAATTCAACCACATGGCTCAGTTTATCGAAACCACCACAGTCGAGGCGCAACGGAAAGCCGAAGAACAAGAAGAAGCCAAAGAAAATCTACAACGACAAGTGATTCGCTTACTCGATGACGTAGAAGGAGCAGCCCGAGGCGATTTAACCGTAACGGCAGAAGTCACAGCCGATGTCTTAGGGGCGGTTGCAGACTCGTTTAACTTAACCATTCAAAATCTTCGAGAAATCGTTGTGCAAGTGAAACAGGCGGCGCGTCAGGTGAGTAAAGGGGCCACCGATAGTGCGACCTTTGCTAAAGATGTAGCCGGAGATGCGTTGCGACAAGCCGAAGAATTAGCCGCCACCCTCAACTCAGTCCAAGTGCTAACCGATGCCATTCAACGGGTTGCTGATAGTGCGCGAGAAGCCGAAGAAGTAGCAAGAACAGCAGCAGACGTGGCAACCCGAGGCGGGGAAGCGGTGCAGATGACTGTCGCCGGGATTTTGAAGATTCGCGAAACCGTGGCTGAAACCACCCGTGAGGTGAAACGGTTAGCAGAGTCGTCTCAAGAGATTTCTAAAATTGTTGCTATTATTTCGACGATAGCTTCACGAACCAACTTATTGGCCTTAAACGCCAGTATTGAAGCCGCCCGAGCCGGAGAAGCCGGACGAGGATTTGCGATTGTCGCCGATGAAGTTCGACAACTGGCCGATCGTAGCGCTAAATCACTCAAAGATATTGAACAAATTGTCATGCAAATTCAGAGTCAGACCAACTCTGTAATGATGGCAATGGAAGAAGGAAACCAACAGGTGATCGATGGTACCCGACTCGCCGAAAAAGCCAAGCAATCCCTCGACGATATTATTCAAGTCACAAACCGGATTGATGTTTTAGTACGTTCAATTACAGCCGATACCGTTGAACAAAATGAAACGGCTCGGGCGGTGGCGCAAGTGATGCAAGCGGTTGAACATAGCGCTCAAGAAACGTCTCAAGAAGCCCATCGGGTTTCTAATGCTTTGAGTAACCTCGTCGGTGTCGCTCGAGATCTACTGACTTCTGTAGAACGCTTCCGAGTTGATCCGTCTGAGCGAAAATAAAAACAGGGGTAACGGAGAATCATCCAGAGGAAAGGGTAAACTCCTAAACTTCTCAATCTTTAAAATCCTTTATTTTTAATCACGAACTATGCAAGCTGAACAACAACAACGCATCCTGGGATACTTTATTGAAGAAGCACAAGATCACTTGGATACGATCGAACAAGGGTTGCTGAAATTACAGTCTACCCTCGAAGATCCTGACCTGCTTTATGAAGTGTATCGGGCGGCTCACTCGGTTAAAGGGGGAGCGGCAATGTTAGGATTAACCAGCATTCAAACGACGGCTCACCGCTTAGAAGATAGCTTTAAAATACTCGAAAAAATTCAAGCTCAGTCTCGGGTTGAAGTTGAACAAGACTTAGAATCATCCTTTTTAGCCGTTTCTGATACTCTCAAAGCTTTGATTGAGGGCTTATCGAGTCCCTATGGATTAACCGATGAATTGGCTCAAAATCAACTCCAAAAAATTGGGCCGACTTTTGATCGCCTTAACTCTCAACTTGAGGTGTTAGCCCAACAACATGAAGTGGTTCTAACTGAACTGATTTTAACTCAACCGACGATTATTTCTCCAACTTCCGCGACGGCAAGTAATATTAACCTAGAAACGGTAAAAGCTACAGCCTCTAAGCCTCTTGAAAATAGTGCCAAAGAGTTGTTTTTTCGGAGTGATGTTCCCGATCAACTGCGGGAAATGTTGCAACTTTTTAGACAACCCGAAAATGCTTCTAGCCGTAAAGCGTTGATCGAAATTTGCCGGAGTTTAGGGCGAGCGGGAGAAACCTTTGAGTTGTCTGACTGGTCAAAGTTTTTTGCAACAGTAGAACGAGTGATATCTCATCCGCAAAATACTTATTCTACACTGGCTCCGATCACGATTAAAGCGATTAAACAAGCTCAAGAGTTGGTGCTTGACAATCGAGAAGATGAAATTGAGGTGAGTTCTGATCTCAAAAATCTGTTACCAAAGTCTAGTACATCACAAACAGACCAACGGTCCGTGCCGTCTCCGTCGTTTTACGGTGAGAGCAGTGCGTTGGGCGGGTTCCCCGACTTGAAGCAACTGCCGAACCCGGAGGGCGGAGTAATCTGTGACTCGACTGGAGTTAACCCCAACTTAGAAGATTCTACGGCTCAAAAAACACCATCATCTATTGAGACGAAGACAGAGAATGCTCTAAACGATCAGAATAGATCGTCATCTTCAAAGATGGCTAAAAGGGCTGATCAATTGTCGGAAACTGTCTCAGAAGACGAAGACATTGATCTCTCTTTCTTAGAAAATTGGTCGGCTTCTGAATCAACAATGGATGCTTTAAAACCCACCCCTAAAGGTCCAGAAATTGCCGCAGAAGAATTAAAAAGTCTTGCCGATCTCTTTGAAGGAGATCACTCGATTGAACGCGGTTGGCAACAAGAATCTCGCATCGAATCATCAGAATTAGACTCCTTTGAAGATCGAGGAACGAATCCGAATCTAGATTACGACTTTTTAGATTTGTTTGGTTCGGACTCAGACGAACAAGATGCTAACAGCCGTTCGCCTCAAACTCAATCTGATCAAACGAATAGATCACCTCAACCTACGGGTTTTTCTTCAGGGAAAAAAGCCCCCGTCAGCGTTGATTTAAACACGACGGATTTTGATGATTTGCTGAATATCGGCACAACAAGTCGTTTGGGAAAGGATGCTCAATCTCGATCAAATTATTGCCAACGGAACACTTCTCTATCAGATTTTGATTTAGAAAATCTCAGTTTTGAGGATTTATTTGAGGCTTCTCAAGCTGAAGTGTTTTCCTCCTCGAAACCACAGTTTATTCAGGATAGTTCTTCTCCCGTTGTGTCGGATGATGATAACTCAGACTGGTTTGAAGATCTCGTTAGTGGGGATGGAGAAACAGAAAATCAATCTTTTCATTCAACTCCCCAAACTCCCTCAATACCGATGACTTCCTCAGAGGAGTCTTCTATCGATTCTGACAATTTGTTTAGTGACTTATTTGAAAATCTTGACGAAGAAACAGAGAAAGCCGAGTCGCAAACCGCCCCAGTCGAAACAGTGACGGCTTCTAAAACGTCCGGGACGACAGATTTTGATGATTTAGAACTGTTACTCCATCAAGACACAAACGACGGAAGTTTTGAGCATGATCGCAACACAGAAGCAGAACTGATCACCGCAGAGGAGGGTTTATTTTCAGACCTGGATGCTTTGTTACAAGCCCAAGAGGAGATGGACTCAGACGATGAGGAAGAAGAAGATTTTGAAGAAGAAGATAACGAATTTGCTGACCTCGAAAGATTATTAGGCGGTGACGAAGGGCCAGCCGGAAACGGGGGCGGGGGAATGCGACAACGGGGTACGGGGAAATCTCAGCGTGTTTTTGAACAAACTGCGAAAGTTCCGGTCAAACAACTCGATAACCTCAGTAACTTAATGGGTGAATTGGTTGTTAATCGAAATAGCTTAGAGCAAGATCAAGAACGGATGCGACAGTTTTTGGATAATTTGCTCGATCAGGTGTCGCTATTAAGTGATGTTGGACAGCGAATGCAGGATTTTTATGAACGAAGTCTATTAGAAATTTCGTTGCTGTCGGGGCGCAAAAGTTCGGTGTGGAATACTTCGCGCAGCAGTTCAGATGATAAACAAAAAAATCGGGGTTATGATCCGATTGCCCAGTTGTATGACGATGATTTTGATTCTACAGAATTAGATCGGTTTACGCCTTTCCATACCTTGTCTCAAGAAATTATTGAGTTGGTGGTGCGAGTTCGAGAGTCGGCGGCAGATATTGAATTTTTGGTCGAAGAAGCCGATCAAGTCAGTCGTCAATTACGACAGGTGACAACTCAGCTAGAGGAAGGGTTAACAAAAGCGAGAATGGAACCTTTCGCCCAAGAAGCGGATCGATTGGCGCGTCCGGTGCGAGATATTTCGATTAAGTGTGGAAAACAGGCGGAACTTTATGTCGAAGGTCGAGAGACTTTAATTGACAAAATGCTATTGGGTAAATTGCACGATCCGCTAATTCATTTGGTCAATAATGCGATCACTCATGGGATTGAACCCCAAAATGTGCGGGTAGTGGCGGGAAAGTCTGCCAATGGTCGGATTGCGATTAAGGTCTTTCACCAGGGGAATCAAACCGTGATTGCGATCTCTGATGACGGGGCGGGAATTGATGTTAAGAGGGTGAAGGAAAAGGCGATTCGTAAAGGACTGGTGACACCGGAACGAGCCGCTACGATGTCGAATTTGGATGTTTATGATTTGCTGTTCCATCCAGGTTTTAGTATGAAAGACCAAGCCGATGAGTTTGCAGGTCGTGGTGTGGGGATGGATGTGGTGCGAACCAGTTTAAATGAGATTAGAGGCACGATTACAACGGATTCGACTTTGGGTAAGGGAACGACGTTTACCATTCGTCTGCCGTTGAATATGAGTATTTCACGGGCGTTGTGTTGTATTAGCGATCGCGCTCGGATTGCGTTTCCGATGGATGGGGTTGAGGAGATGATTGATATTCCTCGGGAGCAAATTCAGACGATGAGCGATGGTAAACAGGCTTTGGAATGGCGGGGTTCGTTACTTCCTTGTCGGCATTTACGAGAGTTGCTGACCTATAAACGGCATTTGGGACGGGGGAATGTCTACGGGACGAATACTGAGGAGGATATGATTTCGGTGATTGTGTTGCGATCGGCGGGAACTCATTTGGCGGTGGTCGTGGATCAGGTGTTGGCTGAACAGGAAATTGTGATTAAGCAGTTGGAAGGGCCTGTGCCGAAGCCTGTGGGTGTCGCAGGTGCAACGGTTTTAGGGGATGGTCAGATTGTGGCGATCGCTGATGTGTTGGAACTGATTGATTTGGCAATGGGTCGGATTCGTAAGGAAGCTAGTCCTTGGCCATCGGGGATTTCGGCACCAACTGAACAGCTACCTCAGAAGACTCAGCCGACGGTATTGATTGTGGATGATTCGATTACGGTGCGAAGTCTGTTATCGATTACGTTTGAAAAATCGGGTTATCGGGTTGAAGAAGCGCGAGATGGGAAAGAAGCCTGGGAAAAACTGAAGTCGGGTTTACCTTGTGATCTCGTTTTCTGTGATATTGAAATGCCTCGGATGGATGGGTTAGAGTTGTTGTCTCGGATGCAGAAAGATCCGGCTTTGGTTGATTTACCGATCGCGATGTTGACGTCTCGGGGTGCGGATCGACACCGCCAGATGGCTTATCAGTTGGGGGCGAGAGGGTATTTTACCAAGCCTTATCTCGAAGAACAGTTACTTGAAGCCGCCGGACGAATGTTGCGCGGAGAAGTGGTTGGCAAGCCGACAAATATGGCTGTATCTTCGTAGTTGAAAAAAACGGTGGAACTTTGACTTTGAGAGGTTCCACCGCAATTCAAACAGGATGAGTTGAAAGAAAACGCTAACTCGCTGATCCGTGCTTCCAACTACCGAATGTCGGTTCAAGCAGAGGAAGTACAAAGTATTGAGGGGTTGGAGGTAACACCTTTGCTAAACAGATGCACCTCCAAACCTCTTTAACAATAAACTTAGCATTAGGAAACGCTGTAACTGCATAATTTACCTCATCCTTTCCCCGTAAACTATCAAAAACCTAGTTTTTCGGGTGTACCGCTATAGAAACTCATTTAATCAGTGAAAAACCCCCTCAACACTAAGGCTAAGGAGGTTATATTTTCTGTGTTTTAATTGTCAAATCTTAGAGTTAAAATCAATAGGAATTAGGGCGTTATAACTTCACAATTGAGGATGATTTATCAACCCTAACTCCCAACTCCTAACTCCTAATTCTCTATGAGAAAAACGTTGATTTTATTATTCTTCTTCTCCGGTTCCATTTTCGTCATTTTCATAATCTTCAGACTCATCAACCTGTCCGACTGAGTTAGAAGAAACGACTGCACCGCCATCTAATTTTTCGCGAACTAATTTCTCAATATTCGCGGTAAATTCGGGGTTTTCTTCCATGTAAATAATGGTTTTTTCTCGACCTTGACCAATATTATCGCTGTTGTAGCTATACCACGAACCCTTACGTTTAATAATTCCTGTTTCTTCGGCTAAATCAACTAAACAGCCCAATGTTGAAATCCCTTTTCCGAAGATAATATCAAATTCAGCGATGCGGAAAGGAGGAGCTACTTTATTTTTAGCAACCTTAACTTTAGCCCGAATTCCATATTCATCGGAGCCTTTTTTCAGGGTTTGAATACGGCGAATATCGAGTCGAACTGAACAGTAAAACTTCAGCGCATTTCCGCCTGTTGTGGTTTCGGGGTTTCCGTAAGTAATTCCAATTTTTTGACGCAGTTGGTTGAGGAAAATAACCGTACAACCGGACTTACCAATATTACCAGTAATTTTCCGCAGGGCTTGGCTCATTAAACGCGCTTGTAACCCCATGTGAGCGTCTCCCATATCCCCTTCAATTTCTGCGCGGGGAACCAAAGCCGCTACAGAGTCAATTACCACAATATCAACTGCAACTGAACGCACCAGTTGATCGACGACTTCTAACGCCATTTCTCCGGTATCGGGTTGAGACACCAGCAGGTTCTCGATATCAACCCCTAAAACGGATGCGTAACTGGGATCGAGGGCGTGTTCTGCATCGACAAAGGCGGCGACTCCCCCGGCTCTCTGGACTTCGGCGATCGCGTGTAAGGCTAAAGTGGTTTTACCCGAACTTTCTGGGCCATAAATTTCAATTACCCGTCCTTTGGGGATTCCCCCACCCAGGGCTAAATCTAGGGTTAATGCTCCACTGGGAATGGTTTCGACTTTCATGCGGGGAGCATCGCCTAAACGGACGATTGATCCTTTTCCAAAGTTCCGCTCAATTTGGTTGAGAACTTGAGCTAATGCTTTTTGCTTTTCGGCGTTATCGCCAACTTTTGTAGCCATTCGTTTTGATCCCATTGTTACGATTTAGTAGGATTTTTTTATGCGGAGCCGGGTCAAACAGATATAATATGCTCGTATCTTACCAGCTTGACTGGCTTCTCACTCACCGCTCATTGGATTAATTTACAAGATGTGATAAAGCGTCTGTTTCCACAGCGCCGAGCTTTCGACTCGTTTTTAACTCACGTTTGCTCATTGTAACGAAGTTTGATGCTTTCATCAATATCAAAATTGGGCTAAATCGAGTTCAAATCCGGGTAACAAACTTTCTCCCGATAAACGACTGGGGAGTTGAACAATCTCAACAGGCTGACTGGGGCGATAAATCTCGACTTGTTGTTGTTGCGGGTTAACGAGCCACCCTAATTTTAGACCGCTATCAAGATATTCGGTCATTTTTTGTTGAAGGGTTTCGAGGGAATCGGTTCGCGATCGCAGTTCGATGATAAAATCTGGGCAAATGGGGGGGAATTTTTCTTGTTGTTCGGCGTTTAAGCTTTCCCACCGTTC
>NZ_AUZM01000099.1 GCF_000478195.2 Lyngbya aestuarii BL J | reverse complement strand
ACAATTGTCCGCGATCAACATGATAGGGAGTCAGACTTGCATCGGTTGTTTCTGGAGATAAATAAATTGTTTGTTGATCTGCGCCTGTTGCATAGCGTCTTTGTTCAAGGCGATCAGCTCGGCAAATTCTTTTACAGTAACCAATATCGTGACATAATAAGGAGACTATTGTGTTTAACCAATCTTGAGGGGAGACGCTACCTTCGTTGATTTGTTTGCCGCGAAGGATTTCTAGTCCTGCTAAAGTGACTAAAACCGTGTGTTCGAGATCGTGATAGGGTGCATCAGTTTGTGCGATCTTGGATAAAACAACACGAGCGATCTGATCAATGAAAGTAATAGGCTCTGATTCTGACTTGCCATAAAAGTCAATATAACCGCTTTGAAGCTGCTGGATGCAGGTGTTGAGTAGGGGTTGAGTGCAAGGATGAGACATGGGTAATTCTCCTAGTCAATTCGATTAGAGGATGGATTGAGGATCAGAGTTAATCCGATTAGAGTTCTGTGATCTATTAACAGTTTATGCAACTCTACTCACTCTGAAAACCATAAAAACTCATAATTTTTGAGAGATATTTATACTCAGTAAAATCTCGGAAAGTATTTTTTGAGTTGTATTTTTTTTTAAACCTCATAAAACCTCACAAAACCTCACAAACTCTTGAAAATGTGACTTCAATCACAAAAAATGGTCAAATATTATCTAGAATGAATAACAAAAACTGATGTTAATAGTTTCTCAGTGAGAACTCGGTATGATTTACACTTTAACGACCTTCAACTTAATTTGAAGAATCATGGATGCTCAAGCTGCACTAGACCACATAGATGACCTAATTTTTGCCAAGTTTGGCAAACCTTTGAATGATTTAGAACGAGAAGTTTTTATTGGATCGTGGCAAGACAAAACCTATAAGGAAATTTATCCCTACAACCCAGAGTATATTGAAAAATCAGTTGGTTATCAACTTTGGCAGAAAATTTCTACCGTTTTAGAAGAAAAAGTCAGTAAAAAAAACTTCAAAGGAGCGCTAGAAAGAAATCTTAAAAATACCGCTTGCAAAACCGTTTTAATTAGTTATCAAAATCAAGAACCCGATGCAAGTTTAGCCATTCAACTTGAGAATGCAATTGCTGTGGATGGACATCAAGTGTTTGTAACTCCTGTCGGAATCAATCAACCTCATTTAGTCAAAAAAACAACAGATTGGTTATCTCAAATTGATCATCAACTCCGACGTTGTGATTATTTTTTACTGTTGTTGTCTCCCCAGGTAACTGTGAGTGAAATTGTTTTAGAACAACTCAAACAAACAAAAGAACTACGAGACTTTCGTAGCAGTCAAAAACCGATTATTTTACCCATTCGAGTAAATTGTCCGGCTTGTTTACCCTTTAACCATGACTTGCGAAGCTATCTACTAGGAACCTGTCAACGGGAATGGAAATCAGCCACCGATACCGTGATCATTATTGAGGAAATCAAGAGATTTTTATCTCAAAGTATTGATTGGGCAAACCATAAAAAATCTATTCCGAGTTGGGAAGAATGGAAAACCGTTGGAATTGAAGAATGGGAACGAGAAATTAGTCTAGCCTCTAGCCAAACCTTAGATTTTTGTCCTCTCCCCGTCGCCGAACCTGAACTCCCCCAAGGTCAAGTGCGTTTAGCCTCTGCTTTTTACATTAAACGAGATCCTTTTGAAGAACAATGCTATCGAGAAATTTCCTCTCCCGGTGCATTAATTCGGATAAAAGCCCCCCGTCAAATGGGGAAAACCTCATTAATGGCGAGAATATTAGCCCAAGCAAAAGAACAGGGTTTTAATACCGTCCCTTTGAGTTTGCAGCACGCCGATCAAACCGTTTTTACCAACTTAGATCAATTGTTGCGTTGGTTTTGTATTCGGATTGCTCGCAAGTTACGCTTGCCCTATAAAGTCGATGATTATTGGGCGGATATGTTTGGAAGTAAAGATAACTGTACTGCTTTTTTTGAAGATTATATCTTACCTGAAATGGAAACACCGCTGGTACTCGGTTTAGATGAAGTAGATCGCGTTTTTCAACATCCTCATATAGCAGATGATTTTTTTAGTTTATTGAGGGCATGGTATGAAGAAGCAGGTTATGGAACCGGAGATAGTAACCTCTGGGAAAAATTACGTTTAGTGATTGTGCATTCAACGGAGGTTTATATTCCTCTGGATATTAATCAATCTCCGTTTAACGTGGGATTACCCATCGAGCTGACTGAATTTACACCTAAACAAGTTGCAGATTTAGCTCATCGACATGGACTGAATTGGCAAGAAGAACAGATCCAAAAACTAATGAAAATTGTTGGGGGTCATCCTTACTTAGTGAGAGTGGCAATGTATTATATTGTCCGAGAAAATTTAACCTTAGAAAAGTTAGCCGAAACCGCCTCAACTGAAGCGGGAATTTACGGCGATCATTTGCGCCGACATCTCTGGAATTTACAGCAGCATCCGGAGCTTCTACACGCTTTTAGTCAAGTGGTGACACTTGAAGAATCGGTTGAATTACAATCTGTTCTTGCCTTTAAATTACATAGTATGGGATTAGTTAATTTGCAGGGGAATCATGTTACCCCACGATTTGACTTATATCGCCAATATTTTGCTCATCGTTTAACTTTAGAAAAATTTAATATTCCTTGAAATTTTCAAAAAATCTTATTGAGATCTTAAATTTTTTTCCCAACCATCTAATTTTCTATGTCATCTACACTCAACCCCGTGATCAACTCTCACTATTTTTATAAAGTTGGCGGACATCTACATTTTGATGCACCTAGCTATGTCATTCGTCAGGCAGATAGAGAACTTTATGAAGCCTTAAAAACCGGAGAATTTTGTTATGTTCTCAATGCTCGACAAATGGGAAAAACCAGTCTTAGAGTCCGCACAATGCACCGTTTACAAGTAGAAGGATTTGCTTGTGCAGCAATTGATCTGACTAAAATTGGTTCTCAAGATATTAGCCCGGATCAATGGTATGCCGGAATTATGCGACAGCTGGTGAGGAGTTTTAAGCTTTCGATGCGGCTACAACCTTGGTTAGAAGATCGTAGTTATCTTCCTCCTCTAAATCGTTTAAATGAGTTCATTGAAGATATTTTACTCGAATATATTAATCAGCCTATCATTATTTTCATTGATGAAATTGATAGTATTTTAAGCTTGAATTTTTGTGTTGATGATTTCTTTGCTTTTATCCGCAACTGTGAAGGGTCTACCTCAATTGCTTTTGCTTTACTTGGAGTTGCTACTCCTTCAGATCTAATTCAAGAAAAAATCGTTACTCCTTTCGATGTAGGTAAAGCCATTGAATTACATGGATTTCAGTATAGTGAAGTTCAACCTTTAATTCAAGGGCTAGTTCATAAAATTAGTCATCCAGAATTGGTAATAAAGTCTATTCTACAGTGGACAGGGGGACAACCTTTTCTCACTCAAAAAATCTGTAATTATATTCATAATAAGTTTTATGAAAATTTAGAAAAAATAGAGATTGAATCTAAACAGATTGAAGATTGGATTAATAACTTAGTAGAAACAAAACTAATTAAAAACTGGGAAACATTAGATGAACCTCCCCATCTTAAAACAATTCGTGATCGTTTACTCCGACCAGATGGAAACAGTATTTCCCGTTTAAAAGTCTATAAAAAAATTTTACAACAAGAAAAAATAGTAGCAGATCTGAGTTCCGAACAAATGGATTTAAGACTATCTGGATTGGTCGTTAAAAGAAATAACTATCTACAAGTTTATAATTCAATTTACGGGACTATCTTTAATCAAGAATGGGTACAAAAAATCATCGATGAAGAACCCGATCTAGCCGAAGTCATTGCCAAGCAAGAGAATAATTTGCTCAATTTATTACAAACCATGAGTGAAAAGGGGTTTGATGATATTCTTAATGAAATTCTTAATCCAATTGTTCTCACACTAATTGCAATAATGAGTGTTGATCGAGTGGCGATTTATTTGGTTGATTGCGAGAAGAATGAAATTTGGATTATTAATGCAAAAATGACAGGAGGTAAAACAACAAAAATCCAAATTTGGGATAATAGTTTTAGTAAAAATAAAACCATCGGTCGAGTTACAATTTTTAGACAACCGCTTTATTCAGATTTAGACTTTTCTAAAGACTGGTATTCTGTGATTGCCAAAGAGCAAACTCAATGGACAAACTATAAAGTTTACAATCAATTAACTACACCCTTATCAAAAGAAGTACAAAAGATATGTGCATTTGTACAGTTTAGCAATAAATTAAAACAGCCGAATAATCCTGCTTTATGTTTTCCCGAGCAAATTGATTCACGGGGATTTACATCCTTAGAGAAAGATCATCAATTTTACAAGAATATTCCCGCACTTAAACGTCTCTTAGAACGCTGTTGTGATAGTTATAAACTTGCTCAAAAAATTCAAGTTTCAGAAGCCCTTTCAGAGGCAACTCGTTCGGTTTCTTATAGTAGTTTAGATACAGAAGAAATCATTCAACGGGTGATGGATGCAGCGAAAAAACTGATGAATGCTGACCGCAGTACACTCTGGTTATTAGATTCAGAAACGGATGAACTCTGGACAAAAATACCTTTTGAAGATGGTTCAGTTAAAGAAATACGAATCAAAGTGGGTCAGGGCTTTGCTGGACAAGTTGCCCAAACCGGAGAACCCTTAAATATTCCCTTTGATCTGTATAATCATCCTGACTCCGAAACTGCAAAAACAACCGATCAGAAAACAAAATATCGTACCTGTAGTTTACTCTGTATGCCTGTTCATAGTCCTGAAGGAGAATTATTAGGGGTAACTCAACTCATTAATCGCCACAAACCCGGTCAATATCCGGAATATGACCCTAGCACTTGGCCAGAACCTCCTGAATGTTTTGAAGCTAGTTTTGATGCAAATAGTCAAAAATATATGAAAATTTTTAATTCTCAGGTGGGAGTAGCTTTGGAAAATGCCCGACAATTTAAAGAAATGAAAGATCAGGCAGAAAATAGTCCTCAAAGTATTGTTAGTAAGACTCTCGCCATGCTAAATCAAGTCATGGATGGTCAGGGGTTTGATGAGATTTTAGATGCAACTTTGCGGTCAATTACCCTAAAAACGGGCAAGTCTTTAAAAGCCGACCGAACGACGATATTTTTATTAGATGATGAGCAAAATGAATTTTGGTCAATTGTTGCCGAAAGTGAAGAAAATCGCTCTTTAGAAATTCGAGTTCCTGCTAATAAAGGAATTGTCGGTGAAGTCGCAGCGACCAAAAAAGCGATTAATATTCCCTATGATTTTTATGATGACCCCCGCTCAGAAACAGCGAAAGAACAGGATAAAAAAAATGGATACCGAACTTATTCTATGTTGGCACTTCCTTTGTTAAATGAGTGTGGAGACTTGGTGGCTGTTGTGCAGGCGATTAATAAGTTAAAAGCAGATCATAAAAAAACAGACAGTCTTTTTGATCAGATCGATCAGTGGGGTTTTACGGCAGAAGATGAAGAACAATTTACAGCGAATGCGGCTTTAATTCGGATGATTTTAGAAAGCTTCTGTTCTTTCCATAAAACTGCCCAAGGACGACGAGTTGCCGCAGCATTAATGGCCGCCACCCGTTCAATTCAGGGGAGCAGCGTAGAAAAAATTGATGAAATTATTAAACGGGTCATGGATGCCGCGAAAAATTTAATGAATGCAGATCGCAGTACATTATGGTTACTTGACCATGATCAACCGGATGAATTATGGACAAAAGTTACGTTTGATGATGGTTCTGAACGAGAATTGCGAATAAAAGTCGGACAGGGTTATGCGGGAAAAGTTGCTCAAATGGGAGTACCGTTGAATCTTCCTTTTGATTTGTATGGCTATCCTGATTCAGAAACCGCGAAGAAAACGGATGAAAAAACCGGATATCGAACTTGTAGTTTATTGTGTATGCCTGTTTTTAATCCCGATGGGGAATTAATTGGGGTAACACAATTGATTAATAAAAAGAAATTAGGAGACGAAACAGATATTTGTTTACAAAATAATGAGCCTGTACCCGATTTATTTCAAACTAGCTTTACCCAAAGTGATCAAAAACATATGCAGATTTTCAATAATCAAGTGGGTGTGATTTTACAAAATGCTGAGTTACTCAGAAAACTGGGAGATCTCACGGGAAAAGAAGAAGAACTAAAAGAAGATAAAATCTAAATCTGAATACTAGATTGATCGGTAATGAGAATTTATTCCAAATTTACCAGTCTTGTTGCTTGAGTTTTTTGGGTAAATTTAAGCGGGGAAACTGATAAAATGTATTCCCTTCGTTATCAATATCGGGTAAAGCAGAAAAAACCCGGGCTTGTTGTTCAAGATAGTCTTGAGCCACTTCTGCACTCACTTGAGCGGTTGCGGCAAGTTGAATCAGTGAAATGCGACTCTCTTGGGCTTCTAATAACTGATAAAATGCGTTATCGAGTCGGCGCTTTTGTTCTTGATTTCCTCCGACTCGAAAAATGAATAAACCGATTAAAACCCCCAATCCAGCGATACTAAAAAATTCAATCAAAGCCATAATTTTAAAATCAAATGAAATTCTAGCCAGAATCCTAAATTCCTTTTAATTTTCACCCAAAAGTAGCAGAGTTGCTAACGGCTAATTCTCCAATTTAATCATTAGTATTAGCCATTAGCAGTAGTTTCAAGCGTGGGTTGTATGGAGTTTTAACTGTCGAGTTTAAGCCTTTTGGGGTTCGACTAAATTTTCTATCCCTTTAATCACTTTAGCCGACTCAATCCGATCTCCTTGCTGAATATTTTCTAAAACTTCCTTGCCCTGCGTCACGTATCCAAACGCTGCAAACCGACCATCTAATAAGTTTAATCCAGCCGGAGTTAATTCGGGTTCAAACAAGAAAAAGAAAATCTGAGAAGATCCCCCATTGGGTAAAGGTTCAGGACGCGCTAAAGCAACAGTACCATAAGCCGAAAACGGCAAAACAGGTTGATCTCGATAACGACCGATTTCTTCTAATGTATATCCATAAATCGGTTCAGTTTCTCCCCGAACTAAGATTTCTAACGGAATATCACGCTCTTTACCCGTTTTCGGATCAATAAATCCTTCTTCTTTTCCAGGCGGATTACCAACTTGTAGATAAAAGGCATCTTTAGCGCGATCAAACTCTAAGTCATCATAAAATCCCCGTTCAACCAAATCCACAAAATTACCTGCGGTTATAGGTGCGCTATAGCCATCAGCAACCAGCGTAATCTCTCCGCGACTGGTTTTAATTTCAACTGTAGCTCGTCCTTTGAGTTGAGGTAAATTTGCGTATTCGGAAGGAACTTCATAGGGAAATTCCGTAACCATTAACTCCTCAAGTTCACTCACTTTTGCGAGAACATCCGCTCGGGTTTCGAGTAACTTTTCGCCATCTTTGACTTCCAAAGCTTCCCGTAAACTCTCTATTCCCCCTTGGAGTTGACTAATAATCGCTTCCGCTTCGGGTTGTCTATCTGAAGGGATACTCGCCAACAATTCAGATTCTTGTGTTGTGAGAACTCGCGAGGCGATCGCAATATCGCTTTTAATCGGACTCCAACGCTTACCCCGAATGCGTGTGGCAATTTCTTCTAAACTGCGTTGCATTTTCCGTACAGGTTCGTTATCAATGGGTAGAGCATAACGCAATAACGCTTTACCATCGGTAATTGCATTCCCTTGGGGTAAAACACTCTCACGCTTGGGTTGACTATTACTCCCCCCAAAATCCCACCACGCTCCACTCAAACCGATTGAGAGTGAACACAACAGCAGTAGAACAACTCCCGTTTTCAACCAACGTTTGCAAGTCTCCATCATAGAATCAAGCCAATGCAGCATAAGTCTCCGATTTCATTCACTTTCTCATATTACGGGTCAACTGTGACCCTTGAAAGGTAAATTCTCCGGTGAATCTTAAGAACTCAAGCACAACACTATAGATGAGTACCCGTTGAGGGGTAAAATAAAAAGCCGATTGTTTCTGCACCCAAAGAAACTCCATGATTTCCAGTAACGATTTTCGCACAGGTGTCACGATTGAATTAGACGGGCAAGTTTGGCGAGTGGTAGACTTCCTCCACGTCAAACCCGGAAAAGGTTCTGCATTTGTTCGCACGACACTCAAAAATGTGCAGACAGGTAATAAACTTGAACGAACATTCCGAGCGGGGGAAACTGTCCCTCAAGCTAACTTGGAAAAAAGTGTCATGCAGTATACCTATAAGGAAGGCGAGCAATTTGTCTTCATGGATATGGAGACTTTTGAACAAGCTCCGCTCAACCCCGAACAAATTGGGGATGGTGTTAAATACCTCACTGAAGGAATGGAGGTGAACGTTGTTCGCTGGAATGACCAAGTTTTAGAGGTGGAATTACCCAACTCCGTCGTTCTCGAAATTACGGATACTGATCCTGGGGTTAAAGGGGATACCGCAACTGGAGGAACCAAACCCGCGACTGTGGAAACTGGAGCAACGGTGATGGTGCCGCTGTTTATTTCCATCGGAGAGCGGATCAAAATCGATACTCGCAACGATACATATTTGGGCCGGGAATAGACTTGCAATCCTTTCGGTAGGGCAGGTCATCCTAAGTTCATTATTAGGAGAAACACGCTCAATTCAATATCCAATATCCAACATCAATTGAAGGGAGACATACCAACTGTGCAACTCGATCTCAACCAGCTCCGTGAATTGTTGGCTGACATTGATAAAACGAATATCTCTGAGCTAACTCTAAAGAGTGACGATTTTGAACTGACGGTTCGCAAGGAACTTCCCTGGCGAGATCGCTCTTTGTCACCAATCGATTCTATGCTAACTGGTGGGGTTCGGAGTTCGGAGTTGGCATCGTCTCCTGTTGCTTCGACATCAGGAAGTCATCCATCGGAAAAAGCAACAACCTCGGGTAGCGGCACCTCAACCTCGGGTAGCTCAACTTCTCTGTCGTCTGATAGTTCTAAATGGGTAGAAGTGACTTCTCCGATGGTGGGAACCTTCTATCGTTCCCCTAGTCCTGACGAAGTGCCTTTTGTCGAAAAAAGCGATCGCGTTACAGTCGGACAGGTGGTTTGTATTATTGAAGCGATGAAGTTGATGAATGAAATTGAGTCGGAAGTCTCCGGTCAAATTGTTGAAATTTTAGTTGAAAATGGCGCGCCTGTTGAATATGGTCAAGCTTTAATGCGGATTAATCCTGAATAATCAGAAGGCAAGAGGTAAAAGGTCAGATCTTACACCTCCCGACCTCCTGATCTCCCACTTTTTTCTGTCACCCTGAGTCAAACGATGGCGTTGCCAGACCACGGAGGAGTCTTAGGGTCTATTAAGGATTCTTCGCGATCGCGCAGCGTCTCGTCCGGAGAATCGCTCACCAATGACAAAAAAACTCCCGATCCCTAAAATTAATTGAATTGAAATTGAGCCTCAAAGTTTTTGCGGGTGGCAGGTTGAGGAACTTCTAAACCTTCGCCTCCGAGTATTTCCAAAGGTTCACCCGCGACAGAGATCCAAACCTTCCCATCGGGGTTAAGACTGGTTGCGGTATAAATCACCTGTCCTAAACGTCCAATCATCGAAGCACTTCCGCCCCCTGTGGTAAATTCCGGCGATAGATCCACATAGACCTCATTAGAATTGGCTTGAACGCTCAAAACTTCTGTTGGGGGGGGAATCTCACTAAAACGATTTTCATCGGTAGGTTGAGCCAATAAACGCCGGAACGCAGCTTCTAAAACCACCCCCGGATCATCTTCTTCCACCTCAAGGGTAACAGGCGTAGGTACCCAGGCAATTTCACCGTTTTGATCTTGAACCCGGTAAATTTCAACCGTTTTTTCAACGGTTCCCGGTTGTTGGGTTTGGGGTGGCGGTAGGGGTGAAGGTTGTGAAGTTGCCCCCGGAGTAGGAGAAGGAACAGGTGAAATTACTTCTGGTTCGACCGTTTGACGGGTACTCAGCGTCCACCAGGTAATTCCTCCCCCCACTGCAATTAATAATGCCGCCATTGCAGCGATAATACCCACAGGTTTAGTATTCTCTTGCATCGGATCTCTCATCGCTATTTTCTGATTAAAATAAGCCCTTGTTTTCGGGCAACAATCGTAAAAAGATCTACAGCTTGTCACCCGAACAATTCCGACATTTTTATCAACAACCTGAGTAAGGATAGGCAAATTAAGATGGGTTCGGAGTTAACAAAATAAGCTGTCGCGATCGCAGGGAGCGTACCCCCTCTAAGTCGAGTCTGACTTCAGACAAAATCTCTTGAACTGTTTTTTGAGGAGAGTTGGAGGTTTCATGTTCGGACTGCATCCACCCAGTATTCACCTCACAAGCCCGCATAAATTCAAATTCCTCCGAGGACAATTGTACCAATTGGTAGTCATAATCAAATAAAGTTTGATTCGGCCAGCCATTGATACAGGGACTCAATTCAGCAATAGCAGCCAGTAAACTCTGATCATTCGACCAGTTTGATCGGGCTACTGGAGGACGACCCAGGAAAAACTCATAATGAGTAATTTGGGGATCAAGGAGTTCAATTAAGCGATAACGTTCGCGATCGCTGAGTTTTTGAACTCGTTCGATCAGGTCTGGAGAAGTTCCTAATAAACGCTCAATCTCCCAATAACCGCTCTGAGAAAATCCCACAAATTCTAATCCTGAAGCATCAATTAACTCAAATAATGTCTCAATATTGTAGTCAATTTCTTGGGGATGAACATACATATCGGCAAAACATTCATCCCGTTGATTTTCTAACGCCCACCGTTGAGCTTCATACTGTACCAAACGGTTATCTTGAGGCAGTGCTTCAAAAATTTCACGGCCGATCTTGACCCCTTCTTGGTAATTATTTTGATCTTTACCTTGCATCAGGGCGATCGCTTGTTGCATCAAACGAATTTCCCAGCGTCCCAACTCAGCATACACAAAAATGTGCATTAAGCCACCAGGAGCCAACTTCAAGGCTAAAGTCTGTAGTCCCCGAACCGGATCAGGTAAATGATGTAGGACTCCGACACAATTAATTAAATCAAATTGACCGGGAAGTTGACCGACATCATACAAACTCAGACAACGAAATTCAGGCACCGGAGTTCCGGGTGTCGAGATACCCGATCGTTGAGTCCGTTCTTTGGCAACTCGGATCGCCCCTTCACTGAGATCCATACCAATAACAGCAGCTTCGGGGTTCAGTCCAATCAAATATTCGGTAGAAGAACCCGTCCCGCACCCGGCATCTAAAATGCGAATGTTTTCTTTGGGGGGAGTACGACCCGTACAAAAATTGTAAGCTGATCGCCAACACCACCGCCAATTATATCCAGGTGGAGGTTCGTCAAGTAATGGATCGGGGGGAAAGGGGTAAGTATCGTAAAGTCGTTGAACCGCAGTGCTAATTTCTTCCATAGTTTACAAATTTTATCAGACGGTATCGGATGGTATTAAATGGTGCGAAATCGATCTCAAGAAATCGGTTGACAACAGAGAACTGTAGCAGGATGGTTGCCGTTAACCAATAGCGCTAAAGTGTGACTTGCCCTCGGTACTCTCGCTGCGATTTCGGCATCCTTTGCCCTCTGCGTGACCCCCCGCTGTAATAAAACTTATTCTTTTTTCTCAGATAACTTCTCCTAAATCTATACAATAAGTTTCGATACGCTTTTTAACAAAAACCGAGTAATCAACCCAAATCATTTTAATCTGAAAGAACAATTTGGCTATAACGGATTGTAATCATACAGAAAAGGTCAGCACGTACAAATGCTTACCCAGTCTGTTTACTGTTCGCAAGCCATCAGATTGAAAACTGTCGCGATTTTATTGTAGGGAGCAGATTAGATTCACATGAGTGTTAAAGCAAGTGGTGGAAGCTCTGTTGCACGTCCGCAACTCTATCAAACTTTACCGATAGCAACGATTTCTCAAGCCGAGCAGCAAGATCGCTTCTTGGCAAAAGGGGAACTGGGCGAACTAGCAACCTTCTTTAGCTCGGGGACGCTGCGTTTAGAAATTGCTCAGGTTCTGACTCAAAACTCAGAATTGATCGTATCTCGTGCGGCGAACCGGATTTTTACCGGAGGTTCTCCTCTGGCCTTCCTCGAAAAGCCAGAAGAACCAGAAATGGCAATGGCAGGCGCAGGTTCAGGGGATATGAACGTCGCCGAAGGCATGAAGTTAGGAACGATCTCATACATTGATAATAAAGGCGGCAGTGGCGGCGGAATTTTATCCGGCTTAAAGTCACTATTTGCTGATGCCGGGGGTGGCGTTGGCCCTGCTGTCTTTATTCCCCCTGGTTTCCAGCCGATTAACGTTTCTCGTTACGGCCCGGGAAACATGACGAAATCTCTGCGAGATTTAAGTTGGTTCCTGCGCTATTTAACTTATTCTATTGTCGCAGGTGATCCCAATATCATCGCCGTTAACGTGCGAGGACTGCGGGAAATTATCGAAAACGCCTGTTCTAGTGCAGCAACTTTAGTGGCGTTGCAGGAAATGCGACGGGCTTCAGTCGGCTACTTCAAGCAAAATGCAGACGCTCAAGAAATTGTCAAGCAATACTTTGAAGTGCTGATTTCTGAGTTTCAAGGGGCTACTCCTTCCACCAAACTCCGTCAGCGTCCGAGTATCGATCAACAAGGCTTAGAATTACCGCAAATTTACTTCAACGCGGCTGAACGTCGTCAGAAGTTTGCGATGAAGCCCGGTTTGTCTACCTCTGAAAGACAAGATATCATCAAAGCCGCCTATCGTCAGGTGTTTGAGCGTGATATTACTCGTGCTTATAGCCAAAGTATTTCCGACTTAGAATCCAAAGTCAAAAATGGCGAAATCTCCATGAAGGAGTTTATTCGTCGCTTGGGTAAATCTCCCCTGTATCGCAAACAGTTCTATGAACCGTTTGTTAATAGCCGGGTTGTCGAACTCGCGGCGCGTCACTTCTTAGGTCGAGGTTTATCGTCTCCCGAAGAATTTAGCAAATACTTTGCGATCATCTCTTCTGGCGGTTTGGCGAAGCTCGTAGACGCGATGGTAGACTCAAGCGAGTATTCCGACTACTTCGGTGAAGAAACCGTCCCTTATCTACGAGGATTGGGTCAAGAAGCCCAAGAATGCCGCAACTGGGGGCCGCAAATTGATCTGTTTAACTACAGTGCGCCCTTCCGCAAGGTGCCTCAGTTTGTGACGCTGTTTGCAGCATACAATCAACCGTTACCCGATCAACACGTTTACGGTCAAGGAAACGACCCACTAGAGATTCAGTTTGGGGCGATTTTCCCGAAAGAAACTCGTAACCCCAAAAATAGTCCGGCACCCTTTAGTAAGGATACTCGCCGGATTCTGATTCGCAATGGGGCGGGAATTGATAACCAACTCAGCAACCCTGCGGCCCGTCCGAACAATCCGGGTTCCTTAGGGCCGAAGGTGTTCAAGCTCGATCAGCTTCCAGGGGGTTATGTTAGCAGTCGGTTTAAGCGGTCTGGAGGCAGTAACGGCGCAAGCGTTAAGTTTTCCGAAAGCTCCACCCAAGCGGTGATCAAAGCGGCTTATCTACAGGTGTTTGGTCGCGAAGTTTACGAAGGTCAACGCCTCAAAGTGGCTGAGATTAAACTCGAAAACGGTGACATCACGGTACGCGAGTTTATCAGAATGTTAGCCAAGTCTGATACTTTCCGTAAGATGTATTGGACATCGCTCTATATCTGTAAAGCGGTTGAATATATTCATCGCCGTTTATTAGGGCGACCCACCTATGGGCGTGCTGAAATCAATTCTTACTTTGATATTTGCGCCAAGAAAGGGTTTTATGCTTTGGTCGATTCTATTATCGACTCGACGGAATATAACGAATCTTTTGGGGAAGATACCGTTCCCTACGAGCGTTATTTAACCCCTGGCGGCGTTTCACTGCGAACCATGCGGGCGGGTGCTTTACCCGAGAAAATGCCGCAGATTACGGCGACAGAACCCGCAGCACCTCGATTTGTAGAACTGGGTACACCGGAAGATACAAAAGGTGAACTCGAACTGCAAAATCGTGTTTCTCAAGGGGTTAGCCTACGACGCCAACAAACGAAGGTGTTTAAGCTGACGAATACTGAAGATAAGGTAGCGTTGAAGATTCTCATTCAAGCGGCTTATCGTCAGGTGTTTGAACGCGATATTGATCCCTATGTGGTCAAAAATGAGTTTACCGCCCTCGAAAGTAAGCTTGGAAACCGAGAAATTACGGTGAAAGAGTTTATTGAGGTGTTGGGTAATACTTCTCTGTATATCCGGGAATTCTATACTCCTTATCCCAATACGAAAGTGATTGAGTTAGGAACAAAGCACTTCTTGGGTCGGGCTCCCCAAAATCAAGCGGAAATTCGCAAGTATAACCAGATCTTAGCCTCTATGGGGTTAAAAGCGTTTATCGGGGCGATGGTCAATAGTATGGAATATTCTCAGGTGTTTGGAGAAGATACCGTTCCTTATCGTCGTTTCCCGACTTTACCTGCGGCGAACTTCCCCAATACTGAGCGTTTGTACAATCAGCTTACTAAGCAAAATGATGAGATTGTGATTCCGAGTTTTGAACCTGTGGCTTCAAGCGATCGCAGTTAGTCAATTCGGTTCAGTTTATCGCTCAATTTTAGCGGATGATTATTTTTCCCCTGTTCTATAGAATGGGGGCTTTTTTTAGTTTTGTATTAATTTTATTTTTGTATAGCACTACGCGAATACATGATTGTCATTTATAAATCCTGGAACCTTTTAACAGTCTACTGTTCCCTGTTCCCTGTTCCCTAAGATTGCAAACTAAGTCTCGCCGGAAACCGCCGGGCCGCAAGGCAAGCGCTGTTCCCTGTTCCCGATTCAAGTAGCGCTATATTTTTGTATTCATAAACTTATCCGGAGATCCGCTTGAGAAACCCGTATTCACTAAATAGTTTGAGTGATTATCGGGAAGCGCGAGGAAATCCAATGTCAGATCGTGAACAAGTTAGAGTTGATAGCTTTCGAGTCTCTGGCCCTGTCCAAGGAAAGCGAATTGAAATTGAATTTGATGTCAAACCGACTCGTGAAAGAGGACGATCTTCTTACGATTCATCTGAGGAATGGGATTCGATTTGGTTTTTATTTATCCTACTTTTCTCTTTAGTATTTTTTGTGGGAAATAAAGTCGGAACAGGGGACAACCCTTTTCCTAATTCTTTTTACCCTTCTAGTCAGAATTTGAATTCTTTATCCCAACCTAAGAATTAAACTTAATCAATGAAGATAGCGGAAAAATTAGAGTTAATTCACAATTCACAACTTGAGGATTCTATCCCCGGACTAACCCGATCAGAATTTCTGATTTGTAGTTGAGTCTAAAACTGAACTAGATTGTGAATTGTGAATCCTCAATTTCTTGGAGTTTTTTGAGTGGTTATTCCTCAAATCGTCGGAGCCAACCAACCGCGAATAAAGTAATAGAATGTAATAATATATTCTTCTACTACATCCGTTGTTAACAAAAGAGCCTCAGCACTCGCTAAGAAGTCTTTCGCCGAAACTCGTCGTTGGTATTTTTCACCAGGGAGAGAGGCAAAAAAGTTAGTCGGTGCCGGAATCACTTTAAAGCCTACACTGGCAAACGTTAAGCTTGCTCGCCGCATTTCTAATCCAGAAGTGACTAAAATGATCGCTCGCCCTAAGTCTTGTTTTTTGGCGATTTGTTGAATAGAAACGGCACTATCATACAACGTTCCCTCGGATGTATCTTTGAAAATAGCACGAGAAGGAACCCCCATTCCCACCAGTAATCTAGCGATATAGTCTGCTTCGACAACGGGTTGCACATATTCATTTCTTGAACCCGCACTAACAATCATCAGCGGAGCTAAACCATCTTTATAGAGTTTAGCTGCATAGGGAATGCGATCGCCAATTCGAGTCAGTTGAACTTGAGTAACATAGGGAAGCTTTGGTTCAGTAGTTCCCGAACCTAATAGAACAATCGCTTCTGCTCTTTCTCCACAACATAAATCCGTTTGAACCGTTTCAATCGCGGTTTTTTCTAATTGAAAAGCCAACCATTGAGCCACAAACGGCATACTAGAAAGAATTAAAATCAGTAAAGCCGTTAAAATCAGGTTTGGGCCAGGATTAGAAATTCCCCCCTTATTAATTTGAGCAGCCGCTAAGATCAACAACAAGATTGATAAACCAAGCGGCTTAATAAACACGGACAAAAGACTCAAAATCGCGAGTCCTATGGGGCTGTCGGGTGCGGTAAAAGCAATCAGCAATAAAAATACAGCTAGCAGGAACCACAACCGACCCACTAGATTACCCTCTTTACTGACTAAAAGTTTCCATAATCTAAAGATGATGGTTCCAATTAGCAGTAACAATAAAAGTCGAGTGAGTTGTACAAACATTTTGTCTGTTGTTCAAGATAAGTTGTTAGGCGTTTGTTTTGTGGAAATCTTGAGACCATCCCACTGAATATAATCGGTCGAGAACAGAAGTTTCTGTTTTCTCTCATGCAGTCTACCTGTTTTGAGGGCCAACCGCGATCGCAATTTCCATTTGGATATGGCTAAAGTTTACAGAAAAAAGAGGGAAGCGGAAAGCCCTAGACAGTTATAGCAATGGTACTATTGTTCTGTGTGAACTACTCACACTGACCGCCGCGGTACAATGTGAGCTTCTGATTTCTCAGCCCGATGCCCTTTCACCGTCGCGGTTATCTGGTCTTAAACAGGCTCCCTCAGCAGAGACGGGGTTCCCTCCGCCAAAATGTATTATTCTGATGCCTTCATTTCTTATGTTGAGTGCGGCGTTACTGTCACGATCGTGGTGAGTTTTACAGTTAAGACAATCCCATTCTCTGATATTTAGAGGCAGCGAATCCACAATATGACCACAACAAGAACAAGTTTTGGAACTGGGGAAGAAG
>NZ_AUZM01000098.1 GCF_000478195.2 Lyngbya aestuarii BL J | reverse complement strand
CTCGCATATTCATCAACGGGTTGAATTCCTAATGTCGCAAAAATTTGCGGAAATGTACTTTTCATCACGCGGCGATTTTCGAGTACATAAGAAATCCCCGAAGGACAACGAAGATTATCTTCGAGTACATACCATTGTCCATCGCGATCGCGAACTAAATCAGTTCCGGTAATATGACACCAAATTTCTTGCGGGGGTTTTAATCCCATACAAGGCTTTAGAAATCCTTTAGAAGACTGAATTAAATCTGCCGGCATAATGCCATCTTTGATAATTTTTTGCTCACTGTAAATATCAGCAATGAACAAGTTCAAAGCATGAATTCGTTGTTTGAGTCCTTTTTCTAACCAGTTCCATTCGGAAGCTGAGACAATTCGAGGTACAATATCAAAGGGAAATACCCGTTCAGTCCCTTGATGATCTCCATAAACATTAAATGTAGCTCCGAGCTTAATCAAAGCGGCTTGAGCGGCTTGCTGTCGCAGGGTTAGCTCCCCTGGAGAAAGAGAATTAATCCGTTCAATTAGCAGTTTGGCCTCAAGGCGAGGTTCCCCTTTGGCGATAAACATTTCATCGTAGAAATCCCCGGGTTCGTAGGAATCAAATCGCACTGGCTTTTGTCCCTATTGCTGTCACAACAAAGTCATTTGAATTGAGAGTTGTCAAATCTATTGATCAGTTCAGAAAAGGTGTGTCTCAGTGCAGTTAGTTTTTGATTGTTCTGTGATTTGCTTTTCAGAATACATCATCATAATGACTAACCAAACACAGTACACTGCTGAGTGATCATTCCCTCTTTGTTAAAAGGTTAACTAATACTTTACCAGAACTTTTGTCAGTTTGATCTATTTTTTTTAGCCGATCAAAAAAATTCACAGATGCGATTTGATCGAAAGTGACGAAACTTTAAACGTATTCATCCCCGATCACAACAGAGTTTTATGGAATTTTCAAGTATTATATATGACAATAGAGGGAGGCTGAGTCTAGAGGCTGTAACTAATGATACGAAAATCGTCAAGCTGTCAACTTCCGATCTCAAACCCCTAGCCCGGAACAGTTGTGTTAAATTAACTAAAAGTCAGTGCAAACGGGTGAACTCAATCAAAGATCGTCGAATCACAACTTGCCTACTCACAATCTAAAGAAAGTATTAAAAAATCGAGAAAATATTTGGGATTGAGTCAATACAGGATTAATCTATGTCTATGTTCAAAGAAAAGGAAAATCCATTAAGCTATCAAGAAACCTACCCCTGTCCAGTGTGTCGCTGTGGTGATCTTTCTAATATTGCTTTAATGGACGCATTTGGTTGTGATGTCTGTCGTCACATTTTTACCATTCATCCAGAAAGACAACTCCTGAAAATGGCAGATCGGGAACCTTCTATTACTTGGCGATGGAATGGTCAAAACTGGAAAGGAGAACATATTGGCAACCTCGAAATTAGTTGGGTTTATTGGTTAGCAGCATTGTTACTCATCTTGTTACCTCCAACTTTGATTGGACTCTCTGCTTTTCTGTTTCCTCCAATTTCGGGTGGATTTTCGGCTTGGTTTCCAATTTTTTGGACAGTTATCGCATTTTTATCTCATCTATTTTTAGTCTTGTGGCTGATTGCAGAAGCTTACCAATTTCCCGTCTTTCTCTACTTAAGAAATCGATGGCAACAGTTGAGGTCATAAACATCATAAAACCAGATCTTCACCCAAATTGGTAAAATAAACTTCTTGAATTTGCCAATTAGGATTTGTGGTTAATGTTTCTCGCAAACTGCCAAATAAAGCCAACTGTTCACAAGCCGAGAGAGAATACAAATTCCGCCGAGATGTAGTAGAAACGCGCAGATCAATCACGGCAATTTGATAATAGTCATCAACTTCCACCCGATAACCCAACGGTAACTCAAAACCCGGTTGAATTTCTAACGTTTTTGCAACAGCATCTTCGATGGCTTTCTCCTCGGAAACTGTCACTTGTTCGGGAACCAGCTTGGAACACTCATTATCAACCCGATAGATAGTTACAGGTATGGTATCTGTGGGGGCTGTAGCTTCTTTGACAACAGGAGAAGCGGTGGCTGATTTTTGCGGTTGAGAAGTTGGGGGCTGACTCACGGGAGTGGCGGGAGTGGAAGCCTGTGTCTCTGTCAGTTGTGGGGACTCGGCTTCTAACTGCGTAGAACGACAACTGCCTAAACCTAACATTATTAAGCTGGCGATACCGACTGTCAAAATTTGGGGGAGATTCTTCATTGTAAATTCAGCATCAGGACATCTGTATTTGCAATTACTCCCTCAAAGGTACAAAATCCGAATTTTCACAGAATTCACAGAATTAAAAAGCACTCGATGCCAACTGTTGGTAAAATCAAGTGTTGGGTTAGCTGTTGAGATGTTCCACAAGAATATCTATACAGTTAATTGGTCTATTCTCATGGGTATCGATTTCTACAAATGGCTACTGCAACTTGGACTCGTCGCCACATTCTATCCCTGGCGGATTTTACTTCGGATGAATACAACGCCATTTTACAAACTGCTTTAAGTTTTCGACAAGTCTTAAATAGCCGTACCAAAAAAGTCCCCGCTTTACAAGGACAAGTCGTTGCGAATTTGTTTTTTGAAGCTTCGACTCGAACCCGCAACAGTTTTGAACTCGCTGCTAAACGACTCTCAGCAGATACCCTTAATTTTGCCCCCGGAAGTTCGTCTTTATCGAAGGGAGAAACGATTTTAGATACTGCAAAAACCTATCTGGCAATGGGAACAGATATGATGGTAATTCGTCATCAACAAGCCGGAGTTCCGCAAGCAATCGCATCGGAAATGGATCGTTTAAATACAAAAGTTTCTGTTTTAAATGCGGGAGATGGTCAACACGCCCACCCCTCACAAGCGCTGTTGGATTTGTTTACTATTTGTCGATTATTAGACCCCGATAATCCCAGAATAGAACTGTTAGAAGGGAAAAAAATTGCCATTGTTGGTGATATTTTGCATTCGAGAGTTGCCAGGTCGAATATTTGGAGTTTAACGGCGATTGATGCGGAATTACATTTGGTCAGTTCACCGACTTTATTACCCCAATATTTTAAATGTTTTGGGGAAGGAAGACCAGGAAAATTATTCTTACACTGGGAATTAGAACCGGCGTTAAAAGATGCTGATTTTGTAATGACATTGCGACTCCAGCGAGAACGAATGACTCAGCATTTATTACCCAGTTTGCGAGAATATCATCAATATTATGGCATTACTCGCGATCGCCTCAAACTCTGCAAACCCGATGTGAAAATATTACATCCCGGTCCGGTTAATCGGGGTGTAGAATTAAGTTCTGAGTTGATGGATGATCCGGAATTTAGTTTGATTTCTCAACAAGTTACAAGCGGTGTGGCGGTGCGGATGGCGTTGTTATATTTAATCGGAGGAGGAAAACAAGAATAATGATGTATAATAGTTTGCAAAATACGACCGTTTCCAACAATATTTGTAACACATTAATCATCCGTAGGGGCGCAAAGCCTTGCGTCTCTACCCCATAGGTCTGTGTTCAGTATAAAGAAGACTAAAATAATTAGTACCGGGTTTTATTGGCAATAACTGTTTACAGCAGAACCTATAGGTCGGTTAATTTTGCTATACTCCTTAATATGCCTAAAAAAGTTAGAGAATTAAAACAGATGTTGCAAAAGGCGGGATTTACGCTGTTAACTAAACGGGGAAAAGGTAGTCATTCCTACTGGATTCATCCTGTTTTATCAAATCCTATTGTCTTGTCAGGAAAAGATAGCAAAGATGCTAAACCTTATCAAGAAAAAGATGTAATAGCAGCACTAGAAGAAGTAAAACGGTTAGAGCAAGAGGGTTCATTATGAAATACAGTATTCTAATTCAATGGTCGGAGGAAGATCAAGTCTATATTGCAAGTTTACCCGAGTGGGGTAAATACGCTCAAACTCACGGGGAAACCTATAAAGAAGCACTTGAAAACGCTCAAGAAGTGTTAGAAGATTTAGTATATGCCTATCAGCAAACTCAGAAACCCTTACCACAACCGCAAACAATACAGTTAGCCTAAACGAAAAACCCATGAACACAAACATTGAACTAAACGAACAATTGCTTAAAGAAGCGTTGGAATTAACTGAATTGACAACCGAAAAAGAAGTGATTGAGTTTGCATTAAAAGAACTCATTCGCACCCGAAAAAAGCGGAATAATTTACTGGATTTAAGCGGACAGATTCAATTTACAAATGATATAGAAAATACTTCAACTCCAATTTTGCAACACATCAATCATCCGTAGAGGCGCAAGGCCTTGCGCCCCTACCCTTCAACTCCAACAAAAGATCTAAGTTTTCCTGAAATATTTTTGTATCAGGATGGTCAACACCGAGAACCTTTTCGGCAATACTTAAAGCTTGTAGAAGGAGGGGTTCGGCTTCTTCGTATTTGCCTTGGGATGAGTAGAGTAATGCCAAATTGTTGAGGCTGTTTGCCACATCTGGATGCTGCTGTCCGAGTAACTGCTGACTCATCTCCAATGCTTGTTGATAGAGGGGTTCGGCTTCTTCGTATTTGCCTTGGGATGAGTAGAGTAATGCCAAATTGTTGAGGCTGGTTGCCACATATGGATGCTGCTGTCCGAGTAACTGCTGTCTCATCTCCAATGCTTGTAGATAGAGGGGTTCGGCTTCTTCGTATTTGCCTTGGGATGAGTAGAGTAATGCCAAATTGTGGAGGCTGGTTGCCACATCAGGATGCTGTTGTCCCAAACGATTTTGAGTCAGGTCAAGACATTTTTCAGACCAAGGTTCCGCTTGACTATACAATCCTTGACCGTTATAAAATTGATATAAACCAACAAAAGGCCAAGTTAAATCTTCATCGGTCAGCCAGTCTGTGAGGTTTTCCGCCACTTCTTCGATATGGGGAATGGTCAGCGTCACCGCTAAAATATCATCGCGAGTGGGTGTGTCTGGAATTTCTTTGGCGACTTCTACAATAGCCTGACAAATACTTCGTTTCCATTCGTCAACTTGGGAAGGGAATTCTTCTAACTTGGTTTTGAGAAATTCTTGAATCAGGGGATGAAATTGATAGGTGTTTTTTTCAACTCGTTGTAACAAACTGAGGTTTACCAGTTTATAATCTCGCCAATCTTCTAAATCTTCCTCATCCGTTTCGGGAAAGCAGGACTCAACCAGCGACCAAGGAATCGGTGCAAACGCAAATAAACTCAAGCTACAGGCTAATTGTTGTTCTTCGGGTTTGAGTTCTTTCCAGCTTAACTCAAAGGCTGCTTTTACCCCTCGTTTGGCGGTCATTTCTTGGGAGTCTTCGGGATTGAGTGAACGGTGTTCGAGTTTGAGTCTGTCTCGCATTTTAGCCAGAGATAAATCCGGCTTTGCGTTTAGATAACGTCCGATTAATTCCAAGCCTAATGGTAAATACCCTAAATCTGCACAAAGGGTTTTAGCGGTTTCTAATTCGGTTTCTATTCTGTCTCCGACTAAAGACGTTAATAACTCCAACGCTGCGGCTTCATCTAAAACGTTGAGTGCGAGTTCTTTGAAAGAATCAAAACCTTGAACTCTAGTTGTGATTAATACTTTAAATCGGGGATTATTGGGCGGGATATAGGGTTTAATTTTTTCATATTTATCAACATCATCAAAAATAACCAGAACCTCTCCTTCTGGGGGTTGCCAGTTCCGCCAACAGTATTGAACTTGGGTTTCTAAATCACTATTATCGGGTGGGTTGAGGTTGAGATAGGCTTTCCCAAAGTTAACAATTTCAATCCCCACATTGGTATCGAGTGCATATAACCAACAAATTCCGCCTAAATAGGTTTTTTGTTGACAATGATAGATACTATATTGAAGGGCGAGTTCTGTTTTGCCAATTCCTCCCATTCCGGTAATAGAAGTAATGGCAATTCGTTCGGTTTGTTGCAGTTGTTCGTGTAAATTGGTGAGTTCTTTCTCCCGTCCGACAAACTTTATTACTCCACTGTAGGGCAGATTTTGCGGGAAATCAATTGTTGTTTTATTGTTATCTTCTGTATCTGAAACTAGGATAATTTCTGCGGGGTTAATATTTTCTCGGTGTATAAGTTCAGGAATATTGGCTTCAGAGATGTTGCTAGCCATTAAAGCAGATTTTGCTTGTGTAAAAGCTTGTTCCACTGAACGTTTAGAAGCAATTGCACCATAAAAATTCGCCGCAAAATCAATCGCCGCTTGATCATTAATAGCGGTATTCATGCCGATCACACAATCAATATATTCTGCGATCGCTTCAGCTATAATTTTAGAATAACAAGCATTCAAAACAACTACTTTAATATTATCTTTGCTAACCGTTGAAAATAACGCCTTGATCGCTTCTAGATTAACAGCTTGAACCTGATCATATTTGTCGAGTAATATAATCTCACCTGTGTTGCTTCCGTGACCACTAAAATGAACAATATGGGGTTTATATTCGTTCAGACGTTGGATGAGTTCATCAAAGCGTACCGCCCAAGCTTGTTTAAATTCCAGAAAGTCTCTATTTTGAGAAGCCTGTATTTTATTCTCAATTTCTCGGATTTCTTTACCCAAATCTAAGGGCTGAGTTTGTTTGGGGTTCGAGGCGAGGAACAACACTTTGATCGGGTTCATATTGGCTCGATGTCCCGTTAGGTTGACTTTGTTCTCGATTTAGATAGCCTGAACTACCCTAGACCATCCTAATATGAAATTGACAAAAAGTTAATTGATCCCCCTAAATCCCCCTTAAAAAGGGGGACTTTCAATAGACTTCTA
Source organism: Lyngbya aestuarii BL J (assembly GCF_000478195.2). Classification (GTDB taxonomy): domain Bacteria; phylum Cyanobacteriota; class Cyanobacteriia; order Cyanobacteriales; family Microcoleaceae; genus Capilliphycus; species Capilliphycus aestuarii. The sequence goes on along the minus strand of NZ_AUZM01000098.1, from coordinate 10,644 downwards.
ACCTCCCAAACCTCTCTTAAAAAGGGAGGTGCCGCAGGCGGAGGGATCAAAGCGATCTTTTAATTTGAGAAATCAGTTCATCCCCGGGAACCTAACTGAACCCCTCGCCACAACCCCAACTTCCAAGAACATATAAAAAATACTTATTTGATGAGTATTAGTGCCAAGTAATTCTTTTTTTTATAACGTTATCTAATCTTTTTGGGGTTGAATATTTAGACAAAGAGGTAAATTTGCCGAAGTTATCAGTCTCATAAAAAATTTCTGTTTACATTTCGTTACTAAAAAACACATTACTTTGGGAGGATCAATATCAGGATTCAGTCGATTACTATTTCGCTATAAAGACTATTGGTAAAGGATTTTAGCTGATTAGAGTTTGAGAATCTGATCCCCCAAACCAACAAATTTTGATCGCTAGCCTAGTCCCCTGAGTCCCCCTGTCGCAAAAATTGTTTCTTTTCTACAATGTAATTAACAAAACTTCATGTATGATAGATGAAGTGAACGCAATAGGTATTTATTCTCACGGATCATGAGCAGTCAACTTCCCTGGCTAACCACGATTATCTTGTTGCCCCTCCTGGCATCCCTCGCTATTCCCGTTTTACCCGATAAAGAAGGCCGTACTATTCGCTGGTATGCACTCGGAGTCGGTTTATTAGATCTCGCTTTAATAGTATTCTGTTTCTGGACTCACTACAACTTAGACAACTCCGGCTTCCAACTGAGCGAAACCTACGCCTGGATACCGCAACTGGAACTCAATTGGTCTGTCGCCGTTGATGGCCTGTCAATGCCCCTCATCGCCCTCACAGGTTTCGTCAACACTTTAGCAATACTCGCGTCGTGGAATGTTACCAAAAAACCACGACTTTTTTATGCGTTGATGTTGGTGTTGTACAGCGCCCAACTGGGAGTCTTCGCCGCACAGGACTTACTATTGTTCTTCCTGATGTGGGAATTGGAGTTAGTACCTGTATATTTATTAATCTCAATTTGGGGCGGACAAAAGCGCCTTTACGCTGCCACGAAATTCATCCTTTACACTGCACTGGGTTCTGTTTTCATCCTCGCTGCTGCATTAGCAATGGCGTTTTATGGGGGTAACGTCACCTTCGACATGACGGAACTTTCCCACAAAAATTATCCCATTTTCTTAGAACTTTTACTCTACGCAGGATTCATCATTGCTTACGGTGTAAAACTCCCCATTTTCCCGCTTCACACTTGGCTACCGGATGCTCATAGCGAAGCTTCTGCACCCGTTTCGATGATTTTGGCTGGTGTTTTATTAAAGATGGGCGGTTATGGGTTAATTCGGATGAACATTGAAATGTTGCCGAATGCTCACCTCTATTTTGCACCTGTCCTGGCTATTTTAGGGGTTGTTAATATCGTTTACGGTGCGTTAAGTGCCTTCGCCCAAACCAACTTAAAGCGACGACTGGCTTATTCCTCTATCTCCCACATGGGTTTTGTTCTCATCGGTATCGCCTCCTTAACTGAGTTGGGATTAAATGGCGCCGTACTTCAGATGATTTCTCATGGTTTAATTGCCGCGATGTTGTTCTTCCTCACAGGAATTACCTACGAACGGACTCATACCTTGATGATGGAAAAATTGGGCGGTATAGCCGAGTCAATGCCGAAAGTATTTGCACTGTTCACCGCAGGCGCGATGGCTTCTTTAGCATTACCGGGAATGAGTGGTTTTGCAGGGGAATTGAGCATCTTTTTAGGCATTACCACCAGTAATGTTTATAGTTCTAACTTTAAAGTGGTGGTTGTTGGTTTAGCCGCAGTGGGATTGATTTTAACTCCGATTTATTTACTCAACCTATTGCGTCAAGTTTTCTACGGAAAAAACAGCTTTGGTTTGGTAATTGAGGATTATCAGGGAGATGCCAAACCTCGGGAAGTTGCGATCGCTGTTTGTTTACTGATTCCCATTGTTGGAATTGGAGTTTATCCGAAGTTAGCGACTCGTACTTATGATGTGAAAACGGTTGAAGTGGCTTCTCAAGTCCGTGAGATCTTCCCAATTTTTGCTCAACAACAACAGGGTTCAGTGTTGTATTCGGGGGGTTATGTTGCACCCAAGATTCCTGATCCGACACAACAAGCGTTATTTTCTAGCCTTGATGTAAATACCTAATTTCTACACAATGATCACAACAGCAACAAGAGTTTAAATAGAAGGGTGGGTTTTAGTTAACTCACCCTTTATTGTTGAAATTTTAGAATGAAGTTATCTCCTAATTGATAATTCTATGAATGAACAGAAAGCCTCTGATCACACTGTTAGATTGGTACAGTATCCTTTGAGAGCAATATGAGAGAAAAGAGTCAGAACGGAGTGATCCGTTTTTGATCTGTTCTAGGAATAACTGGGGCGGAAGGATTCGAACCTCCGAATGTCGGGACCAAAACCCGATGCCTTACCACTTGGCGACGCCCCATTGCGTAACCATATATTATAATAGCAGCATTCCCCCTAAAAGTGTCAAGTCTTTTGAAGCCAAAATTTGATTTTTTTTTAACCGTAGACTTGAAACCCCTTAAAGCTCTAGAGTTTAACAGCCTTTTAGATGTTTCTCTTTGAACTCAATCTCTGGGTCGTAGCTCAGGGGGCGGTTCCACGGGAATTTCGATCCAAAATTCGCAGCCTTGTCCGGGTTCAGACAAACACTTGAGCGATCCACCATGTTTTTCCACAACAATTTTATAACTGATGGATAACCCTAACCCGGTTCCTTTTCCGACAGCTTTTGTGGTAAAGAATGGATCGAATAAACGATTTTGAACCGCAGTAGAAACACCGGGGCCGTTATCTTTGATTTTGACCCGAACATAAGGTATATTCAAGCGTTCTGCGGGGTTTTTAACCTCAAATAACTCTGTATCAATAGTAATCTGGCGGGGATCAGGTTGGTTATCAAGGGCATCAATAGCGTTACTAATAATATTCATAAACACTTGATTGAGTTGACCTGCATAACATTCAACTTTAGGAAGGGTACTATAGTTTTTAATGATTTCTACACCGGAACCGACTTTTTTAGCTTTCCAGCGACTATGTAAAATTAATAGTGTATTATCAATCCCTTCATGGATATCAACAGGCTTCATTTCCGCTTCATCCAAACGGGAGAAGTTTCGCAAGCTGACCACAATTTGTCGAATGCGATCGGCTCCCATCTCCATTGAAGCAATAATTTTGGGTAAATCTTCGCTAATAAATTCTAAATCTACTTCTTCAATTTTCTCTTGAATTTCCGGACTCGATGTTGGATAACTTTCCTGGTAAAGACTGAGAACCTCTAATAAATCTTGAGTGTAATCTCTCACATAGTCGAGATTGCCATAAATAAAGTTAACAGGATTATTAATCTCGTGAGCAATACCTGCAACCATCTGACCTAAACTCGACATTTTTTCACTTTGAATGAGTTTAGCTTCTTTTTCTTGTAAATCCTGTAACGCATGAGAAAGTTGAGTAGCTTGGGTTTGAGCCGCTAAAGCCGCCGCTCGGGTTTGAGCATAGAGTTCAGCTTGATCGATGGCGATCGCTAACTGATCAATCACCGCCTGTAACAACTCCACATCGTTGACTGTCCAATCGTGAGTATTATGATAGTGATTACAGACGATCGCTCCTCGTTGACCGGAACGAGTTTCGAGGGGTAAAAACAACATCGAAGCTACTCCGGCTTGATGTAAGGCACTTCGGGTTTGTCCATCCAATCCATCGACTTGGCTACTATCATTAATTTGAACACTTTGATGTTGCTCGATTTTCTCTGAGAGCCAACTGACACAATCTGGGGGATAATCCACTAAACCTTGAGACAGATGAGAAGACTGAGCCTGATGAGTGATTACAAAACTCGATCGCAGATCGGTTGTGGGAAGATACCATAAAAAATGACATTGATCCACTTGTAATAAACTTCTAATCTCACTGACGGCTTTGGCTAAAATCGTATTGAGATCGAGAGAATCACGAATCTGACTTGCTAAACGGAATAATAACCCTTCGCGGCGACTGTGAAGTTCTTCCAAAGCTGCTACTCGGTCAATTCCTACTGCGATCGCATTTGCAATCCAATATAAAGCATTTTGAACCTGTTCTGTGAGGGGATGACGACTGCTAATTTCCATCATCCCCACTTGTCTTCCTTCGACGACTAAGGCAAAATTGAGACACAAACAATTGTGACTTATCCGTTCTCGACAGTCTGAGCAATCTTGAACTTCACACTGACCTGATGTGACTTGGAGTTCTAGGTTATGGGTTGAGCGGTTCACTGTCCAAATTGCTACACCTGTAACGCTGAGATGATTGGCAATGGCATCACTACAAGCTTGTAAGATAGTAATGGTGGTTCCGCCTTGTCCTAATGCTTTACCGACTTCGGCTTCGAGCAAGGATAAATGCGATCGTTCCAGTAGAGAGACTTCGGCTTTTTTGCGGGTGGTAATATCTCGAGAAACGGCGACTAATTCTTGAACTTCTCTCGTGTGGGAATCTCGGACGGCGTGAGCGGTGGTTTCAAACCAAATATATTCCCCATTGCGGCGACGAATGCGATAACTGACGAGAGAGATTTCACCTTTGGCGAGTAAGGTTTGATGAGAAGCTCTAACAGAAGCAATATCTTCGGGATGAAAAAAGTCATAAGCGGAATGTCCGATTAGTTCTTCGGGTTCATATTTAAGCAACTTTCGACAAGCCGGAGAAGCATAAAGATAGATCCCTTCTGAGTTGTGTCGAGAGATTAAATCTGTGGCATTTTCGGCTAAAAGTCGATAGCGTTCTTCACTGGTTTTTAAGGATTCTTCAGCGCGTTTACGTTCGCTAATATCGGTTTGAATGCCAATATAATGGGTGACTTCTCCGGTTGTATCTCGCACTGGAGAAATTGCCAGTTCGTTCCAAAATGGAGTTCCATCTTTGCGATAATTTTTTAAGGTTACTAAACAATCTTTTGCTTCTCGCAAACAAGTCCGAATTGTCTGAATGGCTTGGGGTTCAGTATCATATCCTTGTAAAAATCGACAGTTAATTCCTAATATATCGCTTCTAGAATATCCGGTAATTCGTTCAAAGGTTGGGTTACAATAAATAATCGGATTATCTTTGGCTTTCGCATCACTAATCACAATACCACTCGGACTCGCGGCGATCGCTCGTTCTAATAAAAGCAGCATTTTTTCCGACTCCCGGCGCATTGTGATATCGGTTCCGGTGGCGATCAGATGTTCGACTGAACTATCGGGATTGTAAATAATTGTATTTGACCAACCGATCAAGTGAGTCCGACGATTTGGATCGATCCATTCACTTTCACAATAGGGGGGAAACTCAGCCAGAGAGGTTGAATATTTTGAGGAGAAAGAGTCAGCCTTAATCGGTGAATAATCAATCGATAACCCAACTTCTTGAGGTGTTTTTCCTTCAACTTCTTCAGCAGAGAGTCCAGATATTTCTTCGCAGGTACGGTTGAAACGAATAATTTTTCCTTGAGGATCGAGTACGATCACTAATGCACTTAAAGTATCGAGAACGTTACAGACAAAATCTCGTTCTTGACGGACAATATCCCAAATCGAGGAGCGTTTTTGGATCGTATCTTCAAGTTTAATGAGTTTTCCTTTTGCATGAATCAGTTGACGATGTAAATTCATCTGTACACTGACTTGTTCCGCAACCGCTTCTAAAGCCTGTCGGGTATCAGGACTCATCTGGCGAGGTTCATAGTCCATGATTGACAGCATTCCCACTAATACCCCTTCATTTGTTTGAATTGGGATACCGAAATAACAACGAATTGCGGGATTGAATTTCAGTAAGGGATGAGTCGCAAACGGTTTGTTTTTTGAAAGATCTTCTAAGATAATCGAAGCGAAAATTTTTGAGGAAGAAGATGATAACTCCGTTTCTGAAGGGGAATGGGTTTCAGTCTGAGAAAAAGTTTGATCTTTTTTGGGAGTTTTTGCAGATTTAAAAAAATGATTCGGGTAATGTAGAGAAATAACCGTCTCACAAAAGTCAAGATAATGATAGGTTTGGGCTTGTAAACCGACTTGTGATTTTAACCACTGACAACTCGCATCAATCAAGCTAATATATCCGACGGGAGCTTGAGCAATCTGAAGGGCGATTTTGAGCAAAGGGTCAAAGGTGACTCCGGCTTGAAATCCCATAATTTCCTGTAGAGATAGGTTCTCTTGTTGCCCCATTGTACGATAATCTGAAAGTTTGATTACCATTTATAACCTATTCCCCTAAAAAAATTGAGCGAGCAGATTTTCACACTCCAGATCAAGGATTTAGGGGAGTCTATTTATGAATCCATGATAATTTTCGATTCCCTGGTCTTGATCTTGCTATTTTTTAGAGTGTGTCTCAATCATAACAAGACATCAAGGGATTTGTCTGGAAGTCTAAGAAGATTTTTATCCAAGGCTGTTGCTTTCAAACTGATGATTCAAATGCTGCCAAACGGACGAACAGATGACGAATAATCAGTTTATTTTACCCATTAATGATGAACTTTTTGCGAAAATTCGTTACAATTTTTATTGAAATTACCTTGTATCTGATTTAAACTTGATCAATTTGAGAGATCATCACTCTCCTCTCGATTTTCTCGATCCAATGTGTTTAATGCTCTTTTTAGCTTGAAGCCCCAAATGAACCGATTAATACCTAGAGAATTTAGAGTTCTTTGATCAGGTCGTTTAAACTATTAGTAGAGATTGAACTTCTCAACCCCCTGCGGACATGAGATCAAAAAAGGAAAGCGGCTAATATGTCTGCCATAACTGATAATTCCATACCCACTGTTTTAGCAGTTGATGATAGTCCAGTAATGCACGGTCTGGTCAAACAAGCTCTCGGGAATGATTACCGGGTTCTTGTCACTGACAATGCGGTAGAAGCACTATCCTTATTATACCAAGAGAAGGTGTCCATTTTACTTCTCGATGTGACAATGCCGGAGATTGACGGCTTAGAACTTTGTCGCACGGTGCGAAATTTACCCCAATTTCAAACGTTACCGATTATCATGCTGACAGCCAGAGATGGGGCATTTGAGAAGGTACAAGGGCGTTTAGCTGGAGCGACAGAATATTTGACTAAACCCTTCAATCCGCAAACCCTGTCTGAGGTGATTACGCAAGTTCTGAGCGGAAATGCTTAAATATTCTTTGAACCTCTGTCGTTTGCTTTGAGGTGCTGTGGGTGGCGACGCTCAATGTGCTGTAACAACACAGAAGTAATCGCATCAATCGCCAAAATTTGGTGAGCCGCCCCGAGAGCGATCGCTTCTTTTGGCATTCCAAACACCACTGAACTCGCTTCATCTTGAGCGATGGTTATGCCATTAGATTGAGCGATCGCTGCCATTCCATCTGCTCCATCTCGTCCCATTCCGGTCAGCAAAATCCCCACAGTGCGATCGCTATAATATCGAGCTAAGGATTGAAATGTCACCGTAATCGAAGGTCGATGTCCCGCTAAAGGGGGCGCACTGCTGTAGAGAAATCGACCTTGACGATCTATTTCTAAATGATAGCGTTCGGGTGCAAAATAAACAATTCCATTTTGAGGAATTTCGCCATTCCGGGCAATTTGAACCGAGAGGGAACATTGAACATTCAACCAATTGACTAAACCCTGTAAAAAACCTTCACTAATATGTTGAATACAAATAATCGGAACAGATAAATTAGCCGGAAGTTGGGTTAAGATGGTATGCAATGCTTGGGGGCCGCCTGTTGAGGCTCCAATTCCGACAATCCGAATCGGTTTTGAGATCAAACTTGAGGTTGAAATCGAAGTGGAAGAAGCCGGGAGATTAGCGGGAGAATTCACCCGACGAGGACTTTCAGAGGAACGGTTTCTGCGAGTGAAAACTCGGACTCCTGACAAAATTCTAATCTTACGAATTAAATCTTGGGCAAGTTGAGAATTTTCATTCAGTAATCCATTTTTGGGCTTGGGAAATACATCGACTGCACCCGCATTCAACAATTGAAAAACATTATAAGTATCTTCCCGTTGAACTGCGGTACTAATCACTAAAATTGGCCGAGGACAGTTTGCCATAATTTCCTGTGTAAATTCCAATCCGTCCATGTGGGGCATATGAAAGTCTGTACAAATGACATCGGGTTTGATTGTCGGAATGAGTGCTAATGCCTCTTTTGCGGTGTGAGCGGTTCCCACGACTTCGATTTCAGCAGAGGAATTTAAAATACGTTTGAGAACAATGAGAGCAACGGGAGAATCATCGACCAGAAAAACTTTGATTGACATATTTTGGCTGTTCAGTTGTCAGAAAATTAAACATTTGAGCGTTTTAAGGACACACTGAGAGTTTCTGTTCAGCGTCAGGTGTAGGGTTAGCTCGGATTTTTTAAAGGGTGAATTGACTTTATTTTAACCGATTATTTTCATAACGAGTCAGTCTTTTTAAGTCTCTTTCTGAGATTAAATCAATCTTTTCAAAGTCTCGAGTAGTACCTGTTGATTAAAACTACTTTTGGTAATGTAGGCGTTGGCTCCAGCTTCTGCTCCTCGGCGCTTATCTTCATCAGAGGCTAAAGAAGTAACTAATATAATGGGCAACTCATTATAGTCTTGATTTTCACGAATTTTTGCAGTTAAGCTCAAACCATCTAAATTCGGCATCTGCACATCAGAAATAACGGCATCAATGGGGCGTGTTTTCAGTTTATTAAACCCATCTAATCCATCGACGGCAGTGATCACTTCATAACCGGCTGCTTCTAATATTCGTTTTTCTTGAGTGCGAGTTGCAATTGAATCTTCAACAAGTAAGATTACCGATTTTTGTTTAAGAGAGTCTTGATGAGTTTTCCCCTCTATTTTTACTGATGTTCTGCTAGAATTCAAGTGTTTACGAGCCGACTTGATTAAATCCAGTGCGTTTAAAATCATGCACACTTCACCTGTTCCTAGAATTGTTGCTCCGGAAATATTTCGGACTCGTTTGAGCAATTGACTTTGAGATTTGAGTACAACATCTTGTTCGTCAATTAAAGCATCAACAAACACACCTAATTTTTCTTCTCCAACTTTCAAGACAATACAAGGAAAAGTTGTAGAAGCATTCATCTCTTTTTGAGAAGATTCGAGTTCAAGTAGTTCAGATAATTGAGCTACAGACAGAGGTTGTTCTTCAAAAATAATCGTATCTCGTCCTTCAATCGTAAATAGTTCACTCGGAGAAACTAAGCGAGTCGTGCGAACAAATTCGACAGGAATACCATAGGAAATACTCTGCACACCGACAATTAAAACATGGGTTGTTGCTAAGGCGGTTCCCAGTCGCATCCGAAATGTAGACCCTTTTGTGGGAACAGATTCTAACTCAATACTACCTTTAAGCTGTTCAACATTATTCCGCACAACATCCATTCCAACACCCCGACCTGAAATTTCTGTGACTAATGTACGGGTCGTAAAACCCGGAAAAAAAATCAGGGATTGAAGTTGTTTTGAGGTCATTGTTTCGAGTTCTTCGGGAGGATAAATACCTCGTTTGAGAGCGGTTTTTTTAACTTGTTCGGGGTTAATTCCTCGACCATCATCACTCACTTCAATTATAACAGAGGTGGCGGTTTGATAGCCTCGGAGACAAATTTGAGCAACAGGAGATTTACCGTATTGTTGTCGTTCTTCTGAGGATTCTATTCCATGGTCAACTGCATTTCTTAATAAGTGCATTAAAGGATCTTTCATTTCCTCTAAAATCCGTTTATCTGCTCGCGTTTCACCCCCTTCTATTATGAGTTCAACTTGTTTATTTTGTTGTCGAGCGAGATCGCGTACCATCCGAGAAAAACGGTTAAAAATAGTTGAGAGAGGCAACAGTCGTAAAGTGCGGATATCGTCTTCAAGTTCATTAGAAATTAGCTCTAATCGGGCGGTATCTTCATAGAGAGAACCTCTCAATTGATTGATTAACGCTCCTAATTTTTCTAGATGTTGACTCGCACGATTATAATAATTGTGGAGTTGTTCAATTGTTTTATGAGTGTTTGTTGATTGGTTTTCTAAGTCATTGAGAACAAATCGATTTACAAACGCATCTCGACTCCATTCTTCCCATAATAGAGTGAGGGCTTCTACTTCACTGAGTCGATGAACAATACGAATTTTAGTAACCGTTAGTTCTCCAGTTTGGGTCATTAACGCATCGAGTTGACGGGTAGAAACCCGGATAGTTTCAATCCGATGAGCGTTACCATCAAAAGTAACTTTATCGTCGTTTGTTGGAGATGAATTAACCGGAGAACTCAGAGAAGAAACTGAAGGATTGATACCTTCTTCTGGATAAGAATTGAGGTGACTAACAGGTTCTTCAGAAGAAAATTGAGGAGGTTTTTCCGGGGAAGGTTTGATTGTTTCAACCTCAATAATTTCTGACACCTCTAAAGTCTGTTGTTCTGAAACAGGAGTATCATTAGCAGGTTGAGTTTCTAGTGAGCTTTGACCTTCAGCCGCAATTAAGCTCGCCATGACTTGAAAGGTTTTCACGCCAGAAGGTTCACCTGTAGAGGCTTCTTGAACCAGTTTTCGCAGGGCATCTAGGGCTTGAAACAAGC
>NZ_AUZM01000097.1 GCF_000478195.2 Lyngbya aestuarii BL J | reverse complement strand
GTGCTTCTGAGATTTCTTTAGCGAATTCTTTTGCTCCTATTGCCGGAGTTTTAGCCTCCTATTTAATTTTAGGAGAAGTTCCCACAACTCCTCAATATATTGGCGGAAGTGTGATTATTTTGGGAATTATTTTCAATCAAATTGGTGTTTCTAAAGTTCCCTCTCAACCGTCCGAACTTCCCCCTTTAGATCGCTCAACCGAAGATATAGATCGAACTGTTGGATTTAAAGGAGTTTAGACAATTATTCAGTGATACTGATATAATTAGGCTGTTCTTTTACCCGATTAATCCAAGCAGAAATCGCCGGAAAATGAGTTAAATCAAACCCCCCTTCATGGGCAACATGAGTATAAGCAAATAAACAAATATCCGCAATAGTATAGTGATCTCCCCCAAAAAAAGGATGATCTTTTAACTGGTTTTCCATCACTCCTAATGCCGCATAACCCAAGGGTTGTTTTTGTTCTAAAGCTTGTTTATATTCCTCTGGTTTTCCGACAATAGAAATCCAATAACGAGAAGTGGCAATATAGGGTTCATGGCTGTATTGTTCAAAAAACATCCATTGCATCACTTGTGCTTGTTCAAACTTATCCGTTGGGAAAAAATCTGTGTCTTGACTAAAATAGTATAAAACGGCATTAGATTCGGGTAAAAATTTTCCCGGTTCAAGTTCTAAAAGCGGAACTCGTCCATTAGGATTTTTACTTAAAAATTCTGGAGTGCGACTTTCCTTTTTCAAAATATCAACTGTAATTCGTTCAAACGGAATCTCTAATTGGGTTAACAATAACCGAATTTTATAACAATTTCCAGAAGACGGATATTCGTATAATTTTATCATCGTTTATGTTCTCCCGTTGGTGACGTAAAACTCATTCTATGGCAAGACCACGAATCCTAAATAATCCCTAATTTAAAAAATAGAAAAAAATCATGATTTTATTGTACAATAAGTAGGAGATTTTCTGCGATAATCAGTACAATAACTTAGAGAAACAATGACAGACAACACCAATACCTACTTACTTTTTGATGGCAGCATGACCTTTTCAGGTACTCCCGAGGATATCACATATGCCCTCTGGAAAACCTCTAAGGGTCACAAAAACCTAGAAAATATACAAGAGTACATGGAGTGGCAAAAGCGCACCTGCCAAGAAATATCGGGGTACTCAGTCGATACTAGCAGTTACGAGCAATTCGTAAGTTCATTGGCGAGTAACGGGTTTCTGACTCCAGTGGATAATATGGATTAATTGAACGGCAATGTTCTTGTGTGGTATTTTTAGCCCCCTGGGATGCTTGTTTACTGGAGTTTAGACGATTTATTGATGGTAAAATCAATTCTCTAATAATGCTGTAAATCAAAAAAGGGCGATCGCAGTTTCTAAACTTCAAAAAGCGATCGCTCTTTTAACCCAACTGATATGATCTCCTCCCTTTCTTTAGAATTACGAAGCGCCACCAATGTGAATATCTCGTACTCGTACCGGAACACAAGCATGAGTCATTTGTGCCAGTTGAATGGGTTCACCTTTTCCACAGTAACTTGTTCCCAATTGTTCCCGTTCAGACTCAGGGCCAATCGCATCAATTTTATTCCAAAATTCTGTCGTCATGGCGTGATAGGTGACATCTTTTAACATTCCCACCACTTTACCGTTTTTTACCTGCCAAAACGCATCCCCTCCAAATTGGAAATTACGCCGTTGTTGATCGATAGAAAAACTCCCAATTCCATCAATTAAAATCCCATCTTCGGTATCGGCGATCATCTCGTCTAAAGTAGCGGTATGACTGCCATTTTCTGGCCCGGGTTCTAAGCCTAAATTGGGAATGCGTACCATCGGCACACTTGACCAACTATCAGCATAAGCACAGCCATTACTACTTCCTCGTCCGAGTCGATAAGCCGTTTCGCGATCTGTTAAATAATCCACTAAAATTCCGTCTTTAACCACATACCAATCTTGTGCCGGAACGCCTTCATCATCATACCCCATTGTACTGCGTCCACCGGCTTGAGTGCGATCGCATTTAAAGTTTACCCAAGGGGCAGCATATTGCAGTTTATTGAGTTGATCTGTGGTTGCAAAACTGGTGCCTGCAAAATTAGATTCATAGCCATAAACCCGATCTAATTCAGTTGGATGTCCGACAGATTCATGAATCGTTAAATAGAGGTTTGACGGCTTTAGAATCAGCGTCGAAAGAATACCAGACGGCCCTTTAGGTGCATGAACTTTTTCGATTACTTCTTCAGCCACTCTCTCAACTTGATTGCTTAAATCTGTAAGATCAATATGTTCGTAACCAATATTTAAAGGCGGACGTTCGTAACCCCGAGTTTGTGCATCTCCATTGGCAACTGCGGTACAATTAAAACCGGGATAACTGCGGTAAATGGTTTGTTCAATCAGAGAACCCACTGTAGACGCAAAGAGTTTATCTTCTTGAATGAATTGTAGATAAGATGTTGCTTTTTTGATGCCTTGTTCTTCGTAAGCGAGTAACCGTTCATTGAGGTTCAATAAAAACTCAGCTTTCTCAGCAATTGGAATCGTAAAAGGATCAATTTTAATCGGGGTAACGTAGCTATCTTGATAGGCTTCAACCGGAACAAGCTGCACAGGATTTTGTAGGGAAAGACGGCTTCCTTTAGCAATATCAACCGCTAAATTAACAATTCGAGTTACTTCTTCGGGTGTTTTGCGATAACTAGCAGCGAACCCCCAAGCCCCTTTAAGAAGAACTCGTACTCCAAAACCGGAACTCACATTATCTTCGAGACGACTTAAAGAGCGATCGCGAGCAAAGAGGTTTTGTTTCCGATAAGTGCAGAAGCGAACATCTCCATATTCACATCCGGCTTGACGAATTAAATCAATAGCGAGGGTTGCTAATTCTGTTGTAGTTTGGCGGGTCGGTGCTTGTACCATATCGTGGTTTTTGATTTATACAATTATTGTAGTTCATATATGTTAAACGTTTTCACCAAATTTGCACAGTTTGAGGATCACATTTAAAGTAAATTTCATTTAAAATAAGACTAAACACGACTAGGAATCTTACCCATGACTCAGACAACTGCTTAAAATTATCGTTTAGACTGGGGATCGAGGGCATCTCTTAAACCATCTCCGACATAGTTAATACAAAGAACGGTTAAAAAGATAGCTAAACCCGGAAATAATGCCATATAGGGAGCGGTTTCAATATAGTTTTGAGCATCATAAAGCATCCGTCCCCACGTCGGAACATCGGGCGGAAATCCTAACCCTAAAAAACTCAGTGTTGATTCGGTAATAATTGCATTTCCGACGGCTAAAGTTGCAGCGACAATAATCGGACTAAGAACATTGGGGAGAATATGAACCCAAATTAAACGAGAAGATTTTGCACCGATAGCTTTCGCCGCCATCACAAAATCCATTTCTTTTGTTGTTAAAAAACTGGCTCGAACTAATCTCGCGACTGACATCCAAGTTAATCCGCCTACCACAAAAACAATTAACAGAAAAATGCCGACTTCTGGCCCGGCAATTGCTTTCATGGGTTCGCGAAATAGATAGATTACCAGTAACAATAAAGGTAACTGAGGTAAAGAGATAAATAAATCGGTCATTCGCATCAATAAACTCTCAATAATTCCCCCATAAAACCCCGAAATTGCTCCGACTAATGTTCCCACAAAAATAGCCACGATCATCGCCGCCACACCAACGGTTAAAGAAATTCGTCCTCCTGCTAACATTCGAGCCAGTTGATCTTGTCCGAGATCATTTGTTCCAAAAGGGTGTTCCCAACTCGGAGGAGAGGTAGAATTTCCAAAGTCGATTGTATCAATCGGTGTGGTATAAATAAACGGCCCAAAGACAACAGAAATAATAATTAAAAGTAAAACAATTATTCCTAAAACTGCCATTTTATCCCGTTTAAATCGTCGCCAAGCATCACCCCAAAGTGTTCGGGGTTTTGTTAGATTAGATTGAGATTGATTAATAGAAGTCATTACAAGCCGAACAACAGTTAGAACAAGAACGTTTACGATCAAGCAGGTTAGAGGAGTTATTACGAGCCGCAGGAATTGATCCGGAACAAAACAGTTAATTGACAATTTTTCACGCCTCAAGGGTGGTGCTTAAATCACCCTTTTTTATTGGTATTGAATGCGAGGATCTAAAATTCCATATAAAATATCAGCCATTAAATTAAAGACTACCACTAAAATTGCATAAATAAACGTAATCGCCATTACAACTGGGGTATCACTGCGATAAATCGATTCAATTAATAATGCTCCAATCCCAGGTATTCTAAAGATTTGTTCGGTGATTAATGCGCCCGTAAACAAACTGGGAATATCTAACGCAATTAACGTGACAACCGGAATCAAAGCATTGCGTAAAACATGAGCTTGAATGACTGTAAAATTCGGTAATCCTTTTGCATAAGCGGTGCGAACATAATCTTGATTTAACTGTTCTAACATGGCAGATCGAATAAACCGCATCAACACCGCAGATTGATATAAAGCTAATACACAAATTGGCATAATTGACTGTTTTATCTGTTCAATTAAAGTTTGCAAGTTTGTCACTTCTAAGGTACTATTGTAAATAAACGGAAACCAATTTAACTGAACGCTAAAAATGATGATGAACAGTAATCCTGTGAAAAAAGGAGGTAATGAAAACCCTAAAAAAGCAAAAGTTGTCGCAATTTGATCAAAAATAGAATAGCGTTTGATTGCAGAAATTATTCCCAGTGGAAACGCAATAAATACCGCCAATAAATAGGCTAAACCTGCTACCCATAAAGTCGTTGGCAAGCGTTGTAAAATCAATTCGCTCACAGGGCTACGACTGGTAAATGAATAGCCCATATCACCTTGAATAAATGCCCAAGCCCACTTGATATATCGAATTGGCAAAGGTTGATCTAAACCCAAAGAACGACGAATATTTTCTCTAACTTCTGCTGTAATTGAAGGATTGGTCGCGAATTCTCCCATCGGATCTCCTGGCGCGAGCGCTAAAATCGCAAATACAACAATACTAATGGCGATTAAAGTCGGAATTGCACTCAGAAGACGATTAATTATATATCGTGTCATAGATTTTTAATGTTAATAATCATACTTGCTACTTTGATTTCAACAGAACATTACTGAAAACTCATTTATTATAGAAGATATTCAGGATCGATTACACTCAAATTTTTCGGAATAGCTAGCTCAAATGATCAGAACATGAGCATTTTAAGGTCTAATTATATAGAGTGAACCCCAATAGTGTTATTATTGTTAGTGATCACCATTTGTCAAATTTAACCATTTCTATTGTGATTTTCTCGGGTTCTCATCCTTACCCCGACTTCATTCACTTGCGAACTTGCTATAGGTATAAATTTAGAATCCTTCTAGAGAGAGAGGGTAAGTTACTTCTTCGTTTGTTATCTTAGTGAAGGACTTTTTAAGTTCAGAAATTTTTAATCACTAGGAGATTATAGAGAATGGATTGGATGAAAAGATTTTGGCATCGATTCAGTCAGATGACTGTAATGACTGTATTAGTAAGTGGGCTTTGGATATTGGGACTTTCTCTCACTCCCGCTCAAGCAGCAACGAATGGAATGGGATATGCTGATGAGACTGGTGTCACTGGAGAACGCTTGAGTGCGGTTATCAACTGTTTACCCGAGGAGTTGAGTGAACCTGATTTAGGTCGAGCCTTAAAAGAGATGGGAAATGATTATTTAGAACGCACTTTTCAACTCAAAGATAATCCGAAACTCAACCAAGCAGAAATTGAATTTAGTCAGTGTTTAGAGGGAAAAGGATACAGCATGAGAGCTGAACAATTTCGCAATCTTAAACAAGAATCATAATCAATTAAAATAAACTCAAGTATCTATCTAACTAATTATTGAGTTTGTGTTCCCTCAGCTTCTGGGTGAAGTTGGGGAAAATTTGCGTGCTGATTACCATCTGCCTCATCCTAGAGGTATAATTAGAGGTTCAGATCTGTAATGTTTGGCAACTGTGTCTATTCAATCTAGTTCAAAAATACCGACGGCTGAAAAAATCAAAGCGATTGATGATCAGCTTTCCCAACGCTTTATTCATCTTGATCCGGCAGGTTACTTTATCATTTATGTTGATCAAGAAGCGGCTCTAATTTGTGCAGAACACTATACAAATAATATCAACGATCAGGGACTTGCTGTTGATCCGGAGACAGGTGAACCTTTCTCTTGTACCGGAAGTTTGAAGCGTCAACCCACCGCAGTATTTAAGGGTAGAACTGCGAAAGAATTGGGCATCAAAATAACTGAAGAAACTGATTCTTGTCCGTTAAGCACTTTTGATCATGCACTTTACTTAGGACGAGAGTTTATGCGGGCAGAAATCGCACTCACCACTGAACAAGAGTATGTTCAAGACTAAGATCAATCACTGATCAATTCGCTCTTATCTGGGGGATGGGTAAGAATAACCCAAATCGTTACCCTAGCCCCCAGAATAAACTTTTTTTACAGGTCGCCACCGCGAAAAGCCAGCAAAAAGATGACCACAGGGCCAGCAATGACAATCAGTGCTAACATCGTAAGCTGTGCGATCAGTTCAAAGTTGATGCTGCTGAAAAAGTTAGTGATAAAGTCCATTTTTCCTCCCGAAGAAAGCTAGTAAATGTATGAAAGATTTAGTCGTTATGCTAAGAACCAACTGTTAATCATACAGGCGATCGCACAGTTTTTTAATAATCGTTACAAAACTCAATATTAACCCCATCCCCCACTCGCCTCTCCTAAAAAGCGAGATTGACCTTTTGTCAACGACAAGTTGGGCTTCAAAGCAGGCAACAAATAAGGATAGGATTCTAACGATGACTGCTTATACCATTAATTTTAGTTCTGTTTGTCAAATGAGTGACGAACAATTTTATCAGCTTTGCCGTAATAACCCCGATATTAAGTTTGAACGAAATGCAACCGGAGAATTGATTGTTATGTCGCCAACGGGGGGAGAAACCGGAAATCGTAATATTGAAATTGCTGGAGATTTTGTCTTCTGGAATCGTCAAAATAAACTCGGTAAACTGTTTGATTCTTCTACCTGTTTTCAACTTCCCAACGGTGCAAATCGTTCTCCTGATATCGCCTGGATCAACCAATTAAGATGGGATCAACTTACCCCAGAAGAAAAAGAGAAATTTCCCCCAATTGCACCTGATTTCGTGCTAGAGTTGATGTCTCCTTCTGATAGTTTGAAATCGACACAATCAAAAATGCAAGAATATATAGATAATCAAGTAAAATTGGGTTGGTTGATAGAACGAAAAAACCGTTATATTGAAATTTATCGTTTAGGAAAATCAGTAGAACGGTTGAATTCTCCCACAACTTTATCAGGAGAGGAAGTATTACCGGGTTTTGTTCTTAACTTAAAAATAGTCTGGGGTTGAACTTTACTTAAAAATATAATATATTTTATGATCGCCCATTTCAAGTCCGAATTTATGACGGCTAAAGCCTATCTAAAGTGGGAATAAAAACAAGTTAAGCTTAAAAACCTTTAAAAAATCAACCCAAAAATCAGTATTTGTGATTCGCAGCAGTAGCATTGGTGGAGTCAATCAACTTGACCAATATGTATTATACTTGCAACATAGTGTTATTACATCTAACAGACAATGACGCAATCTGACAGCGCCGTAGACTTCTACGGTAGACTAAAGGTTGTATTGCAAGCTGGCCACAAATAAGGGTAAATCATGGCTGAACGTAGCGATGTAAACGGAAAAGAACAAGAAAAGGCAGCCAAATCCTACAAAGATACGGTGAACCTGCCAAAGACAAAGTTTGATATGCGGGCAAACGCTGTCAAACGCGAACCCCAATTACAAAAATTTTGGGCAGAAAATCAAATTTATGAACGCCTTGCCGAAAACAATCCGGGCGATGCGTTTATTTTACACGACGGGCCGCCCTATGCCAATGGTGCGCTACATATTGGTCACGCCCTCAATAAAATTCTTAAAGATATTATTAATCGTTACCAACTTTTGCAAGGGCGAAAAGTGCGTTATGTTCCGGGTTGGGACTGTCACGGCTTGCCGATTGAATTGAAAGTTTTACAACAAATGAAACAGTCAGAACGGGAAGAACTCACCCCGTTAAAACTGCGTCAAAAAGCCAAAGAATTCGCCTTAGAAACGGTTAATCAACAACGAGAATCCTTCAAAAGATATGGCGTTTGGGGCGATTGGGATCACCCCTATTTAACCCTAAACCCGGAATACGAAGCCGCCCAAATTGGGGTATTTGCCCAGATGGTTCTCAAGGGTTATATCTATCGAGGATTAAAGCCCGTTCATTGGAGTCCGAGTTCAAAAACGGCATTAGCTGAAGCTGAATTAGAATATCCAGACGGGCATATTTCTCGCAGTTTATTTGCGGCATTTCCTATTACCAGTTTGGCGGAATCAGTCAAGTCAGAACTCACCCCATTTCTGCCCGATTTAGGAGTCGCAATCTGGACAACAACACCCTGGACAATTCCCGGAAATTTAGCCGTTTCTTTAAATCCAGAATTAACTTATGCTGTCGTAGAAACCGATAAAAATGCTGAACATCCGATTCAGTTTAAATATTTGTTAGTTGCGGCAGAATTGGTTGAACGACTATCCGCAACCTTCGACCAAAATCTAACCGTAAAAGCGACAGTTAAAGGCGAAAATTTAGAACATTCGACCTACAAACATCCCCTATTTGATCGCGAAAGTCCGGTAGTAATTGGGGGAGATTATGTCACAACAGAATCCGGTACTGGACTTGTTCACACCGCCCCCGGTCATGGTCAAGATGACTTTATCGTTGGTCAACGCTATGGTTTAGCTGTATTGTGTCCGGTGGATGCGGATGGAAACTTTACCGAAGAAGCGGGAGAATTTGCGGGTTTAAATGTTCTCAAAGATGCCAACGAAGCGGTTATTCAGGCATTACAAAAAGCGGGTTCATTAATCAAAGAAGAACCCTACTCACATAAATATCCCTACGATTGGCGAACCAAAAAACCAACCATTTTTAGGGCAACTGAACAGTGGTTTGCCTCCGTTGAAGGGTTCCGCGAAGAAGCCTTAAAAGCTATTCAAAATGTGCGTTGGATTCCCGCCCAGGGTGAAAACCGCATCACGCCAATGGTTGCCGAACGTTCAGATTGGTGTATCTCCCGACAACGCAGTTGGGGCGTACCGATTCCTGTTTTTTACGATGAAGAAACGGGCGAACATTTAATGAATGAAGAAACGATTTCTCACGTTCAAAATATTATCGCTGAAAATGGTTCTGATGCGTGGTGGGAAATGTCCGTTGAGGAATTATTACCCGAAAAATATCGCCAAGATGCGGCAAAATATCGCAAAGGAACCGATACAATGGATGTTTGGTTTGACTCCGGTTCTTCCTGGGCTGCGGTTGCCAAACAACGGGGGTTGGGTTATCCCGTCGATATCTATTTAGAGGGTTCCGATCAACACCGAGGTTGGTTTAATTCCAGCTTGTTAACTAGCGTTGCAAATTACGGTCACGCCCCCTACAAAACGGTATTAACTCATGGATTTGTCTTGGATGAAAAAGGACATAAAATGAGTAAATCTTTGGGGAATGTTGTTGACCCGGCGATTGTAATTGAAGGTGGTAAAAACCAACAAAAAGACCCCCCCTACGGTGCCGATATTTTGCGGTTGTGGGTATCATCGGTTGATTATTCGGCAGATGTACCGTTAGGTGGAAATATCCTCAAACAGATGTCGGATATCTACCGCAAAATTAGAAATACAGCCAGATTTTTAATTGGGAACTTGCATGATTTTGACCCAGAAAAAGATGCGGTTGCTTACGAAGATTTGCCGGATTTAGACCAATATATGCTGCATCGGATCACGGAAGTTTTTACTGAAATAAAAGATGCGTTCGATCAGTTTCAATTCTTCCGTTTCTTCCAAACCGTTCAGAATTTCTGCGTTGTCGATCTGTCTAATTTTTACCTCGATATTGCCAAAGATCGGCTGTATATTAGTGCGGAGAATACTTTGCGACGTCGCAGTTGTCAAACGGTGTTAGCAATTGCTTTAGAAAACCTCGCCAAAGCTATTTCACCTGTTCTCTGTCACATGGCGGAAGATATTTGGCAAAATTTACCCTATTCCACTCCTTATTCATCTGTATTCGAGTCGGGTTGGGTGAAATTGGAGGAGAATTGGAAACAGCCTCAACTTGCTAAATTCTGGCAAAAATTGCGGGAAATTCGCGCAAAAGTTAACCAAGTGATGGAAAAAGCGCGAAAAGAAAAGATGATTGGTTCGTCTCTAGAAGCGAAAGTTTTGCTGTATGTTGCGGATGAAAAACTACGCGAACAGTTGGACGAAATGAACCCATCAACCGCAAAATTAAAACAGTATAACGGCGTTGATCAGTTGCGTTACCTATTTATTTGTTCCCAGGTTGAACTGTTAGAAAATCCCAACAATTTAAAAGGACTTGAATACAGCGATGAGTCCGAAGACTTAGGGATTGGCATTGTCAAAGCCGACGGGGAAAAATGCGATCGTTGTTGGAATTATTCGGTTCATGTGGGAGAGTCTACTGAAGATCCAACTATTTGTGAACGTTGCGTCGCTGCTTTAGCGGGTGAATTTTAAACCCAATAGTAGAGTGCGTTAACATTATTTCATTTGACGTACTCTACTTTGTCAAACTACTGACATAAAACTTTTTATTTCTCATGTATCATTTCTGATGGAATCATCTCAAACAAATTGAAATTACTTGCTTGAGAACACCAATCATTGATTATGAAAAGTTAGAGTTAAAAGAATTGACAGTGTTCAATATTTTGTTTAACTTTGTAGATCAATATGTTTTTCATACCAATTCATTAAAGGGGTAGAACTGATACCATGAATAATAATAGAAACAGTAACGATGATGTAAACACTCCAAGCTATTAACTCCCCCACTGAACCTTGTAAACCTTCACCGAGAGCATAAGTTAAATAATAAATAGATCCCACCCCTCGAATTCCAAACCAGCCCAAAAGTAATCGTTTTAGGTTATGATAACGAGTCCCAATTGTAAATAGCCAAGCTCCCAGAGGTCGAACCACAAAAATTAATAATCCAGCAATCAAAATTGCAGCGGGAATATATTTAATAATGGGTTCAATTCGCAAAAGTGAACCTAACAACAAAATTGTTACAACTTCTAAAAGTTTCTCAACTTGCTCAATAAATTCTAGTTGGGAGAAAGGCTTGGCTTTCTGTTTATAACTCTTTCGCGCTACGATACCCGCAACAAATACGCCTAAAAAACCATATCCATTCACAAGTTCCGTCAAAGAATAGGTCGCGAGGATAATGCTAATTGCAATAAAATCCTCCATGATATCGTTAGTGGGTCGGATTTTGAGAAGTTTTCTATCTACCCAAACAATGCTTTGAGTGACAATAATTCCCATGACAATTCCTGCAAAAATTGCCCAAATTAAATCGATAACTACCCATTGTTTAAACCAATTTTGCCAATTATCATCTTTTAACCAATGTATACCAAAATAAACGAAGGGAAAAGCAAGTGCATCATTTAATCCTCCTTCAGATGTTAAACCAAAGCGCAGTTCGTCAGGATCATGGGGATGCTTAAGCTGAACTTCAGAGGCTAAAACAGGATCGGTAGGCGCAAGAATAGCACCGAATAGAATGGCTTCACCCCAACTTAATTTGAGGATAAAGTGAGTTATTACTGCAACTGCAAAGATAGAAAAAGGCATCAAACCAGCAATTAATCGGACTGTTATATTCCAAGAGGTTAGGTTTAACTGACGGTTCATTTTTAGTCCACAGCCAAAGAGAGAAATAATAACAACAAGCTCACTTAAACGTTCTAAAAATTCTGTATTAGGTCTGAGGTTTATTAAGTTTAATCCGTAGGGACTGAGAATGATTCCTACAGCTAAATAGATGACAGCATAGGACAAAGGTAAACGGGAAATCCAGCCCGACCCCCAAGTGACTCCCAGCAACAGTAGACTAATGACAAGTAAAATCAGGATATAAGTATCCATAAATGAATTTAAGATAGAGTAGATCACTTACCAAATTATTCGATTCGGCATTAATTATACTCTCTCATTAGGATGATGTCTTAAGATAGATTAAAAGATCATTGTCAACCCTTAAAAAAAATTAAAATCTACTGTTAGAATGATTCAGTTTATGATGTAGCAAATAAAAAAAATAGAGAATACAAAATTTATACAAAATATTTTAAAATAAGTAGAGACAATTCTAATAAAATCATAGAATCATCATTTCATTTGTATAAATTCATAACTCTTTTAAATTTTTTCGGGCATTTCGTTGCCACATTTGAGGTTTAATTCGTCGTAACGCTGAGGCGGTAAATTGTTCGTTCCATTTTTCTTCTGAAAGTTCAGCTAATTCACTTAATTTTGGGGCAATATTTCCCGGATACGGTTGAAACGCCTCCACGTCTGTTTCTTGGGCAAATCGTTGATTCCAAGGACAAACATCCTGACAAATATCACACCCGGCTACCCAACCTTTTAACTCAATATTCTCTGGTAACTGTTCGGCACGATTTTCAATTGTATGATAGGCTATACATCGATTGGCATCCACAACAAAGGGTTCTGTAATCGCATCCGTCGGACAAGCTTCAATACAGCGAGTACAAGTTCCACAATGTTCGGTATGAGGAGAATCAGGCGTTAATTCTAAATTCGTCAACACTTCTCCCAAAAACACCCAAGATCCATATTCTCGTGTAATCAGATTACTATTTTTCGCAATCCAACCGATACCCGCCCGTTGCGCCCAAACTTTATCTGATATTGGCCCTGTATCTGCATAATATCGCGCTTGAATGCCTTCCCCTTGGGCTTGCAACCAGGTGGAAAATGCTTTTAACTTCTTGTGCATCACCTTATGATAATCTCGTCCCCAACCATAACGAGAAATCTTGCCATATTCCGCGCCCTCCCGACGTTCGTGAGGAGTGTAATAGTTCAACGCCACACAGATAACCGACTGTACCTCGGGCATGACTTGACGAATATCTTGACGCCGGGGGTTCGCCATCCAAGCCATCTCTGCTTGATAGCCTTGATTTAGCCAAGCCTGCAACCGTTCAACTTCGGCAATGGGTTCGATAACGCTCGCTATCCCAACTTTGTGAAATCCGAGCGTGAGGGCTTGCTGCTTAACTTGATTCGTCTGGACTGGGGGGTGCATGACCGTCGGTGTAGGGTTTATATAGCACAATTACATCTATCAATGTAGCGATCGCATTTACCTTCGGACATAAATTAGGTATAAAAATCTATGACAATTACAAATCAAATTGATTTGCAAGTTTTATTTGCAAATCTTAAATTAACGTTACATAATAAGAGTCAAGGGAAGCAAGACTCACCAAGGTCCGCTCCTGAGAATGGTTGTTTACCAAGGAGCCTTGAAAGCTGTTATGACTTTTACTACTGAGTCCTCAACTGCAAATTTTGCCAAAGTATTCGTTTCCAGCAATCCTAATGCTGTTGCCCGTGTAACCTCAGACTTCACAGCTCTCAATGTAGACGAGCAGCTTGCTGTTCTTTGGTTCCTGTACACCAAGATGGGTCGGACTATCACCCCCGCAGCGCCCGGCGCCGCCCGCCTCCAGTTTGCCGAAGGTCTGCTCAACGAGATCAAGCAGATGCCCCCTCAAGATCAACTCAAAGCCATGCGCGACATTGCGGCTTGTGTTAACACTCCGATCAGCCGCGCCTACGGTGTTCTCGGCACCAACACCAAGCTGGCATTTTGGTATCAGTTAGCCGAATGGATGAAAGAAGGGTCTGTAATTGGAGTACCCGCAGGTTATCCCGTTTCTCGCGCCTCAAGCCAAGCGATCGCCGCCATTGAGCAGTTAGAGTTCAGCCAACAAATTACCGTACTGCGGAATACAGTTGCAAACATGGGAATCGATCCCCTCGCCTAGTTAATTTTTGATAGAACCGGAGCAGCGATTACAGAACACGATCGCTGTTCTTTTGTTTTATTTGCTATTCTTAACGAAAGTTTTGAATTTAAAAACAACATTGAACGTTATGCAGACAAAAACCTTAACTCGTGCAGATTGTCTACTGCAAATAGAAGGAATCACAGAACCCCAAGTTCTACGATATTTTGAAACTCTCAACGCCGGAGATTTTCAGGAAACTGCGGCTCTATTTGCAGAAGATGGCATCTTAGAAGCGCCCTTTGAAGATCACCTTCACGGACAAGAGGCGATCGCCAACTATTTGGAGGCAGAAGCACGGGGAATGCGGCTTAAACCCTTGGAGGGAGTTGGTCAAACCTTGGAGAATGGTCGGCGGCAAATTCGAGTCATGGGGAAAGTCAGAACACCTTTGTTTTGGGTAAATGTGGCTTGGCAGTTTATCTTGCATCCCGGCGGGGAAATTGCCGTTGTTACCGTTAAACTGCTGGCTTCTCTCCAAGAGTTATTTAACTTACAAAACAAGTCTGATCATTAGGATTAAAACCTAATAAAATCTAAGCTTTAGCGGGAAGTTGTAGAGAACGGGCTAATAATTCTCGTCCTAACTCGACATCTTTAGTCGAACATTTCCAATCAGGATGGCTGGTCATAAGTAAGCTTTCTACCGTCTCTTGATCAAACAAATGCCAAACTTTAACGGGTTCGTTTTGATCTTCGATCGCGTAGCAGTTTTCACTGATGCAATAGATTATACAGCTTCCGGCCGCTCGCTCAATGGTCATTTGTTGTCCCGGTTGCAGCGATCGCCAAGCCAGAATCATTTGTTTAAATTCTGTTGCCGACGATACCATTAAGCCCGGTAGAATTGCCGTTAACTGTTGATCCCCGTTGACCTGAACCCAATAATGACGGGAAGGATCAATTCCCTTTAACCAAGGATTTTCATCATCTAAGCGATAGCGAGGGGCAAGCGGAAATAGCTGATTCACCACAGTCTCCTGTCTTTGAAGTATCATTAAAACTTATTATTAATATTATTGACTTAACCCTCAAAAATATTGCAACTAAAATTTACAAAAATTAAAATTGAGTGGATTTTAGTTGACTGTTGTTAAGAAAATGACGGCATAACGGTTTAAACTTCATCCAGACCATCCCATCAATCTTCAAGCTTGGAGTTGTTGAGACTCATCAACTTTTTCTCCGAGACTGACTTCCAGACGCAGACAGTTATGACCATTATTAATTTGTAAAGAATAGTCAACTCTGTCCATTAATCGATTCATAATCAGCCAGCCATAGCCACTTTCTTGTCGGTCTTCCGGGTCGGGTTGCTTGTATTTACCCACTTCATAACCCGTTCCACAATCCCAAACTTCCAGAGCAATATCTCGGTTTTGCAACTCTAGACGAATCACAATCGGCAAATGGGGTTGATCTTTGTGAGCATGACGAATAACATTTGAGTAGGCTTCCGCCAGTACCAAACGAAACCGATTGGATTGACGAGGCCAGTCAATATGACTACCCAACTCAACTTCCAAACTGCTCAACAGCCAATTTTCCACAACGGTTAAAAATCGAATATCGCTCGGCACATGAAGCTCAGTTTTCATCGGTGAATAAGACCTCCAGTGCAAGTATTGTTTGGTCATCTTCCTGAATCGAATTCGATTCCCGGACAAAGGCAAGTAAATTATCCAAATTTAAAGGCTCCTTTTGTTGTACCAGAAGCTGCCATAATCCCTCTTGATGAAGCATCTTTCGGGTTTGAGTTTCATCCTCCTGACTCTGCTGAAGAACCGTCGCTTCTGTAATCCCATCACTGGTGAGTAGAAAAATATCTCCCGTTGACAGATTCAAACTCCCAATCTTACCGCGCCAAGCCGGGAGAATCCCCAAAGGAATTCCTCGGGCTTTGAGAAAATTGGGTTCTACCGTAATCGCAGAATCACCCTGAGTCGTTTGTTCCAGTAGCATTTTCTGAGACCAAACGAGCGGATAAATATGTCCAGCATTCGCATAAATCAACTCTCCAGTCGTGGGAGTATAACGAGCCAACACCATTGTAATAAAGTGATTGTTGCTAATCAGATCATCCGCCAAAATCCGATTGAGATTGTGCATCACCTGTTCTGGGTCAGGAGATGACTCTTGAGACAGTTCTCGGCGAATCACGGACATGGCACTCGCCATAAACAAAGCCGCCGGCACCCCTTTACCCGATACATCTCCTAAAGCAACCCAAACATCACCTTGAGAATGAACATAAACCTCAAAAAAATCGCCTCCGACTTCTCGCGCCGGATAGCAGCAGGCTTGCACCTTAACACTGTGTAAATCCGGCCAACTTTGTCGGAGTAAATTCCCCTGAATTTGACGAGCGACTTCCAACTCCGAGCGCATCTGTTCAGCCAGTTGCACAGTACGCTGATAAAGTCTAGCTTGAGACAACGCCAAAGCCGCCTGTTCGCTGACAGCTTCCAACAGTTTAATATCTTCATCAGACCAAGCATCGGCATCACTTTCTTGACAGAGAGCCAATACCGCCAGCAGATTCAACTGATAGCTCAGAGGAATGATAATTTGAACCAGATTATTATGATCGAGGGTTTGGAGAATCTTGGTTTCACGAGTTTCTATCGCCGCCTGCATCAACGATTCACTATCGGATAGCCAGTCGCTCTGCTGCGACTCCGCCTCATCAATCGGTGTATAGAAAAACACTTCGGGCAAGAGATTTCCATCCTCCACGGCTCGAACATAACACGCTTTAGCCTGAAACGTTTCTCCAAGAGTTTGAACAATCGTTTGCAGCATACTAGAGTAGTCTAACGACTCTCGCAAAGCACTGATCACATCGTTGTAAAGAGACTCTCGACGTAAAGCACGACGCAGAGAATTTGTCCGTTTTTTGGAGAACTTATAGGTTTCAGAAGCTTGTTGAATCACGGACTTGAGTGCTTCGGGACTCCAAGGCTTCGTGATATACTTAAACACCTGACCGGAGTTGATCGCCTCAACCAAATCTTCCACGTCAGTATAGCCCGTTAACAGAATACGAATCGTATCCGGAAAACGTTCAACCGTCTGACTTAAAAACTCCGTACCGTTCATTTCCGGCATTCGTTGATCTGAGATAATAATCGCCATCTCCCCTTCTTGTTGGAGGATTTCAAGAGCGTTGAGGGCGCTATCTGCTTTATAAACTCTAAACTCACGCCGAAACGTCCGGTATAACAAATCCAAGTTATCTTGTTCGTCATCAACTACCATTAGTTTCAGCTTGGACTGTTCTCCCCGACTCATGCGATTGGTTACTCCCAGGTAAATAAATTAGATGGATGAAGTTTGTACACCGTTTTGAGTTTGCTACACACTTTTATTTTTGATACTGATCAATACTGATCAATAAAATTACAATTTAAGGGTGAGTCATCAGATCGTTATCCGTTCAGCCAGTCTGAGTTTAGCAGATCGAGAGCGAGGATTATCAGCAATTTCTAGTGCTTGTGCTTGAATTGGCTTTTTCGTTAAAACTTGTAAATCCGAATCACTTTTAAAACTCTGTTTAACTCGCCGATCTTCTAAACTATGAAAACTAATCACCCCAATTCTACCCCCCAATTTTAGCCATTGTGGGGCGCGAGATAAAAAGGTTTCGAGGGCTGTTAGTTCTTGGTTAACCGCAATTCGCAGCGCTTGAAAAACACGAGTCGCCGGATGAATACGACCATAACGAGACTTGGGCGGATAACAAGACGCGATCACATCAGCAAGTTGAGTTGTAGTCTCAAACGGACGCTGTTGGACAATCCGTCTAGCAATGCGACGGGACAATCGTTCTTCGCCGTAGTGAAAAAAGATATCGGCTAGTTCTACCTCATCCCAAGTATTAATAATATCAGCCGCACTCAAAGATTGTTGCAAATTCATTCGCATATCCAACGGGGCGCTGTGGCGAAAGCTAAACCCCCGAGTTGGAGTATCAAGTTGATAAGAATTTACACCTAAATCGGCAATAATCCCATCAAACTGCATCCCTTGGGGTTGATAATCGGCAAAATTTCCTCGCCAAAACTGCACTCGATCTGCAAAACTGGGTTCAACTTCTGCTAATCTAGCACTCGTTGCGGCGATCGCCACTTCATCTTGATCAATCGCCGTGATTCGTACATCCGGCGCCGCTTGTAAGATCAACATACTATGACCTCCACCCCCAACTGTGGCATCCAAATAATGTCCACCTGCAACCACAAACAATCCCGCAATCAATTCTCGACTCAATACGGGAACATGAACAAAATTAACCGTTAATTCATTTATATTCAACTCAGGCATAGGAAATTAGGGAGTTCACAAGTTCACAAGTTGTGAGGTCAATCTTAGATTACAGGGGACACAAAAGAGGGATAATTGATAATTGATAATTGATCATTCATCACTGTTAACGGTCTAAACTCCCTATAATGACAAGGGAGACAAACAACCGTCAACAAACGCCATACATTCGTTGTATCGTCTACTTTTACAGTACCAGCATAAAACATTGAGGTTGAGAGGCAAACACCGATGAGTCGAATAGAAACCCGCACCGAACCGATGGTCATCAATATGGGGCCACACCACCCCTCTATGCACGGGGTTTTGCGGTTAATTGTCACCCTAGACGGAGAAGATGTCGTAGACTGTGAACCCGTACTCGGCTATCTTCATCGAGGGATGGAAAAAATTGCCGAAAGCCGCACCAATATCATGTATGTTC
>NZ_AUZM01000096.1 GCF_000478195.2 Lyngbya aestuarii BL J | reverse complement strand
TCCGTAATTTTTTTGTCAGTTTTAGACATTGGTTTCAGGGTAATCCTTAAGGTATTGGAATTGAGATAGTTGGAGTTCGGAGTCAAGACGTTTGTTTTGAGGAAACGTCCGAGTTGATGGAGGAAAGCCGCCGCATCGTTGCGATCGTCATTAGTCAGACTCAGCTTCCCAACAGCGTTCTAAGGTTTCAAGTAGATCTCGACGAGAGGCTGAGAACTGTTTCAAGACGCTGGAGAGTTGAACCGCTTGGTTAATGTTATTGATCTGTACCCGTAGGGGTTGCTCGATCTCACATGAACTGGGGATTTCTAGCTCTTGTAAGCGTCTGTAGACTTGCCACCGATCGGCCCAGGAGTTGACCTCGATGACTTCGCTGTTGTCGGGATGTAACTGTGATGAATTCATTACTTGTACCAACTGCAACTAATTTCTACTTAGTCCTGACTGAGATCTCTCGAACTTGGTCAAAGCTTTTCCGATTGACTCTCTAATCTCTAGCATATCTTAAGTGGAAATATTTCTCAATAGGGTTGGTGAAAAAAGTCCGTAGCTCGAAATTCCTTCTAATACAAGCATAATCAGGCTTTAAGGTAGATTGACAAGTGAATTCATAATTCTATAAACTAAGTTCATTAGCAATAACGGTACTTAATGCGAGGAAATCAAGGCATGACTGAGATTCAAAGTCCGGTGCGTCAGTTGGGCGAAATGGGTGACAACCCAGTTTTATTTGACCATTCCGTTACAGGGCCGATTTGCGAAGGTATGAATGCCTTGTTAGCAAGCTTTCAGGCACTTTACATCCAATATCAAAAACATCATTTTGTGGTTGAGGGAGCGGAGTTCTACTCTGTACATCAGTTTTTCCAAGATAGTTACGAAGAAGTCCAAGGACACGTTCACGAACTCGGTGAGCGTCTCAATGGTTTAGGTGGTATTCCAGTAGCCAGCTTTAGCAAATTAGCTGAAATGTGCTGCTTTGAGCCTGAAGCCGATGGATATTACCTATCCCGCCAAATGCTCGAACATGACCTGGTTGCTGAACAAGCAATTTTACAACTGTTACGCCGTCAAGCAGGACAAGCTGAAAGCCTTGGCGATCGCGCAACTCGTTATTTATACGAGAAAATTCTCTTAGAAACAGAAGAGCGTGCTTACCATATCGATCATTTCTTAGCAAACGATACGTTAGTTCAAATGAACGGTTCCAAATAATCAAGTTTAATAGCTGAAATTGAATAACGTTTACAAAATAAAGTCGGGAATGACCTATATTCCTGGCTTTTCTATTTATGCGGATATTGTGAAAGCTTTGAGTGAGATTGATCCAAGTGCAGCGGAAACCTTCATCCGAGCAAAAAGAGAAAGCGTATCTATCTTTAGGATGAGATTTCAAAGATGACAAACTGTAGTATTTATATTACAATGTCAATATCCGAGTAATGTGCAATCGCGATCGCAGTTCAGGTAATATGCAACAATGATCTAAAGAAAGACGATAACCATCCCGCACGGAGTTAGAGCTGTGGAGTCTCGATATAATCCTGCATCCATTGAAGAAAAATGGCAACAAACTTGGGCTGAAAGTAGCCTGTACAAAACTTCAACAGACGCCCAAAAACCCAAATTCTATACCCTGGCGATGTTTCCCTACCCTTCAGGAAACTTACACATGGGTCATGTTCGCGTCTATACCATCATCGACGTCATCGCCCGACTGAAACGGATGCAAGGCTTTCGCGTCCTCAACCCGATGGGGTGGGATGCCTTTGGACTTCCGGCAGAAAACGCAGCGATTGAACGAAACATACATCCGGCGAAGTGGACGTATCAAAATATCGCCCAGATGAAGCAACAACTCGAACGTTTGGGCATTTCCTTCGATTGGGAAAAAGAACTCGCCACTTGTTCACCCGACTATTATCGCTGGACACAGTGGATCTTTTTGCAATTTTATAACGCTGGACTCGCCTACCAAAAAGAAGCCGCAGTCAACTGGGACCCCATCGATCAAACGGTGTTGGCGAACGAACAAGTTGACAGCGAAGGCCGTTCCTGGCGGTCTGGGGCGAAGGTTGAACGAAAACTGTTGCGTCAATGGTTTTTGAAAATTACCGAATATGCAGAGGAACTGTTAAACGACTTGGAAAAACTCCCCGGTTGGCCCGAACGGGTGAAACTGATGCAGGCCAACTGGATCGGCAAGTCTACGGGGGCTTATTTGGAATTTCCGGTGGTTGGGATGGATGAAAACATCGCCGTGTTTACCACCCGCCCCGATACAGTCTTTGGGGTGTCTTATGTGGTGTTAGCCCCCGAACATCCGTTAGTCGAAAAGGTGACAACTCCCGAACAAAAACAAGCGGTTGAGGCATTTATCAAAGAAGTCTCCCAACAAAGCGAAATGGATCGAACTGCCGAAAATCAACCGAAACGGGGAGTTCCCACAGGCGGAAAAGCGATCAATCCTTTTAATGATAAAGAAGTTCCTATCTGGATTGCCGATTATGTGTTGTATGAATACGGCACCGGGGCGGTGATGGGAGTTCCAGCCCATGATACCCGAGATTTTGCCTTTGCCAAACAGTATGATTTGCCGATCACAACGGTAATTGTTCCAGATGACGCCGATAACGCGGATGAGGAATTAACCGAAGCCTACACCGAAACGGGAGTAATGGTGAATTCTGGCCCTTGTAACGGGGAAACTTCCGAGGGCTGCAAACTCGCTGTGATTGAATATGCCGAAGACGAAGGTTATGGCGAAAGACGGATACAATATCGTTTGCGAGATTGGTTGATTTCCCGACAGCGTTACTGGGGGGCGCCAATTCCAATTATTCACTGTCCGAAATGCGGGGCAGTACCGGTTCCCGATGAAGATTTACCTGTCACATTACCAGAAAATGTGGAGTTTTCAGGGCGGGGGGCGTCGCCGTTGTCGCAGTTGGAAGATTGGGTGAATGTTCCCTGTCCGAGTTGTGGAACTTCAGCGAAACGAGAAACGGACACGATGGATACGTTTATGGATTCGTCGTGGTATTTTATGCGATATCCCGATGCTAACAACGATCAACAGGTTTTTGATCCGAATATTGGGAATGATTGGATGCCTGTCGATCAGTATGTGGGCGGGATCGAACACGCGATTTTACATTTATTGTATTCTCGCTTTTTTACGAAGGTAATGCGCGATTGCAAATTGTTGAATTGCGATGAACCGTTTAGCCGTTTGTTGACTCAGGGAATGGTTCAGGGGTTGACTTATAAAAATCCGGTGACGGGTAAGTATATTCCTTCGGCAAATGTGAACCCAGAAGATCCCAAAGATCCGGAAACGGGGGAGAAGTTGGAAGTCTTTTATGAGAAGATGTCGAAGTCGAAATACAACGGAGTCGATCCGTTGGAGGTGATGGCGAAATATGGCGCTGATACGGCGAGGATGTTTATTCTGTTTAAGGCGCCGCCCGAGAAGGATTTGGAGTGGGATGATGCCGATGTTGAAGGACAATTTCGCTTCTTAAATCGGGTTTGGCGGTTGGTTAGTGAATTTGCGGAAAAGATGCCTGTTAAGTCTTCTAAAAAAGCAGGAGATTTGAGTAAGGAAGAAAAGGATTTAAGGCGGGCAATTCATACGGCGATTAAGGAGGTAACGGAGGATTTAGACGGGGATTATCAGTTTAATACTGCGGTGTCGGAGTTGATGAAGTTGAGTAATGCAATTAGTGATGCTGGTTGTAAAAATTCGCCTGTTTATCGGGAGGGAATTGAAACGTTATTGAAGTTGTTGGCACCGTTTTCGCCCCATATTTCTGAGGAGTTGTGGCAAAGTTTGGGTTACAAAGATTCGATTCATATACAAACTTGGCCGGCTGTTGATACTGATGCTTTGGTTGTCGATGAAATTACTTTGGTGATACAAGTCAATGGGAAAACTCGCGGCACCATTCAAGTTCCCGCAAAAGCGGATAAAGCAACGTTAGAACAGTTAGCAACAGACTCAGAAGTTGCCCAACGTTACCTCGAACATCAGGAGTTGAAAAAGGTGATTGTTGTTCCCGGTAAGTTGGTTAATTTTGTGGTTCCGCAGGCAAAATAATCAGATAAAAAAACCCCGGTTTCTTCGAGAAGCCGGGTTTTTTTTGAGGTGTAAAAATTAATCAAATTGTCAATTTAGGAACGTTGATTCCAAGCCGTTTCTGCGTCTAAAATCGCCTGTTCAACGGTTTTTTGATTCAACATCGCTGCTTGTAAATTATCATAAATAATCTTCTGCAATTTTTTGATATCTTTCAATGGAGGAAGTAATATCTCTGTTTCATCCATCTGTTTTGCACTAATAATTCTGGCTGCATCTTCTTGGGAATTTCGTCCTTGAACGGGTCTAAAATAACTATTTTTTAATGCTTCAACTGTCGAAGGTAATACATTTGCGGCTTTTGCAAAGGCTAATTGATTAGTAGAATTCGTTACAAATAAGGAAAACTTTAGGGCATTTTCAGGATTTTCTGTTTCTCGAGGAATGACTAAATTCATCACCGCAACGCTTTTTTTACCTGTCTCTCCGGTAATTTGGGGGGCGGGAGTTGAAACTTTAGCAATGGTTGGGGCGTTTTCTGCAATCGCTTTTAAAAACTGTGGCCCTGATGTTAAAATTGCAATTTCTCCCGCTTGATATAATTCAACAGCCCGTCGATGTCCTTGAGTTAAAACTTCTTGAGGAAGGAGGTTTTTTTGATACAAATCAACCCAATATTCAAATGCCGCTATTCCTTCGGGGGTGTTGAATGCAGCTTGATTTTTTTCATCGACTAACTGCACCCCCATTTGAACGAGAGACTGCAAAACTTGGGAAGAATCTTCAGGAACAAATGAAACAAAAAAGGCATATTTACCCGTTTCGTCTTTAATTATTTGAGCGAATTCTGCGAGTTCTTGATAGTTTTTTGGAGACGTTTTCAATCCCGCTTTTTTGAATAATTCTTCATTATAAATTGTGATTTGCGTCGTGAGATACCAGGGAATTCCAAAGGTTTTTAAGGTACAGTTATCACCTTCACAACTTTTAATACTACTCGCATCCCAAATATTCGATAAATATTGTGACTTTACATCTTCAGGAACCTGCTCATTTAAACTAACCCAAGCATTTCGTCCTGCAAGTAAAGCCGCAAAATCAGGGTTTAAGTTCACAACATCTGGTGCATTTTTTGCGGAAACGGCTGCCAATATTTTACTCTCCATAGCCGACCAAGGCACATCCACCCAGCGAATTTTTAACTCTGGATTTTGGGCTTCAAAGTTAGCAATTAATTGATTAAAATAATCAGTAAACTGGGGTTGAAGCTGCATCGTCCAAAATTCAATTTCTTGACGATTATCATTTTGATTATTATCTGGATTAACAGTTGCACAACTGACAACCCAACTCAACAATAAACCAACTAAGGCAAATATTCCGCTTCGTTTCCAGATATTCAGACGTTTCATAGCGTGGGGATGTTTACTCGTAAGACAGGACGAAAGTTGAGGATATTAGTTTCTGAAGATTCCACAAACCTGGTTTCTTTGATCAACGAGGTTTTTTGGGTTCACTTCAACAGATTACCATTTAAAAGATTACACGTTTTTTTGACTTTTACAGGACTTAAACACCTCTAATCTCAAAGGTGCGTTAAGCTACGCTAACACATCCGACAATTAGCCTATTAATCTAAATATAATGTTGCGTGTTTCCATTATTATCCCGACCTTAAATGAGGCGAGTCACTTAAACCGCACCCTGAAGGCTTTGCGTCTACTGAGTCCACCTGCTTGGGAAATTCTGGTCGTAGATGGTCAAAGTGAAGATGAAACTGTCTCTATCGCTGAGTCTGCGGGGGTTCAGGTGATTGATTCGGCGACTCGTGGACGTTCAACTCAAATGAACTTAGGTGCGAAACGGGCAACCGGAGAAGTTCTCTGTTTTTTACACGCAGATACTTTAGTTCCCGATGACCTCGTGACTATTATTGCACAAACCTTGTCAGATACAAATATTGTTGCAGGGGGGTTTATTTCGCTGATGACGGGTTCTCAAACGACTCGTTGGGGCGTTTCCCTACACAACTACCTGAAAACCTATTATGCGCCGTTTTTGTTTCGCCCCTATTTATTTTTTCGAGGACTGCGATTATTATTTGGAGATCAGGTCATATTTTGTCGTCGTCAGGCGTTTTGGGACTGTGAGGGGTTTGATGAAAGTTTACCGATTATGGAAGATGCCGATTTATGTCGTAAACTGGTTAAAACTGGACGAATTCGTTTAGTTAACCGTATTGTGCAAAGTAGCGATCGCAGAGTTGCCCGTTGGGGTTCGTTCAAAGCAACTTTAATTTATCTCTACATCGGGTTACTTTGGGGAATGGGTGTTTCCGCAGATTATCTACAAAAGTTTTATCAAGATATTCGTTAATAGGGAATAGGGAACAGGGAACAGGGAACAGGGGTAAGAATTTAGAGTTTTTATCTATTTTGAGATTTCCCACAAATCATTTGCGTTTATCATATTTTTAAGGGATTGACAAGTTATATAATCTGTGCTTAAATTTGGCTATGCAGACGAATATCTACAGCTTGGGTGTTCGTCTCATGGGTATTACCTCATTGTTTGAGGTCAGTGTATATCCAGTATTCTGGTTTAGCATTTATCTGAATTAAGGATCAATTTTTCAGGTAACTGGTGGTTCAGGATATTAGATATTTCCTGGTTTGAGGCTATGAAGTAGTACCTTTGAGACGTTGACCGTTAAGCGCAAGAAAAAAACTTTTCGCTTCTTCGAGCGAGAATTTTTTGCATAGTTTGATATTCCGATGCTAGTTCATTAGCAAAGGATATTCAAGAATGAATTCCAAACAGAAAAAAAGTAAGAAAAAGCAACTCAGTAGTGAATATGGCGAGTGCTGTTGGTGGTGTGGATGTCGCTTACCCTTGGATAAACTGACTCTTGACCACCTAAAACCAAAAAGTCGAGGGGGTTCTGACTCCTTAGAAAATTTGCGACTTGCTTGTTTTCGATGCAACAATTCTAGAGGTAATAGTCAATTTCCTCCTCGAAATCATAGCAAAGCTATTTCCCTAAGTTACAGATCTATCTAAATTGAAGTGGGGAACTCTATCAATTTTATCCTGAGATTGAATAAGACTTTATATTCCCTGGTCAAAGGCATAATCTGTTTGTGGATAATGCCTTTTTTCCTCCTATTTTTAGTCATCAAGTGGTTCATGTTCTATAAACTTCTCTCACCCGTTCCCTGTTAACTATTCCCTTTTTTCAATTGAGACGTGCGAGTTTTCAAATCTTCAATGTTAAACAAGGCTTCAAATTTTAACCCCTTTTCCGCGTAAAGTTCCGCGCCCCCTTGTTGGCGATCAACCAATGAGATAATCTCCTCAACGTGATAACCTGCTTCTTGGAGTCGCGTAACGGCTTTTAAAGCAGACTGTCCGGTTGTCACCACATCTTCTAAAACAACCACCTTCGCCCCGGGTTCTAATTGTGGCCCTTCAATATAAGCCATTGTCCCATGTCCTTTGGCTTCTTTGCGGATAATCAAAGCATAAACAGGTTTGTTTTCATAGGCCGAAACCACACTGACGGCTGATACAATCGGATCGGCGCCCAACGTTAACCCCGCAACCGCAGACGTATCAGAGGGTAACATCGCACAGAGAAGCCGACCCATCGCTAACGCACCTTGAGGATGCAAAGTCACCTGTTTACCGTTAATATAATAAGAGCTTTTCTGTCCTGATGAGAGTACAAAATCTCCTTCTTGATATGCAAGCTGACAAAACAAATCAAGCAACCCCTCTCGCACAGCATCAAGAGAAGCGGTTGGTAGATTATCAAACTGAATTGGGAGTTGAGATTGATCCATCACGGTATTAAAATTTCTAAGACTTTGGAAAGAATTTATAAACTTTTTTTGGCTAGACTCACTCAAGAGTCTTGAAAAATGATTAGCTAATCTATATCCTAATGGGAAACCGAGTTATTATTTAAACAAGATTATCGAGGATGAACATAATGGGTTTAACTTCAAAGTTCCTCAGTGGTGTCATGGCGCTATCGGCAGTTTCAGCAGTTTGGGCAAGTCCAGCAGTTGCTCAAGTCGAAGTTCCAGTTCCCCCAAGAACCACTTTGAATCCGGTTGCTGATGATTTTAACAAAGCCGCTTCTAACGCTTCGGGAGATAGTTTTAGAACGCAATCTCTCTTAGGACAAGTTCAGTTTATCTTTGGAGTGGGTTTCCCTTGGCCAAATGGTTCGATTGGGGCATTTCCCGAACAAGCCTTAGCCCGAGATACACGAGGTTTAATATTACTCTACCGCGAGGCTTTCCTCAAACAATACGCTAGCGATCCGGTAATTCGGGTGATTGATCTGCCCAATCCCTACAATACCTCGATTTTGACTCAACCCCTCTACACCGAATTCAATCAACCCACGGCTGTTCCGTTTAACGGACTCCCTTAACTCTAAACTCAATCCTTCAGTTATCGTTATGGCTGAATCACAAAAATTTTATATTGTCAAGCGTCCGACGGGAAATTGTGAAATCATTGCAGGTGATTCTGTTCCAGACAATCAGGAGAGCCAAATTGTCGAACAGTGGGGGCCATTTGAGTCAGCCGATGAAGCGATTGCCCGTCGGGTCGGTTTAATTCGTTCGGGGAAATGTCAACCGAAATAGGAGCAAATTGGGGAAATTAATGAGTCCAACAGTCATTGATGAAAGCTGGTATCAGCAGCAACCCGGTTTAAAAACCTCAACTTCTGCGGGGGGAGTCGTTATCCGTCAGCAAAACGAGCAAATTTACATTGCAGTGGTTCAAGAAAGACCTAATCGACCCGGATATGTTTTACCCAAAGGTCGCATCGAACCGGGCGAAACCATTGAACAAGCCGCCCGTCGGGAAATAGAAGAGGAAGCAGGCTTAAACGATTTACACAAAGTTGCGGAACTCGGCAGCAAGGAGCGACTCAGCTATTCCAAAACGATGTGGAAAAAAACCCACTACTTCCTGTTCACAACGAATCAAATCGAGGGAACTCCAACTGATCTCTACAAACCCTACAAACTATTTTGGCTTCCCCTGAATGAATTTCAGAGCTTGTTTTGGCCGGAACAACGAGAGTTAATTGCCGACCATCTAGACTTAATTCATCAGTCATTCAATCCGTGAAAACCTACTTTGTTTTCGCTTGAGATTTTTGAGCGGTGGCAATTTCTTGATTGAGAACTTCGAGGGCTTTCGCATATTGGGGATCATCTAACGTCCCGATTTTAGTGCGTTCTTTTCGGAGTTCTTCCCGTTGGGCTTCGCTGAGATCAACTTTGACATCCGGTTCAATCCCTTCATGGTTAATATCTCGACCGTCGGGAGTAAAGTATTTGGCAATGGTCACAGCCAGTCCTGAACCATTACCCACACCGCGAACCGACTGTACCAAACCTTTCCCGAAACTCTTACTTCCTACGAGTAGAGCGCGTTCATTGTCTTGTAAAGCGCCCGAGAGAATTTCACTCGCACTCGCCGAACCCCCATCAATCAGAACCACCATAGGCTTATCCGTTAAAGCCCGGTTATTTGCCCGTTGACGGTCAAGTTCACCCCGTCTGTCTACCGTCGAGACAATATCGCCTTGATCCATCCACATCCGAGCAATTTCAATACTGGCGTAGAGCAAACCTCCCGGATTAGAACGTAAATCGAGAATATAACCGGAAACATTTTGTTTTTCGAGATCGGTAATCGCTTCTCGCATTTCATCGGCTGCATTCGCACTAAACGTATTCAAGCGAATATAACCCACTGTTCCGGTTGAGCTATTTTGAGTCGAGTAACGAACCGGATGAATTTCGATTTTAGCCCGATTGATGGGAACGACAATTTCCTCATTTCCCCGCTTAATCGTCAGCGTGACCTCGGTTCCAACTGGCCCGCGAATCAACTTCACCGCGTCGTTGATATCCATATCTTTCGTGCTTTGGTCATCAATCTTCAGAATGATATCCTGAGCTTGAACCCCTGCATCAAAAGCCGGAGAATCTTCAATCGGAGAGATCACAATCAGCTTTTTCGACTCCTCATCCTGAGTCAGTTGAATCCCTACCCCGGTTAGTTCTCCAGAGGTATCAATCTGCATATTCTTGAACTCTTCCGGGTCCATGAAGCGCGTATAGGGATCATTAAGCTGATCGAGCATCTCTCGGATGGCTTCATAAGCCTGTTCATCGGTGGTATAGCTCCGGTTCAGATATTCATTCCGAACGGCTGTCCAATCAACTTGATTAAATGTTCCATCAACATAACTTTTTTCAATAATTTGCCAAACTTCGTCAATCAGTTCTTTCGGACTTTCTCGAAACGATGCTTGACTGGAAAGATGTATTCCTGCACCTGCAACCGCAACTGCTGTTAACATGACTGCCGTTGCACTGACAACAAGCCCACTTTTTGATACAACCATCTGTCTTCTGAACCGGAGGAAAGGACTGCAATTTTATTATGCCCAATTTAGCACAGGCAATGCTATTTCATGTACTCTCAGTACACATATCTACAATCACGAGGGTAGATCACTGATCGTAAATTTTAAAAGAGACAAGCCAACAGCAATACTCATCAACGAATTAACTGTGAAAACCCCACACCCCTAAAGTAACATCATAGGATATTTACCGTTTGTCTAACCGCAATCTGTATCACGGATAACTAGAGTAAATTGGGTTGGTTATCGCTGTGTCCTGTCTCTTTGTAGATTCATCTACGGATCGATCCAGCGTCCATCAGCTTTGATTAAATTAATTAATTCTTCAACTCCTTGATCTTCTGGCACTTTTTTGACTTCTTCTCGTCCGCGATACAACGAGATATAACCCGGTTGTTTGCCGACATAACCATAGTCCGCATCCGCCATTTCACCAGGACCATTAACAATACAACCCATCACCGCAATATCTAAACCGGTTAAATGATTCGTGGCTTCTCGAACTTCATGCAACACATCTTCGAGATTAAATAAAGTCCGACCACAAGACGGACAAGCCACATATTCAACCATTGTTTTTCGCAATCCCAACGCTTGCAAAATGCTATAACAAACGGGGATTTCTTTTTCCGGTGCTTCGGTCAGAGAAACGCGAATGGTATCGCCAATTCCTTCGGCTAATAACGTTCCAATTCCGGCGGTCGATTTAATCCGACCATATTCACCATCTCCGGCTTCTGTGACGCCTAAATGTAGGGGATAATCCATTCCCAATTCATCCATGCGTTGCGCCATTAATCGATAGGCTGCTAACATCACCGGAACTCGGGATGCTTTCAGAGAAATTACCAAATTCTGGAAATCTAAAGATTCACAAATGCGGATAAATTCTAAGGCTGACTCCACCATTCCTTCGGGAGTATCGCCGTAAGTAAATAGCATTCGTTCAGCAAGCGAACCATGATTAACCCCAATCCGCATCGCTTTTCCTTGATCCCGCAATGAAACCACTAACGGTTCTAAGGTTTCCCGAATTTTTGAGCCAATTTCATCAAATTCAGCTTGAGTGTATTCGCTGCGCTCAGATTTGGGTTTTTCAAACACATATAACCCCGGATTGATCCGAACTTTATCAACGTGTTTGGCAACTTCTAGGGCAATTTTCATGCCATTATGATGAACATCTGCCACCAGGGGAACAGTTTGATAAGTTTGGGCGAGTTTTTGTTTAATTTCTCCGACGGCTTTGGCATGACCCACACTCGGCACCGTCACCCGCACAATTTCACAGCCGATTTCATGTAAACGACGAATTCCCGCCACAGAACCGTCTATATCCATTGTATCTTCATTAATCATCGATTGCACGACCACCGGATGACCGCCCCCGATGGTGACATTTCCAACTTGGACGGGACGGGTTTTGCGGCGATGGATCTTCGTGTCAATACCGGGTTGAGAGGGGGTTGAATCTTCTGTAGGACGGGGTAGAGTTTGCATAATTGAGTTGTTGATTGCTGTAGCAGAGATTTCAAAATATTTTTTCTCCTACTGTTTAGGTTGCCACAGAAGTGGCACTTGTGGGAGAGGTATAGTAGGCAATAGGGAGGTGGGGAGATGGGGAGATGGGGAGATGGGGAAGATTGATAATTGATAATTGATAATTCGTCACTGTAAAGACTGTTCCCTAACTTTTCACAGTTAACTTTAATGGTTTCCAACTATTGAACAGACCAACGCGGACTGCTATAGGAGTCATTCTTCGCCTTGAGTTGATTTTAGACATAAATCATTTTGTGGGTCATTCCTCCATCAACAACAACATTGATACCTGTGATAAAAGTCGCTTCTTCTGAAGCTAAATAAA
The DNA here is from genome assembly GCF_000478195.2 of Lyngbya aestuarii BL J. GTDB lineage: Bacteria > Cyanobacteriota > Cyanobacteriia > Cyanobacteriales > Microcoleaceae > Capilliphycus > Capilliphycus aestuarii. The sequence goes on along the minus strand of NZ_AUZM01000096.1, from coordinate 6,467 downwards.
CAACCATCGCTGCAATATCTTTCGGCTGTCCGACTCGTCCAACCGGATGCTGTTGATGATCTTCTGGGGTGAGTTGAGATTGTTGATCTTCTGAGGTCACAATCCAACCTGGACTCACACAATTCACCCGAATATCCGGCCCTAAACTGTTGGCTAAAGCGTGAGTCAAAGCCACTAAACCCCCTTTTGCGGTTGAATAAATTTCGGTATTCGGTTCAGACATAAAAGCCCGAGTTGAAGCAATATTGAGAATTGTACCTTGATATTTTCGTAAGTGGGGAACTGCATATTTTGTACAGAGAAAAGCACCAGTCAAATTAACGGTTAACACTTGATTCCAATGTTCTAAACTTAACTGTTCAATCGGATTATTTTCCGGATCGGAAATCGCCGCGTTATTCACCAAAATATCCAAACGACCAAATCGTTCTATCGTTTGATGGATGGCATTTTTAACGGATTCTTCGTTGGAAATATCGGTTTGAATAAACTTAATTTCTCCCGACGAACTCAATTCTGTTTCCGTGGCGTTTCCGGCTTCCGAGTCTATTTCTGCGATCGCAACTTTCACGCCAACCTTGAGAAGATGTTGGGCGATCGCTTTTCCAATTCCCCGACCGCCTCCTGTAACAATAGCAACTTTGTCTTGAAAACTCATAATCACTCAACTTTGCTGACTTAATTTGCTTTTTTACGCTATTGTTGGGATTCGATCTACTCTCCCAAGACAGAATCTTAAATTTATTTCTCTACCGAAAAAATCATCAATAGCTTTTTAACCAATCCATGTTATTAATATCAAAGACTATAGCAAACCTAAACGCCGAAGCGCATCGATAGCGGCTTGTTTTTCAGCTTCCTTTTTCTTTTTTCCAGTTCCTTCACCGTAAAACTCTCCATTAATGATAACTTGAACTTCAAAAGTTTTCTCGTGATCGTTCCCCATTTCATCAACCAGAACATATTCGGGAATGGGGAGATTCTGAGTTTGCGCCCATTCTTGCAAAAGTCCTTTAACATTGGTCAGATTTTGCCGATCAATAATACTATTTTCAATTGTTCCAGTATCAACCGACTCAAAAAACGGGTTTATTAATTCTCGTACCGCTTCAATTCCAGAGTCTAAATAATAAGCACCGATAACGGCTTCAAATGTGTTACTGAGAAGCGAAGGTTTTGTTCTACCGCCCTGTAATTGTTCTCCTCTCCCTAACTGTATCCACTCCCCTAAATCTAATCCAGTTGCAAAGTCAGCAAGTTGATAATTATCCACTAATTTAGAACGACGAGTGGTAAGTTCTCCTTCTTTTCGACCTGGATATTGATTATAGAGATAATCACCGGCTAAAAAGTTTAATACAGAATCTCCTAAAAATTCTAACTGTTCATTATCACCCTCAGTTTTTGTTGGATGTTCAAAAACATAACTACGATGAGTTAAAGCCCGTTGAAGTAGTCTAGCATCTTGAAAGGGGATTTTCTCTAGAAGATCTTTTAAACGGTCTCGAATGTAAGATTCTTCACCAGAGATTTGACTCGGATCGGGTCGGGATTGTTCTTTGAGTAAACGTTTAAAAATTTCTTGTTTATGCTGATTAATTAACGTTTCTTGTTCCGCCGCACTGATCGCATTTAATAGCCGGGACATACTATCTAAAGCGCGATAGGTATCTTCTGTTGAGAAAGAAACTTGATGCGCCCATTTGTTGCGAACCTCAATTAATTCACTTGCTAAAGCTTTTTCTGCATAAGATAAATGAGGCTTAAATACTTTTTCCCATCGCTTATTAACAATAATTAGAATAACAGAAACATCTTCTTTTAAAGTGTCTTCAAAGGTTCGTTTTAAGGTGGCATTTTTTGATAACGCTTTTTCAGCTTGAGAAAGCCATTGACCCCCATAGGCTTCCCTCATACACTGTTCAAAATAAGGATATAAACCCTGTTTTAATAAGTCTAAGCACCGACCAATTCTTTCACGGTTATTCATCATAGCAGGTTGAATGAGTTCTAATGGTTCATCCGTTCACTACACAATCTTAGCAGTCAAATTCCAGAAAATATTCTAAAAAAACTCTCAAAAATTCCAAATTATTTCACTTGTTATATGGGAATAGATAAGTTTATCAATTAAAATAATACAGAATGTATATTACTTCGGAAAGGGCGTGTAGGGGCGCAAGGCTTGCGCCCTTCCTTGTCAAAAATTCAACCAATTTCAGTTAGGAATTCGACTGAAGTTGTTGTAAACGTTCGCGTAAAATTGACCCTTGTTTTTCCGCTTCAGCTAACGAATCTCTCGCCGCTTGAACAACTGCGGGATCAGCTTTATCAACGAAATTTTTATTGTTTAATCGCTTAGAAATTGATTCAATTTCCTTTTCAACTTTTGCTAATTTTTTCTCAGTTCGTTTTTGTAAACTAGCCAGATCAACAACACCCGCCAATGGAATTAAAACCTGAATTGTACCAATCACACCCGCTATCGTTTGACCCAAATCTGTGGGTAAAGTATCGGTAATATTCAATGTTTCAATCTTGACTAAATCTTTCAGATAATCCTCACCTTTTGTCAAAATCTCCCGTTCTTTGGCATTCTCACTTTGTAGAATTGCTGTGATCTTAACTTTAGGCTTAATATCTGAATCAGCCCGCAGGTTTCTTAACGTCCGAATGGTTCCAAAAATTAACTCAAATTCGGTTTCCAATTCATCATTAATTAAGCGGTGCGACCCTGCGGATATTTCATCCGCTAAGGAACGCGCACCAAGAGAACCCGTTTCTAACTCTGGATAGGACTGAACCGCTAAACAAGTTTCTTCGCCCGTTTGAGTTAAAGTATGCCAAATTTCCTCGGTAATATGGGGCATAAACGGATGCAACAGCTTCATAATTCCCTCTAAAACGTAGGCTAAAGTTTGTTGGGCGACCAGTTTAGATTCAGTATCTTCGCCTTGTAAACGGGGTTTAACCAGTTCAATATACCAGTCACAAAAATCGCCCCAGATGAACTCATATTGTTCTCTCGCCGCTTCTCCCAACCCGTAACTTTCCAAATATTCACAGGTTTGTTTAACGGTTTTGTGGAAACGAGACAAGATCCATTGATCGCACAATTCTAACTTTTCGTGATCCGGTTTTCCCAACTGTTGGGGAGTTTTTCCCTCCAGATTCATCATTACAAACCGAGACGCATTCCAAATTTTATTGGTAAAGTTGCGCGAGGCTTCAACGGAAGCAGATTCATCTTTTTCACGGTTATATTCTAGACGAATATCTTGACCCGCCCCAATCACTTCTTTAATGAGTGTATAACGAACCGCATCCGTTCCATACTTATTAATCAGCAACAACGGATCAATTCCATTTCCGGCAGTTTTTGACATTTTCTTACCGTTTTCATCCAGGATTAACCCATGAATATAAACAGCTTTAAACGGCATTTGATCCATAAAATATCCCGCCATCATCGTCATTCGGGCGACCCAGAAGAAGATAATATCAAACCCCGTTGATAAGGTATTTGTCGGGAAATAAGTTGCTAAATCTGCCGTTTCTTCCGGCCATCCTAACGTTGAAAACGGCCATAAACCGGATGAAAACCAAGTATCTAATACATCCGGTTCTTGTTGGAGTTTAACGTCTTTGCCAAACTTTTCAGTGGCTTTTTTAACGGCTTCTGCTTCAGTTTTGGCAACAACAAACGGGGTATTATCGGTAATTTCTCCATCGGTTTCACTAACCGCATACCAAGCCGGAATTTGATGTCCCCACCACAATTGACGGGAAATACACCAATCTTCTAACTTCACCAACCAATCCCGATAAACCTTCATCCAACGTTCGGGGACAAAACCAGGATTATCTTCATTATCTAGACAATTTAACGCCTTATCCGCGAGGGGGCGAATTTCAACAAACCACTGGGTTGATAATAGCGGTTCGATGGGAACTTTTCCGCGATCGCTGTAGGGAACGCTGTGTTTATAATCTTCTATTTTAACTAAAAATCCCTCTTTTTCCAACTGTTTAACCACATTTTTTCGGGCGACAAATCGATCTTGTCCCTCAAACATTCCGGCGTTTTCATTCAACGAACCGTTTTTATTTAAAATATTAATCATCGGCAGTTGATGACGCTGACCCATTTGAAAATCGTTCGGGTCGTGGGCGGGTGTAACTTTTACACAACCTGTTCCAAATTCCGGGTCAACAAATTCATCGGCGATAATCGGAATTTCCCGGTTCATAATCGGTAAAGTTACCGTTTTTCCGATTAACTTTTTGTAGCGTTCATCATTAGGATTAACTGCAACTGCGGTATCTCCCAACATCGTTTCGGGGCGAGTTGTTGCGACTTCCACATAACCATTCCCTTCGGTTAACGGATAGCGAAAATGCCACAAATTCCCCTGAACTTCTTTATTTTCGACCTCAACATCCGACACCGCAGATTCACTCGCCGGACACCAATTTACCATATATTGACCGCGATAAATTAGCCCGTCTTCGTACAGCCGAACAAACGCTTCAATCACCGCATTCGCCAACCCTTCATCGAGGGTAAAACGTTCCCGTGTCCAGTCGGCTGAAATTCCCAAACGTCGCAGTTGTCCTGTAATTGTACCGCTACATTGTTCTTTCCATTCCCAAGCCCGTTCTAAAAATTTATCTCGTCCTAAGTCAAAACGGGTTTTTCCTTCTTCTTTAAGTTGTCGTTCGATCACGCTATGAACCGCAATACTAGCATGATCGGTTCCGGGAAGATAGAGGGTATTGTCGCCCTTCATGCGATGATAGCGAATCAGGGTATCAATCAAGGAATTATTGAAAGCGTGACCCATGTGGAGGCTTCCCGTAACGTTCGGGGGCGGAATCATTATACAGTAGGGTGAGCCTGGATGGTTGGGGTCAGCTTTGAAGGTTTGTTTTTCTTCCCAGTAACTTTGCCATTTGGCTTCGGTGGTCGAGGAGTCGTATTGGCTTGGGAGGTTGGGGATAGTTGAGGTCATGGGCAGGCAGACAATGTAAGCGTTTTGAATTGCTCTTAACATTTTGCCATAAAGCCAGAAGACCGAGAGAGTTAATCTGTAATTTCTCAACTTTTACGGAAATTTCTGCTGATTTTTGTAGAGGATGGAGAGAATCAGATGATTTTTTAAGGTCTGGGTTAATATGTTCAGAAAAAGAGTTTTCTATCCCGTTGTTGCTGTGAGTTTAGCTGTGGTTATGTCGGTTACTATCGTTTATCGGGCGAACTCCCAAAACCAAACAAATTCTAATATTTTTGACCCAGTGGAAATTCAACAAAAAGAACGGTTTCTTGGGCTGGATGTGGTCAAAGTAGATCTTCGTCCTTTTGATGAAAATCGTTGGGTTGAGGAAGTAACGTTTGACGGCGAAGTAACCGTTAGCGGGACTTACAAGCAGAATACTTTAATTGGTGAAAGTCAACAGGGGAGTCCTTGTTTATACGTTGATAAACGCACAGAAAATAAACTCCCTCGGTTAAAGGGAGATGAACGGTTTATGTGGTGCGCGCTTTAATAATTCTCAAGCGGTTTTAGAGGCGTTGGGAACGGTTGAAAAACAGGTTAAAATTGTGATTGAGGACTACAAAATGATTTATATTCCCAGTGATGTCACGAATACAGCAACGTTTGTGCGTGGGCTTTCTCAGTAGTTAAAAATTAGACTAATCTTCATAATATTCGTAAGTATCACCATCGCACACACTGACACCGGATTGAATTAAAGCCCCTTCTCCGACGGTTCCCTCTGCATTTGGCCCTAAAACGCCCATGAAGTCGTAAAGACAATCTTCGCGACTATCATCAATGACAATCGTCATGGATTCTCCGGGGGGTAAAACTTCACTCCGTGAACTACCTACGCAGACGCTTCGCTTGGGAGCGTAGGCTTCCAGCTTTTTGATCAACCTTGGTCGAAGCATCATTAGATTGATCATTGAGCGGAAGTTGCCGGACAGAAGACTTTCGTCCTTTGTTCGGTCTTATACTTCCTCCACTGGCAGTCGCCTCCATCCCAGAGGCAAGGGGCTGTCTGCGTGGGTCTCCCGCGCAGTTTATACGCCCCGCAATGACTCGCAAGCCTTCATCTCGGATGTTGATTGCCGCGTTGATATCACGATCATGTTGGGTGTGACAATGATTGCACTCCCAATGACGAATATCAAGTGGCAGACTTTCAACAACATTCAGACAAACATTACAAGTCTTTGAGGACGGAAAAAACCGATCTATTTCTAGGTAGGTTTTTCCGTCCCGTTTTGCTTTGTAATTGACAAAATTCAAGAACTTTCCCCAACCACAATCACTAATTGCTTTGGCTAGATTGTGGTTGCGTACCATACCCTTTACATTAAGATTTTCAGCGATTATCACTTGGTTCTCGTTGACAATCTTGCGAGACAGTTTATGTAGGAAGTCTTGTCTCGCAAAGAAGAT
>NZ_AUZM01000095.1 GCF_000478195.2 Lyngbya aestuarii BL J | reverse complement strand
TCCACCCCAAACCGGGAAAATCTTACCGGAAAGGGAAAGTTTTTAAATGTGGGTTTTGTGGTTTTGAACATGATGCTGATGTAAATGGAGCATTGAATATTGCTCAACTAGGGGTAGTTGTAAACCTGCCCGAAATCTCGACTTATTCCTGTCAACTAGAGGGGCAACTATCGTTGTTTCCTGATGGGAGTGGGTTAGGGATAAAGCCCACGCCATAAGCTATGCGTTGGCGATGGGTCGTTTACCCCAAAGATGGATGAATGATGAATGATCATTTTTCTCTGTCCCCTGACATCTGGCTTCTAACTTCTAACTTCTATAGCGCTTCGCGCTAGGCAAGAGCTCATATGGCAAAAGGCAAAAGGCAAGAGGGGGGGGGAAAGTTAGGTATAGTCAGGCTTTTGGCTATTCTTCGTTCAGGGCATTTGTAAATATACCAGTGCGACCTGCTATAACTTCTAACTTCTGAGTCTTTTAATTTGTGGGTTCGGGAACTTCTTCGGTATTTTCCACCGCTTCTGGCTGAGTCTCGTTTAGAGTATCACTGGGAGTCTCAGAAGTATCTTCACCAGGAGGAGGACTCACAACACCTGCGGCTTGTTGAATTTGATCTTTATATGGCGCTGGGGCTAAATCTGAAGCTTTCCCAAATAAGGGTTCTGCTTCTTCGAGATTCCCTTGATCTTTGAGAACGATTGCTTTAGCGAGAACTGGACGAAAATCTTCTTGATTATTCCGCATCGCTTCATCATAGATCGCGATCGCTTCATCGTAGCGTTTTTGTTCGGCGTAGACTTGTCCAAGAATCAACTGCACAGAAGTCTCATCAATCGTACCTGGTTGAGCTTGATTGGCTTGTGGAGCAGCTTTGATTGTATCTTGTAATAATCCAATGGCAGCTTCCGGGCGTTTTTGAGTCAGCAGCAAATTCACTAACCCTTGTAGGGCTTGAATTTGTCCGGGTTGTTGAGTCAGAATTTGACGATAGGTTTGGGCTGCACCTTCGAGATCGCCCGTATATTGTTGAGACTGAGCAAGTAAGATGCTATATTCATTTGTCTCCGGATTCATTTGGGAAAGTTTTTGTAAAGGCTCGACAACATCGGTGACATCGCCCTGACCCATGCTGATTAATTCTAATTTAGCTTGCAGAAATCCTCGCAGAGCCGTTTCATTATCAGGTTCTCGCTGCAAAACCAATTCATAGCCTCGTGCTTGAGCCTCTAAATCTGCTTGTTTGGCTTGAGCCGTTTGAGCTGGGGTGGGCGTAGTTTGCGTGTTAGAACGGTTTGCTCCGATTAGACTGCCAATAATCGGCCCCATAGAGAATCCGACAAAAGCAATCAGAGACAGAACCAATATGACACCAATAAACCCACGACGTTTGTCCACCATAAAAATTAAATCCCTGCGATCTCAGCAGCTACAGATATTTAGCTCTAAAGTTTGATCAAGCAACTTGTGCCTTGCAGCTAACATAGTAGCAGACCCATCACTTAAAATATCTATCAATTAACATTGATCAAAGGTATTTGCTGAGTAGAGGTTTGTCAAAAGCATTCGGATTTCTCCGTTTAGCAAATGGATTCAGTAAAATAGGCAAATCGACAAAACTTTGATAGCGATCGCCTGCGACTTCAACTCAGTCCACTGACAATCGTTTACAAACAACTGTTCTGTCGAGTTTTCTGCCACGTATCCTAAACTGTACAGGAGTCGGAGTATAGTTCTAAACCGTCTCCCCTCCCGTCGATGGGTCACAGTTCAATGTCAAACTTCAACTCAGTGTCTCTGATCGGGTTGTGTATCCACTGAATATTTTAATATTCCTCCCAAAAGGGATGTGTGTGTGCTGCTATCAGGTTCTATGAGTCCTTCTCCGAATCGATCCTCCCAAATGCCTAATTCCTCCCAATCTCATCCGGTTCAATCCAGCGAGCCTGCCGTTGATATGTCCGAAGATCTGCCCATGAGTGCAAAGCCAATGAGTGAGCTTCCCCCATCGGATCAGAATGCAATATCCGAAAATTCATCTTTGGATATTGCGATTGAACCTCAATCTGAAACTTCAGTCTCCAATGACGATTCCTCGACAAACGAGGATCAGATCCTTGATGGAGAGAGTCGTCTTTGGCATCCAATCCCCCCCCCGAGTGAACCGCGACAATATCGGGCAATTGGCTTGGTTCGGGGTCGATACACCGCTTCGCAAGATCAATTTACCCAGGGAATTTTACTCACCCCAGATGGAACGGTCATTGATGCGGTTCTTCTCGGTCGAGTGATGAGTTTAGTTAAAAAACATATTGACCTTGACCAAGAGCATCTATGGGTTGTTTATCCGCGAACTCGTCAAAAACAGGATAACTTACACGTTCAGATCATGGGGGTTTGGGAACCTGAAACCCTGAAAAAAGACAATGAAGACAATGAAAATGAAGACGATTCACCCTCTACAGAAACCACTGACCAATCCCCAGAAACTCCCGAGGCGGTTCCAGTTGAGGCAGAAACCTTAACTTCTGAAATTGATCCCAATGCCTTAAGCGAGATCGAACATGGCTATTTTTCAATTCGGGGTGAAGTCGTTTACCAGTCTCAAGACGAGGAAAAATACATTATTGTCAAGATTCGTCAATCCTCTCGGGCTGATCAAGACAAGCCCAAGTTCTTTAAACTCAAATTAGATGGTTTGGCCGGGCCTAAAGCTGTCGGTCATTTCTGGGATTTACACGTTCAACTTGAACAAGACAATTTGGTGATTCAAGAAAGTCACGATATTGGCTTGATTCCAGTTAAAAAAGGGAGAAAATCCTTTCAAGGTCGAGGATCATACCGAGGTGGTGGAGACAGACGAGATAACTTTTCTCGTTCCTCTCGTCCTCCAGTCAAGCCCAGAACGGCAACTTCGACTTCCACTCGCTCGGGGCCAGTCTCTAAGCCGATTAAGCCCAAACCCAAGACAGATAATTAATTAACGGTTCTACTTTTCCCTTGAGTTTGCTCACTTGCTTCTGTAGCTAATTCTTAGTCAAGATTGATCTGAGATCCCCAGACATCTTGGGGGATAAAGGCTCTATCCATGGGAATAGAAGCAACGGGTTCGGTGAGGGTAAACTGCCCCAATTCAATCCATTGTTTGAGTTGTTGGGCGACTTGACGAGAACGCGCTAAACTGGCGACAGGAGCAGTCCGCACGGGTTTACCCTCAATCGTAATTCGACCTTTTTTGAGTTGAGCATAACTCACTAAGCCAAATGTCGGACGAACTCGCCGAGGAATAGAAAAATCTACCACAGGGGCAACAATATCTTGATCCAAAACTGCACAATGAGCAACCACTTCTTCGCTCAATACAGGTAAAGGAATCCCCATCCCAATCATCATCGATGGCCCGTAGTTTTTGAAGTAACACCCTCGTACCCAATAGGGATTCATCTGTTTTGCATCCCCCACGACTGCTAAGGTTGCCGCCGGGCCAATGGGGGTACGGTTGGGTAAACGCTTCTGTAACGGGAAATGTTGGGTGCCTTCCCAGGTAATATAACCAATTCCACCCCCGAGGAAAATTCGGGTGCCTATCCCGATCATTTCTAAGTCTGGATCGTTGAGAAGCGGTGACATGGCTCCGGGATTAGAATAGACGGCATTGCCTAAACGCGGTTGTAATGGCCCGAGATAGGTAAAGAGTTGGCGCTCGCCTCCATTCACCCCAACAATAAAATTTTGATACAGGTTGCGAGGGTTAAATAAATAAAACTGATTAATGGTGTCGCGGCTAATCGTTGTTTCTAAGGAATTGCGGGGATAACAGTCCGAGACTAATCCCGTTGAACGCAGCGAAACAGGCTTTCCAGCGATTAAATCTTCAATTACGTGTCCCCCTCCGCGATCGCCGGATTCATCCCCATTTTCGACGATTTGACTGGCACCCAGATACAAATCTACCGCCCCAAACCCACTATAAGCTTGCACTCCATCCAGCCAACAGTTGCGAATATTAATCGGCGGATCAGTTTGTCCAAGGTTAATGATCGCTCCTGATGATTCCATCGGTTCAAAGGTACCAGTGGTAATCACATCAACCTCTTGAGCCACTTGAGTCACACTGGTTTCAACGACTCGGGCTTTGACTTCTTCTACCGTCAACACCACAGCAGATGAAGTGCGGATTTTATCATTAATCTCAGCGATCGTTCTCATTATTTTTAGAGCGGGAACAGGGAACAGTTTTCACCTTGAAATCACCCCTGATTTTGGGTTTTCCATCCATCTAGAATATCTCTAATTAGGATTTCTCTGATCAAAACGTAAAAAAGAGAACAAATAAGCTCACTGAGAGGAAAACCGCTAGCGATCGCTTAATTTTCAACCGTTGAAATCCGCGTGATAATTGGTTGAGAACGGTTGCTAGGACAATTGCGGCGAAAACAAGCAAAATAGCTTGTCGGACTTGCCACAGGATGTATATAGAGGCGATAATCGCATAAAAGCCCAGCCATTGACCAAAGTTCACGGTAGGAAATAAGTCACCAAGTCAGAAGGTTAGAGGGGTTATAGGGGACACCAGAAGATTGATCATTGATAATTTATCACTGTTCGCTGTAAGAGCGGGTACTTCGCCACAGAAACACCAAAGCGATCGCAATACTCGGGAAAAAGACAGCAATTAAAGTATTTGTGACTGATAACGGAATCGATAGAGATGGCCCTATGTATTTGATCAGAACTGATACTGCTGCTGAGAGTAATAAGACTTTGAGGATGAATCCGACTTTATTATCCATGAAGACACGTTAAACGGTAAAATCAGGTTTGAGTCGCTGTATTCGTACAGATTTTATCACTTAATCTCAATTTTCGATTTTGTTAGTTCTGTACCTCCACCAAGCTTTCTTTATCCCCCCTAACCCTCTTTATCCCCCCTAACCCCCCTTTGAAAGGGGGGAATAAGAAAGTTCCCCTTTTACCCCCATTATCAAAGCCCCCAAAATTGGGGGTTTGGGGGCGGAGTCACGGGGGCGGGAGATTTAGGGGGATTAACAGTTAAACAGAACAGAGACAAATTTGGATAATATTTATAGTTTTTCGGGTTAAAAGTATTTGGAGTTGATTTACAATGGAACCAAAAGATCCAGAATTAGTTGAAAAGATTCGTCAACAATTTGACTCGGCACCCTATCCGAAAATTCCCTTAGAAAAATCTCCTAAAGAGTCTTATGATATTCTCTACGTTCATAATTTAGTTACGTCCTATTATTTGAGAAATCAAAAAGTTATTAATACCGAAGGAAAAGTTATTCTAGATGCGGGTTGCGGGAGCGGTTATAAATCGTTAGTTCTCGCGGAAGCCAACCCCGGCGCGAAAATTGTCGGGATTGATTTGTCGGCAAAATCCGTTGATTTGGCTCAGAAAAGATTAGAACATTACGGCTTTACCAACTGCGAATTTCACGCGATTTCTATAGAAGAATTGCCTCAGCTTGGGTTAGAATTTGACTATATTAACGCCGATGAGGTGCTGTATTTGTTGCCGGATATTGTCGAAGGACTGAAGGCAATGAAAACAGTGTTAAAGCCAGAAGGAATTCTTAGAACAAATCTTCATAGTTCCTTTCAGAGAGCGGTTTATTATCGAGCGCAAGACCTGTTTAAGTTTATGGGTTTGATGAATGAAAGTCCGGGAGAAATGGAGATAGAAGTCGCTAGAGAAACGATGGAGGCTCTCAAGGATCAGGTGTTGATCAAAATGCAAACTTGGAACCAAAGAGTCAAAGACAGTGACGAAGCAATGCTGGCGAACCACTTATTAATGGGGGATAAAGGCTCAACAATTCCCGAACTTTTTGCGGCGTTGAGAGAGGCTGAACTTGAATTTATCAGTATGGTGAATTGGCGCTATTGGGATATAACAGGGTTGTTTAAAGAACCGGATAATTTACCTGCATTTCTGGCGATGAGTTTACCCGAACTTTCCACAGAAGACCAACTTCATCTGTTTGAACTACTGAACCCGGTTCACCGTTTGTTAGACTTTTGGTGTGGTTATCCTGACGCGGCTCATCCAGTTGAACCTGTTTCTGAATGGAGCGATCGCGACTGGAACTCCGTCACTGTTCATCTACATCCGCAACTGAGACATTCTAAAGCCAAAGAAGATTTAATTCAATGTGTCCAAACTCGGCGACCTTTTGAGGTGAGTAAATACGTTTCACTCCCGACTCTGGTTGCGCTTCATCAAGAAAGTGATGTGGTGGCTTGTTTGCTTCCCCTCTGGGATGAACCCCAACCCTTTCTGCGTTTAGTAGAACGATGGCAAAAAATCCGACCCGTTGACCCCATCACCCTCGAACCCATGAGTCAGCAAACGGGTTTTGAGCAAGTGAAGGAACTCTTGAGTGACCTCGATCCCTTTCTGTATGTGCTTTTGGAGCGTTCCGCCTAAAAAACTAAAAAAATTTCTGAGGGGTGATATGAAACGGAAAGTGACTGGGTAAGTTAGGGATACGAAAACAAGATATCCATTATCCTAACCCCAAGGAGAAACTACTATGAAGACTGAATTTAAAGCAAAATTCTTACAACACGTTGCTAAGAGAAAAAAAGAAGAGGGTTTCACCCTAATTGAACTTCTCGTTGTAATCATTATTATCGGTATTTTGTCTGCGATCGCTTTGCCTTCTTTCCTCAACCAAGCGAATAAAGCGAAAGAGTCTGAAGCCAAACAATACCTGAGTGCAATCAATAAAGGTCAGCAAGCATATTACACTGAAAACAGTAAATTCACTAGCGATATTGCATCTCTCGGTGTGGGTATCAAGACGGCAACAGAGAATTTCTCTTATGTATGCGCTGATCCAGGTGATGGGGGAATTAACTGTAAAGCAACCGCTACGGGAGATGCTATTCGCTCCTATCTGGGAGCCGTCTATTTAATCAGTATTAGTGAGTCAGAAACAACATCAAGAAGTATGCTCTGCCAAACACTCAAACCAGGTGAAGACCCGACTGAGATTGCTGTAGTTGACGTTGTTCAACTAAATAGTCCTGATCCCACTTGTCCTGGTGGTATGACAGATGTTTAGGTTGATCGTGATTTGAGACAATTTACTGTTAGTTTAGGTGGGTGGCGGTTGCTACCCCCTTATTTTTTGTTTGTAGAGTTTGATTTTCTTCTGATGTGAATTGGGAAAATTCCCCCTAAATTCCCTGCCCCCAAACCCCTGCCCCCGTGATCCCGCCCCCAAACCCCCAAAATTGGGGGCTTTGATCATGGGGGTAGATTGGGGGCTTTAAGAAATGGGGGACTTGAATAAATAAGGGATTTTCAAAAACATTCCCCCCAGAATTGGGGGGTTAGGGGGGCAAAGTTAGGGGGCTAGATGGGTATTCTAAATCCCTATTGCCCTCTCCCCCAACCCCTCTCCCAACCTTGAGAGAGGGGAGTAATCCCCAGAATTGGCAGTCACGGGGGCAGGAGACTTAGAATAATGAGGGGTTTTGATTCTTCCGTCTAATTTACTCTACTTATGTCAAAAGACTCTCTTAGAATTCGTGGAACTAATCCGCAAACCGAGCAGGCGGCTCGTTCTTTACGGAAAAATTTAACTCCGGCTGAAGCGAAGTTATGGAATGCTTTGCGTAGTCGTCAACTAGCAGGACTCAAGTTTCGCCGTCAGCATCCTGTAGGACAGTTTATTGTTGACTTTTATTGTCCATCGTGCAAGTTAGTTATTGAGGTTGATGGAGACATTCATACTCAGCAAAAAGCTTATGACGATGCTCGGACAAACCATCTTCAATCCTTTGGTTATCGAGTATTAAGATTTAGCAATGAAGAAGTTCTCAGCGATCTGCAAACCGTTCTCATCCACATTCTCCAAATAGTAGAAGCAGATTTCCCCCCAGCTACCCCCAAATTTCAAAGTCCCCCAGCTACCCCCATTATTGGGGGTCACGGGGGCGGGGGATTTAGGGGGCGAAGGAGCCTTCTAAGTTGCTATTGCCCTCACCCCCAGCCCCTCTCCCAAAATTGAGAGAAGGGAGTAATCCCCATTCTAATCGCCCTCTCCCCCAACCCCTCTCCCAAAATTGAGAGAGGGGAGCAGAAATATAGTAGAATTCACCTGACAGGGGGCATTCCCCCCAGAATTGGGGGGTTAGGGGGGCAAAGCTAGGGGGGCAATCCAAGCAAACATTCAAACATTTAAGTATTTCAAACCATGTCTTCTTCTAACTCAGAAACCCCGAATTGGCAACAACAAGCCAATCAATGTCTACTCGATGGAAATTATCTACAAGCAAGCCGTCTGTACGAAGCCGCTATCGAGACTGAACCCGATGTTCGATCCCATTACTGGAATTTGGGGCTGATGATGCTGTTGCAGGGAGAGGAAGCTGAAGCACAGACAACTTGGCTGTTTGCAATGGCGGAGGGGGAAGCGGAGGAAGTTGAACAATGGACAACAGAATTAATCCAAGTCTTAAAAAAGGAAGCTCAACGGCGAGAATATTTAGAAGATTGGGCTGTGGCTTGGGCAATTCGGCAACATATCCGAGAGATTGATCCCACAGATATCAATAATATATTAAGTTTAATTGGGCTGAGTGTTTTACTCAAAACCTATACCGGAGAAGAACTCACTTCGTGGGGAGTTTTTGAGCGGCTTCAGTCCCCTTCAGAAGCAGCAGAAATTGATAGTCAATTGCTGTTCTTAGTTTTAAAAGAAGTTCTAAATTATGCCCCTTTAGATCCTCAATCTTTAGAATTCACTAAAGCTTGTCTACCTTATGTTTCCGATCAAAGCGAGTTGATCGATTTATTAAAAACAACCGCGAATAAAATTTCAATGACTCATAATCAGGCCAAGTTAGCAGTTGAATATGCTGAATTGGCTTTCCAGTTGGAACCGGAAAATACAACGGTTTTGTTTCTGATAACAACTCTTTATCAAAAAGCAGAAAATCTTGAAAAAGGGATTGAACTTGCAAAGTATTGTTATGCGGCTCTTGAAGATTTAGCGGATAAAGTTTATGCAAATCACTTAATTTTAAGAGGCTTAATGTCTGCGGGTGGTGGATATGTGGCTGAAGTCAGTTCTATTTTAGAACGCCATGAAACTTTGGTCGAGTCTTTGATAGAGTTCAATCCAAGTGAACTCACTCAAGAAGTGACAATGCGCCTATTTTCAACTCTATTTTTTCCTGCTTATTTACGAGATGAGCCGCAGGTTAATAATAAACTACGACAACAAGTTGCTCAAATCTGTCAAAAGAATATTGAAAACTATGCTGATTCTGCGGTTAAGCAATACAAACAAAAATTTGCATCCCGTCAATCTATTAAAGATCCGAATAAACCCTTGAGAATTGGCTATCTTTCTCATTGTCTGCGAAATCATTCGGTGGGATGGTTGGCAAGATGGTTATTTCACCATCATAACCGAGAAAAGTTTCAAATTTATGCTTATTTAATTAATGCAAAAGGTCGAGAAGATAGTTTGCAAAATTGGTATGTGAATCAAGCTTATACAGCCTATGAGTTTCCGATGGGTTCTGGAGAAATTCCGGATAAAATCTCCGAGGATGAAATTGATATTCTTATCGATCTTGATAGTATTACTCTCGATGTAACTTGTGAGATTATGGCAGTGAAACCTGCACCTGTTCAAGTGACGTGGTTGGGTTGGGATGCTTCAGAAGTGCAAAATATTGACTACTATATTGCCGATCCCTATGTATTACCTGAAAATGCTCAGGACTATTACAGCGAGAAGATTTGGCGACTTCCCCAAACTTATATTGCAGTGGATGGTTTTGAAGTTGGGGTACCAACGTTGCGACGGGATGACCTAAATATTCCCGGTGATGCGGTGATTTATCTCAGTTCTCAGACGGGTTACAAATACCACCCGCAAACTGCAAAAATGCAGATGGAGATTCTCAAAGAAGTGCCAAATAGCTATTTTTTGATTAAGGGTTTCAAGAAACAAGATATCGTCAAAGAGTTCTTTGTTCAATTGGCAAAAGATGAGGGAGTTAACCCAGATCGCTTAATCTTTTTATCGGGAGTACCCAGTTCGATAATTCATCGAGCCAATTTAGCGATCGCAGATGTGGTACTCGATACGTTCCCCTACAATGGCGCGACTACGACCTTAGAAACGCTGTGGATGGAAGTCCCAATGGTGACTCGGGTGGGTCAACAGTTCGCCAGTCGCAATAGTTATACAATGATGGTGAATGCGGGAATTAATGAGGGAATTGCTTGGACCGATGAGGAGTATGTTGAGTGGGGTATTCGTTTAGGAACCGATGAAGCGTTGAGACAGCAAGTAGCTTGGAAGTTGCGAAAATCTAAACAAACGGCGCCGTTGTGGAATGGGAAACAGTTCACCCGTGAGATGGAAAAAGCTTATCAACAAATGTGGCAAATTTATTTAGATTCTCGGGGTTGATGTTGACCTCTCCCCCAACCTCTCTCCGATCCCCTCTGCTTCCCTTTGAAAGAAAGACCCGCCAGAAAGACCCGCCAGAGATTAAAATCTCTGTCTAATATACATAAAGTCCTCTTAAGAGGACTTGGGTTTTTAGACGGGGAATTTATTCCCCGGTTTTAGGATTAGAATGAAACGGCTCTGCCTTTGAAACTTTGAAAGCCAGAGATTAAAATCTCTGTCTAATACATAAAGTCCTCTTAAGAGGACTTGGGTTTTTAGACGGGGAATTTATTCCCCGGTTTTAGGGCTTCGCTACGCTCCCGATGAAAGATTCTCGAAAATTATTTAATACTATAACTCCCGAATTTGACTCGATGCAAACACTTGCTCGCAGGTTAATTCTAACTCGGGAAAAGTAGAAGAAATAATGCGATCGCTTCCGGTAAAACACTGGACTTGATATTCACCCTCAACTAACTGATAAACAAAAATTTTCGGCTGTTTGGGATTTCCTAAAAGGGTGCGAGAACCTATTGCCAAATAATCTACAATCCAATATTCAGGAATTCCCAAGCGTTGATATTCATCTCGTTTATCAATATAATCATCTTCCCAATTGGTAGAAACCACTTCTACAGCGAGTTGAATAGGTTCTGTTAACGCGCCATAAGTTCGCACGTTGCTATTCCAAACTTCCGCTTTCACTACACCAACATCAGGATTTCTTCCCCGTTCTTCTCCCTCTTGAGTTGTGGTTTTAATGATGATATCTTTATCAACAATATAGTCTAAATTCAGGCGTTCGCTTTCTCGATCAAAGCAACGAACTAGAAACCGAGCCACATTTTTATGAGCGCGAGTGGGTTCCACTTTTACGAGTTCTCCGTTTACCAGTTCGTACTGTCCGAAACCATCGGGATACTGTTCTAAAAATTCGAGAAAGGTTAGCTTGTTAGTCGCGGTTAATGTCATGGCTTTTCAAGAAAAAAGCAGTTTTAATCGGAGATATTTTTTGATTGCAGTTGCAGGGAATTAACGATATTATCAGGAATTTCCATTGTAACTTTTATGGCTGACTCTATGATGTTTTGTGAACTGTAGGGGTGCAAGGCTTGCATCCTTCTATCTTTATGTTATTTATCTTTATTTAAACTGTCTAATTCAACGGTTGGAATATTCTCAGCTTGAGTTTGTTTAATCGCGTCTTGATTCTCATGTTCTAGGACAATTCGACCCTGTAAATGAGGGATTAAAGCAGACCATTGAATCTCGCTCAATTGTCCAATCAATGAAATATTTGGTTCATCAGCAACCTCCAATTCTTCCTCCATGATCAGGTTCATTACAATGCTAGAAAGAGCTAAATCCGCTTCTTCGTTGGAAATATTGCTATTATCTATCAACAAAGTCATTCGACTGCTATCAGGATGAGTGATTACAGATTTGATAACTTCTGCTAAATCTGAACCGAGAGATTCTTCATCTTGAGTCCAATCTGGAAAGATAATCAGGTTAATTTCCCTTAAGTTTAATCGCTGCAAAGTTGCGTTAATTAAAGCCGAACTCACGATATCGGCCATTTTTTGCCAAGAAAACTTTTTGGCTTGTTGCAGTCCAGTTTCGATCAGTTGACGCCGAACTTGGGGCTTTTGTACCTCACAAAGCGCATTCGCCATTGCATTAATATCTGTCTCATTGACATAAATTGCTGCTTCTCCAGCCACTTCAGGAATAGAGGAATTTTTACAAGTAATCACCGGACAACCACAAGCCATTGCTTCGGCTACAGGCATCCCAAAACCTTCGTATAATGAAGGATAAACTAATGCAGTTGCACCTGAGTAAGCAATACTTAATTCCTCATCGCTGAGTTGGAGAGGATGAACGACACAACCGGATGTAAACTGTCGGTATTCTGTACTTAACCAGAGACTACTTCCACCTGTACAAACAATTTCAAATCCTTGTTTACTGTAGAGTTGAGCAAAAGCTTGGAAGAACAAACCCGCATTTTTATAGTTACTTCCAGCACCGACTAAAATAAAGTAAGGTTTAGTAATTCCATACTTCATTTTAAATTGATTAATGTCGGCTTGACTATTCAGTGAAAAGACAGGAGAAACCCCACAATGAGCGACGGTAACTTGTTCGGGGGAAATTCCCGAAAAACATTTCACCAAATCAGAAGCGGTATTTTCTGAGATGGAAATATAGGCGGAGGCGTGGCGAATAGCGTTATGTTTTTCCCGCCACATGGGTTCATTGAAATCTGCTCCCAATACTTCAGGAATCATGTCATAGGCCATGAAAACGGATGGCGTTGAAATGGGGGTTGTGTAATAAGTTGAGATGAATAAATCGGCCCCTTCTTCGTCACAAACCTGTTGCAATATTTCTTTATCTGCATCGGTGGCTGCATAGCTGTATGTTGGAATTGGTCGATATCGAATCCCTGGAATTTGTGGAGCAGTTCCACCTCGATCAAGTACAACTATATATTTAGCAAAGTCACTTTTAGCCCATTCTTCTAGTATAGATTTCCAAACCCGTGCAATTCCAGTATTATAAAGTTGGAAGAATACACCATCTACACAAAGAGTTGGAGAATAAGAGCTTACTTCATTATCCTCAACGTCTCCCCCTTTGCGAAACCAAACTCCGGTGTAGTCAATCTGATGAAGATTAAAAGACTCCTCTTGAAGTTTCTCAAATTCATGTATTGCTTTCTTACAACCTTCCCAGTGACCATAGTCATCAACCTGAATATTTCCCCCAAAAACAACATTTTCGTAGAGATTGTTGAAGATATCCATTGTTGATTCATACCAGTCTCCATCAGCATGAAGAAAAGCGATATCACCTATTTCTTTTTTGTACTGAGGAAGTGTTTCATTAAACAGACCTTGAACAGGCTTAACAATATCTCTAACATCTAAAAGCTGGCAAACTTGATCTAAATTCTCCCGAATAGGAGCATCTAAAGTACCCGCACCAAAGCCTGTTTGATTTGCTGGAATGCCATTATGTAAATCGGCATCCGTTGGGTCAGGCATTCCTTCAAAAGTATCAAAGGCGTATAAAAGCCTTGGACGCAAAGTGTAGCGTTTAATGATTGCTGCAATTAAAGCTGATGCGCCTCCTTTGTAAGCTCCACACTCAACAAAATTACCAGGAATATCTTCTAGGCAAACTTGTTTAGCTAAGGAGTAAAGAGAGAAAAGTCGTTCTTCACTTAATAATGTGTAAGGTCTAACTATCTTAAGAATTTCTCTAAATTCATTGGCTGAGAAATCTTGAGATAGATTGCTAATTGTGTAACCTTGTAAATGTGCGGGTAGTTGCCAATTGACTCTTATATCTGGCTGATGCATAACTGGTTTGACATTTCCTCGCCAAGCAACTCCCATAATTTGCATCGTTTGATAGACCATTGTATTCCATCCTTGGTCTCTCAAATAATCTAATCCTTGGGCTACATCAGGAGAAGCCAGATCATGAAATAGAATAATTGCATCATCTTCTGCATACTTTTCACAAGTCATAGCATCTTCGAGAGGTCCAGGAGCTTCATGATCACCATCAATAAAAATTAACGACCACTTCCGTTTAAATTGATTTGCCAGTTCCTCTACTTGTTTGGGACTATAACCTGCTACTAAATTAATTTGATCAAGAACTCCAGCATTTCTGAGTGAAGTTGTCACACTTTCATAAAAATCTGATCTCTCAAGTAGGGGATCAATAACATCTAAATTTACTCCAGCGAGGGCTAAATGACAGGCTGACCAGCCCATCCAACAACCAATTTCTAGGGCTTGCTTATTTTTAAACTTTAATCCAGTGTTGTAGACAATATGGGCTTCATCCCGACTTAGAAATCCTACTGTTGGTTGTCGTTGGTCTACATACCAGTTGTGAGGAATACTTCGTCGCAAATAAGGCCAGAGACACTTTTCGGGATCTCCTACAACCATGTTTGGAAAATACTGATCTGGCTGGACTACAACCAAACCGGGTGAAACATAATCCTTTTCCGGAAGTAAACCTCGCTCAACTACTTGAATAGTTTCATTAATCATTTTTTCTTCCCTAAACATTTTTTCAGATCGCTGTTGACAAGCCTTGCCAATAGTTTCCCCCAAGTTTAAGTCTGTTGCCCAGTTTGTGATAGTCTCAACAAGCTCTCTAACAGTAGCTTCGGGGTCGTGCTTGGGGTCAGTAATTAACTTGCCAGTATTTCCTAACTCTTCAGGAATTCCACTCACGGCTGTAGCGATAACTGGTAATCCTTTAGACATCGCTTCCATAACTGATAAAGGCATTCCTTCTAGTTCAGAAGGAAGGATAAAAATATCAGCCATATTCAATAGATTTGACACATCCTCTCGCTGCCCTAAAAACTTAACTTTGTCAGTGATTTTTAGTTGTTTAACTTTTTCTTTTAGTTGAACTTCAAATTGAGGATCAAAAACGCCACCTCCAACCCATATAAAATAAAGTTTATCCCACACAGAAGTAGGCATCAACTTTTGAATAGCTTCCAATTGATAGTGGTAGCCTTTACGCTTTTCTATACGAGCAGAGGTGAAGCAAACTACGGCATCTAACGGAATAGAAAAATCATGTCGTAGACGTTTATTAATAGATAAGTTACGAGGCGTAAAGTAATTTGCAGGTCTTCCATAGTGGATGACCTGCCCTTTGTTTTTAGGAAGTTTAAAAAATTTATGTAATAAACTTAGGTTATTTTGAGAAACAGCAATAACTGCTCGAGCTTTAGTATAGTGCTGAGATAACTGTTCTAAATATTTGGGAAAGTTAGATGCTAGGTGAGGCTCAACCAAACCCTCAACAATAATATAGGGAATATTAATTTCCGTAGCAATTTGTTTAACTAATAAATTAGAAAAAGGATTGGAGTTGCTGCAAATAAGTAAATTAGTGTGTTCTAGTTCTTGTCTGAGGGTATGTTTTAAACTTTCAATATCTTTGCAGGAATCTGAACTCTCTATCCATATATGCTTCACACCCATTTCTTGCTGCTCTGCAACAAGCTGGCTATACGCCTGATGATACGGTGAAGGGTGAATGGATGTTACTTGAAAACCATGTCTAACTAATGCACGCAAAATAGAGTGATTATATTGAGCAACTCCACCGACACCCGGATCATCCGTAGATAATAAAATTTTTTGACTCATAATCGGCTCACAAATTTATAATGAATAGTATCCTGGGGTACTCTGTCTCAATCTTTCAAATTCTTGTTCTACAAGCTAGTTGACTTCTTTCCCAATTTGCTGTTTTAATTCTGATAAAAGAACAATGTAATCTTCTCTTTCTGGACTAAACTCAACCAACTTTTCTAACGGTTCAATCGCACCTTTTGTATCATTCAGTTGTAGCCGAACATTCACCAAACCTTGTAAAGCCGTCAAGTTATTCGGTTCTCGCTGTAAGACACTTTGATAGCCTTTTTCTTGAGCTTTTAACTGCATTTCAGCAGACTCAACTTCTATAATTTCTGGTTGATTTTGTTGCTGTAAGCCACTCTTAAACAGAGGAACAAGGGTAAATAACATTGAACCACCAAACCCAATTGTCCCAATTAATGCAATTAACTTTTGTTTACGCTTGAGACTGCGTTGATGGGACTCCATGTATTCTCGTTCTGCACTGGTCATATCTGCCTCACTGGGGTTGCTACAACAGCCTACTTGCTTAAAATACCCAACTTTTGATCAAAAGCGATCGCGCTGTCTGATAAATCACACCTCAAACCCAACCCACCGCCTGAACTATCATGGATGATGTGCGATCACATTTTACTTATCTTACCGCGAAAATGGACGTTCAAAAATTTATTCAGCAACCTCCTAGATTTAATTTAAAACTCATCATCTGCTTCTAATTGTTCGGCTAATTTATGTAACTCATTCAAAAATTGTCGGATTTCTTCTTGAAATTGATGCCAGATAAAAGGATACTGTTCCATTAGTCGTTCTAGTCGAACTGGATCTAACTCAAAACCGTAAAGGTTGCGAACAATATGTCGAAAACCAAGATAATCTTGTAAGCGGTTAATTGTATCTTGACTTAGGACTTGAGGAAGTCCTTCTCGTTCAACTCCCATTCGATTTAAGAGTCGTTTATGCCAATCATAACTAGAGGGTAATATACCATTTAACTCAGACGCAATTAGTTGAAAAATCCGCTCACAACCTGTATAAAAATTATGTAATTTTAAAGCAACGCTTTCATAAAAAATATCCGCAAGTTCTGGAGTCCGACTCATTTCTTGTTGAACTTGATTAATTCCACTTTCTAAGCGTCCTAAACGTTCTAACTCTACTTCAATATCAGTCACCAGTTCCCGAATTTGACTTGCTGAAATCTGCCTCATAAATACATTCTCCTGTCTCAAAAACTCGTTGGCGAAAATGAGGGTCTAAATCTTCTATGGGTTTTAAGTCTACCCATCTGTCTGTCTGGCGATTGACTTCAGATAACGCCGCAAAAAAATCTGTTTTATTAATTCCCTCTACTGCCAGATCAATATCGGACTCAGCCGTAAATTTATCTTTAACTAATGACCCAAACACAATCACCTTTGTTACCTGAAACTTCTCCACCAGAACATTAACAATATCAACTAACTGTGAACGGGCTTGCTGTACCATTCGCTGATTTTGTGCTTTTTGCTTGGCTTGACGTTTTCTCCAATATTGAATGCGATCGCTCAAAACACTCAACCCCCATTTTCCTATAACATCTATTATATTACAGCAGCAAGGAATTGCGGCGCTACAATTGCTTTGGGATTCATTCCAAAAAGAAACTGGGTGTAGCTTCCCGAATATTGTGGGGGGAAAATCTACACTTCCAAGGAAACAAACAAACTGTAATTATAGAACTATAGGAAATTTAAGCGAGGAAACCGGATGCAAAACGTAATTCAATCCTTCTATAACTGGTATCGTCACACCCTCCGTAATACCAAATACCGTTGGGTATTGATTCTGGGAACGTTACTTTACCTGCTGAGTCCGATTGATATTGCTCCTGATTTTATTCCCATTGTAGGATGGATTGATGATGGAATTGTTGCGACTTTGTTTGTAACAGAAATCTCTCAACTGTTACTCGAACGTCTCAAGAGTAGTCAAAAAACAACCTCTACAGAAGTCGCTGAAGGCGAGGTTGTAGATGCCGAAAAAACGGTTGTTGATGTCACTGCAAGTTAGGTAATCGTCGAGGGGATGGGTGAAGCCGCAGCGATTTGACTGTCTGAGAGAATTTACATCCCCTATTTTAGTTTAAATTTTGTATTTTTGTTTTATTTGTTACTGAATTTTTAGTCTAAATTTGTTTTTAATTAAATTAAAATCGTATCTTTGATAACAGATTAAAATAAAATTTAGATTGTTATTAAAATAGAATAAATATTTTTTCCGATCTCTAGATTCTTGGTTTAAAATCTTAGCCACCTCTAGAGATATTTTTTTAAAATATGAAACGGTCGAACTTTTCCAGACGAGATTTTCTAAAAGCTGCTGCATTCGCCTCTTTTCTTTCGACTGTTGGGGGTCATTCTCTGTTAGCTTTGTCTGCTCCGAGTCGAAAATTAATTTCAACCCAAGAATGGTTAAGTGATAACATTTTCTTACAAGGAATTAACGCTCCCGTTTTTCAGGAAGTTGATGTTGATCACTTAAAAATAACCGGGGAAATTCCCGCAGATTTAAACGGAATGTATATGCGAAATGGCCCTAATCCATACTTAAAGCCAGCTAATTATCAATATCCCTTAGAAGGGGATGGAATGATTCATGCGGTTTATCTCAAAGAAGGAAAAGCCAGTTATCGAAATCGCTGGATTCTCACCAAGAGTTTACAGCAAGATATGGAGGGAAAAGAACGACAAAATATGCCGCTTGTGAACTATGCCAATACTAATATTGTACCCTATGGCGATCATTTATTGGCGTTGTATGAAGTCGGATTACCCTATCAAATTTCTAGCGAATTAGAAACTTTAGGAGAGTGGGATTTTGATGGCGAACTCGAAGAAGCAATGACCGCACATCCCAAGGTTGATCCGATAACGGGAGAGTTACATTTTTATCGCTATTCTCTGTTAGCTGCACCTTATTTAGTGTATTATGTCGCCGACAAACAGGGAAAAATTATTCGGAAAACTCCCATTGAAATGGAATCTCCCGCCCTAATACATGATACAGCAATTACTGAAAATTACATTATTTTCTTTCATTGTCCTTTAGTTTTCAATGTATTTCAAGCGCTCGGGGGTGGACTTCCGTTTGAATGGAAGCCGGAATATGGTACAAAAATCGGGTTAATTCATCGCAAGAATATTGATCAAAAACCGATTTGGATAGAAACAGAACCCCTGTGGATGTGGCATTTTATGAATGCTTATGAACAAGAGGGAGAAGTTGTTGTTGATTTTGCCTATCATAA
>NZ_AUZM01000094.1 GCF_000478195.2 Lyngbya aestuarii BL J | reverse complement strand
GGGGACTTGGGCGGTATTATCGTGGGGATGCAACCGAAGGTCGTTTATCACACTCTCGATCGGTTAGAGGAGGAGAAAACGGGAATTCATATTGAAGCCCTGTATCGCTTCCAACTTAACGAATACATTTCTTTGATTCCGGCTGTTTTCATTATTACTGACCCTGAACATACCGATGAAAATGATACGATTGTTGTCACTACCTTTAGAACGACATTCCGTTTCTAAAACTAGCGGTTGATTAATTTTAAGTCCCCCATAAACCCGACTTCTCGAAGAAACCGGGTTTTTTTGTTTTTATTTATAGTCATAACAATAGTCCGTCAACCCCTACAAAAAAAGAGAATGACGGTGATCAAAGAAAGGCTTTTTAATTCAAAATGAGGGTAAATCTATATATCTAAAGACGATTTACAAAACAAAAAGTTCCCTCATAAATATCCTGTTTAATTCAAAAAAAGTTGAAGAATAGCTAGAGAAGATCTAACAGAACCATAGATTGAGAGCCAAAACGATAAGTTGACAAGGATTTAGGGGTGACTTAACCTTCTTAAACCCGAAGTTAATTCGTTTTCATCTCTTGATCTCTGATCACTTCTCCTCACTGCAAAAAAATCATCAAACTCAATTTGTTTCGTGTGAGGAAATTAGACGTGTCTAGAACAATTTTACATTTAGGGTTACTTAGCCCCTTTCTTTTGGGTATAACTGCAATGATGGGATCGGGGGCGATCGCAGAAACCTCTGCAACTCCGGCTGAAAACTCCGAATTTGCAGAGTCTCAAACCGATCAACCCGCTCAAGAATTTGCTCAAGTTTCCGACTCAAATCGCCTTAACCAACTCAACCAATATACCTCCGAAAGTCAAACTCAATCTCAGGTTACTTCTGTTAACCAACTCTCTGATGTACAGCCCACAGACTGGGCATTTCAAGCCTTACAATCTCTAGTCGAACGCTATGGTTGTATTGCGGGTTATCCTGATGGTACATTCAAAGGAAATCGGGCTTTAACTCGTTATGAATTCGCTGCCGGACTGAATGCTTGTTTAGATCAAGTCACTGAACTCTTAGGGGCTGCAACTTCTAATTTAGTCACTCGTGAAGACTTGGCACTCTTGCAACGTTTACAAGAAGAATTTGCCGCAGAATTAGCCAGTATTCGGGGACGAGTTTTAGCTTTAGAAAGCCGGACTGCTGAACTCGAAGCCAATCAATTTTCGACAACGACTAAACTCACCGGAGAGGTGATCTTTCAGGTTGGGGATACCTTTGGCGATCGCTCATTATATAATGTTGCGGGTGGCCCCAATACCGACGATAGCGATGACCCTACCCAAGCCTATTTCGGCTATCGGGCGCGTTTGAACTTTGACACCAGTTTTACCGGGGAAGACTTGCTGAGAACCCGTCTAGAAGTTAAGGATATTCCCAATTTAAGTGATGTGGGCTTGAATAATAGCCTGATGACCCGCACGGGTACCGATGGCACCACCGATGGCTTTGAATTGGATGATTTGTATTATCGTTTTCCTCTAGCCAATGGTCGCGCCCAAGCCTATGTCGGGGTGAAAAGTCTGGACTTAGACGATATTCAAGATACCGTTACGCCCTTTCAAAGTACCGGGGCGGGGGCTGTGTCTCGGTTTGGACGCTATAACCCGACTTCCTTTAGAGGGCCGGAAGGAACAGGGGCGGCGGTAAAATATGCCTTTAATGATCAGGTTCAGGTGAATGTTGGCTATTTGGCCAGTGATGAAGATGCGGCCGATGCGAGTGAAGGTCGAGGGTTGTTTAATGGCAGTCATACGGCGTCTGCACAGGTGTTATTTGAACCCACCGATCGCATTGGAATTGGTTTAGAATATAACCGTCGTTATTTCCGCGATGGGGATGTGAATGTTAGCGGGGGAACGGGGAGTTTTATTGCCAACCGTCCGTTTGGAGAAAGTGCCACGACCAGTGATAATTTAGGGGTACAAGTTAACTGGAAACTGTTAAAAAACTTTGAACTAGGCGGCTGGTTTGGTTCGAGTTGGGCGCATCAACAAACAGGGGGCGAAGATGAAGCGACTATTCTGAATTGGGCGGTAACATTGGCGTTTCCAGATGCCATTCGAGAGGGAGATTTAGGGGGAGTTATTGTCGGAATGCCGCCTAAAGTTGTTGATCACGATATTAACAATTTGGAAGATCGGGATACTTCTGTTCATCTTGAGGCGTTTTATCGCTTTCAATTGAATGATAATGTGGGGATTATTCCGGGATTTTATATGGTTACTGATCCGGATCACAATAGTGACAATGATACCACTTGGGTCGGTACATTGAGAACTCAATTTCGCTTTTAAGGACTTTTGACTTTTGTAGAGGCGTTGTATTATATTCGGTGATAGTCAACGTCTCTCAGTCGTCGAAAAAAATTCAATTTATTGGGTAGAGAAAGGGAATGCAGAACAGGAAAACAACTGTTTCTTCCCTTTTGTCTTTTGCCTGATAACTGCTTTACATTTCTGCTTAATGCTATAACTCACTTCTTTCTATACAAAAATGCTTAAATCTACAACGATGGTTAAAGTGTATAAAGAGATTTAAGCAGATTTAATCAATTCAGTAGGTCAAAGCAGAAACTCTTACATAAGCTTCTAAAAAAGTCGCAGTCATCAAGAGCCAACTGGGATAATTTTTGAGTCTTGAATTAACCAGGATTGTGTAGAGTTTTGTTCGTGTAAACGATTTTTTTTAGAAGTCGAAGATAAAGGATTTTGAGACTGAACAGAATGTTTTTCAACCGGATTTACAAATGCTTGAGTCTTAATCCAATTTCCAAAATTTGGCATTTCTTGCTTACAATGGGGACAATACCAATAAATTTGAGAATGACGGATATGACGAAGTAGAGTAGATGAGCAGCAAGGACAATTATTCATAATTCAACTTCGTTAAAATTGGGATAAATGTGGTAATCAATTAAACAATTAAAGGAATCATTAACGTTTAGCTTTTACTCAAACAGTCAGCCTGCAAAAATTCGGTAAATAAAAGACGTTCCTTAAAAGAAGTTTCAGCCTGTAAAAGTTTTTTAGCTGGATCACTGAGTCGGAGTTGACCATTTCTTGTTAACCTAAAATCTTCCCCGAGAATTAATGGACTATTCTTCAGTTTGGATAAAGCCAATTGTTGAGCCAACCGTGTTAAATCCAGTTCGGGCATGAGATAATCAGGATGCTGTATAATCCAGCGATAAGTTTGAGGATCGGTTTGGGCAAGATGATGAACGGCTTCTGCTAAAACGTTTTCAATCTCTGTTAAACTCGGTAAACTGAGCAAAAAGTTTTTCAGAATCTCTAGCTTGGCTTGATTTTGAACCTGAAGAACATCAACAGCAATTTCAATGTAGGACTGATACTCTTGGGGCTGAGATTGGCAGAAAACGGGTCGATAATCGGTTAGAAAAGAGAATGGTTTCAATGCTATCTTCTGTTTTAATCAAAATAAGGTTGTTTAAAGGGACTCAGAGTGAATAGATAATTTCCAAGAGCGAGTAGTTATCTAAATATATCAACTGTTCTCAATGAAAATCGTCTCAGCTCTTGGGTGTTTGACTATAGTTCTTATGGTAACTGATCAATGTGAGGATTTTGTGAGGGGGAAATCCGTACAATTTTAATTTTTTTTTTACAATATTTACCTTGAAGTTTACTTTATTTTTTGATAGACCACAAGACATAAGATTAGTTGGAGAACCTAATACCTAAATACCCCACCCTAAAAATCCTCGAATTTGATCAACTAAGTTCTGTGCCTCAAAGGGTTTAATAATGATACCGCTGACCCCTAAGTTGGCATATTCCTGTTGTTCACTACTTTTTGCTTTCGCCGTTAAGAAAATAGTTGGAATGTTTTGAGTTGGGGAATGAGTTTGTAATTGTTTAAAAGTGGCTGGCCCGTCTAAATTGGGCATCATCACATCGAGTAAAATCGCATCTGGTTGTTGGGCGATCGCCATTTCTAAGCCTTCTTGTCCACCCGAAGCCGTCATCACATCCCATCCGGCGACAGCTTCTAAAGTAATTTGAATAATATCGCGTACACCATCTTCATCATCAATCACCAAAATCCGTTTATTGTTCATGGTAATTTTCCTCAGATATCTTCACCGGAATACTAAAATAAAAACAACTTTCTTGATCAAGAACGCTTTCGACCCAAATTATACCGCCATGTTGTTCAACAATACTTCGACAA
Organism: Lyngbya aestuarii BL J; assembly: GCF_000478195.2. Lineage (GTDB taxonomy): Bacteria > Cyanobacteriota > Cyanobacteriia > Cyanobacteriales > Microcoleaceae > Capilliphycus > Capilliphycus aestuarii. The sequence goes on along the minus strand of NZ_AUZM01000094.1, from coordinate 14,691 downwards.
ATCGCTAAACCTAAACCTGTTCCTCCTTTTTGGCGAGAGTCTGACGCATCCACTTGCTGAAACCGCTCAAAAATACTCTCCATTTTCTCGGGGGGAATTCCTCGACCTTGATCGCGAATACAAAATAATACACTCGCCATCGGAGTCTCACCGTCAAATGTCCGCCATTCCGCTTCGACACTTAACTTAATTGTTGATCCACTGTCTGAGAATTTAATCGCATTACTCATCAAATTCGTCAACACTTGAATCATCCGATCGCCATCGGCTTCAAATTCGAGATCTTGGGGTAATATCTCAAGCTTAATCCCCGTGCGATTTGCCATCACCTGCATCTGATCTTGCGCTACTCGCAATAACTGAGCCGCATTAACACAATGTTTAACCAGTTTAATTCGGCCACATTCTAAGCGTTCTAACTCTAGAATATCATTGACTAATCTAACTAAACGTTCGGTACTTTCTGCGGCAATATTAATCACGTGTTGTCCTCGGGAAGATTCCGGTGCAACCAAACCTGTTGATAATAAATTGAGAGCGCCATGAATTGCCGTCAGGGGAGTTCGTAATTCGTGACTAACAACCGAGATAAACTCATTTTTTATCCGTTCAATGGCATAACGTTCGGTAATATCTTCTCCGATGCTCATGGTACCTAAAGCATCTCCTTGTAAACTTTGTAGGCGAGTATTATTCCAAGCAATAATTTTTTCTTCTCCTGATTTCGTTAGAATCGTATTTTGATAATAGGAATGAAGTTGCTGTTTGAGGAATTCTTGGAAATATTGATAGACTGGGGATCGTTGAGAAGCCTGTAAAAAAGTTGTAAACCAATCTTGTCCTAACAGTTCTGTTTGAGTATATCCCGTTAATTCTAAGAAAAAGGGATTCACATAGTCAATGATTCCTTGATCATTTAAACCGACAACAGCTAAATGAACATTTTCTAGCAAAGAACGCCAACGTCTTTCTGATTCTTGTAATGTTGCTTCGGCTTGTTTGCGATCATTAATATCAGTAATTGAACCCACAAACCCTTTAATTTCACCTTTGATATCCGTTTCAGCGACTGCTTGACCAAACACCCACGTAATCATTCCATCAGTTCGTTGAAAGCGATATTCTAACTGAAAAGAACAGCGATCATACAGTGCTTGTTTCCAGCTTTGAATGACTCGATCTCGATCATCTTGATGTAGAGTTTGTATCCATCCTTGACCTAAAGATTGTTCTAGGGAGAGTCCAGCAATTTGACACCAGCGTTCATTGACATACAAACAGTTTCCCGCAGCATCACTACGGAAAATACCCACAGGCGAAACTTCGGCTAAAGTGGCATAACGTTGTTCACTTTCTCGCAAGGCAGTTTCAGCTTGTTGACGTTCTTTGAGGACGGCGACTCGTTCACTAATATCTCGTAAAATTGCGGTATAGGTAATCGTATTTCCTAATCGTAGTCGAGAAATAGAAGCTTCGGCTGGAAATTCCTGACCATTCTGACGACGACCCGAAATTTCTCGATTTTCTCCCATATTACGGGCAGTTTGAGATTGTTTTCCAAAGGTTTTAATCTGTTCAGAATGAGTCGCTGAAAAGCGTCGGGGGAGTAATAGATTTAAAGCTTGACCTAAAACTTCTTCAGATTGATAACCAAAGATTTTTTCTGCCCCTTTATTAAAGAGAATAATTTGATGATTTTCGTTGACTGAAATAATTGCATCATTGGCATTATCTAAGATTCCGGCTAAACGGGCTTCTGAGGCTAATAATTCTTCGGCTAAAATGGCTCGGGCTTCTATTTCTCGCTGAAGTTTGGCATTGGTGTTTTCGAGTTGACTGGTGCGTTGATCCACTAAATGTTCTAAGTGGTCGCGGTATTGTTGTAACTCTAGTTCGGCTTGTTTGCGATCGCTAATATCAGTGATAAACTCCGATTACGGCAACTGTTTCCCCTTGGTGATCAAAGATGGGAACAACAATAGTATCACAAATTCCTTGAGTTTTGTTTTCTCGAATAAAGCTCATTTCACTCAACCAATAGCCTTGTTCTTTGATCTGTTCGAGCATGGCTTGAGTGGGAATTGGGGTTTGTTCAGGATAATGAACTAAGGCTGATGTTTGACCCACAACTTCACTGCGACTATAGCCAAACATTCTTTCTGCTCCGGGGTTCCAGTCAATAATTCGACCTGTGAGATCGGTCATAATTACCCCATCATAAATTTGTTCAAAAATCAGAGCGTGTCGTTGTAAGGTTTGTTCGGCTTGTTTGTACTCGCTAATATCAGTCGCAATAAAAACAACACTATTAAAAATGCTATTCATCCAAATTGGAGCGAGTTGAGCAGTATAGGCGCGAATTTCTCCCGTGGAGTTGGGAATAACATATTCTAGACTTTGTACCTGTCCTGTCGTGAACACTTGTTCAATAATTTGAGTAATATTAGGCTGCTTTTCAGGAGGAAACCAATCAATCAATAAACTTCCTAAAACTTGTTCTTGGTTAACATTTTCAGGAGTACGATTCGCAAATAAAATCCGACCTTTCCGGTCTAATTCATAGATATAAATCGGAGTATTAGAGGTGATTGAATGTAAGCGTTGAGCGAGAGTACGATAGCGAGTTTCACTTTCTTCGAGAGCAAACTGAGCCTGTTTACGGGCGTTAATATCGATCCAATACCCGACAATTTCTAGAGGTTTTCCTTGTGGATCAGTGACTAATCGTAGTTCGTCTTGTATCCAGTGATAAGTTCCATCTCCATGTAGAAAACGGTATTCATAGCTATACTTTCCTTGTTCAAAAACACGAGGAAATTCAGCAAAGATTCGGCAAGCATCTTCAGGATGAATGTGTGTTGCCCAAAACCCTGTATCTGCAAATTTTTGACTCTCATAGCCTAAAACGGACTGCACATTATCGCTGATAAAAGTTATACATTCATGTCCTGAAGTTGGACTCGAATAAATAACGACAGGACTAGAAGTAATTAGGTGTTGCAGTCGGGCTTGAGCCATTTGTAACTGATCTTTGGTGAGTTGACGTTCATTGAGATCTTGTAAGACTTTTTGATTGGCTTGAGCGAGGGTTTGAATAGAAATAACTAATTGTTGTTCGAGTTTGGTTTTCGTGGTTTTTAATTTGTTAATTTGGGCGAGATCTTGATCTGTTTTCCGCCCAATCAAAATACCCACTGTTCCCAGAATGACTAGCGTAAAACCCACTTCCCATAAACTCACCGTAGGAGCAGTTAGAGTCAAATAAACAAAATAGATAATAATCGGTACAATACTGAGTAATACCGTTCTGAGTCCTCCCCAACTGGCAATTAAAGCAATTACCCCAATCATTCCCAACTCAATATTGGGTAAAAGTTCGACTGTTGGATCAAAAACGGCAAACAGGCTCAAAATCAGTGTTATTATTCCTCCTATCCACAGAGAAGGTTGTAAGTTTAAGCAATAGGTTAGCCAAATTAAAAGAGAATAAAACATCACAAATTATTTACACCTAAGCTGGAATAGACACTCTATCCCAATTCTGATCAATTGATAATTTTTTAATCGCTCGTTATTTTGCGTCGCAGTTGACTCCGTTCTAAACAATTGAGAACTCGAGCAATAAGTTCCGGTTCAACGAGGGGTTTTTGAATATAATCATCCGCCCCGGCATTCCAAACTTGTTCAACAATTTGACGATTACGTTCCTCTGAGAGAATAATAATCGATAAATCTTGCCAACGGGGATCATGGCGAACAACTTGACAAAGTTCAACCCCACTGAGATCAGGCATGGCAAAATCTAAAATTAACAATTCCGGTGTAGATTGTTCTAAAATTTGCCAAAATTGTTGCGGATTATCGAGTAAAATTAAGTGAAATCCCCAAGGTTCTAACACACTTCTGATCCGATCTAAAATCTCCGGTTCATTGTCAACAATCAGAATCTTTGCACGGGTGGGAGAACTCGGAGATAATACTCGTGTGAGGGCATCCAAAACTTGAGAGGGAGAGATCGGTTTTTGTAGAAACCCTCGTCCACCCAAACGCGCCACTTTAACGCGATCTGCAAAGCTTTCTTTTGCTGTAAATACAACCACAGGTAACGATGTAGAATGAGAGTTGAGTTCTTCAAGTAGTTCAAATCCGGCTTCTGTAGAGTCTGGAAAACTCAAGTCTAATAAAACAATATCCAGTGAATTTTCTGCAATCAAAGTTCGCGCCTGTTGGGGAGAAATCGCAATTTTGGTATGAATTTTGCGGGTGTTTGCAACCGTTGCAATTCCTTCGGCTAATGCGAGATCGTCATCTACAATTAATAATCGAGTCGTTAAACTCTCCGAAAGTTCCTCAACGTCAACCGTCGGCTGCAATGGAATAGAAGGTATAACCGCCGAATCCGGCACACTCAATTCACTATTAATATCTAGCAACAAAGCAGACAATTGTACAATTCTTTCTGAGGAGAGTTGAGTATCTCCGTTTAACATTTGTTCGATTTCACGACAGTATTGAGACGCCTTACTAAACCCAAAACTGCCTAGAGAACCGGCCAGAGTGTGAGCTTGTTCGAGGGCTTGTTGTTGTAAACTGCTATCGAGAAGACCTGTTTTTAACGCTTTAGTAGCTTGTTCGAGGATCGCAATTCGGGTGAGATAACTTTCTCGGTGTTTTTTCCAAATTGTGCTTAAATTAAAAGTCGTCGGTGAATTAGCAATTGCCGGAGTTGATTGAGGAGGAGACAGTGTATCATTGGGTGGAGCAGCCGATTTGAGTCGATATCCCAACCCATAAACCGTTTCAATCAGATCCCGAACGGCGCCGCTTTGTTTAAGTTTTTGTCGCAAACCTTTAATTTGGGTTCGCACAGCCGACTCTGAGGGCGGATCATCAAAAGACCAAAGATGATCGAGTAATGCACTTTGGCTGAAAATTCGATGGGGATGACGCAAAAATAATTCTAAGAGTTCGTATTCCTTGGCGGTGAGTTTCAGGAGTTTGTCGCAGTAGGTGACTTGACAATTTTTCGGATCGAGTCGTAAACTTCCCCATTCCAAAACAGGGGATGAAGTGCTGCTACCCCGACGCAACAACGCGCGAATTCTAGCTAAAAGTTCGGAGACTTCAAAGGGTTTAACCAGATAATCGTCTGCTCCGGCGTCCAATCCTTCGACTTTTTGAGAGCTACTATTTTGAGCCGTCATCAATAAAACCGGAGTCAAATCACCTTGATTTCTCAACCGTTTACAGAAGTTAATCCCATCGAGTTTGGGGAGCAGTAAGTCCAGCAAAATTAAATCATAGGTTAATGCTTCTGCTAATTCCCAACCCATTAGACCATCCCATGCTAGATCAACGGCGTAACGTTGATGGGTGAGTGCATCTTCGAGTCCTTGCGCTAGCCCTTTGTCATCTTCCACCAACAGAATTCTCACGGCGACTGATTCTCCTCCCTTTGATCGTAATCGGCTTGTTTTTGTCGCTCTGGGATCAGTGCTGATTTGAAGAAAGTTTCTTGATCCCGAGAGTAATAGGCGAAGAGCAGGTTCTGTTTACTTGTTATTAAGGACGATTTGAATTTTTGGTTTTTTTATATTGTAGAGGACAAAAGGCATTTTGGAGCTGACTCAACAAAACAGCCCCCAAAGCCTGCGCCTTGGAAGCTGTCTTGTTTATACTAACCCGTCTCTATATCATATCTTGCTGACGGGATTGATCGGCTAGTCTTTTTATCAACTTTGACTAGCGGGATTTATGAGGATTTTTATCAGTGTTTATACAATAACGAAAGATTGTGAGGATTTTGTGAGGGCTGCGGTGGTAACGGATGGGGTTGGGTAACGGATGGGGTAATTGTGGGTTTTTGGGGTTGATGCTTTTTTTAACGGATGGGGTTGGGTAACGGATGGGGTAATTGTGGGTTTTTGGGGTTGATGCTTTTTTTAACGGATGGGTTTATTGTGGGTTTTTGGGGTTGATGGGTTGGGAATGGATGGGATAAATGGGGTGAATCAGAATATAATCGTTAAGCGTCTGAGTTGGGGGTTTAAGCTGAAGGCTATTTTAGCTCAAAATGTGGATCTTTCGTTTTTGAGTTCTGTTTGAATTATAAATGAACGTTCTAGGTGTAAAACTGTATCAACTCTAACACCTGTTTTGCTCCTCTGATTACTGAGTTTGCTCGCCTTTTTGATGAAGTGCAATGATTAATTCTCGTATTCGAGTGGCGGTTGTCCTCGGAACTCGCCCAGAAGCGATAAAACTGGCTCCCGTCATCCAACAGTTACAACTATCTTCTGACTTTGAGACTCATGTTATTTTAACGGGTCAGCATCGAGAAATGGTTAAACAGGTGATGCAACTGTTTGACTTGAATGCCGATTATAATTTAGAGATTATGCAGCGATCGCAAACGTTAACCGATATTACTTGGCGGAGTTTGCAGGGTCTAGAAGGTTTATTCAAACAGTTACGTCCTGATCTTGTTATCGTTCAGGGAGACACCACAACGGCGTTTGCTGCGGCTTTGGCTGCTTTTTATCAAAAAATCCCGGTCGGTCATGTGGAAGCGGGTTTACGCACCAATGATCTGTTTAACCCCTATCCGGAAGAAGCAAACCGACGTCTGATTTCTCAACTCACTCAGTTTCATTTTGCACCCACAACCCAAGCGGTAGAAAATTTGCAAAAGTCGGGGGTTTTAGGGGAAGTTCATCACACCGGAAATACGGTGATTGATGCGTTGTTATCGGTGGTGAAACGTCAACCGGAGTTGAATATTCCTAACTTGAATTTTAGTCAATATCGACTGATTTTAGCCACGGTTCATCGTCGGGAAAATTGGGGAATTCCTCTGACTCAAATTGCGGAAAGTTTTTTAAAGATTTTAGATGATTTTCCTGATACAGCTTTACTTTTACCTTTACATCGCAATCCCACTGTCCGAGAACCTTTACAAAAAATATTAGGCAATCATCCGAGAATATTTTTAACTGAACCGCTTAATTATGCTGAATTAGTTGCCGCAATTGATCGTTGTTATTTTGTATTAACAGATTCGGGAGGACTACAAGAAGAAGCCCCCAGTTTAGGAAAACCTGTCTTAGTTTTACGCAAAACCACAGAACGACCTGAAGCGATTACTGCGGGAACAGCAAAATTAGTGGGAATAGAAACAGCAGAAATTGTGGAAGCAGCAACCGAATTATTGAAGAATACCAATACCTATCAAAAAATGGCAACCGCCATTAATCCGTTTGGAGATGGTCATGCTGCCGAATACATCGTTCAAATTATTAGGAGTCATTTTGAGGAGAAAGATTAATCTTTAAACAACTCCTAAAAGGCTTTAAAAACTTTGAGTTGATGTTTGAGTTAACCTCCAGCAACCGCCGGAACAATACTCACCTCATCTCCATCTTTGAGTTGGGTTTTTGTTCCGTCTAAAAAGCGGATATCTTCGCTATTCACGTAAAAGTTGAGAAAGCGGCGAGGTTCACCTTGATCGTCACAAAGGCTATTTTTGATTCCCGGACAATGAGTTTCTAAGGAATCAATCAATTCAAGAATATTGCTGCCTTCGCATTGCAGAGTGGCTTGATTATTCGTGAATTTTTGCAAAGGAGTCGGGACTAATACTTTAACCGCCATATCGATTTTTGAGAGTAGAATTTGGATAAATTTACAGTGAGCAATCCGGTCAAGTTTAGGGACAGGTTTATTAACCTATCCCCTGATTATTTTGGGCTTAAACCAAAACTTCTTGCCATTCTAAACGGTCTAAGGTGCGGGCGCGTTCTAAAGCGTTTTCAAAGCTTTCTAATTTCGCATCAATGGTTAGCGGTTCACCCACATAACCCTGAACTGCTTCTTGAGTCTTTAAGCCGTTGCCTGTGATGTAAACAACAGTTGTTTCATCGGGATCAATTTTACCTGCTTCGACTAATTTTTTCAAGACGGCAATTGTGGTTCCGCCTGCGGTTTCTGTGAAAATGCCTTCAGTTTCCGCTAAAAGTTTCATGCCTTCAATCACTTCTGCATCGTTAACAGACTCAATGTGACCGTTTGTTTTCCGGGCAACTTCTAGGGCATAAACTCCATCTGCCGGATTTCCAATTGCAATCGATTTAGCAATGGTATTCGGTTTAACTGGAGTGATAAAATCTCGGTTTTCTGCAAATGCTTGGGCGACGGGAGAACATCCTTCTGCTTGGGCTCCACTAAAGCGAACGGCTTTATCTTCCACTAAGCCAACTTTGACAAATTCTTGGAAGCCTTTATAGATTTTAGTATACAAAGAACCGGAGGCAATCGGTGCGACAACATGATCAGGAAGTTTCCATCCTAACTGTTCGGCGACTTCATAACCGAGGGTTTTTGAACCTTCAGAATAATAAGGACGCAGGTTAATATTCACAAATCCCCAACCGTGAGTATTTGCAACTTCTGAACAGAGGCGGTTTACTTGGTCATAGTTGCCTTTAACAGCCATCAAAATCGGGTTATAAATCAAAGTCCCGAGGATTTTTCCGGCTTCTAAATCAGAGGGAATAAACACACAACAGTCGAGTCCTGCTTTGGCGGCGATCGCAGCAGTGGAGTTGGCTAAATTTCCGGTACTCGCACAGGATACAGTCGAAAAGCCTAATTCTCTAGCACGACTCAGGGCTACAGAAACCACTCTATCTTTGAAGCTAAGAGTGGGCATATTAACAGCATCGTTCTTAATATAGAGGTTTTTCAGACCCAGGCGACGGGCTAATCGTTCTGACTTGACTAGCGGTGTCATTCCGGTACCGACATCTATCACATCATCAGAAGCAACGGGGAGGAAGCTACGATAACGCCAGATCGATTTTGGGCCAGCCTCAATGGTCGCGCGACTGACTTTCTGACGCAGTAAATCGTAGTTGTATTGGACTTCTAGCGGGCCAAAGCAAACTTCACAAACGTGTTTGGCTTCGAGGGCATATTCGGCGCCGCACTCTTTACACTTGAGTTTCTCGAAAGTTGCTCCTGTGGTTTGAGTCTGAGTGTGTGTTGTTACTGCGGTCATAGGTCGAACCTCTACTTGAACGATGTATTTGAATTCCTGATTCTAAACACAATATCACAGTGAATTTACTCGGTCAACTATACCCGACTTTTTTAGTCGGGATTGGCTTTCACCCTTTATCTGCTCAGGTGTTGAGAGTTTTGTCAAGTCAGACGTTAAAATCTCCCCATCTCTTGTCATCAACTAATCGGTCAGTCCTGATCTTAAAATAGAGTTAAAACTAACCTGATACTTTTCGAGTATCAACAGATAATGAGACAAACAATTCCAACTCAAAATCTTAACAGATAGGACTAAATCTAGGTAAAACTCTCAACACTTTTAAAAATCTCCTGTTAAAATATCGAGTAGCTGATTTATTGCTGTTCTAAACAGTCAATTATTGAACACATTCTGAAAATAGACCATGAACGAATCAAAGATCAACGCATTACTTGAAAATTTAAAACAACCCGACGAAATCCTTCGCCGTCAAGCGACTCATCAACTGTGGAAAATTTGGTTTGAACAAAAAGGAACCACCGGACTCGAAAAAATTCGTCAAGCGGAAGTCTGGTTACAAGGCGGAAACTCTAGAGAAGCAGAAGGGGTACTGACTCAACTGATTGAAGATTTACCGGACTTTGCAGAAGCATGGAATAGACGGGCGGTTTTGTATTATATTACCGAAGAATACGACAAAGCATTAGCAGACTGTAAACAGGTGATTGAGTTGAACCCGATTCATTTTGGGGCTATACATGGAATGGGGTTATGTTATGCAGCGATGGGAGATTTATCGGCTGCCATTCGAGCATTTCGACAAGCCTTAGAGATTCAACCCTACTCTGTAGAAAATCAACGGTTAATTTTAGAATGTACGAGTCAATTGTAAGGTATTATTGTTTGAGTGGGTAGGCTCTAGAATCAGTTTTTTGAGAGTGGCTTACAAAAATATAAAGCGTTAAATCAAATTGATTAGAAAAGTTAAAGAAAAAAGGGGTAAATCCTGGCGGATATCCCCGAATACTCAATATTTCTAGTTCATTGTTCAAAAAAGCGATCGCATTGAACGAGTTAACTTGACGAATCTGACCAAGCCGGATGAGAAAACAACGCCTCAATCACCCTCACCCCTCGAAGCTGGTTCGATAGGGGTAAATGACCAACAGGTGCAGTTAAATCCCAGGTAAACTCTTGAGGATAACGAGTCCAATTGCCATTTTGACGCCAACCAATTTTCGGCCAAAGTTTTTCCCAATTTTTCCCAACCCCTAACCACAGCTTACGTTGGACAGAGTAGCCAAATTTCCCCTCTGAATACACTCGCCAAAGTAGGTCTATTGTGTGTAAATCTGTTGTAGAGAAGCGTTTGATTTCAGAAAAGTAAATCCATTTCCGTTCAACCGCCGCTTGACTCGACAACTCACACAGCTTTTGTAGAGTTAATTTGTCAGCTTCGAGAAAATCTTGTTGGGCGAGGAGTTGTTGAAGATGAGAGTAGTCAACTTGGGCTTCAGAAGCCGGAGAGACTAAACCTTGGGAAAAATGGGTTTTGAGAAAATCTTGCACCTCAGAGGAGTTAGCCGCAGAAAGCACCTGATAAACTTTACCCTCAACCGGAGTCGGAGAAGCAGACTGACGTTCTAACAAAAACTCCATCAGTAGGGGGAAACCGACGTCTCCCGCCTCAGCCAATGTTTGAATCAATTGTAGCTTCGTTGCCGTCGTTCCTGAGTTAAGCCCGGAGCGAACTTCATCAGGGTTCAGTGATGCGACAGTCGCTTTAAATGTGGTCGAATCAGTCATAGGAGGTGTTTTGGGGTGAACAACCTGCATGACACTGGTGTGCAGATCCTCAACTATTGTACAGGTGTATGTTCCTTAATCCTACGATCGCTGTAAAATCCGATCAATTATTGTACTGGTAGAGGCGGGAACTTCGATTTGGATCAAAGCCACTTGACCCCCGTAAGCCAAAATTGCCGGGGCTTCCGGTAGCGTTTCGAGGGTGTAGTCGCCGCCTTTGACATAAATTTCTGGCTTGAAGATTTCGATCAATTGAGTGGCTGTGGTTTCACTAAAAATCACCACTCCATCAACGGGTTTTAGGGCGGCTAACACTTCTGCTCGCTGCATTTGCGGTACAATCGGACGGGAAGGAAGACCGGGTTGTGCAGGTTTAATCGTTTGCACAGAGGAGTCGCTATTTAAGCCCACTACCAGCGATCGCCCCAAGGTTTTAGCCTGTTGTAAGTAGCGAATATGTCCCGCGTGGATCAGATCAAAGCAACCATTGGTTAAAACCAGTGGACGCCAAGCCCCAGGATCAGAAGCGATCGCCTTTTGTAACTGTTCTAGGGTGTAAAGATTTTTAATCTTTGATGAATCGAGATCGGCCATGAGTTTTTATCCACAGAAATGATAGTCTAAAGTCTGAATTTCATCAGGGGGCGTAGTCTGAGCGTTGAGCGTCTACTTAGGAGAGTATACTGATGGAAAGATCCCCATCTGATTGACTTGCTCAAGGGAGTTTAAATCGTTATGTTAGGCTAGCGTTAATAGACTGATAGCGTAGGCGCGATCGCGTTGAACTCCGACATTAAGCTAACACGATAAACTCCCCTATCGATCTCAAACAACTTCACAATCAGCATTCTCCTCCGGTGGGTTTGAGAAGCCGAAAACTATCTTGACTCGCCCTATGTTATCCAACTTAACTCGTTTACGCAGATGATCACTGAGTTTACTCAATCCTATGAAAGCAACTACTAGCCGTCAATTTCCCTCACTCGCCGCTTGGAGTGTTAAACTGATCGGGACAATTTTGATTGTTTCTTCTTTAGTTGACTACCTGATTTTATTAATTCCGCCCAATTTACTCAATCGTGCATGGCAACTCAATGTTACTAGCCAGTTGGTTGATCGGGGTATTGTCCCGATGGTGGGTATGGGTTTAGTTTTGATTGGTTTTTGGATGGATAGTGTCACTTCTGGAGGAAGTCAAAAACCGACTAAACCTTTAGCTGATTTGAGATTTTGGGTCGCCATTTTAGCAAGTTTACTCGGATTACTTTATCTGTTGCTTTTTCCCCTACATTTGAATAATACTCGCATCGCTCGATCTGAGGCATTATCACAGATTAATCAACAAGCAACTCAAGCTGAAACTCAACTAGAAACTCAACTGGGAAGCAATCAGTTTCAACAACAGGTTGAACAACGGAAAACTTTGCTGAGAAATCAGTTTAGTAGTGTGATTGACAATGAAGAACAGTTGAATCAATTGTTAGCCCGAGAAGATCTTCCTCAACAAGTTAAAGATATTTTGGAAGAATCTAAAACCAATCCTCAAGCTCTTGATCAGTTTTTAGAACAACAGGCTGATAATTTACCGACTCAGCTTTTAACTCAAATTCGCGAACGGAAGCAAGAACTTGAACAGCAAGCTAAAACTCGTTCTTTAAAGTCGAGTTTACAGACTGGAATTAGTAGTTTGTTGCTGGCTATCGGTTATATTGGTATTGGTTGGACTGGCTTAAAAACAGTCGGAATTTTGGGCGGTGGGCGTCGCAAACCTTCTGCGGGCTAGATGCCTATTTCGAGTTTTTTAACAGTAATCAGTAGTCAGAATATTTTCCCAATAACTGATTACTGGTTACTGAAAATAAGCGATATTTTTTATTGTGCATTTGTAGGCGAGTTTACGAGTTTTTCACTTCTTTAAAAACCGATGTTTTCAATTTATATTCTGACGTATAACGATGAGATTGATATTGCGGCTTGTATTGAGTCGGCAATGCTATCAGATGATATTATTGTTGTAGACTCTTTAAGTAGCGATCGCACAGTTGAAATCGCCCAAAGTTATCCGGTTCGAGTCATCCCTCATCGCTTTGAAAGTCACGGACGTCAACGGACTTGGATGCTACAAGAAGTTCCCACAAAGCATGAATGGGTTTATATTCTAGAATCCGATGAACGCATGACTCCTGAACTTTTTAACGAATGTTTAGAAGCCATGAAAAGTTCAGAATATATTGGGTATTATGTCGCGGAACGGGTGATGTTTTTGGGATCTTGGATTCGTCGCAGTACCCAATATCCTCGCTATCAAATGCGTTTATTTCATAAAGAGAAAGTCTGGTTTAGCGATTATGGTCACACCGAACGAGAAGAATGTCTAGGGCCAACCAGTTTTCTTAAAGAAACCTATCCCCATTACACTTGCAGTAAAGGACTATCTCGTTGGCTGGAAAAACACAACCGTTACTCAACTGATGAAGCAACAGAAACCGTTAAACAGTTAGAGTCAGGAAGCGTAAATTGGAAGGATTTATTCTTTGGAAAATCTGAGGTAGAACGACGACGGGCGTTAAAAGATTTTTCTCTACGTTTACCCTTTAGACCGTTAATTCGCTTTGTTTATATGTATATTATACTGGGTGGCTGGTTAGATGGTCGCTCGGGATTTGCTTGGTGTACATTACAAGCCTTTTATGAATATTTGATTGTCTTAAAAACGTGGGAAATTCGCAATATGCCTGTTCCTCAGTCAAGCCCGGCTAATACTGCTCCTGTGGAGGTTAAAGAAACCCCAATATCTTCTCCGGTGGCGACAGAAGATTAGGAGAGAAACTTTGACCACAAAGACACTAAGATTCTCCAATTTTTTCTAGAGTTTCTCTCAATGTCTTTGTGGATGTTCAAGTTAAGATTTCCAATCAGAATTAAGCCGCTTGACAGTATTGTTCGTAAATACCATCTAACAATAAGTTAAACGCAAAAACAGCATCTTGTGTGGCTGAAATTGCAGCTTGCTTTTGTTCTTCAGTTGAACAAAGTTTCACTAAAGCATCACGAGTCATTTGACTGTGAACTTCATCTGCTTTTTCATGAACCTTAAAAAAGGAAACAGCATCAGCAGAATCAATGCCATAATAGTTTTGTAATCCGGCAATTTTTGTAGTGGAAACTTCCGGAATTTGAGCTTCATAGGCATACAATGCAGCTAAACCTTTAACTACATTTTTACTGCGAGCTAACTCTTTTAAAATTCGGACAGATTCTGTTGTTTTATCCAGATTTTGACGTTCGAGAACCGCTTCTCTGTCCACACCCAATCCTTCTGCAAACCGTAACCAAAGTTCAGGATGATTTGCAGAACCCCGTTCTTCTTCGATTAAATTTTCCAGCAACATCTGACGAATTTCTAAGTCATCACAAGCCGCATGAGTCGCGCTAACGTAGGTGGGGAAGTGATGAACTTGCAGATAATATTCTGTCGCATACTCTTGTAGCATCTCTAAAGTCAGTTTCCCTTCATTCCACAGTTGATAAAAAGGATGCTTCAGGAGATGATGTCCGTCAATAATCTCGTCAATTTGAGCTAAAAACGCTTGCTCAGTCATGGATTTTTCTTGGACTAGCATAATTCACTCTGATGGGGTTAATTCTAGTGAATTGTATACCAAATTGAGTTCTTGTCAAGAGTACACATGACTCAGAGTAGAGACATTCTGACTCAGTTCTATCCAAAAATTAGTTACATGAAATACGCGGATCACCGATGCTACACATCTTTCTCCCCACCTCCCCACCTCCCCATCTCCCTATCTCCCCATCTCCCTACCTCCCCATCTCCCCATCTCCCCATC
>NZ_AUZM01000093.1 GCF_000478195.2 Lyngbya aestuarii BL J | reverse complement strand
TTCGGTCCATATCCGGTGCAGGCGCAAGAGCATTGAGAGGAGTTCTCCCTAGTACGAGAGGACCGGGAGGAACGCACCGCTGGTGTACCTGTTATCGTGCCAACGGTAAACGCAGGGTAGCCATGTGCGGAGCGGATAACCGCTGAAAGCATCTAAGTGGGAAGCCCACCTCAAGATGAGTGCTCTCATGGGTTAACCCAGTAAGGTCACGGGCAGATTACCCGTTGATAGGTGCTCGGTGGAAGTCCAGCAATGGATGTAGCCAAGGCACACTAACAGACCGAGGGCTTGACCTCTGTTACTTCTGAAAACTCTATGCAGTCTTCTTTGTTTTGCTTATTTAACCTCTTTCTGGAGTTTCAGGAGGAGGTTTTGGTTTTTTTATATAGATAGATAGCCAGTCCCGCTAGAACGTGTCAGGATAGAAGAAGTAGAGAGAGTTTACGAATATAATCTGTCATTAACAACGATGAGTTCAGATTTAGTTCCGCCTACTTATCCAAAAGTACCGACTTGGCGTCGCTCTGCGGCTCTAGGGACTGACCTATTTGTTGTTTGGTTGCTCAGTTCCCTCCTCAGTTTTAATGGAGTTCTGAGATTTTTTTTGTTTATCTTGTTGTGGTTGAGCCTGCGAGTCTTTTTGGTGGCTAAAAATCAAGGACAAAGTTTAGGACGTTGGGCTTTTGATCAAAAAGTGATTGACTTCCGGTATAGCAGAACTCCTGGTATCTTAGAATTATCTAGACGAGAAGGAGTAATGGGTATCTGTGTTTATTTAGCAACGTTAGGATTAAGTGGTCTTGTTTCTGGTAACGCCGGAATTTTGTTATTTTGGATTCCTATTAGTGTAGACTGTGGTCTAGCTCTCTTTGATACGACTCGCAATCCCCAAACTTTTCATGATCGCTTGGGTCGAACTATTATTGTTGGGACTCAACGAGGCTACTCGCTTGATATTAAGATTCGCAGGTGGGTTGACAAAATCAAAAAAGATATGAAATAATTAATGATTGTGCATATATTGTTTGCATCAATAAAACTATCTGAGATTTTATAGGATTATGGCTAAAGGTGTTCGGATTATCATTACATTAGAATGTACAGAGTGTCGTACTAACTCTGATAAACGCTCGAAAGGGGTTTCTCGATACACTACCGAAAAAAATCGTCGAAATACATCCTCACGACTGGAATTGAAAAAGTTCTGCCCTCACTGTAATAAGCACACCGTCCATAAAGAAATTAAGTAGTAATTCTCAAGCAGAAACCCAAATCTCATTTACAACTCAATTCACCAATTTAGAACAAGGAATACAACACAATGAGTTACTTTCGTCGCCAAGTTTCTCCCATTGACCCTAAAACCCCAATCGATTACAAAAATATTGAATTGCTTCGTAAATTTGTGACAGAACGAGGAAAGATTCTTCCCCGTCGAATTACAGGTTTGACTTGCAAACAGCAGCGAGACCTGACAAAAGCTATCAAACAAGCTAGAATTTTAGCCATGTTGCCCTTCGTAAATAAAGAAGGCTAAGGGAATTGGTGGAAAAGGGAACGCTGATTGAATTTAGAGTACACGGGGAGCGTCGTCTCGGCGTTGCTGATCGTCCTGAAGGAAAAAAGCATTGGATTATTATTGATGAGCAAGGAAGCTCTCATACAATTCATCCTCGACAAATTACTTACGAAGTAACAGGACAAACTTACACGCCATCGGATATACCGACGTTCTTTCAAGAATTAGAGCCTTATATCGATCCCTCCAGTCTAGAGATTGCTTGGGAAATTTTGGTTGAGCAGGGAGAAACAGTGAGTCCCCAAGAAATGGCAATGCTGCTATTCTCTGCCAAGGATTCTCACCAATGCTATGCGAGTCATCTTCTTCTTTGTGACGACAAGCTTTACTTTAAACAAAAAGGCGATCGCTACGAACCTCGCTCACCCAATCAAGTCGCGGAGATCAAACATCAGCAGCAGGTTGAGCAGCAGCGACTACAAGAAACGCAAGAATTTTGGAATCGAGTCAAAGAGTGTTTAGCTGGAACGGTTACAGAATGGCACAATAGTGACCGACCCCGCTTGGATGCCTTAGAGCGTTTAGCTTTAAATGGAGAAGAAACATCTCATGTGACTTCAGCCTTTGAAACTTTAGCCACTTTGGAACGTCCCCAAACTGCAAGTGGTGCATTGGAACTGCTGGTGGATTTAGGGGTCTGGAGTCCTCACGAGAATTTATCACTACGTCGTACTCAGATTCCCACACAGTTTCCTATGCAGGTACTTGAAGTGGCTCAACAGCTTCTAAATTCTCAGCCGCCCGATGATCCCGATACAAACCGTCTGGATCTGACCCGTCTCAAAGTCTATACTATCGATGACGAGAGTACCCGTGAGATTGATGATGGCTTGAGTGTAGAATTTATGCCAGATGGTCAGCAGCGATTATGGATTCATATTGCTGATCCAACCCGCTTGCTTTCTCCCGGCGATGAACTCGATCTCGAAGCTCGACGACGTACCACAACAGTTTATTTACCAACGGGGATTATCCCAATGTTTCCCTCGGAACTAGCAACTGGGCCGATGAGTCTAGTGGAGGGTAAACTGTGTTGTGCTTTAAGCTTTGCTGTGATTTTAGATGAAAGCGGCCAGGTTCAAGATTATAGTATCCATGCCAGCACGATTAAGCCGACCTACCGCCTCACCTATGATGATGTGGACGAGATGCTGCATTTGGGTATCACAGCCGAACCCGAAATCGAAGCTCTGGCGACTTGGACAAAACGACGCAAGCAGTGGCGAGACTCTCAAGGCGCAATTAGTATTTATATGCCTGAGTCTCTGATTAAAGTCGAAGAAGACGAGATCATCATTAAAGTTTTAGATGATTCTCCTTCTCGACAAATTGTCGCTGAGATGATGATTTTAACCGGTGAAGTGGCGGCTCGTTATGGTCAGGCGCATAATTTAGCGTTACCTTATCGTAGTCAACCTCAACCTGAATTACCGCCTGCCGAAGAACTTCTACAATTGCCTGCTGGTGCGGTACGTTCTTGTGCGATGCGTCGTTATATGCCCCGCAGCGAAGTCAGTTTAACGCCTGCTCGCCATGCGAGTTTAGCTTTAGAAACCTATACTCAAGTGACTTCTCCGATTCGCCGCTATAGTGATTTACTGACGCATTTTCAAATTAAAGCTCATCTGCGAGGAGAAACTCCTCCCTTTTCAACTGAGCAGATGCAAGAGATGGTGATGAGCTTAGGCCCTGCTGTCAAGGAAGCCTCAAAAGTTGAACGAGAAACTAATCGTTACTGGAGTTTGGAGTTTCTTCGCCGTCACCTCGATCAAACGTGGCAAGCGATTTTATTACGGTGGCTGCGTGAAGACAGTAATTTAGGACTGCTTCTCCTCGAAGAACTTGCGGTTGAGTTACCGATGCGATTTAATCGCAATGCCCAACTTGGAGAACGTTTTACAGTGAAGGTGGCTCATGTTGACCCCAGACAAGATATTATTCAATTTCAGGAAATAACAGACCAAGCAACTGAACCCGCATTTTCCTGAGTTAAAAGAAGCCATAATCTTTGATTAAAATTAGGGTGACTGGGGAAAAGTCTAGTTACATTTCTTTTGTTTCTTTTCCCTCAGTTTTCGTCTATTTAAAGCTTTATTTGCTGTAAATCACTACGGGGATCAAAACTCCGATTGGCTCTAATTTTCTCATAATACTCTCGCTCTATCGAACTTAGATCTTTGGGCGGAACAACCACCAGTTTCACGAATTGATCGGTGCGTCCACCGCCTTTAGGTTTAATCCAACCTTTACCCCGTAATCGTAACGTTTGTCCTGAGCGAATACCCGCCGGAATATTCATCGTGACCAAACCATCCGGAGTGGGAATTTCAATCGCTCCTCCTAATACTAATTCATCAGGTGTCACCGGGACTTCACAAATTAAATGATCACCCTCAAATTGAAAAAACGAGTGCGGTAAAATCTCAACTTTTAAGTACAAATCACCCCGTTGCTGCGTATAGGGATCGACTTGACCTTGACCCCGAACCCGAATTTTACTTCCCGACTTGACACCTGGTGGAATCGAAACTTCACCCCCACCGACTTGCTTTTTAACCCCTCGAAACGCCTCACTCAAACTTAAAGAGAGAGTCGCTTCTTGATCTAGAGAAGAATTTTTAGAGTTGCTTCTGCTGTAACCCGAGGAAACATCCTCAAAACCACCACCAAATCCCGTTGTTCTACCTGTACTGGTTCGATAGGAGTAGCTGCGACTTCCAGATCCACCTGGGCGCGTCCCCGCTCCAGTTCGACCTAATAAAGAATTGATAAACTCATCAAAACTACTAAACTGGCTAAAATCTAAGTTATTAAAATCTACTGTTGTTTTCCCACCAGAAGGCCATCGGCTTGAAGATCCCGCTTGATTCCAGTATTGACCATATTGATCATACTTCTTGCGATTTTGCGGATCGGACAGCACTTCATAGGCTTCATTCACCTCTTTAAAGCGAGCTTCCGCTGTTTTGTCGCCGGGGTTCAGATCCGGATGATATTTACGCGCTAATCTACGATAAGCTTTTTTGATCTCATCGGCGGTCGCCGTTTTACTTAAACCCAAAATTGCATAATAGTCTTTATAGTCAGTCGCAGCCATTCACTACCTTCCTCTGAATACTATCCTCGTTGATTATTTCACACAAATACTTAATCTACGCATCTCCAGCATTTCGTTATCCCTTCCCTAAACACACACATCTCAAGACTTTATAACGGTCTGACCCAGATGAGAATTAGCAATGTATCTGTCTAGGATTAGTCAGAACCTAGCAATACCAAAACCTGATGTCAGGAAAATGATCTAACGAAGTCTGAAAATCTTGCGAGTTATACTATGACTCGTCTAACTTATCAAAGGTTCACGTCGATCTGGGTTCGGTTCTTGCTGAAATGGCGATCGCAATTTCCGTACCTCTGATCGGCATCGGAAGTGATAAGGTATGTTATTATTTCGTCACGATATCTAATTGAGAATATAGCGATCGCCAAACCATTTTTCAACTCTATTGCCTCCAAACCTCCCGCTACGGTATGACGAATATCCTACGGTTTTGATTGTGAACTGCTGTTGAGGAATTGAGAATTTTTGCACAGAGTTAAGCCAAGGCATTTGAAGATTAACTAAAAATGCGTTTCAAATCTAGAAAAGAAGTGTGACTTTACTCGGTGGTGAACCTTCGGGGATGGCGGTTTTGACGCGATCGAGAACCAGTTGTGAGTATCCCCGTATGGTACTTTTCAGGACTTCTTGATATTTCCGGGTTCGTTCGGCAATATCATCAACATATCCCACCGCTTGCAAATCGTCGTTGTCGTCTTCGTCGTATTGAATATAAATTTTTTGACCGTTTTGCCCTTCGATTTCTGTGATTTTCATCGACATGGATGAAGTCTCTCCCAAGCTTGAGGTGCGTTACTCCATTATATGCCTTAATTCTGGGTTTATTCCTTTTATCCCAACCCCTCTCGACCTCTCCCCCAACCCCTCTTCTAGAAGGCGAGGGGAGTATTTTTAGGATTATTAAATATCTAAAACTACATATAGCAATAAGAAATCATTTGTAAACGACTTTGCCGCCAAACCCCCAATTATGCGGGGTAATTTGGATTACTTTTTTACAAGTCAGGTAACATTGTTATAAACTTAAAGTCCCCTAATTATCACCGTAATGTTGGTGATCACGGAGGTAGAGAATTAAGGGAACTGCGATCGTATTTGGAGTTTGACCTTAGCCTCTAGCCCCCTCTTCTAAAAGACAAGAGGGAACTATTTTTTAATGGGGAAAATCAGTTAAACGGAAGTGAAAGAATCTTCGGTGAAACTGCCAACATCAACACCTCCAACTAGGGCTAAAACTTCATCGCCAAATGCGATCGCAGTATTGCCACTTTCAGAAGTTAAACTGAGGTCAGTAAAGGCTAAACCATCGGCTAAACCAATCAAGTCACTTCCAACTTCAAAATCAATAATCGTATCTGTTCCTTCCCCGATCGCCAAAATAAAGGTATCGTCACCTTTACCCCCAGAGAAGTCATCCCCCTGGAGAATATCATTTCCTAACCCCCCGCGAATGAGGTCATCACCATCATCGCCGAAGATCTCGTCATCACCAACTTCCCCGAACAGTTCGTCATCTCCGGCTTTACCACCAATTTGGTCATTACCCAGACCGCCGTGAATAGTGTCGTCGCCGCCATCAATATTAACTTGGGGGTCACGGCTATCGAGGTCGCCTCGCAGAATATCATCGCCATCTCCGCCGAAGATTTCGTCATCGCCGAGAAGACCCGCAATGGTTTCACTATTAGCTGAACCCGTCAGAACATCATCTCCATCGGTGGGTGTAGTAGAAGGACGTCCTAAACGAGGATCGAGGTCAAGAGGTTCATCAAGTTCGAGTTTGATGATTTCGTTGTTGTCGATATCTGGCCCCCGACCAACAGAAAAAGGATAATTATTGTCGTTGGCGACGAGAATGGTTTTTTCATCGAGAACCAACACATCTTCAATGGTGACAAACGGGAAAGTAAAAGTTGTTTCACCATCGCCGTTAAGGTCATCAGGGTCAGCAATATTCAACAGATCAACCAGTTCTTCTTTCTCAACAAAATTGTTTTCATCGACTTGAGAAATATCGATCTTGAAAATCTTCTTGAATTCGGCAGATTCTCCTTGACCACCATCCCGTTCAATTACCATAAATTCAGTGTCATTAATGGGAGTAAAATCACCAATCGCATGACCCGGAACATCAGTTGGATAAAACCCGACTAAACCTGTAAATTCTCCTGTTTCAGCATCCGCTTCATAGATCCGCAGGGCATTTTCTGGATCACCTTGTACAGACCCTTCTAACAAGGGATATAAAGTGGTTAAATCGGGACTAAATGCCATACCCTCATAACCGCGAGAACCCGATAAATTCGGCAGTTCAATCTCCTGATCCACTTCCACCCGTCCAGTTGCGGGGAAGTCGGTAAAGAAGCCATCAACACCCAATTCGATCAACTGTTCAAATTCCTCGCCAGGGTCGCCGTTGTAGTCGCTAGCCAGGAAGAAGTCTTCATTCCGCAGGGTGTAAGGATGAACCAATAATCCCGCATCGTGGGCATCCTCAATTACAGAAGTCGGTTCGCCCAAAACTCGGTCTGCATCACTAATAAAGCCATCGCCATTCAAGTCATCCGGTTCACCATCTCCATCGCGATCAACGGTTTCAACGGGCAGAATTCGCCGCTTAGACGGCCCAATTCCATCAGCATAGGTGGCGACTTCTTCGAGTCCTTCGGGGGTGATTAAATCGGCATAGGTGCGTTCATCCCCACTTACAACTAAATCATAGGGCGCACCGCCTCCGCCAACAAGTTGAACCAACGGCAAATCGACACCCGCATCGGGCATAATGGAGTTGTTGAGTTCCTTGAGGTTGCCGACTTCAAAGGATTGAATAAATACCCGATCGCGATCGGTGAAGTCGTTGTCAACCAAAGTTTCAATTAAAGGTTCTTCTAGGGAAAGACCGATTTCGTCGAAGTAGGTGGGATGTTTGGTTTCGGGATAAATGCCGATTTCTTTTCCGGTTTCGGCTTCAATATCTTTGACCAGTTGAATTATTTCTTCGAGTGTGGGAACTTCAAACAACCCATCAAATTCAGTATTTTCCTGACGCAGTTCGGGAATGCGTTCAATACTTCGTAGGGTTTTAATTTCGCCTAATGTGAAATCTTCGCTAAACCAACCGGAAACTTCCCGACCATCGATCATTTTTGTGGTAAAACGATCCGCAAATTCCGGTCGATCTGCAACGTCGGTTGTACCCGAAAGTTCGTTTTCGTGACGGGCGATGAGAACTCCATCTGCGGTCGAAACCAAGTCCGGTTCAATAAAATCTGCCCCCTGGGCGATCGCCCGGTTGTAGGCTTCTAAGGTGTGTTCCGGACGCTCACCGCTAGCTCCTCGGTGGGCAATCACAATGGGTGGTTCGCCTGTTAACGTATTAAACTGTAAGTCAGGATTTTGCGGCGCCCGCACTTCTTCAGCAACAATTTGATCGCGTACCTGATCGATAGTTAAAGGGAAGTCCCCAATTAACCCATCAGCGCCCAACTGAATTAAATCTTCGGCTTCTTCTTGAGGGGTTTGTACCGAACCGTCGGGGTCAAGGGTTAAATAACGTTCTTCATCCCGCAATGTGTAAACGTTAACCAATAATCCCGCATCGTGGGCGAGTTCAATTAACGGAAAGATTTCCCCGGTTAACTGGCTGCGAATTTCTGCGTCTCCGTTACCATCCCCATCAACAGGTTCTTCGAGTCCTTCGCGGAGGAGAATGGTATTTTTCCAGGGGTTAACCGCTTCGGCGTAGGTTGCCATGAAGTCATAAAATTCTGGCAATGCCAACAAATCACCATATCCGGTATCGACACCCAAATCGATAATATCAACTAAATCCCCATAAACCTCACGGGCATCTTCTTGGGTAAAATCAGGATTACTGAAATTAGCAACAATATCGTAGGGGAAAGAAAACCCCGGACTAGAATCTTCCGTTGCAGCCCCGGTAAGTTGATGCAAAGGTACATCAATTCCCGCCTCTGGCATAATTTCATTATCCAGACGAATTAGGGGTGCAATTTGGAAGGTTTGGATGATATTTTGTTGGGGGTCGGTAAAGTTTTCCTCAACTAAAACCTGAACCGTTGCTTCTTCCAAATTCAGACCAATACTATCAAAATATTGGTTATGTTTCAGTTCGTGAACAATGCCGACTTTCTTTCCGGTTTCGGCTTCGTAGTCTTTAACTAACTGAATGACTTCCGCCATTGTGGGAATTTCATAGTCCCCATCAAAGGCATCGCTTCGTACCGAAAGGGGTTGTTTTGCCCGTAGTGTTTTAATTTCTTCTAGGGTAAAATCTTCAGCAAAAAATCCCGTGTATTCAACCCCGTCAATAACTTTTGTCGTTTCGCGATCGCTAAATTCTGGATGGTCTAAAATATCGGTGGTGTTGTTGAGTAGAGGTTCGTGACGAACGATAGGAACGCCATCTTTTGTCATCACGTAGTCAGTTTCAATGAAATCTGACCCTTGTTCCAATGCCAACCGGAAACCATCAAGGGTATGTTCTGGACGGGGGCCGCTTGCGCCTCGATGTCCGATAATGATCGGTTCTTGTCCATTTAACGTATTAAGCGTGGGAATATTGGGAGTAGAAATGGGTGCTTGTTGAAGAACTCCATTGGTATCAAATTCCAACAAATAAGGGCCGAATTCATCGCCGATCCAAACTTGATTCTCTCGAACAACAATGGATTCAATATCAAAGTCAGATCCGGTTAATAAACGGTCTTCTGTTCCTTCGTTAATAATTTCAAACGGGATTAAATTATTTGGGTCTGAAAGCTGTACAAAACCTTGAACATCTACGGTTCCATCACCGTTTTCTGTTCCCACAAAATCGGGATAAACTTGATAGACACGCAGTAAATAATCGGAACTATTTCTGATATTTCCAAAACCGTTATCGGAGAGAAACCAAAATGTATCGCCGTCGCTTCCGGGGGCAAATTGTACCCCGCTAAATCCTTGAACGGGTTGTCCATCAAAAGGGCCTGTTCTTCCATTGGCAGAAATGGGTTCACCGTTACCATTATCTCCACCAGACTGCTGCCCTTCTGCAAACGTATCAGCCGGAAGTGATGCAAAACCAACGAGTTTGATGTTTTCCATAATTTGGGGTAGATGCTAAGTTTTGATGAATTGATTAAATCGTTTGGTACTACACCCAGACTTGCCAACACTTTTTGGACTAGGATAATTGAAACAGATCGCATTTTATCGCCTTAATTTCTGTTGAAAATGATCGCAGAAAAAAAGAGTTAAGCCGGTAATTTTATTAAATAAATTATTCTTACCAGACTCACGTAGATAAGATATCACTCAAAGTTTAAGGTAGGATTATACTTAAATTAAAATACAGTTAAAAGTTTTGATTTAACTCAAATTATTTTTATTGTCTACGATCATAACAATAATTTTTTTGATAAAAATCGCAATAAAAAACCAGGGAGTTAATGAAACTCCCCAGTTCTAAAATTAGGTGTGAACTAGACTGTTAAAAACAGATCACTTTCCCCACCAATTAAAGCCGTTAAATCGCTAGCATTCACACCTTCTAAAATTGCGAGAACTTCGCTAACAGTGCCGACTTCAGTATCACTTCCAACTTGAGTAAAAGACAATTCTTCAGCCGTTAAACCGCCTTTCAAACCTAAGAAATCGATACCGACTTCAAAATCAACAAAAAGGTCAGTTCCTTCTCCTGCGGCCAATACAAACGTATCACGACCTGTACCACCCGAGAAGTCATCCCCGGTTAAAGTGTCATGTCCTAAACCACCATCTAACAGGTCATTGCCATCATCGCCGAAGATTTCATCGTCGCCCTCTTCGCCAAACAGGAAGTCATATCCCGCTTTACCGCCAATACGGTCATTTCCGGGACCCCCATAGATTTCATCATTACCGCCAACAGTCCCACCGGGAGAACGACGGTTTGCATCCCCTCGCAGAACATCATCACCTTCGCCACCGTCAATTAGGTCATCACCCAAACCGCCCGCAACAGTATCCATTTCAGCGCTACCAGTGAGAATTTCACCCGCATCACCACCAACAAATTCACCGCTACCGGAAATCATGTCCGCAGGAACAGTAAGAATGAGTTGACCGCCTCGGGCGTACTGTCCTTCATAGTAAACAGTACCCGCAGCATTCGTCCCAACAACACTACCATCGGGAAGTTCGGTATCTCGGATAGTACCTGCTTGAACATCAAACAAATACCCCTCGGGAACTTCAATAATTCCAGAAGACTCCCAACTGCCATAACGACCAAATCGAGTAGGATCGATGAAAGCGGTACTATTTTCAAACAGGAAGTCTACTTGATCATCACCGACAACACCTTCATTTTCAGCAATATTATAGGAAACAACACTACCGTAGCGACCTTCAGCGTTGAGAATATCTCCCCCAAAACCGGTTTCGTCTTCTTGCATCAACACGTTCCCGTTGCTGTCAACGACCATGTTATCGTAGCTAATTCCGGTTTCTGGCCCACCTTCAAGCAGAAATTCAAAAGTGGCATCCCCAGTGGGATCTTCAGGATTTAAAATCAGACGGTGTAACTTACCGTAGGGGTTATCAGCTTCTTCGGGAGTTTCTGCGTCTTCGGTTAACGAACCGTTGCGTTCCGGGCGTCCGGTGGTGACAAGGTAAAACTCACCGGGGTTGTTCGGGTCTTCATGAATATCTTCGGGACGACGGAAATTAGTTGAATTAGGATCTCCGGCTTTTTCCTCGATAATTTCATCGACAACCATACGACCTGTTTCAGGGAAGTCAGTAAAGAAACCATCCACCCCGATATCGGTCAGTTGTTGGAACTCCTGTTCCGGCGTTTGGGGAGTACCATCTGGGTTTAAGGTTAAAAAGCGTTCTTCGTTTCGTAGTGTGTAGGGGTGAACCTGTAACCCTGCATCATGCGCCCAGTCTACTAGAGGACGAACTTCTCCGGTGAGTTGGCTAGTAATTTCAGCGTTGCCATCACCATTACCATCGACGGGAGTTTCGATAGATTCTCGCAGGATAAAGCTATTTTTCCACGGCCCCAACCCTTCTGCGTAGGTTTCGCCGAGATAATCAATCACTTCCGGGTTGAATAAATCTTGATAGGTGGTGTCGGAAACACCATCTCCGTCCACATCTGTGGCAAAGTCGGGTACAATATCGACCAAATCGCCGTAAATTGAGCGTAGTTCTGCTTCACCCAGTTCAGAATTAAATGTAATATCGTAAGGAACGGAGAAACCGCCGCCACCGGAGTTGATAAAGTTGTCTTCAACATCCCCGTAAAGTTGGACTAGGGGTAGATTTTCTAAACCTTCTGTGGGTAATAGGTTATTTTGTAAATCTAGCAGGTTGGCAACTTCAAAGGACTGAATAAAGATACGGTTGGGGTCGGTGAAGCCTGTTGCCTGTAAGGTTTCGACTAGGGGTTCTTCGAGGGAATATCCCTGTTCATCAAAGAAGGTAGGGTGTTTGGTTTCGGGATAAATTCCGATTTGTTTTCCGGTTTCAGCTTCGATATCCTGAACCAATTCAATCACTTCTTGGAATGTCGGAATTTCAAACTCACCGTTAAAGGATTGATCTCGATAACTCCGGGGTTGAACCGCCCGCAGTTGCTTGACTTCTTCTAAGGTGAAGTCTTCGGCAAAATAAGCGGTCACTTCTTGGCCATCTAACAGTTTAGTAGACATCCGGTCAGGACTGAATACTTCTGCGACGTTGGTGGTATCGTCTAACATTGGTTCATGACGGGCGATCAGAACCCCATCTTTTGTACTCACCAAGTCGGGTTCAACGAAGTCTGCACCTTGGTCTATTGCCAGTTCGTAGGCTTGTAAAGTATGTTCGGGTAAATCTCCGCTGGCACCTCGGTGGGCGATCACTAACGGGGGTTCTCCGCTGAGGGTATTGAAGGTATTATTGACCCAACTGGAAAGGGCGTTGGGATCGCGGTTGAGGGTTACTAAGTCGGGAACGGATACCCATTCTCCGGTCAATTCTTCGTTTTCCGGCATATCTTCAAAGGTAAAGATGTTGCCTTCGGTGTCTTTAACCCGCAGAACGTATAAACTATCGGTCGTATCTTGGAAGCCGTTGGGATCTTCGTCTGTTTGATCGCCAACATACATATAAATTTCGCCGTCGTTTTCGTCTTCCATTGACAGCATGACGGTTTGATCGGAATTTTCCGCCCGATACTCAGAAGCGGGGTAAACCTGTTCTTTGGAAAAAAGACCAAACCCGGGAATGGGAGATGCTGTTCCATCGGGTGTGACAGCAATTGCAGCCCCGGCATCGACTTCTTCGGGGGCAAAATAGATCGGTATACTTTCCCCATTTTCATCGACGAACCCTTCAGAGGCTAGATAACCTGAACAGAAGCGGGAGAAGTTATCGTGACCTGCGAAGTTGTAAATGTTTCCGTCTGGGTCTTCGTAGTTTCCGGTTCCGGAGTTGAGGCTGTAGGTAATGCCATCGAGTTCAACGTCTTCGATCAGGTTTTTTCCACCGATCGCATTCCAATTTTCATCAAATACATACAGGGAAACTCGCGCCCCATTAACCACACCTTCGGCGTTATCGGTGATCACCCCACTCCGCAACTCGTGGTTCATCCAAACGTATTTGAGGCCGTCAATTTCTGTGTAGCCCAAACCGTCAGGAATTCCCACCATCGGGTAGGTTTCGCTATCGCTGGTGGTAAATTCCCCAAATTCACCTTCGAGGAGGGGAACTTCATCGCCCACGGTAACGAGGGGTTGAATATCGTAGTGGGGGCCGTCGGGGCCGTCGGGTACGTTAAAAACGTAGGCGGATGAAGCTGTTTTTCCGTCTATTACAGACATTTAGTGTTCTCCAAATCAAAAGATTTCAAGTAAACTATTCACCGAAAAGTTGTCAGGAAATAAATATAATTTCACAAACTTTTCAGCAAATTTTGGTTTTATTCTTTGGTCAGATTCATATTAAATGCTCAAGGTTAAGAAATGAATATCATTTAATTAAATATCAACTAAAACCTATGAGAAATTAAAATTGTTATAGCACTACGCATTTAAGTTAGGACATTTCTAGATCCTAAAACCCTTTCACAGTCTACTGTTCCCAGATCCGGTGTTCCCTGTTCCCGATTCAAGTAGCGCTATAAGTAAAGGTATAGACAATAGGCTTTATTGATAAACAATGGTATAGTCTAGAGGGAATAGTGTATATACTTAAAGTAAAAAATAAGTTTATAGTTGCACTATACAACAGTCTAAAATCCTTCCAAAATCACTTATATAGAGCTTTTGCATTCTTCAACAGTTTTAAAGAATTGGCGATATCCATATAACTAATAACTCAATTGTCACCCTTTGAATTAGCAGGGTTTTCTGAAGTGTGTTTCATACTAAAGTAGAACTAAAGACCGAGTTATCGAAATATAACCGAGGAATGATTAACACTCCCCGGTTAAGTTTAAACTCTTAAATTTGAGTAAAGATTGTATCCGAATTATCGATTAAACTGGTTGCTTCAACACCATTTAAAATAGCCAACGTTTCATCTCCCACTGCAATCACAGCACTGCTTCCTTCTGTGGTTATGAATAACTGTTCAAAAGTCAAACCTGCGGTTAACGCTAACTGATCAATTCCTAACTCAAAATCTGTGATCGTGTCTGTTCCTTCACCCACAGCCAGAACAAAAGTATCGATGCCTTGACCCCCCGAAAAATCATCCCCCGTTAGGGTATCATTCCCCAAGCCTCCACGCAAGAGGTCATCCCCATCATCTCCCCAAATTTCATCATCATCAGCGCCGCCAAATAGTTGATCATTACCGCCCTTTCCGCCGAGTCGGTCATTTCCCAAACCTCCAAAAAGGGTATCATTACCGCCCTCGGAACCGCCAGGAGAACGAGTATTTGCGTCACCCCGCAAGACATCATCCCCAAAACTTCCGTAAATTTGGTCATCTCCGAGTCCACCCGCAACGGTATCATTTCCGTCACCTGCGTTAAAGAGGTCATTTTCTGCGGTTCCCAGTAAGGTTTCCGCTTCAAATGTTCCGCCAATTAAACTAGAATTGGGGTTGCGGGGATTGTAACTATTGGTATCAATAATTAAAGATTCGGGGAACGCATTCGCCACACTTTCCCAAGGAACAAACTTAAAATTGGTACTATTATTTTCCAGTTCTTCTTCATCTTGAACCACTGATAGAGGGTCATTTGCGCCATCGTGAACGACAAATAATCCATTCGGAAAAGCCGAACCCAAAGCAACGTTTGTTATATCAAAACCATCCGTTTCATTTATTTGATCGATGTCGCCATTTCCTGCAATAATAAACTGACCGAGGAATTCATTATTTCCCGCCCGTTCAAACAAACCATAACTAGAATCGCCTTGACTCGAAGCAATTAAATAACCATTCCCGTTGTCGCCGTAGTAGAGAATTAAGCCTTCTAAATCGGGTACAAGAATATCATCTTCGACGTTGTACACCACCTCAAAATTATCCCCCGCATCTGGTTCGGCTTGGAACTTGAGAATTCCCACTTCATTTTCCATCGCCAGATAAACAAAACTCAATTCTTGATCAACAACAATCGCCTCAGATTGAGAATCTTCTGCATCGCCTGTAGGTACCGGTAATTCAATTGTTCGGACGAGATTAGCATCGACTTGACCTAAACCGTTATCTACTAACTCTAACTGGGCAAATTGGTTGCTGTCGGCTTGCGTTACAAAGGCATAAGAATTGTCAGAAATCGGACTTTTATAAGTGGCTAAACCATAAGCAGTTTGTTCCCCATCATCAACCCCGAAAATCGTTTCGAGAATATTATTAGCAGTAACATCAACTAACTGTAACGTTTCAGGATCAATTTTCCAAATTGCCAGAGTATCATTTTGGCGATCGCTGGCGACTGCTAAATCAACGGTTTCTTCACTGAGTTTGAAGTCATAAACTAGGTCAACATTATTATAGCGAATTTCACCAAAAGATGCAGGTAAAATTTCTTCAACAATTTCCCCGTTTAAATCTAAGGTTGCTAAACCCCCATCTTTCAAGGTGATAATAACTAAACTTTGTTCGGGATTTTCGGGATTAATCCAAATCGCCGGGTCGTCGGAATCTCCGGTTAAAGCGGCTTCTGAATTGTCTTTTTCATCGACAGTATAAGGCGTTTCTAGAACGGGTTGGGCGGCGGGTAAACTGTCAAACTCTAAGGCTAAACCGATAAATTGGGTAACTTGAGTTTCGTTAAAATTGTTATCACTAACAACAATTAAACTTTGGCGTCCGTCGGAGAGTTTGGGGCCGAATGTCATTCCTTCAATATTATCAGGAGTTATGCCAAAATCGGCTTCAAAATCAATCAATAATTCTTTGGTAACTGCGGGGTCAATTTCAAATGGAATTCCAACTTCCTCCCAGAATAAATCTTCTGAATTTTGAACATCTAAAGCCCCTTGGGTTTTGACTTCGTACAAGCGAATATTGTTACCTTTTCCAACTGCAAAAGAGCGTTCAAGGGCGATAAGCGAACCGTTATTATCGGTTGCCAAAAGTTCAACTAAACCATTATCTGCAAAAGCATCGGCTGGTTCAGGAATTTCTGGAATTGCATCAACTTCATAGACAAATTCTTGAACAGGTTGACGGGTTTCGAGGTCGTATTTAATAATCCGAGATAGACTTTCGGTGTCAATATCTGCGGCTGGACTATCTTGAAATAAGGCGTTTTCTGTGGCGGTGTAAAGGTAGCTATTATCGGGGGAAACGGTTAAACTTTCAAAAGCTAAGTTGTTGCGAATTCCGCTAGTTTGGTCGGCGGGGGGGAGAAATTTTTCGGGAATGGGAAGTTTATCTAGAAGTTCACCACTAAGAGAATATTCATTAATAAAGGGGTCAATTAGTTGGTTTGCATTGCCTTCGGAAGAAATAAATAAGGTGTTGTTTTCAGTTAGGGTAATTCCTTCGGGGTCTAAACTAAATTCTGGATAAGGTTCGCCGTTTTTATCTAACAGCGTTGTAACCTCCTCAAAATTAATATCGCCTTCATCTAAACTGCCATCATTGAGGTCAATTTCTAGGGTATAAAATCGGGCGGGATTATTTTGGTAACGGTCATCAGAAATGCTATAATAAACTTGATTTTCTGCGTCGTAAACAATACCCGAAAGTCCGCCAACTTCTGTATTTTCAAAGCTGAAGTCAGTGGGAAAGGTAACTTCGCCTAAAAATTCGACAGAAGAAACGGTGTTGCGGCTTAATGTTGTTTGGTTGGATAGCATAAAAAAACCCTGGTAGATAGTTTGTCCTTCGTTTTGTTGTAGGATGGGTCAGACCGAAAACGGATGAATACTCCAATTAATTGAACGCTTCTGACCCATAAAACTCAATAAAAAATAGAAACGTTAAACTGTTTTGTGATGGGTCAAACCGGAAGGTTTGTTAAGGTGTTAATTCACTTAACTATCTGACCCATCCTACAAAGGGTTAAACGAGAGTAAAATCGGATAAATTTAAACTTTCAACCCCAACTTTTTCGAGAATGGCTAATGTTTCTTCGCCAAAATTAATCAAGGTATTTTTTCCTTGAGTTTCTAACGTTAACTGTTCAAAATTCAAGCCTTCCGTTAAACCAATGACATCAATACCGACTTCAAAATCAGTAATGGTATCGGTTCCTTCTCCAACGGCTAAAATAAACATATCGGCGCCTTGACCGCCTGAGAAATCATCGCCTGTGAGGACATCATCACCCAAACCACCTCGCAGCAAGTCATCACCATCATCACCGAAAATTTCATCATCGCCATTATCCCCAAACAAGGCATCATTTCCGGCTTTTCCGCCTATCCGGTCATCACCCAAACCCCCGTTAATAGTGTCATTTCCGCCAATATTTCCACCGGGAAAACGACGGTTTAAATCACCTCGCAGAACATCATCACCTTCGCCCCCGTCGATAATATCATCACCCAAAAAACCCGCAACTAAATCATCACCAGCTTCAGCTAAAATCAGGTCATTATTATCAGTGTTCAATATCACTTTCAGATTGAACCGCTACCGCAACAATACCGTTTTGAACGGCTACACCTGTGGGAGTGCTACCAAAATTATAAATCTCAAGTTCACTAATTTTAGTGGGGTTTGTCGGGTTATAAATATCGAGAATATCGATAACACCGTCCGCATCGTTAATCACAAATAAACGATTTGTCTCAGGGTCAAAGGCAGGAATTGTTGCCCCTCCTTCATCAAAAAAATTAGTTTTGTAAGTGCCTAAAACGGTGAGTTGATTGGTAGTCATAGGTTAAGGGAATAAATCAGGTTCAGAAATGATTGATTGAGTGATATGGGTTCACTGTATTACTGTAAAAAATGCCGCTTTTTACATCACAAATGAATGAGATACTTTTTTCTAGACAATCAAAATAATACCCCTAATTCTAGCTTCTAAGCTTTGTTGAGTTCTAGAAAACTTGAATGATCAATCTCTGCTAAAAATCAGGAGTCTGACAATAGATAAAAGGCGTTCTTTGTAACTACATCAAGAATTTAAGGGTTGAAGGTTAAAATGGGGTTATGTATACGGATGGGTTTAAGTCTTTTTACACAAGCTTTACATAAGTTTTACAGAACAGGGGTATTTTTAAAGGGCCACTTGAGTTGAATTGGACTTTTCTCAAAAGTTAGGGACGAGGAGTAGGTGCGTGGTGTTCTATCACTCAATATTAGGGCATAAAAAAGGCAGCTTTAGCTACCTATACAAAGATTAAAATTGAGGAGAAATAATCTTAAAGAATTTCATTGCGACTACTATCTCCGAGTTGAGGTTTTCTGCCGTCAATATGAGGAGAAATAGCAGTGGGTAATGTTGCCGGAGTTCCCCATTGACTCGTTAATTGTTGTAGCAACCAATCTTGATGATCTCGCAAATTATCTAACCCGGTTCCTCGGTTAATAATCGCAAACCAAACCACCCCTCTATCCCGAGTAGGAATGGCACCTGCTAAAGCACTCACATCAAATAAACTCCCCGTTTTTACCGCAGAATGACGGGGAAGATTGCGAAATTCGAGTGTACCAATATCCCGTCCTGAGACTGGAAATAAATCAGCAACGTTTAAATTTGTCCCCTCTAATTTTTGTTGCAATGCCATAAACATTGACACCGCCGCTCTCGGAGAAATTTGATTTTCATGGCCTAATCCTGAGCCATTAATAATTGAAATTTCTTCAACAGGAACCCCCGCAGCTAAGGCGGCTTTTTCTCGAACTACAGTTGCTCCGCCGACACTTTCAGCTAACATCTCCGACATCAAATTATTGCTCTTCCGATCTAATATTCATTTGTTTGATAATTTCTGCCAGGGGCAAAGACTGATGGCGAACGAGAGGAGTAGCTTGAACAGCAGTATACTGAGGTTGCACCGTCCCGGCGATCGCCACAATCGGCCTAGCGGTTCCGGGGGGCATTCGTTGATCATATTGAGCGGCAGCTTCAGCAGGCCACAATCTCGAATCTAAAGCCTGTTTGAGAAACTCCCCTGCTTTAATCGGATTCGACTCATAATTCATCGAGAAATTCCCCGATATAATTAAATTTCCCCTCACCTGAGTAATCCCCATTTGGTTGAGGGTATTTCCCAACGCAAAGCCTTCTTCCCAGACAAAAAACGGATCGCCGCTACCCACAACAATTAAATCACCCTGAACCACCCCATTTTCCACCGGGCCAGAAGTAGCGATCAAGGTTTCAAATTGGTAATCCGGTGTCCATTGTTGTAAAGCAGCAAGCGTTGTCGCCACCTTCGTTAGAGAAGCCGCCGGAAGGGGTGTTGTCCCGACATTATTCGCTAAAGAAATCGGGCCGGCTTGAATCCAGACCCCTTGTACCTGATCCGATAATCCCCGTGCAGCTAGTCGGTCAAGGTATTGTTGAACCAGATCGCTGGCAATGGGGTCAGGTTGATCGAGTAAGATTAACTTAGAGAGTCCACCTTGCCAAACTTGACGAGTGGCAGCATTCAACTCAATTGGGTCTACACCTGCCATCTCTAACCATGCTAATAGGACTCCCGAGCTAAAAACATCTAACATTCTTAATTCCTCTTTTTTCAGATCTTCAGTGGCAAGTTAACAGGGTACAGGGTAAAGGTTACAGGCAAAAGAACTGAGAACTGTTAACTCAAACAACGGGTTACTGTTTACTGTGAAGTGATCACTGTAAAAACGGATCACTGATAAAGGGCGATAACTGTTTGGTAAAATTTTTAAGGTTTCTCTGAGATTGGTCAATGGGTTC
>NZ_AUZM01000092.1 GCF_000478195.2 Lyngbya aestuarii BL J | reverse complement strand
TTACTGCAACGCAGACTTTCTAGAAAACAGAAAAGGTCTAAAAATTACGAGAAACAACGCCTTAAAGTTGCTCGTCTTCACCACCAAATCGACAACACGAGGAAAGACTTTCATTACAAACAAGCTCATGCGCTTTGTGACGCGGGTGATATGGTCTTCATGGAAGATTTAGACTACCGAATAATGGCTAAAGGTCTGTTCAAGAAACATACTCTTGATGCTGCATTTGGACAGTTTAGAACTATCGTCAAATATGTTTGTTGGAAACGTGGAAAGTTCTTTGCCCAAGTTGATGCAAGGGGAACTTCCCAAGAGTGTCCTGAATGTGGTGGTGAAGTTAAAAAAGACCTGAGTGTGAGAATCCATGATTGTCCTCGTTGTGGATACAAAACAGACCGCGATGTAGCAGCGGGTCAAAACATTAGAAACCGAGGAATTAAGCTAATTAGTACCGTTGGACAGACGGGAAAGGAAACTGCCTGTGCAGACGTTCTACCGGGGGCTGTTAAAAATCAGTCTAGGCAAGTGTCGAAATCCCGTAAGGGGAAAACCAGGAAAACCAAGCCGTGAGGTGAGGATCGCCTACTCTGTAATCTTCGATTCAGTGTAGGAGGATGTCACTGCAATAAATTGTTCCTTAACTATACAGTACAGTAATTAGAGGGTTAAACACCAAAAAATTTGACATCTAAAACCCCGGACAATAGGCGGAGATCTGATGATGAACAACAAGTTTCAGCGAAGAAACCGAACACGGAAAACCCCCCCTCAAATGGTAAGAATCCTGCAACAATTGGGATGGCTAAATCCAAAGCCCAGAAATCGTCAAACCTCTGCGGAATCGACGAAGCAGCCTTTTCAGTCTCAACGTCGTCGGCAAAGATTACCCCCCTCTACAAACACGATTCTCTCGGGAGTGTGGCAAAAGTGGATGGCCGATGGTGTTGCTTTTGTGCTGTTATTGGGAGGCTCAACGTTACTCGCAGGGGGTGCGTGGTTCAGCTACAAGTTGATTTTAGATCCCGATGTGGGGATTTGGCTGAATCAATTCTTACCCGCTTGGACTCAAATTCCTCTACAACGCCATGAGGCGATCAAAACCCTGAATGAAGTGCGGGTTAGTCTCGAAGAACAAGGACTGACCATTGGAGAAAGCTTATCTTTATCCCGATCTGATTCTCCAGCAGCCTCATCTTCTTTGTTTGAGAATAATCGCTATTTAAACCTGATCAAACCGTTTCTTTTACCTACTGATCAATTAGTTCAACACTCCCCAGATTTGTTGGTTCCGGTGGTAAAACAACGTGAATCTTCTCAAGCTTACCCTTGTTCTGCTGTCTGTCAGGAAATTGTCGAACTGCGAGTGTATAAAGCGGTTCAAATGCCCTACCAACGTCCTGGAAGTGAGCAGTATTATCGCCTTGTTCATCAACTCGATGCCAACGGGCCGGCTGAATCTTTTGTGTTGACTTCACTGATTAGTAATCGAACAAACCAACAAGGATCTAATAAACCGGTTCCACTCTCCCAAATTCGTCAATTTAGCGGCAAAGTTCCGAGCTTTGGGGTGTGGTTTAGTATGAAGGGTGAACGAATTATTGGAACGAAGAAAGTCCCTTATGGTAAGGTAATTCATTACAATCCAGCTTATTATTATCTTAGTACCATGTTGGAGTGGAAAAGTTCGGCTGGACAGCAACCGATTTGGGAACAAGTTACCGGAAATAGTGAACCGGAGTTACTGGTTGAAGATACGATTGGACTCGAACCTCAATTTAATATTTATCAAGTTAAACCTCGTCAGTTTGTTCCCAATCCAATTCAGCTTGCAGATATTTCTTTAGATGAACAAGTCATTGATAATTATGCTTATCGTAAGGCGTTAAGACTGGCTCGCAGTGGGCTATGGTCGGCTGCTTTAGAGTTAATGGAACCTTTGAAAAAAGAGGTTGATAAAAACGGTTATGATGCCAATAAATGGCCGGCTTTGGCTCAAGCTCAATTAGATTTAATTCAGTTTCATGCTAATATTACAGATGCTCAAGCGGGTGCAGCCTGGGCGAGTCCGACTCAAAAAGTTCTCGCGAGTTTAATTGATGGTCGGTGGACAGAAGCGTTGGATGTGGTTCAAAATGAACGGGTGAATTCTGATGAGATTAATACCCTTTTACAAGCCGATGATGGACGTTTGAAAGTTCGGATTCAAGCGGCTTTGGCTGAGAGTCCAGAAGAAAAGGATTTACAAGCCTGGGGAGCTTTAATTGTGGCGGCTCAGGAGGGACGAAATCAAGCGATTACTTGGTTAGATGAACAGTCTGCTACCAGTGATAATAGGATTCGTATTCAAGAGTTGTTAGACTAGAAGGAATCTCAGAGTTCAGGAGTTGAGAAAACGGGTGACTGTAAAGACTCCTGATATTATTTTATTGACAATTTGTTGATGATTGAATGAATGGATAAAGAAGGGGAAGTCGAAGGGCTAAAGTTAACTCGCAAGCGAATTGCGTTTTATTTTGATGATTTAGAAACTCCACTGGGTCGAGTTGTTAGTTTCAGTATCACGGGTTTAATTCTACTCTCGTCTGTAATTTTTGTGGTTCAAACTTATCCAATTTCATCTCAATTTCGAGATATATTAGAAGAAATAGATCGGGTTATTGTTATTGTTTTTGCCTGTGAATATGTGATTCGATTCTGGGTTGCAGAACACAAGATAAAATTCTTTTTCAATCCCTTTTCTTTGATTGATCTCGTAGCAATTTTACCTTATTTCTTAGGAATTTTCAATGTTAGTTTTTTGCGGATTCTGCGTTGGTTTAGAATTTTGCGGTTGATTCGATTTATTGATGTGAAAATTTATATTTTTCGTCTACAAACAGAAGATGGAATTATTTTTGCTCGAATTCTCTTTACCTTACTGACGATTATTTTTATATTTTCAGGTCTAATTTATCAAGTCGAAAGTCCGGTAAATCCCGAAATCTTTGGAACCTTTTTAGATGCGGTTTATTTTTCAGTCGTCACGATGACAACAGTCGGATATGGGGATGTCGTTCCTTTCTCTGAACCCGGTCGATTTTTAACGATTTTGATGATTTTAACTGGAATTGCTTTAATACCGTGGCAAATTGGAGATTTAATCAAACAAATAGTCAAAACCGCAAACAAAGTCGAAACCACTTGTCCGGGTTGTGGGTGGAGTAGTCATGATCCCGATGCCCTGTATTGTAAGCGATGCAGTACCCTTCTCAATACTCATCGTTCTTCTGGCTGATGAACTTTTGTTGATTTCGGTCAGGCTTTCTTCAGAAGTCGCTCTGTCAGACATTTTTTTGATCTCCCTATCTCCTAACCTCCCCGAATTCACCCCCGATCAAGTTCAACCTAAAGAATGATATTAGTCAACAATCAGCTAAAAATCAGTCAGTGAACAGACAAAAAGACAATTCCTTGACATCATAAAAGGTAAGTTACCTAAATCCAGATTAAACAATGACTGCTCATGCTCCCAACCTAGAAACATCCAACTCTCGAAAATTATTACAATTGCTGCGATCGCTTTCGCTGTATAGTAGCCTGATTGTTTTAATCACGGGGTGTGTTGTACTCATGGGCTGGGCGTTAGATATCGACATCCTGACCAGCATCCTACCGGAACGGATAACAATGAAGCCCAATACAGCCCTGGGATTTATTGTTAGCGGTACTGTTTTGGGATTATGGCACCGTCAACAGAGTTTGAGCAATCCCAAATTGCAGCGAATATTAACATTTTTAATTAATATTGGTTCGGTTTTAATTATCGTCGAGGGTTTAATCACGCTGATCGAGTATCGCTTTAACCTTGATTTTCAGATCGATGAACTTTTATTTCCCGCCTCACCAGATGCAGTCGATGCCATCGTCAAAGGTCGTATGGCTCCCAATACTGCGGTTAACTTTATATTATCAGGATCAGCTTTAACCCTACTGGCGGGTCGTCGTTGGTATCCCGCCCAACTGTTGAGTCTATTTATGTTTTTGATCGCGTTGCTGGGCTTGACAGGACACCTCTACGCGATCAATCCACTTTATAGTGTGGGTTCACCCACAGGTATGGCAATCCATACCTCGATTTGCTTTATGCTCGTGTCTTTGGGGATTTTGTTCGCCTGTGCTGACCTAGGCTGGATGCAGGAAGTGACGAGCAGCGATGCTGGGGGTATCATGGCTCGACGTTTAATCCCCCTATTGACGATATTGCCGTTAATGATCGGCTTATTTGTCCTTGTCCTCTATCAAACCTTTCAACTTACACCCGAATCTGTTTTTGCCCTGCGGAGTATATTGGGTATTGTCATCTTTGTGGCGATTGTCTGGCGCAATGCCAAAACCCTCAACCGCATTGATAGTCATCGCCAACAGATTCAAAAGCATCTAATTAATAGTGAACATCGCTTTCGGGCAATTTTTGATCAAACTTATCAATTTATTGGCTTATTGCAACCCGACGGGATTTTAATCGAAGCCAATCAAACCGCCCTGGAATTTGGGGGCTTAAGCCCGACAGACGTGATCGGTAAACCCGTCTGGGAAACCAACTGGTGGAGTACATCAACCCAAGCCCAAGAGCAGTTAAAACAAGCTGTCGCTACCGCAGCTTCGGGGGAATTTATTCGCTATGAGGTGGAAGTACAGGGTGCTGGAAACACCGTTGCGACGATTGATTTTTCGATTAAGCCCCTCCGAGATCAACAGGGAAACGTTTCACTTTTGATTCCAGAAGGGCGAGATATTACCCCTCTTAAACAAAAAGAAAAGAAACTGCAAAAACTCAACCGCCAACTTCAAGAGGTTAATACTCTGTTGCGACGTCGAGAAGAAGAATTTAGAGCATTAGCGGAAAACATACCCGATACTATCACTCGCCACGATCGCGCCTATCGCTATCTTTATACAAATCCAGCCTATACAAAACAATCGGGCATTCCCTCAACGGTTTATCGGGGCAAAACTCCACGAGAGTTAGCGTATCGCGAGGGCATTACTCAGATGTGGGAAACTTCTCTAGAAACAGTTTTTCAGACGGGGCAGATGAAAATTGATGAATTTGAAGTTATTAATAATAAAAATGAAGTCAAAATTTATCAGACTTTAGTTATACCCGAATTTGCACCGGATAGTTCTGTGCAATCGGTCTTAACAATTTCTCGCGATATTACCCAACTGCGACAAACTGAACACCAACTGCGACAACTCAATCAACACTTGGAAAGTCAGGTACAAAACCGCACCGCAGAACTGGCTGCAACAAATGCTCTGTTACGAGAAGAAGTTGATCGCCGCCAAACTATTCAACGGGAATTAGTGGAGCAAAAACAGCTTTTAGAAAGTTTCTTTGAAGGTTCGACGGTGGGGATGTTTCTACTTGACCAACAACTGCGGTTTATACAACTCAATCAAGCGATCGCTGAGATAAATGGAGTTTCAGTCGAAGCCAGTTTAGGTTTTACTGCTGATGAGATTATACCCAATCTTGCCCCCCAACTCAATCCGATTTATCAACAGGTTTTAGAAACCAATGAACCCCTTTTTAATGTTGAAATTTCTGGAGAAACTCCTAAGAATCCGGGTGTAACTCGCTATTGGCAAGGGTCTTATTTTCCACTTTTGAGAGAAGATGATCAAATTATGGCAATCGGCGCCGTGATTGTTGAAATTAGCACTCGCAAACAAGCAGAAATAGCTTTACAGGCGAGTGAACACCGATTCCGACAAGCTGTAGTTGAAGCCCCTTTTCCGATTATCATTCATGCGGAAGATGGCAAAATTCTTCAAATCAGTAATACTATTACACAAATCACCGGTTATACAGCCCAAGAAATTCCCACAATTGAGGATTGGACAGAGCGAGCCTATGGCGAACGTCAGAATGTTGTTTTAGAGAGAATTAATCAACTCTATACGCTCAATCATCGAGTTGATGAGGGAGAATTTGAAGTTAGAACGAAAGACAAAACCACTCGGATTTGGGACTTTAGCTCCGCTCCTTTGGGTCAGGTTTGGGATCACAGACGATTGGTTATATCAATGGCGACAGATATTACAGAACGTAAACAGGCTGAAGTCGCTCTGGCGACTCGCCTCAGACAACAGGCGCTCATCACTCAACTGGGTCAGGTGGCGTTGTCAGGATGCTCGTTAGAAATACTTTTTGATCAAACGACTCAACGGGTTGCCGAGAGTTTGGGGGTTGAATATTGTAAGGTACTAGAGTTGTTACCTGGGGGTGAACGCTTACTATTACGCTCAGGAGTGGGATGGCATGAGGGCTTAGTGGGTAAAGCGATTCTGGGAACGGATCACGATTCTCAGGCGGGTTTTACATTGCGAGTCCATGAACCTGTGGTCGTAGAAGATCTGACGACAGAATCCCGTTTTAGTGGCCCGTCTTTGTTACGGGAACATCGAGTCATTAGTGGGATGAGTACCATTATTGAGGGGAGAGATTCTGATCAGCCTTTTGGGATTTTAGGGATTCATTCGACTCAGAGACAGGATTTTACCCCCGATGATGTTAACTTTCTCCAAGCGATCGCCAATCTGTTAGCTGAAGCAATTACCCGCAAGCAAACTGAAGAAGAAATCTACGAACTCAACAAAACGCTCGAACAACGAGTTCAAGAACGAACCCAACAGTTGCAAGATGTTAACCAAGAGATGGAAGCTTTTTCCTACTCCGTTGCTCACGATCTACGCGCTCCTTTGCGGGCGATTCAGGGCTTTTCTCAGGTTCTGATCGAAGACTACGGCAATCAACTCGATGAGTTGGGACAAGAATATATTAACCGCAT
Organism: Lyngbya aestuarii BL J; assembly: GCF_000478195.2. GTDB lineage: Bacteria > Cyanobacteriota > Cyanobacteriia > Cyanobacteriales > Microcoleaceae > Capilliphycus > Capilliphycus aestuarii. Next base: position 13,475 of record NZ_AUZM01000092.1, on the reverse strand, counting down.
GGGTGCTTCTGCTGAACGCCTCGATCAACTGATTCAGGATTTATTGGCTTATAGTCGTTTGGGACGAACCGAAATTAAGTTACAAAATGTCAGTTTGGCGGTTGTCCTAGAAGCTGTTCTCAATGAACTTAAACCGGACTTAGAAACGAAGCAAGCCCAGATTTTTATTGATCCCTCTCTACCCATTGTCTTAGCACAACGTAATGTTTTAAAGCAAGTGATCGCTAATCTCCTGTCTAATGCGATTAAATTTGTTGAACCGGGTGTTTTACCGATTGTCTCGATTAAGGCTGAAAAACAACAGGTTAATCCTGTTGAGATCAAGACTCATCCCTCAGAGACTCAGTGGGTACGACTGTGGATCGAGGATAACGGAATTGGGATCTCACCTCAACATCAAAAGAAAATTTTTGAGGCGTTTGAGCGATTACACGGGATTGAATCCTATGCGGGGACAGGAATTGGATTGGCGATTGTTAAGCGGGGGGTTGAACGAATGGGTGGACGGTTTGGTGTAAAATCAGATCTCGGTCACGGCAGTCGATTTTGGATTGAACTGATTTGTGCCGAGTCTGTTGAGATCTCTAGATAAGGAGCAGTCGTAGGATATTTTCACTGATTAATAACGACAATACTTGGTTCAAAATCTAAAAGTAGGGTGATCATGGATATCTCGATCAGTCGTAGTTCTGCTTTAGGGAACCGTCTTCTCGCTGCATTACCAAATGCAGATTTTCAACGAATTGCTCCCGATTTAATCGAAGTTTCCCTTTCTTTAGGACAAATCCTCCATGAACCCCAGGAAAAAATAGAAACGGTTTATTTCCCAACCGAAGCGATGATTTCTCTGGTTTCGGTTATGGAAGATGGTTCTACCGTTGAGGTGGGGATGGTGGGAAATGATGGGATGCTGGGTTATCCTGTTTATTTGGGCGGAGTTCAGAGTCATACTCGTGCTATTGTCCAGAGTCCAGGAAAAGCTCTGCAAATGAATGCGATTCTCCTGAAAAATGAATTTGATCGGGGTGGTTTTTTCCAGCGATTACTGCTACTTTATACTCAGGTGTTTCTCGCTCAGGTTACTCAAACAGCCGCCTGTAACCGTTTTCATCCGACTGAAGAACGACTCGCTCGCTGGCTATTGCAGTCTCAAGACTTTACGGGTTCTGAGCAGTTGCATCTGACTCAAGATTTTCTGTCTAGTATGCTCGGTGTTCGTCGGGCTAGCGTGACGGTGGCAGCCGGAACTTTACAGCAAGCGGGGATGATTGAGTATAATCGGGGTAAAATCACGATTTTGGATCGAACCGCTTTAGAAGGCGCGACTTGTGAATGTTATGAAATTGTCCGACGAGAATATAATCGTTTATTCAATTTTGTAGAAAGTCTTTAGAAAGTGATGACCACGAATGTCGTTTTAGAGGACTATTTTTTGAGTTAATTTGATTTAGACTTGGCTCGGTACGGTAGCGTACATATGTTTGCATAGAAATATGGGATACTATAAATAACCTCTGATGCCTTAATTCATCAATAGCTAAAGTTATCCTGTACTTAGTGAATCAGCTTGTTATCTAAACTTAATTAGTGAACAACTATTGCCCGAAAAAGTTAGCTCTAAAAATAAATATTTGGAATAGACTGCAATGATGGATTTTAATGATTACGGTATACTTTTAGTAGAAGATGACTCTAATGATATCCTTTTTGTCCAACGAGCTTTTCGTCAAGCTAATCTAAACAATCCTATCCGTATTGTCAAAGATGGTGATCAGGCAGTTTGTTATCTCAATGGAGACAACGAATATTCCAATCGTGATGTCTATCCTTTACCTGCTTTGATTCTGCTGGACTTGAAGTTGCCTCGTCGTTCTGGATTGGAAGTGTTAGAATGGATCAGAACACAAAAGCATTTGAGACGCATTCCCATTGTGGTTTTAACGTCTTCTAAAGAAAGTATTGATGTTGACAAAGCTTATGATATTGGTGTGAATTCTTATCTCGTTAAACCGGTAAAATTTGAGTCTTTAGCGAATATGATAGAAGTCATAGATGCTTATTGGCTAAAATTAAATCAATATCCTTCATTGACAAGTTAAAATCACTCAATATATGAATGTAGAATTCTGTTGATTGAGTCGTCTTGATTTTAATTTTTGTCCTAAAATGTAAAAGTTATCTTGCTCGAATTCAAAAATGACTGCGGAGCCATTGCTGAAAAGAATTTTGTTGGTTGATGATAGCCCGGATGATCGTCTGCTGGCGATTAGAGAAATCCGCCGACAGTTTCCCGATGTTGATATCCATGAAGTTCCCACTTTGGATAAGTTTTACGAAGCCTTAGAAGCTGATAAATTTGATTTTGTAGTTACAGACTATGAGCTAAACTGGACAACAGGATTGGATATTTTACGGGCGGTTAAAGAGCATGATCCCGAACGTCCAATTGTGATGTTTACCAATTCCGGGACGCAAGAAATCGCCGTAGAAGCGATGAAATCGGGTTTAGATGACTATGTGTTGAAATCTCCCAAACACTTTATTCGGCTGTCTCAAGCGATTCGTACAGTTTGGGAAAATGCCCTAGCTCGTCAGAGAGCAGATCAACTCGAACTTCGTCTAAAATTTTTATTGAATGAGTTAAATGTTGGAGTCTTTCGAGCAACAGTAGACGGGAAACTCTTGGAAGCTTCTGATGGTTTTCAGAAGCTTTTAGGATTAAGTTCTTTTGAGGAATCTCAACAGTTTTTTCAAGAGAAAATAGCGACTAATTTCCCAAAAGATTACCACCTAAAAGAAAAATGGGAATGGCAAACTGAATTGATTTTTCCTCAACAAAAGAAAATGTGGGTCAGAATTAGTGAAACTATTGTTAGAAACAATGGAAAAATAGTGATCGATGGATTGATTGATGACATAACCGAACAAAAACAATACTCTGCTCAAATCAAAGAACTTAACAGAACCTTAGAAAAGCGAGTTAAAGAACGAACCACTCGTTTAGAAAATGTCAACAAAGAGTTAGAAACGTTTGCTTTTTCTGTGTCTCATGATTTGCGATCGCCAATTCGTCAGATTGATGGCTTTGTGAGTTTACTAAAACAACAACTAGCCGAGATTACCACAGATGAAACCGTTCTGCATTACTTAGATACGATTACAACTTTAACCGAGCGTTCGGGTAAAATGATTGATGATTTATTGCTTTTGTCCCGCACGGGACGGGCAGAAATGCAGTATACTACGGTGGACATGAACCTGTTAGTTGAATCAATCAAACAACAAGTTGAGTTGCGATTAAACAACAGAAAAATCACCTGGAAAATTGATTCATTACCGACGGCAAAAGGGGATCGTAATTTACTTCAACAGGTTTGGCAAAATTTAATTGAAAATGCAGTAAAATATACCAGCCTAAGACAAAAAGCAGAAATAGAAATTGGGAGTATTTCTAATAATCAAGAAAGTGTTTTTTGGGTTAAAGATAATGGGATTGGCTTTGAGATGAACTATGTTAATCAATTATTTGGGATCTTCCAACGACTCGAAAATGCTCAAGAATTTGAGGGAACGGGGATCGGACTTGCGAATACGCGCCGGATTATTCATCGTCATAATGGCCGAGTTTGGGCGGAAGGAAACCTTGATCAAGGTGCGACCTTTTACTTCAGTTTACCTCAAGATATACCCCAGATTTTAAAATATTGATCGATGACTTCAGTCGTTAATTTAAAATTGAATAGAGAATATTGAGCAAGTCTAGAAGCAGCAGATATGCGTTGATTTATACCTTGAGATAGAGACTGTGATTAATAGCTTGTAGTACAATTTTATGATATAAGTTATTTGATCGCTAACTTCCAATGTAAACTTTATATAATCCCTCATTCGTTCAACTTTTATCTCCTACAAAAATGCTACAAATTATCCTATTAGAAGATGATCCCGTTGATAGAGAGTTAATTCAAACTATCTTGATCAATGGTGGTATTGAAGCCGAATTTACTTGTGCTAATCGACGCTCTGAATTTGAGGAGGTTTTGAACGCTAAACTTCCTGATTTAATTTTATCAGACTATGTATTACCCGGTTTTGACGGCATTGCAGCACTAGAAATTGCTCAACAAATTTGTCCTCAAGTTCCGTTTATTATCGTCTCGGGAATGTTGGGAGAAGAACGAGCAATTGAAGCCCTTAAACAAGGAGCGACTGATTATGTTTTAAAACAGCGTTTAGAGCGATTAGTTCCCTCTGCAAAACGAGCGTTAGGAGAAACTCAAGAACGACAAGAACGCCAGCGAGTTGAGGAAGCATTGCGTCAAACCGATGATTTACTCAAAGCCATTGTCAATGCTTCACCCGTGGCGATTATTACCTTGAGTCATGAGAAGAAAGTCATGACCTGGAATATAGCCGCCGAACGGATTTATGGTTGGCAACCTCAAGAAGTTATGGATCAAGTTTTTCCGGTAATTCCTGACCATCAAGAAGAACAGTTTAATCGCTTATTTCAACAAGCTCTAAAAAACAATACACTGAGTAATTATGAATTTCAACATCTTGGAAAAGATAATAACTTAATCGACATTAGTATTTCCTTGGCTCCTCTCCACAACGCAGAAGGAAATGTTTGTGGTGTCGTGATGACTGCTGTTGATATTACAACTCGTAAACGTATTGAAGCTGAACGTTTTAACCTCCTCCAACGAGAACAATCCGCTAGAGCCGAAGCCGAAGCCGCCAACCGGATTAAAGATGAATTTTTAGCTGTTCTTTCCCATGAGTTACGAACCCCTCTCAATTCGATTTTAGGATGGATTACATTAATTCAACGGGGGAAACTCAACAACACCACTCTTGAACAAGCGTTAGAAGTGATCGAACGGAATGCTTCTATACAAACGCAATTAATCGAAGATTTGCTTGATATTTCTCGGATTAGTCGCGGCAAACTCAATTTGAATATTAATTCAGTTAATCTCGTTGAACTGATTCAAACAACAGTTGACACTTTACGCCCCGCAGCAGAGGCGAAATCCATAGCAATAGAACTGGTTATCGATAGTCGTATAAATATTATTTCTGGGGATGGAAATCGACTTCAACAAGTCTTTTGGAACCTATTCTCAAATGCAATTAAATTCACTCAAAAGGAGGGTTCGGTAACAATTCAACTGAATAAAATAGAGGACTCCTACGCTCAAATTAAGGTGAGTGATACCGGGATGGGAATTGATCCAAATTTCATTCCTTATGTATTTGATTATTTTCGTCAAGCGGATGCTTCCACAACGCGATCTCAAGGCGGTTTAGGATTAGGTTTAGCGATTTCTAATCATTTAGTCGAACTGCATGGCGGTACGATTAATGTTGAAAGTGAGGGGAAAGGAAAGGGGAGTATTTTTACCATTATGTTGCCCATTCGGCCGATTCAATTAGATGAAAATCAGACTGATAAACCCATAGATGATCAGTTCAACTTACAAAATCAAAATATCATGGTTGTCGAAGATCAAGCTGATGCCCGAGAATTAATTCGGTTAGTCCTCGAACAACAAGGGGCGAAGGTAAGTGAAGCAAGTTCGGGTCAAGAAGCTTGGGAAATTTTGAAAGAATTTACGCCGGATGTTATCATTAGTGATATTGGAATGCCAGATGAAGATGGATATAGTTTGCTACAAAGAGTGCGTTCTTTACCGAAAGATCAAGGAGGTAACGTTCCGGCTTTGGCGCTTACTGCTTATACAAAAGAAGAAGATAGAGAACAAGCAATCAAGGCGGGATTTCAGATGCACTTAAGCAAACCTCTTGATATTACAGCGTTGCTGAAAGCTGTTTCTAAACTGACGGTCAAGACTCAATAATTTTTAGAGCAATTTATTAAAATTAAAAACGATGAAAGATTCCAAACAAAAGCGAGAAAAAAAACGAGAGATTGATCCAGTAACCGTGGTAGCGATTATTATTGCTATTTTATTTATTCCTCTGTTTGTTGCTGGATTTTTCCCTTAATTTATCTCGTTTAATTTTGTGGACTATTATTAAATTGTGCTTTTAAATCAAAGGGTGGGCCATAATCCCAAATACAAATTTCAAGAGATTCGTGAAAGACAGTGACTTGGAGATGAATGGGAGTGGTGCAAGGGAGATTTTTATGAGCATGATTCACAGCATTGGTAAATCCTTCGGCTAAAGCAATTTGACATTGCCACCAAATCGGTTTAGGAATGGGTTGATCTTCTAACTGTTGATACCAGGCTAAAACATCTTCTAATACGGCTAAATCACTGTTAACTTGTAGTTGAATTTGTTTGATAATTTTCGGGGAGTTTGTTGAGTGTTGGGAGAGAGAAGACCAGCGTTTTTTGAGTTTATTTCCAGGATCTTTTTGGTTTTGAGAAGATGATTCAACATCAGTTGAGTTATAATTTTTAACCAGTTTCAAGCAATTTTGATTATTGTCGGGAGTGCGATTGTAAGTTAACTCATCTGCAAGTGGAAAGAGGATTTTTAGACCCCAACCACTTTCGGGAAGTTCATCAATATTAGACAAATTGAGATTATTCATAATCAGGTGTTAGGAGTGTTACCAGTATTCTAAGGGAACGCTTTACAAACCAGAGTCAAGAATCATAGGGTTTGGAGTTGATGTACTGAATTTTTCTGAGTCATTTCAATTAACACGCGCGAACATTGCGAATGGCAATATCCGGTAATTTTAAAGGAACTGGAGACAATTCTATTTTTTGTACATTTTGCATCGGAATCACTAATAAGCGATCGCCAATTTCCAACATTAACTCTTTCGAGTTCAGAACCCGTTGAATGTGACTGGCTAAGAGAGCTTTTTCCTCTTGGGGAGAATCAAACTCAAAACAATCCGATTCCCCATTAATATAGCGAATCGTCATTCGCACGGTACGAGATTCTGGGATCTCATTGATCATCTCAACATTCCTTGATGCAAGGTTAGCAATTCAACAACAACATAAACAGTTGACAGACCGTCGATCAACACTCCCAACACCGAAAACCCATCAAAAACTATCGACGACGTTCAGCTAACTTCCGGTAAACCTGACGCAGATCGGCTCGATGATAAGCAATAGCAACCAAAGTGTGATAAAACAAATCTGCCACTTCCGAAGCGATCGCCTCAGTATCATTATCCTTGCACGCCATCACCACTTCTGCCGATTCTTCTCCAATTTTTTTCAGAATTTTATTATCTCCCCCGGCCAACAACTTACAGGTGTAAGAATCTTCTTTGGGGTGATCGCGGCGATCGCAAATTACCTCAAAAACCTCTGACAAAAGATTACTCGGGACTTGAGCAAACTCCTGATTTTGTTGTTCTGCAATCGACTCACATTCAACTAAAATTAATAAAGATTGACTAACCGGGTCATATCGCAATCCGGTAATCAGTAGATGGGACCCCAGTTCAACGACAGATCCTTGACAATTATAAACTCGCTGATCTTCCCAAGTCTTTTGTAAAGAGTCTGAACTCATCCAAACAAGGGTTAAGACTCGACCCTCCAAACCGTCTTGGATAATGGCGGGGATCAATCCTTGTTCGTTGTAACGAATTTTATCAATTGGGATCAACTGGCTCAGTGAAAGGGGTTTTGAGGCAGACATAAGTTGAACGAGTGTAACGAAGAACACCTAACCTGTATAAAATATCATTTTGCGGTGCGATCGGGTGGATGTTTCATCTGCGATCAATAGCGCACCCAGAGCGTCGTCTTTTCTTCCTGTGATTTAGGATTATCCTCAAATTTGTAATCGTTGCATTTACAAAACTTGAACACCAGCATTTTAAGGAGATATACACAATGGTAACAACTCCATTGAGAACAACAAAGTCAGAAGAAATTTTTACCGCCGCTAAAAAACTGATGCCGGGGGGCGTTAGTTCTCCGGTACGGGCGTTTAAATCAGTAGGTGGACAACCGATTGTTTTTGATCGCGTACTTGGATCTCATATTTGGGATATCGATAGTAACGAATACATTGACTATGTTGGCACTTGGGGGCCTGCTATTTGTGGTCATGCTCACCCGGAAGTGATTTCCGCTTTAAAAGCCGCCTTAGATAACGGCACCAGTTTTGGGGCGCCTTGCGTCTTAGAAAATGTGTTGGCGGAGATGGTGATCGAAGCCGTTCCCAGCATCGAAATGGTGCGGTTTGTCAACTCAGGAACTGAGGCCTGTATGTCCGTTTTGCGCTTGATGAGAGCCTTTACCGGACGCGATAAAATCATTAAGTTTGAGGGCTGTTATCACGGTCACGCGGATATGTTTTTGGTGAAAGCTGGTTCTGGGGTAGCAACTCTAGGTTTACCGGACTCTCCTGGCGTTCCCAAGTCTGTTACCGGAAACACCCTCACCGCCCCCTACAACGACCTAGAAGCGGTGAAAAAGCTGTTTGCGGAGAATCCGGGTGAAATCGCAGGAATCATCCTAGAACCGATTGTCGGCAACTCTGGTTTTATTGTTCCAGATGCGGGCTTTTTGGAAGGGTTGCGGCTACTGACCCAAGAAAATGACGCTTTGCTGGTGTTTGATGAAGTGATGACAGGATTCCGCATTGCTTACGGTGGCGCTCAAGAACGTTTCGAGGTCACGCCAGACTTAACCACGTTGGGTAAAATTATTGGGGGCGGTTTACCGGTCGGGGCCTATGGCGGACGTCGGGATATTATGGCGATGGTGGCTCCGGCAGGGCCAATGTATCAAGCGGGTACGTTGTCGGGAAATCCGTTAGCGATGACGGCCGGAATTAAAACCCTAGAATTGTTGCAAAAGCCGGGAACCTACGAATATCTTGACAACATTACCAAGAGATTATCCGATGGGTTGCTGCAAATTGCACAAGAAACGGGTCACGAGGTTTGTGGCGGTCAAGTCAGTGGGATGTTTGGGTTATTCTTTACTTCTGGCCCAGTTCATAATTATGAAGATGCCAAGAAGTCGGACTTAACGAAGTTTAGTCGTTTCCATCGGGGAATGCTCGAACATGGGATTTACCTGGCGCCTTCACAGTTTGAGGCGGGGTTTACTTCAATTGCTCACACCGATGCTGACATTGACAAGACGTTAGCGGCGGCGAAAGAAGTGATGTCAAATCTCTAAGCCTTGGAGTGGGGAATCAAAGCCCGGTTTCTTGGAGAAGCCGGGTTTTTGAGGTGTATGAAATCTTTTAAGTCTGAACAATGTTAGGTAAAATTTGGCGATGGCTAAAAAATTGGTTTCAACGATTGTTTCGGGGACGTTCTCAAGCCTCTCAGTCTCCACCCTCTCCCTCGGTTAATCCTCTGAGTGATACTGGTTATGAAGCGTTGTTTTTAAAAGTGTTAGAAGGAGTTGAGCAAGGATGGGAACAGTCTCAAGTGTTAGACTATCTGGGAAACCGCATCAATGACCGATTTTTTAAGTCTTGGTTACAACGGTTTGGACGAAAATTGATGGAGTCTCCTCTACCTCAAAAGGAACTGGCTCAACGAATGATTAAGTTCGGTCAAATCGATTGTGGAGAGATTAGCGAAATTTCGGCGGAATTGGGAGAGATGCTACAACAGAAACCCACTCGTTCTCTGAGTGAAGCAGAATATCAACAGGTATTTCAGCAGGTGTTAGCAGGGGTGAGTTTGGGTTGGGAAGGGGCAGAACTTGAACAGTTTTTTGAGCGGTTGGGCGAACAGGGAAAGCCGGAAATTTGGGTTAATTGGTTGAGAGAATATAAACGCCAAGAACTCGCATTATCTCCGCCCAATTATGAATCTTCTGCGTCGTTATTATTATTGGGAGAAAAAGCGGTTTCTGTTCCTGAATGGCAACCTTTCGGAGAAATTGCGATCGCGATGGGAAATGAATTGTTAGAGAAGCAAGAAAAAGAATCGATTTGGGAATATGACGGGTTAGATCAAGTTGAATAGCGACGGTTTTTTGACCGGATTAATCCTCAGCCGCCGCTACGTTTAACCGCAAGTTGGCGCTTAACGATAATTGGTAAACTGCAATGCGACCGGAAGATCTTCTTGCTTCAAACGTTGAATGATATCCTGCAATTCATCCTTAGATTTAGCAGAAACCCGAACCGCATCACCTTGAATTGAAGGCTGAACCTTTTTAAATTCATCCTTAATCAGTTTGGTAATTTGTTTAGCGATATCTTTCTCAATTCCCCGTTTCAGCTTGATTTCTTGTCGAACCCGATTTCCACTGGCCGATTCAATTTTACCATAGTCAAAGATTTTCAGAGAGAGATTTCGTTTAGAAGCTTTCATTTGCAAAACCGTATTCACAGCATCTAAAGTAAACTCACTGCTGGTACTGACCGTAATCGCATCCTCACCCAATTCAAGAGTTGTATTCGTATCTTTGAGGTCGTAGCGACTGTTAATTTCCCGTGTGGCTTGATCAATGGCATTGACCAATTCTTGACGGTCAAAATCGCTAACAATATCAAAAGATGAAGTTGAAGCCATAACTATCTACTGTTAGTGACAAACAAAAACGTAAGACTTTGAACTCAAACGTTAATCAAGGAGAAGTTCAGAGACATTATATAACCCATTAACTCTATTGATTCACGGTGATTAAACTCAGGATGAATAAAATAGAGATACAAGTTGAGCCGACAGCAAACATGAGGGAACGGGCTAAGGAAATATTAAAAATATAAAACACAGAATAGAGAAGCCGAGCGCAGACAAAAATGATTGCACTGGCGGCGGCTAACTGTGAATCTTGTCCCGTTACATAGGCACACAAGGCGGCGGCTGAAAACAGCATAAACGCCTCAAAAGAGTTTTGGTGCGCCCATGTCGCCCGTTGAGCAAAGGGGGGCAATTTATCAAACATGGCGCGAGGTGCGCTCATCTCATAGCCTACTTGTAATCGACCATAAGCCACTAACAAAAAAGGCAGATAAACTAGCACGAAAGCAACAAAAATTGCATCTACTAGAATTGCCGATGTCGGCAGTTCCAAAATCCCCATTGATCGTATTTCCTCATATATTCAAAGTCTAGTCAAAATAAAACAGCGTCACAATTTTACGTTGATTTTCTGCTTCCTCACAACTGGTTAGCAAGGTATGACTATCGTGAAACGCAAAACAAATTAACTGTTGACATCGAGTAACAATCTCTTGATTGCACAAGGAACTCGCTTCAGCTAGAGAGAGTGTATCCCCTTTAGGATTTTCCACTAAATGGATCACCTGTTCAAGCTGGAGGCGTGACTCTCTGGGCTGACGTTCCATACTTTGAGGTAAAATTACCGTCAACAAATTCGGATCGGCTCGCATTGCTCCTCGGATGGCGGCTGAATTTGTACCTGTAGCACCCGATGTAATGATGTGATTTCCCCCTAACGCTAGCGCATAGCTCATCAGTTCGATGAGGTTCTGATGAGTAAGGGGAACATGACGAGATCCCAGCACAGCGATTCGCTTAGAACCTGTTTGCTGGATAGCTGCGAGTTCTTCTAGAAATTCATCTACTCTAGGCAGATCGATGGATTGACTCAAGGATATTCTTATCGCATAGCAAGACAACCCTGTAGATTGTAGCAAATCAAGTCACAATTTTTCGAGTTTTGTCAAACTAGCTTGAAAGTTGGGACTGGGGTGTTAGCCATTACTCCTCGTTTTTGGGGTGTGAGTCTCTGTCCCCGGTTCGAGATCGGCTTTTGTCCAAGCTTCTTTTTGAGGGGAAGCCGCATAGTAACCTGATAAATTGTGTTGAGGTTTGGCTGAATTGATGACTAAACCTAAAATATTATGTCGAGAAAGTTTGAGAGATTCAAGGGCTTGATTGAGCAAGTTTTTGTCGGTTTTTTTCAGCCGAACGACCATTAATAATCCGTCTGTATGAGGGGCTAAAATCTTACTATCAACGAAATCGTTACAAGGGGGCGTATCATAAATAACCCAGTCATAATTAGAGCAAAAGAGACTCATCAAGCTCCTCATTTTATTAGAAGAAAGTAGTTTGGTGGGATCGGGCGGAATTTGACCTGCGGTTAAGACGAATAAGTTATCCCAAAGCGGGACGGTTTGAATCACTTCATCGGGATCAACATCGGTATTAATGAGGTTACTCAGTCCAAATTCATTGGCTAAATTAAATTGAGTATGAACTTGAGGGAGTCTTAAGTTAGCATCTACTAATAAAACTCGATTCCCCATCGCCGCCGCCGCTTGGGCTAAATGAACAGCAAGGGTTGATTTGCCATCACTTTGAGACGGAGAACTAATCACAAAAGATTTAATCGGTGTATCGGAACTGAGAAAGCCAATATTAGTACAAAGGGTGCGAAAGGCTTCCATAAAAGGCAGAAAGTTGTGACCTAAAACAAAGGGGATAGAAGCTTCGGAAATTCCTCCATTTTCGCCGTTTAGCTGGTTGTTCTGTATTTGCTGTTCGAGAGAGAGTTGTTGCCAAGCTTTGAGTTTTTTGTTGTGAGGAATAACCCCTAATATTGGTAATTTTGTTTTGTCTTTTACATCTTCATCGGAGTAGTATACATTATCTAAACGTTCGAGGAGAAATGCCACTGCTACTCCGGCTGCTAAACCGCCAAAAATACCCGTCATAATTTGATTGATTAAATTGTCCGCAGGCGCACCCGGACGAGCGGGAGGAGATAGAACTTGCCAGGGAACTTCTGTTTGAGCGCCTTCAATTTGTAGAGATTCTCGTTTTTCTAAAAAGCGATTGAGACTGTTGGTTGCAATGGTTAAATCCCGTTGTAAATCAGTATATTGACGGTCTAAAGTCGGCATTTGTTCAAGTTGACGATTGACTTGGGTTTCGGCTTGAGAAATAGCATTTAAACGAACTTGTAATAATAATAGTTCATTGGTGACAGCAGCGACTTGAGAGCCTAAAACTTGTTGAGCTTCTTGACTCAGTAAAGGCATTAAGTTTTGGCGTTGGTTGAGTAGGTTTTTGATTGGAGCGCTGTTAGAACGGTAGCGGGTAGATTCTAAGGCAATTAGGGTTTCAATTTGTCGGATTTGACCGATTAATTGTTGATAGTTTGCCGAAGAATTTAAAACAGCAATTGCTCCTTCATCTTGTTGTAATATTGAGTAGCGGGTTTGAACTTCAACTAATTGTTTTTGAGTTTCAAACTTTTCAGCCGATAAATTTTCAGCTTGAGCGGATAATTTTTGGGCTTGAGTTTGCGGATCGATAAAATTATATTGTTGTCGAAATCGTTCGAGTCTGGCTTGTAAGGTATCCACTCGATTGATTAATTCGGGTAATTGTTCATCTACAAAGAGTAATCCTTGACGGAGATTTGTTTGTTGTTCTTGGAGAGAATATCTTAAATAACCAATTGCTAATTGATCGAGTACAAATTTCACCCGCTCTGGATTAGAGTCTTTATAACGAATATTTAATATTTTTGTTTCTCCTTGTCTAAAAATAGATAATTTACTGATAATCGAACCAT
>NZ_AUZM01000091.1 GCF_000478195.2 Lyngbya aestuarii BL J | reverse complement strand
GAACAAGTTTGTAGGTCAGGTGATGCAACTTGGTAGTGTTCCAGCAGTTTTCCTGTTTAGCTGTTTGCAAAATTTGGTTACAGGCACCTGCAAACCCTTCGAGAGTTTCATCAATCTTCTCTCGAATGTTTGGCGAGACTATCAACTTACATTTAGTAGTCAGGGATTGTATCATAACTTAATTATAGTTCATCCAGACTACTTTGTGGGAGAGAGAGTCCCCGTGCATTCCTCCCCACGCCAACGTTCCTTATGGCGGAGGTCTCCTGCCGCCGAACAAGATGAAATCTTGGATACCCGTCACCTGTCTCAGTGTTAGCTGTCATGTTTTGGCTTTAACCTTATGTCAGTCTGCCACGACTCTGGCTCAAATTGTCCCAGACTCAACCCTGAATAATCCCAGCGTTGTTATTCGTGAAGGCAATATCCGACGAATTGAAGCGGGAACTCGTCTCGGAAATAACCTATTACTTCAGAGTAGATAATTCTATAAAAAAGACCAGGCTTTTTTAAACCTAGTCTCAATCTTCTAAAATTAGCAGCTATGGCGCGAAAATTTTAAACTTATGCGCGAACCAACAGCAATTAAATATCTAAATCAACCAGATTTAAACGAGGTGCATTGGTTTCGATAAACTCCCGACGGGGTGCAACTCTATCCCCCATTAATACGGTAAAAACATTATCGGCTTGGGCTGCATCTTCCACTTCTACTTGCTTAATCATCCGAGTTTCTGGGTTCATGGTTGTATTCCAGAGTTGTTCAGGCATCATTTCACCCAAACCTTTAAACCGTTGAATATTGTAGTTAGCATTAGACGGAAACTCAGCCAAACGTTCCTGCAATTCTCGCTCATTATAACAGTAGTAATGATTGCGTCCTCGTTCGACTTTATACAGAGGAGGACAAGCAATATAAATGAAACCTTGTTCGACTAATTCTCGTTGATAACGGTAGAAAAACGTTAACAGCAATGTCCGAATATGAGCGCCGTCAACGTCCGCGTCTGTCATAATAATAATCTTATGATAACGCAATTGAGTAGAATCAAAATCTTCGCCTCGAATTCCCAATCCTAACGCTGTAATCAGGGATTGAATTTCATTGTTTTTATAGATTTTGGAATCATCTGTTTTCTCAATATTCAGAATTTTTCCGCGTAGGGGTAAAATCGCCTGAGTCCGGCGATCGCGTCCTTGTTTTGCACTTCCGCCCGCACTATCCCCCTCTACCAAAAAGATTTCAGATTCAGAAGGAATTCGGGTACTACAATCAGCCAATTTACCGGGTAGTGGTGAAGATTCTAACACTGACTTCCGACGCACCAAATCTCGCGCCCGACGAGCAGCTTCTGCGGCTTTAAAAGCTTGAATTGCTTTTTCTAAAACAGCATCGGCAATATGGGGATGAAAGTCGAGATATTCTGTTAAAACTTCCCCAACTAATGAATCAACAATCCCACGAACTTCTGTATTGCCTAACTTGGTTTTGGTTTGTCCTTCAAATTCGGGGTCAGGAACTTTCACCGAAATAACAGCCGTTAACCCTTCCCGTACATTCTCACCGCCTAAATTTGACTCATTTTCTTTGAGTTTATTTCGTTTGCGAGCAAAGTTATTCATCGTGCGGGTTAAGACCGCTTTCAACCCTTCTAAATGGGTTCCGCCGTCGATTGTCCGAATATTATTAGCAAAGCCTAAAATATTATCACTATAAGCATCTACACACCATTGCAACGCGACTTCAATCTGCACACTATTGCGCTCTCCCGACACAAAAATTACATCTTCATGTAGGGGTTGCTTTTCGCGGTTCATGTAGGCAATATATTCTCGAATTCCTCCTTCATAACAAAAGCTTTCTGTTTTCGGTTCTTCGAGTTTAATCAGATCTAAACGATTGTCTGTTAACGTAATTCTAACGCCTGCATTCAAATAGGCTAATTCTCGCAAACGACTGGCGATCGTCGCATAGTCAAACTCAATTCCAGTGGTAAAT
Organism: Lyngbya aestuarii BL J; assembly: GCF_000478195.2. Taxonomy (GTDB): domain Bacteria; phylum Cyanobacteriota; class Cyanobacteriia; order Cyanobacteriales; family Microcoleaceae; genus Capilliphycus; species Capilliphycus aestuarii. Next base: position 18,652 of record NZ_AUZM01000091.1, on the reverse strand, counting down.
ATGGTTGTATCGGGTAAGAACTGTACCGAAGTTCCTGTCTGTGTTCCTTTACTGGGTTTGGACTGAAGTTCGTCAACGGGAACCCCTCGTTCGTAGCGTTGAGTATACTGGGTTTCATCCCGCAAGACTTGCACTTCTACCCATTCAGACAGCGCATTCACAACGGAAACCCCCCCCCCATGCAAACCGCCAGAAACTTTGTAACCGCCTCCACCAAATTTTCCCCCGGCGTGGAGAACCGTCATTACTGTTTCTAGGGCTGATTTTCCGGTTTTGGAATGAACATCAACGGGAATACCCCGACCATCATCAGTAACGGTTACTGAACCATCTGCATTAAAATCAACTTCAATATGGGTACAATGTCCGGCGAGCGCCTCATCAATGGAGTTATCTACAACTTCATATACTAAATGATGAAGTCCGCGTGGCCCGGTAGAACCAATGTACATCCCTGGACGTTTGCGGACGGCTTCTAGACCTTCAAGAACCTGTATTTGATCGGCGCTATAACTGCTGGTCATCTGATCACTGCTCCAATTAGGGGTCTAATGTCCCCAGGACTCCAAAAATGACAAATCTCTCCAAAATTGTAACACAAAAGGGTTAGAAACGATTACAGGCCGAACTGAAGCCCTGTTTAAATCCAGATTGAACCCCCTTATCATGGAGACTAGGGAAGGGATGTTTAATTTTTGAAAAGGACTTATGACGATTATTGTGATCTGTGGCGCAACTGCAACGGGAAAGTCAGGGCTGGCGATCGCTTTAGCGCAACGGTTAAACACGGTGATTCTCAGTGCAGATTCCCGTCAGGTGTATCGAGAGTTTGATATCGGCACGGCTAAACCAACGCGGGATGAACAGCAACAGGTTCCCCATTTCCTGATCGATATTTGCGATCCCAGAGAGACTCTCACTTTAGCAGATTACCAGGAAAAGGCTCAAGCTTTGATTGCCGTTCCTCCGGTGTCTGTTTCTCCTTCTTCTCCGGTATTGTTGGTGGGGGGGACGGGGTTGTATATTAAATCAATTGTACGCGGAATGAAGATTCCTCGGGTTGCGCCTTGTCCTCCGTTGCGATCGCAGTTTCAAGCCTTGGGTCAGGTTCAATGTTATGCAATGCTACAACAGGTTGATCCGGTAGCGGCACAAAAGATTCATCCTAATGATCAGTTTCGCACTCAAAGAGCGTTAGAGGTTTATTATATTACGGGTTGTGCTATTTCTCAACAACAAGGTGAAGATCCTCCAGATTATCCCATTTTACAAATTGGGTTGACTTTGGATCGCGATCGCCTGACTCAACGAATTCAACACCGCACTCAAAAAATGATTGAGGTGGGATGGCTAGAAGAAGTACAAACACTTCTGAAAAAATATGGTCAAGAGTTGCCACTATTACAAACTTTGGGTTATCACGAAATTCTACAATATCTCACGGGAAGTTGTTCGTTAGATGATGCGATCGCCGCGACGGTTTTGCATACTCGTCAATTTGCCAAACGACAAAAAACTTGGTTTCGATCTGTTCGGGAGATTGAATGGTTTGATGCAGAAATGCCCGATTTATTAGAACAAGTTTGGCAACGGGTTCAATCATTTCTCTGATTTTTGTATCAATTTTTTTTTAAATATTACGTTTTGGAGAATTTATTGTTAATATAAATTTTCGTGAATATTCTGGATTCTGTTAACAACAACAGAGAAACAATTTGGTGATAGAATAGTATCAGAAGGGGTTTTCCGGAATCCACAGACACTAGATTGAAGATCAAGGCAGAGTGAGTTGGGGAGTCAACATCCGTTTCCCCAGGCTTCACGAAATTCCTTGGGTGATATTAGTTGTGGATGTTGAATGATTAGTCTTTTCAAGCACGATACGGGGAGAATCGAAATGAGAAATACAGGACTAGCGTATCTACTGTGGTGTAGCTGGTTTTTAGGGTTGGGTGGTGTTCACCGCATCTATTCAGGGAATTATTTTACCGGACTGGTGTGGCTATTTACTTTCGGGTTTTTTGGGGTGGGTCAAGTCGTCGATTTATTTCTCATTCCCGGAATGGTCGAACGGAAGAATCTAAAATACCAACTTTACCAACGAGAAAATAGTCAAAATCCAATTACTCACGAAGTTATTGTTAATCTAACAGAAAGTCAAAAATATAGCCAGGAAGCGATTCCGACAGTCGATAAAAAGTCTGATATTTATACAATTTTAAAACTCGCTAAAGATAATCCTCAAGGAATTTCAGTTGCAGATTGTGTGATTGCAACAGATAAACCCATTCCTGAAATTAAGCAATTATTGAACGATTTGTATAAAGAAGGGTTGCTTCATATTGATAACCATGAAGAAACAGGAACGATCATTTATCGGATTGTTTAACAGAAAACAGTTGTTACCGTGAATATTAATCATTGAAATCACGGCTTACTATTAACTGTTTAATCGCCTTGAGGATATTCATCCCATAATTCGGTGATTTGACGTAAACTCTGAAATTCTCCCTGACCTAAAATCAGATGATCTAAAATCGGAATGGATAAAACTTGGGCGCCGGCTAAGAGTTGACGAGTGAGGGTAATATCTTCAGGACTGGGTTCAACATTTCCCGAAGGGTGATTATGAGAAATAATCATCCGCGTCGCCCCATATTTGATCACTTCTCGAAAGATCTCCCGAGGATGGGCTAAAGTCTCGGTAGCGGTACCAATTGTAATAACTTTTGTTCCGAGTAAGCGGTTTTTTACATCTAATAATAATACCGCAAATCGTTCTTGAGTTTGCCACATTAAATCCTGGCTTAAAGCATCGGCTGCGGCTTGGGGAGTTTCGATAATTGCTTTTTCAGAAGGACGGAGTTGGAAGACTCGTTTTCCGAGTTCTATCGCTGCGATAATGGTTGTGGCTTTGGCTGGCCCAATGCCATGAATTTGAGTGAGTTCTTGTACAGTAATATGTCGCAGAATGGATAATGGGTCATGCTGATTTTGACTGAGTTGATTGAGTAAAAATTGTCCTAAACCCACGGCTGATAATTTTCCTTTTCCCTGTCCGGTGTTGAGTAAAATTGCAATTAATTCTGCATTGGAAAGGGCTTGAGATCCATGGGCGATCATCCGTTCTCGGGGTCGTTCATCGGAGGGTAAATCAGCAATTCTGAGGCTGTAGGTCATACTCAATTCTCACATCATCAGGTTTTCATCAAATATAACCCGAGTTGATGACAATCAATCAACGATTTTTCATATCAATATTTTCTGATTTTTAGGAGGTAAAAACGGTTAATTAAATTGCGTGTAATTACTGATGTTCTAAACATTGAACTTGATCTTCTTTGTGAATCACTCCCGTATTTTGAGGGATCATATTCTGACCAAACATCACACCTCCTGCTTGTCGTCGAAAAGTTGCTAAAGTTTTCAAGGGTTCTTTAAGTTCGTCCCGTTTTCCTGTGAATTGGTCGGTTGTGGTAACAATACAGCGATCGCAAGGTTTAACCACATCAAAATAAACCTCTCCAATTTTAATCAATTTCCAGTCATCTTCAACAAAAGGACAATCAGATTCAATCACAATATTTGGACGAAATCGAATCATCGGAACCTCAGAAATATTAATTAAATTATTCTCGGCAATTTTGCGGTTTAATTCCTCTAAAGAAGCCGTATTTGTAAGTAAAAAAGGATAACCATCTGCAAAGCTAACCTGATCTTCAGATCGCCGTGCATAATTGGGATTAATCCGTCGAAGTTGTTGAGGAGATTGTCGCACTAACCGACAAGGTTGCATCGGAGATAATTTCAAAGCCTTTTGCAGCCAAATTGCCACTTCATCACCTTGATCAATAGCAATAGTATTATCCCGCCAAATCTTAACAGCCAGAGTGTTTCCCGTTAACTGAGGTTCAAAATTAAACGGTTCTAGGGATTCATCTTGAACAGATAAAGAAATAACTTTTCCTGAAAGTTTAACCTGAATTTTTGCCATCTGAGGATAGTCTCGCTGCGTCATAAATTGCTGACGGTGATCAACAATCATCAATTCTCGATCCCAAGTAAATCCTTTTGGTGTCACTTCTGCTTGTTCGAGTGCAATTCTCTGACAAGACTTAATCGGATGAATAAAAATACCCGTAACCTTCATTGCGAAAATCTCTCCTCTGAACCGATAAAAAAGACTAATGAGTTTGACGCGCGCGGTGACTAAAACCAACCGACGAACCGAAAAAGCCCTCGTTCAGGCAATAGTAGTATATAGGAGGTGATATTACACTGGATTGGTTATATTAGTAAACGACAGAGATTGTAAATCTCGTAAAAATTTGATTGGGGTATATAGTATGACGAAATCTCTATTTTTCCGGAGTTTGCTGGCGACAACAACAACCGTTGCAATCAGTGCAATGGCTTCGAGTGGTTATGCGGTTAGTCTTGTTCCCGACTCTGAGGGGGAAATTGATGTCGGTTTAAGTTGTTTAGATGCCGCTCAGTGTATCGAGCCCGAGTCTCTCTCCTTTGTCGAGAGTATTATGTCTGAGACCGATGAAACCACAAGTTCTAGAAGTCGTCTGTTCATTGATGATTTGACCACTGAGAATGTTTATGGGGATGATGTTAGCTTTTTAACCACAGATGCGGGAACGAATCCTGCTGATGTTTGGTTTCGCCCTGTCGCTTATTTGGAAGATACAGATTCTTATCCAGAAGAGGGTCAACTCGAAGTCGGGACTTACACCTTTGAATTTGGTACCCTCTTAAAAGAATTGACGATTGAATATTTCGATGCAGAGTCTGAAAATACTACGGGTGTTGTGGCTCTTAATGGTAATCCTTTAGCTTCTCCAGATTGGGTACCTGATGGATCAAATGGTAATGTCTTTACTCAAACCTTTGCTGATGTGAGTTCTCTAACGCTGAAGTTGGGATTATTTGATCCTGAAGGAATGATGGTTAAAAAACCTGGGGATGGTGTCCGCTTTCGGTTAGCTGCAACCCCCGCAACTGTTCCTGAACCCACGACAATTAGTGGTTTAGCAGCCGTTAGTTTGGCTTTAGCGGGTTCTAAGCTTCGTAAGCGTGATCAGGCTTAAAACGGTACGCAAATTAGCCAATCTTCAACAAAATTTATGCACTACTCTCAGAGTCTTTCTAGCATTTGCTGGGATGGAGTGTGACTAGATTTTGATTCAAACCCAAAAGATGGATAGAGAATAAAACAATTAGCTTATCCATCTTTTGTAAGTTTTTTGGATTGATAAAGAGTCTATCTAGAATCTATCTAAGGGGAGAGGAGAGTCAGACTAAGTTTATGCTACTTAAAAGTTATAATAGTTCGGACAAAACTCTCAGTTACATCCTGCCAACGAGGATTACAAGCCCGTTGTTTAATAATCTCAAAATGCACCAATGACCACTGTTGACCTAAACCTCCTTGTTCACAACGACGTTCAAGATAAGTGACTTTTTCCGGGTTGAGATAGTGGGTTTCACAGATATGGTCAAATAATATTTCAAAAGCATTGCTAATGCTAATTCCTTGTTTCCGGGGGAACTCCGTGACCATCACAATCTGGCTACCATCAGATTTAGGATGAATTTGTAAATCGCACTTACAAATACTTCCTGGCCAAAGTTGACACTTAAACAACATTTCTAAAGCATCCTTAGTTAAAGCGAATCAAAAAGAGGACTGAATGGTATTGATCCAGTCTCTACGTTCTTAATAATGAATTATAAATTAAATCTTAAGATATATTCTAGTCTTCTTAAGATTGAGAATAATACCCCTGTTCAGTGATTCTCTCTGAAGTTTGCTAGTCTTAGAGACTCTAGATGGAGTCACAAGGGCTGAATTTAGGGTTTTTCCCTCTTTCTCCCACTCTTGGAGATAACGGCTTTCACGGCGAAAAATATCTCGCTTATGAAAGCGGTTGTCATAAAAATTTACATTTGCTGAACTTTAGCCCTCCACTCAGAGTGAGTTAAATTACTCAATAGATTCAGGAAAATGATGAATTCAATTCAATAATTTGAATAAAATCCCCAAATCTGCTCTTATAATTCATCTAATAGTGAGTATTATGTAATAGATAATTGACTTCACTCACCAGCCATTCTTGAAACAACTTTTGGATAATTTCTTGAGAACGTTCTTCCGTTAACTCAGCCGGGATAAACTCCTCAACTTTAAATAAATGATAACCTAGATCGGTTTGGTGGGGGCCGATAATTTCTCCCGGAGTTGCACCAAAAACCAAAGCGGCTATATCTGCTTTCAAATGACGGCGATTGAGTTTTCCTTCATAACCACATAATTCTCGGCGTTTTTTTTCAATATCATAGAGATGAGCGGCGTGATAAAAGCTAATTTCTTCTTCTTCTATTTGATAAAAAAGTTCCCGTGCTAGCCGCTCATAGGGAACAATAATTTGATAAAGTAAGACTTGTTCATAGTCTAATCTATTTTGAGCAAAGTATTTTTCGACTTCCGAAGCAAACAGAGTTTCTGCTAGTTTTTTAGCCAAAATTTTCTGTTGAATTCCGGCTTCCCAGTCATCAGGGGAAATCCCTTGGTCAGCTAACCATGCTAAAGTGTCAGAAGCTTTTTCTAGCCGTATAGCTAGGCGTTGACGATCAGCCTCTGCTTGAATTTCATCTGAGGTGACTGTAATTTCTCGTTCCTGAACCGCTTGAAAAATCGCTCTTTGCGATAAGATTTTATGACAGAATTTTTTGTACTGAAGTTGTTCTTTTATAAAACCAACAATTTCATCATTGGTAACAAATGTTCCCAACTGATTAACCATAGTCGCTTTCTCTCTCGGTTCAGATTGAGTAGTTTTCATCCTCAAATATTATCTCTTTATATTACAATAAAATCGGTTAGCATTAAAGTTGTTTGATCTAAAGAATTAACAGTTCCTAGAGCCACACCCAAAATCAATTCATTTTGACTAACATTAAGTTGAATAGCTGTTGCATCAATCATACCATCATTATTAGAATCAACAGGATTTAAAGCAATATTAGTTAACAAGATATCGGAAGGAAGAAAAATTTTATCCCCTGCGATCGCTTCAAAATCAACAATGACATCAACGCTCTCAACATCTTCTAATATTAAAGCAAATGTATCCGCTCCTTCGCCTCCAATTAGGGTATCATTCCCGAGATCTCCCCAAAGCCGATCGTTCCCCACACCCCCAGTCAGCGAGTCGTCTCCCTGACCTCCTCGAATTGTATCATTTCCCTCTCCACCATCGACAAGATCATTGCCTACATTTCCTTGAACAAAATCATCACCGCTTCCCCCCGATAAACTATCATTTCCTGCTAAACCGAATATCCGATCCGCATCGGGATTTCCTTGAATGTTATCATTATCGTTGCTAGCGATCATTAAAGGAGTAACAGGAATAGTTGTTCTGGGTAGGAATGACTCCTGAGAAACGGTTTGAAAATCCTCTAAATTGAGAGTGGTTTCACCCCCATCATTGACGGTTCCTAAAACAACCGCTAAAGTGCGATCGCTGACGGTTGAGCTAATCTTAATTAAAGTCGCGTCAGCTTCACCATCTCCGTCTGTATCCGTCACTTCAAAGGTTAAATTGTCGGGTGAAGTTCCGGGTAATAACTGAATTTTATCACCGTCGGTAGCATTAAAATCAGTAATAATATCGGGACTGTTAGAATAGTCAGGAATTAAGACAAAAGTATCTGCACCTTCACCACCCGAGATTGTATCCGTACCGACATCGCCCGACAGCCAATCCTCTCCCTGTGATCCAAAGATTAAATCATTTCCTTGTCCACCCCAAATTGTATCATTTCCTGCACCGCCAACTACAGTATCATCACCTACATTCCCCTGTAAAAGATCATCGCCAGCTTCTGCAAAAATCTCATCGTTTCCATCTAAACCCAGGATGGTATTAGCATCATAATTTCCTAAAATACTATTATCCTCAAACGTCCCCAAAGCCAGCGTGATTCCAATGACTTCTATGGTATTAATGTCTGGAGTTGGAATCGGTTGAGAAGGGAGGTTAATTAGAGTTATTTCCACAGAAGAACGACTGTCTTCAGAGGAGGGGGGCTGAGGTTCTTCTGTAGAATTGTCGTCTGTAGAATTGTCGTCTGTAGAATTGTCGTCTGTGGAATTGTTATCTGTAGAATTGTTATCTGTGAAATTGTTATCTGTAGAATTGTCGTCTGTGGGATTATTATCTGTAGAGTTATTAGCCGGAGTTTCAACGTTTGCATCAGTTGAAGCATCGTTATCGTCCGCTTCTGCGGATGAATTTCCCCCGGTTGATGTGGCTCCCGGTTGGTTGGTTTCCGCGTTGCTGTGACTGGTTTCTCCATCTCCAGATGTGGCGTTGGCTTCGCTTTCACTTCTGGCGCCGCTATCATCTACAGTCGAGTTACTGGATGAACTGCTAGAACTTCCGTTAGCATTTTCTGCGGTATCGGGTGTTGTATTTGAGTTGGTAGAATTGTTATCGGTCGAATTATTATTGGTAGAATTATTATTGGTAGAATTGTTATTGTTTGAATTGTTATCGGTTGTATTATCAGTCAAGTTGTTATCGGTCGAATTATTATCAGTTGAATTATTATCTGTAGAGTTATTAGCCGGAGTTTCAACGTTCGCATCAGTTGAAGCATCGTTATCGTCCGCTTCTGCGGATGAATTTCCCCCGGTTGATGTGGCTCCCGGTTGGTTGGTTTCCGCGTTGCTATTGCTTGTTTCTCCATCTCCAGATGTGGCGTTGGCTTCGCTTTCACTTCTGGCGCCGCTATCATCTACAGTCGAGTTACTGGATGAACTGCTCGAACTTCCGTTAGAATTTTCGATTGTATTTGAGTCGGTGGAATTGTTATCTGTAGAATTGTTATCGGTCGAATTGTTATCGGTAGAATTATTATCCATTGAATTATTAGCCGGAGTTTCAACATTAGCATCAGTGGAAGCATTATTATTAGAAGCTTCAGCCGATGAATTTCCGCTCGTTGATGTGGCTCCTTCTTCATACTCTTGAGCTTCACTGTAGCTTGTTTCTCCATTAGAAGAAGTTGCAGTCGCTTGGCTATTACTTCCCGCTCCGTTGTCATTAACAAAAGACTCAGAAGAACTAGAGGCACTGTTACTATTCTGAGTTGAATTCATATCTTCGAGTATATCTTCAGCTTCTAACTCATTATAAAGTTGAGAATTTGAGGTAATTGTTTCTAAGGGAGTATCTGCTGGAATCAAGTAATTTGTGTCAACAGTATAGTTTGATGAAACCTCTAAGGATGTTTTCTGATCGTCTAAAGAATCTTGAGAAAAATATTGATCGAATTGAGACATTATAATTGATCTCCTGAAAGCTTTTTTAAGGTTATCTGTTAATCAAAAACTTTGATAAAATCAGTTTATTTGAATTAAGAAAGTAATAGTTATGAATTTTTAAATTTTTAGGAAAAGTCCATTAATACAAAAAAGGCTCTAAAAATTTAGGGCGGATTCCAAATTAATAGAATGATGTGATACATTAAAAAAGTCAAACAAGTATAAGTTAATTGGTTAGTATCAGATGAGAGTTAATCAAGCTCAAAGTAAAAAAAACCAATTTTTAGACTCTATGAAAAAATCGTTTTAGTGCCTATCGATGGAAAGATCAATATCAAGGGATTGAGAAACAGAAACATTCGTATTAGTAACGGCGACGGCAACTCCGTGAGCAACAGCATAGGTTACGGAAGCCTTCGGTTTACTAATTGCATCGGTTTTGGTTTTGCTTCGAGTTAAAGTAAATTCCCCGACTGCTACAGCATCAGCGTCAGCATAAGCAAAGTTCAATTCAGCTGTTGCATTAGCTGTTGTACTGGTGGAGGCTCCCCCGGTGATATTTTTGTCTTCGGCTACCTCATCTAAAAAGTTTAAATCTCTGATAATCATTCTTGCTTTTATTAAGGTATTAGACGAGTTTCTCTTGAGTCAGTTCTATTCAGTTTAAACCAACTCAAGAGATTTTTAATTCATCTGCAACTACTTTTGACAGTAGTTCTATTTCGTGATTGAAAAAGCTTAATCACGGTGCAGTATGATCTTTTTATTAGTACCAGTAACCGTAGCTTTTGCCAGTAGCAGAAGCAGAAGTAGCGGTGGAGATGGAGGTATACTCATCTGTGTAGGTTTCACTTAAAGCATTTGAGGCAGAGTCATTTCCAAAAGCTGCTGCATCTGCTTCTGCAAAAGCAAGATTGCCTTTAACGTCAGCTTTGGCAGTAAAATACTTGTCGATGTCTACATATTCATCGAATGAAAGTACAGTCTTAGCGTATTTGTTAGTGATACCGCCAGTAACGTTAGCTTCAACGGTTTCTAAGTGGTTCAGATCTGCGATTTTCATGGTTTTTATCCTGTTAATAGTCTGAGTGTTTGTGTCGAGTTGTTTTTCTTATCTCGACATTTTTATAATAACCAACCTTGCAAATACTGTGTTGCCATTTTGGCAGTTTTATCAAATTTATCTAGAAAAGTATTGCATCTCTATTCTTGGGGAATTTTCAATAAAATGTAGACAGGAAAATCAACCCAAAAATTTATGGGTTAACAAAAAACTATTGCGATGAGTCAGTTCAAATTCTTCTGAAACAACTCAATAACTCTAAGATTCACTTGTCGTTACAGTTGACAGCAAACCTGACGAATGATTCAGTCATTTTAATCATTCAGGAGTCGATAACATCAATTTTTGGCTTAACGTGATTCTAGTAATTAATATTAGTCAATACTAGAAATTATGGCTTGCCAGAATGGCAGTTTTTATGTTAACTTATTTAAAGTTGTTAAATCTCGTGGGTTGGAGTCGGGTTTGACCCTTCAGACAAAAAAATAACCCCAAAGACTAGGGGGTTAAAAATAGATTTATCTTCATCTTTGTTATGAAAAGGATGTTAAAGTTGATAAAAATGCAGTAATCTCAAGAAACCTTCTGTCGAGCGCGATCGCATTTACAAGAAGAAGTTTTCTTGTTTTTTTCACATTGGCTATTATCTTTGATTAACCGATTGTAAGTGCGGTAGGGAATATAATGCAAAGGATTATAACCTGCAAATCGGAGAATTAAAACACAAGCCCAGGAATATTTTCCAGCTAATATGGCATCAATGACTTGATTAAATTGTTCTTCGCTCATGGCTTTATCTTGCTGACTTTTAGAAGAAGTATTAGAATAGTTCATGTGAATGCTTCCCAGATGAATTGAACTTAAAATTAGTCTTCTTATCTTTGATTACATTGAAGTAATTCCGTATTAAAGCTCTAAACCAGTGGTCTGAAACTTCTGCAAGGGTTCAAGTATCACATCAGCAACCCGACGCTGACGAATGATAATATCTGCACTTGCAGTTTGTCCCGGTTTAAATTGAATTTCTTCTTGATTTTCTATAATTGAATCCTGTTCTAACTCAACTTCAAGCTGATAAACAGGTTCTTGGTTTTCTGCGGATTTTGTATCAGGAGAAATCGAGGTAACAGTTCCTTCTATTACTCCATAATCTTGATAAGGATAAGCATCAAACTTCACTTTTACAGGCATCCCCACTTTAATAAAACCTGCTTCTTGATTGGGTAAACTAGCCGATAAAACTAACGGAGTATTTTCGGGTAAAATTTCAGCAATATTTTGTCCGGGTTGTACGACTTCTCCAACATTACTAACGTTTAAAGTAGAAATATAACCATCAACGGGAGCATAAACAAATCGTTCGTCTAGCTTCATTTTAGCCGTAATCAATAAACTTTTTGTTTCTTTGATTTGAGCTTGAAACTGCATCATATCCAGTTCAATTTGCTGAATTTTTTGATCGGCTTCTATCTGAATGGCTTCGGCTTCTGATTGTTTTTGTTCGAGTTCAACATACAGACGATTGACTTCAGCTTGCAATTGTTGCAATTCTCCTTCATTTTGAGTAATCATCTGTTGACGCTCTCGTAACATTTGTTGAGCTTGAAATACCTGTTCTTTCGTGCTATTTTTCTCCGATAATTGAGCTTGAACAATAGCCCGTTCGCGATCTCGTAAAGATTGTTCCGCCTGAAACAATAACTCCTGAGAAATCGCTCCTTCTTCTACTAACGGTTTTAACCGTTCAACCCGTTTCACTGATGCGGCTTTATCTGCATAAAGTTTTTCTAAAAGTTCATCGGCTTGTGTCGGTAAGGGTTGTATATTCTCTACTCTGGCTTGAGCGCTTTCTGCTTGTAATTGGAGTTGACTGAGTACCCGTTCAGTTCCACGTATTTGTGTTTTTACCCGTTCAATTTCTGCTTCATGGGTTTGAATTTGAGCGGCTGAGATTGCACTAAGACTTTGCTTTTCTAAATGGGTTCTTTCTAAAAGTCCTTGTTTTTGAGTTTGTTCGATTTGAAAAGAATTAAGCTGGTGTTGTAGTCGTTCAATTTCTGCTAAAGCAAGTTGACTATCCAATTCTGCAATCACTTCACCTGCTTTTACTGTATCCCCTTCTTTAACAGCTAAAGTGGCAATTTTTCCCATTTCCACCGGATGAACTTTGTAAACATTTCCTTGGGGAATTAATTTACCTCGGGCATTACCCACTTCATCAACAGTTCCCAAATGCGCCCAAGTTGCAAAAGCGATACAAAATACTGCGCCACCCCAAAACAGTTGCATCGGAAATGAGGCGGGTGGTTGATCTAAAACTGACTGTAAAGCAATTGACCAATTTCCTGAATTTGAAGCTGTTTTTTCGGACTCTTTATCTTTCGGGGCGAAAGGGGAAGCACCATCGGAAATTGGCGGGGAAAGAGGGAGAGAAGTAGTAACTCCACCGTGGATGGAGTGGGCTTCTTCGATGTTTTCTTGGGAGAAGTTTAAATCATACAAATAATCTTGTTTATCCTCACATTGAGAATCGGATTTCCGAGTTAGTTTTGCAGAAAACCGAGGTGAAATGTTGAAGCTCATCACTTTAAATGTTGTAACAACGTTGGATTTAGAGTCAGGGTGAATTCGGAAGATCACTCACAAATCAAGATGAGATCAATCTTGTCTGAAATCCACTCTGAACTTAGAGTCATATCAAAGCATCAAATAATTTTTTTAAAGGGTTGTTTTTGGGTCACTTGTGTTTCTGATATACCTCAATTTAGCTGTGAAAGGTGATCGTTAGGCAGGCAGAAACTTAAAGCTGTTAGTATATTAACCGATATTCGTTTATGATTCTGCCAAATTGGCAGTTTTTTTAATTTTTTAAATGACTTCATTTTAAGTATTATAAACTTTACCAATTGCTTGATTTAGAGTTGCAATTTAATCGATTATTGGCTTGATTTTTAACAAAACTTAATTTTTTTGATTGGCTCAAGTCATTCTGATTTGTTTTAAGTATCATCAATTGAATCTGCAAATTGTTGTTTAATCTAAACTTGAGAAAAGAATATCCAATCCTCAATACCATTCAATCTTTGAATGCTACCGAGTCTCAGATCTCTCACTCTAGATTTAATGTAATCAAATCATTAACAGAGATTAAAGATTAAGTTGTTGTTGGGCTAAATGATAGTAAAGTCCTTGAGTCTGCATCAATTGCTGATGATTTCCCTTTTCAACTAACACCCCCCGATCTAACACTAAAATTTGATCGGCATTGCGAACGGTAGAAAGACGATGAGCAATAATAATCGTGGTGCGATCACGACTCATTTGTTCTAAATTTCGTTGAAAGCGCCGTTCACTTTCAGTATCCAAAGAACTCGTCGCTTCATCTAACACTAAAAGTCGAGGATTTCCGAGTAACGCCCGGGCGATCGCAATGCGTTGACGTTGACCTCCCGACAAACTTGAACCCCGTTCTCCGACTTTCGTGTTATACCCCAGAGGTAAAGTTTGAATAAAGCTATGGGCTTCTGCTAATTTGGCAACTTCAACCACTTCTTCGAGGGTATATTCTCCTCGATAAATCGTAATATTTTCTAAGATCGTCCCCGAAAACAGATAACATTCTTGTGGCACAACCCCCATCTGAGTTCGCAAAGACTGGCTAGACACATGACGCAAATCATGTCCATCGATCCAGACACGACCACTGCGAGGATGATACAAAGCCTGTAATAGCTTCACCAAGGTACTTTTACCCGAACCACTTCGGCCCACAATTGCCAGAGTTTGGCTAGGTTGAATGTCAAAGGAAAGATTTTCTAAGGTGTTATCTTCATCTTCCCCATAGCGAAATGTCACCTGATCAAACTTAATTTGACCTTGTAGAGGCGGAAGAACAAGTAACGGTTTTTGTGGGCTTTCCTCCGGTTCAGTGTCAAAAACATCATTGAGACGTTCAACGGAGATCAACACTTCTTGCAGTTCATCCCACAAACCAGCCAAAGCAATCACGGGCGAAATCACACGACCTTGCATCATGTTAAACGCCATAAATTGACCAATGGTTAATTGATCTTGAATCACCAACATTGCCCCAAACCAGAGTACGGCTGTACCACCAATCGAATTAATTAACCCACTGACAAACCCCAAATTAATCGCCAATTTCTGGGCTTTAAACCGCATATTCAGTTGTTCAGTCAGGCGATCTTCCCAGCGCCAGCGTAACTCCTGTTCTGCCCCCACCGATTTCACCGTAGAAACTCCGGTCATCATCTCCACAAGGGTAGAATTTTGATCGGCCGACGCATTAAAAACTTGACGAGAAACTTTGCGGAGAAAGGGCGTTGAACCCAAAGTTAACAACAGAATCGGTGGAATCAAACCCAAAATCAAGACTGTTAGCTGCCAGTTATAGTACAGCATCAATCCCAAATAGACAAACCCCGTAACAAAATTCAGCCACGCCAGCAGAATTTGACCAATTAGAAATCGTTGAATTTTTTGGTTTTCTTGAACTCGGGTAATAATATCACCGACTCGTCGAGACTCAAAAAACTTGAGGGGAAGTTTGAGGGTGTGTTGAATAAAACCGCTAATGAGAGTTAAATCTAGGCGGTTGGAGAGATAACTCAACAAATATTGTCGAATCGAAGATAATCCCAAACTCCACACCCCAAACAGCAAAGCACCCAAAGCAAAAACGTGTAAACTGGTGAGGCTTTTGTTGACAACGACTCGATCCATAATAATTTGAGTAATCAGAGGCGACACCAGCGCAAACATTTGGATCAAGATCGAAATCAAAATGATTTGCAGCCCCAACGTTTTATAGGGCCACAACACCCCCATAAATCGACCTAAAGAACGTTTTTCGTTCTCGACTTGTTCGAGTCGTTCTGTGGGGTCAACCAACAACGCATAACCTGTCCATCCGGCGAGAAATTCTTGACGAGATAACTCCCGTTTTCCTTGGGCGGGGTCAGCAATCAATACTTTGCGCCGTTTTACCCAACAAACCACGACATAGTGATCACCTTGCCAATGGGCTATCCAGGGATTTTTTTGGTCTTCTAGCCGACTCAAACTGGCTCGTACAGGTCGAACTTGAAATCCTAAACTTTCCCCCGCTCGTGCTAATCCTTTTAACGAGGCACCCGAACGACCCACCCCGGCTAGGTTTCTTAAACGGTTCAGACTCCAGGTTTTACCCCAATATTGTCCAATTGTTGCCAGACAAGCAGCCCCACAGTCGGAGGAACTTTGCTGTTCGACGCAGGGATAACGCCGCCAAAGTCCCCGCCCTCGCTTCAGTTTTCGAGGCTTAGGAAGTTCGAGTTTGAGATTTGGACTTGGAGAGGGAACAGGAGTAGCAGAGGGTTGTGTTTGAGGCGGAACCGGGATGGGGGAACGAGGAGAGGGTTTAGAGGTTTTTTTTATGGAGTTTTCGGAAATATTTTGCCAATCTTCGGCGGAAAGCTGATAAACAATCAAAGGCGTTTTGGCAACCCAAGCGGTTGGCGTAGTATCGGGATAACCCCAACTTTCTCCCTGTTGAGGAATCGATTCTGTTGCTTCAATTTCACCTTGATACAACCAGTAGCGCCCTTTTGAAGCAGGTGTTGCAGTTTTTAGAGGGGTTTGGGGCTGAATTTGACGTTCGCTGATCTCGGGTAAGAGTTCTCGCAGTTGAGAACTGGTTAATCTTCGTAATTCGGTTTGAGTTTTGAAGAAAATCAAACGTTGGCGTTTGTCAGTAGTGGTTTGTAGTTCCTCTCGCCATTGAGGAAACCGTTCCAGCCAAGTTTGCAGAGTCTTGACACTCAGATAAGCAATCAATACGGGACTGGCTGCGATCGCTTGATAGGGTAGGGGTTCAAGGGTGAACAGATGGCGATCACCTCCAAACAGTTCTCCGGCTTCTAGGCGGGAAACCGAAACGTCTCGGTCTTTTGTGGGGTCAGAACCTAACAGCCTAACCTGACCTTGACAAATGAGATAAATTCCCTCTTGATGTTCGCCCTGAACAGAATTTGTAGACCGATTGAGTTGATCATTATATACATTCGGAGAAAGACTGTTCGCTACAATCGCAATCTCGTCTCCTAGCTCATAGCTGTAAACCTCTGCTTCCTGACTAAGATTCACCGCCAGACTACTCTCAATATTGAGAAAGGTGAGAAGTTGTTCAAAAGCAGAGATACTCTCTGATGCACTCCTTTTTCGGCTCGTTGTCTGAGCTGAATGCCGAAACTGAGAATTTAATTGGCTCATTCGTTTTCAGGGGAGTTCTACTCCGAATGTAGTGTCAACTATTCTTTTTTCTGAAAAACCGGGTTAAAAATTCGAGAAAAATCACATCTTGTTAAAAAAGTTAATCAATAACAGATGTGAGCTAACCTATTTCTGAACTCACAAAAATAAAACTGAGTCCTCGACTTTTCGCCGAATTTCGAGACTGAAAGCTTGTTTGCTCCTTTGATAACAGCCAGTTTTCTCCCTCTAACTTGAGAGTGTTAAGTCCCTGGAGTCTCGACATTATCCGATTTTCCAATGCAAGTGACTGGTTTTCATCTCAAAGCATTAATGAATATCAAATTCAAAAACGTTTGATGAATATACAATGATCAAATTTCTTTTACCCCTGTCTTGATTTCATCTCAAAGACAGTGGCCAAAAATTAGTTTCAACTAACAATACCAAACAGACCAACTCTCAATTCGCCCAGCCTAATCACGACCTGAGAATATCCCAGGTTTCACTTAACTTTCACAGCTATATAAAAGATTGCCATATGTTTTATCAAATGTCTACAATTCTCCGTTTACCTTTACAGAATCTTTAAAAAACGCCTCCTATTGTTTTAAAATCAGTTAGAAGATAGATGATTTGAAGCCTGTAAGCTTTACAGTTCCTTTACATAAACCATTCTTAACCGCCAGAGTCATCAGGTGATCTCCCCCCAATGGCTCTCATCCCTCACCCCAAAAAAGTTGAACAAATTCACAAACGAGAGGTCACAATCGCGGTAAAGTTGATCAGGGTAGCACCCTGCTAAGAGTCTTAAATCTGCTATGTCTGATTCCACCCCTGCATCTACTCAACCCGAAGAATACCCCAACGCTGACTACCGAAAACTCGACACCAGCAAACTGTCGGAAATGATGCAGCGATATATCGAGGTTAAACAACAATATCCTCATGCGTTACTCTTTTTTCGGGTAGGCGACTTCTTCGAGTGCTTTTTTCAAGATGCCGTCACCATCGCCCGTGAACTCGAACTCATCCAAACCACCAAAGCCGCCGGAAAAGAAGTGGGGCGAGTTCCGATGACTGGAGTTCCCCACGAACACGTTTATCGCTACAGCGCTACCCTGTTAGAAAAAGGCTATGCCGTCGTCATTTGTGATCAGGTTGAAGATGCAGCCATCGCCGCCAAAGAAAGGCGACAAGTTCGGCGAGAAGTCACCCGTGTTCTAACACCTGGAACTCTAACGGATGATAATATGCTCAAAGGTCGCCAAAATAATTATTTAGCGGCAATTGTGATCGCAGGTGAATATTGGGGGTTAGCTTATGCAGATATTTCCACCGGAGAATTTCTCACTACCCAGTCAGAACATTTAGAACACCTCACCCAAGAATTAATGCGGTTACAACCGTCTGAAGTGTTGTTCCCAGTGAATGCACCCGATATTAGTAAAATGCTGAAACCGGGAGAAAATGATCAAGAACTTCCTGAGTGTTTACCTCGTTGTTTTTGCTATTCATTGCGATCGCAAAAGCCTTTTTCTTTGGGTGAAGCCAGACCTCGAATTTTACAACAATTTCAACTCAAATCTCTCGAAGGCATTGGTTGTGAACATCTTCCTCTGAGTGTGCGGGCAGCCGGGGGGTTATTAGAATATTTAGAAGATACTCAAAAAGATCATATTACCCCTCTCCAACGTCCTCGAACTTATACTCTCAGTGATTATTTAGTCGTCGATCATCAAAGTCGCCGCAACTTAGAAATTACCACAACCGTTCGAGATAATACGCTATATGGTTCTTTATTATGGGCGTTAGATAAAACAAATCCCCCAATGGGAAGTCGGGCGTTACGGCGTTGGTTATTACAACCTTTACTCGATCTCAAAGGCATTCGCGCCCGCCATGATACCATTCAAGAGTTTGTCAATAACCACGAACTGCGACAAGATATTCAACAGATTCTCCGACAAATCTATGACCTTGAACGGTTGACCGGACGA
>NZ_AUZM01000090.1 GCF_000478195.2 Lyngbya aestuarii BL J | reverse complement strand
GTCTCAATACAGGTGTTTCTTCTCCTCTTTCGAGGCGTTGATAACTCGGTAAACTGGCTAACGCATCCAACAACCGTCGCAACTCCTGCATCCCCTCCTCAAGTTCGTCATCATCGGGACGCATAGGAACCAACCCCGGTTTGGGCGAAAGCCAATGGGGAAAGCGATCGCCTAAATAGCGCTGTGTCATTTCTTTGAGGGCTTGTAAGGTGGTTAAAACCGTAGACTTAGAGGCTACTGTCGCACTATCCCAGTTTATTCTAGGGTTGCGATCGCGTTTTTCCATGAGTAAAGGATGAGTGACTGCCACCTGGCGCGTTACAATAGAGAACCCGTCATCTTCATCGAGTAGGGCTAACTGACCCTTACTCAGTTTCACCGCCATCAGGTTAACGTGAACAAAGATAGATCGGACTCGTTGACGGGCGATCGCGCGAGTTTCTCCAGCCACAACTGCGGGAATAAACTCTATCCCAACGGTTTCAGAGACTAAGTTTTCTATCTCCTCGGGAGTTAACGCCGAAACCTCCTCTATATCATTGAGGGTTATGGCTTCCCCAACTGCTTTTTTGATTTTGGTGTAGGGTTGCAGTTTTCCTGTTCTTAGAAGTCGCATTAAGCCCTGTATCCCCATCAGGCGATGTTGTCCGTCTAAAGCAAACACAGCCACATCAGAGGTCAAATGCAACAGTCCGAGTTGTCCCTGACTATCTAACCCCTCAAATGCGATCGCCGACTCGGTGGCCCTTCCTTGATCATCCCACTGGGGCGCTTGGAGATCGTTCACCCAAGACGGACAGATCACCACCAACAAAGCGGGGAACTTGTGGGCTTTGTGAGTCGCGAGGTATTGGGCGAGGGGGAGTTGACGCGACCAGTCTAGGGGACGTTGTAAGATGTCTTCTACGGTGTCTGCGACTCGTTCGACGTTTCCGGTGTCTGGGTTGAGGTGACGTTTAAACAGGGGAAGTTGGGAAGCATAACCCACATTGCGATCCAACCAGTCTAGTGTCACCGAACCGATAAAGGCTTCTGTTCCTCCCATCTGGGTTTTGTGTACCAGGAGATGCTGAGGGGAGTTGAGGAGGGGTTCAAGAAACTTCGCGATCGCTTTTTGGTCTTGGGGGTTGGGTTCAGGGGTTGGATCAGTTGCAGAATTCATCACTAAAGTATTAAGCTATGAGAACAAGTTTTTAAAAACTATCAGATATAGGTTATTGTACCAAAAAGTACAAACTAAGACATACCCAAATTGGGATAGGGAGACTAATATGAATACCACACAGCAGAAAGAAAAAAAACAAAAAAATTATACTGTCGCTGAGTTGGTAGAAGTTGTAGAAGCTCTTACTACTGAGATTCAGGAATTATACTGTCTCGATCAGATTCCTTGGGTCATTGGTTATTCGGGCGGAAAAGATAGCACTGCAACATTACAACTCATCTGGAATGCGATCGCGGGACTTCGAGCAGAAAAGCGTACTAAAACTATTCATGTAATTACAACAGACACATTAGTAGAAAATCCTATAGTTTCAACTCGGGTGAGAAATTCTTTAAAGCAGATCAAGATCGCTGCTCAGGAACAGAGAATGCCTATAGAACCTCATCTGCTTTATCCTGAAATAAAAGATTCATACTGGGTATGTCTTATTGGTAAAGGTTATCCAGCACCTCGTATTCGATTTCGTTGGTGTACTGAGCGACTTAAAATAAAACCTGCCAACCGTTTTATCCGTGACATGGTTCGTGCCAATGGGGAAGTTATTCTTGTTTTAGGAATGCGTAAAGATGAAAGTACAAAACGCGCTAGAGTTATGGAGAAGCATGAAAAAAAGCGGGTTAGAGAGCGTCTCAGTCCCCGAAAAAGCCTAATCAATTCTCTTGTTTATACTCCTCTTGAAGATTGGCGAACAAATGAAGTTTGGCTTTATCTCATGCAATGGGAAAATCCTTGGGGACATAGTAACAAAGATTTATTTGTCATGTATCGAGGGGCAACCCCAGATAATGAATGTCCGTTAGTTGTTGATACCTCAACGCCTAGCTGTGGTGACTCTCGCTTTGGCTGTTGGGTTTGTACATTAGTCAGTCAAGATAAATCAATGGAGGCAATGATTCTCAATGATGAGGACAAAGAATGGATGCAGCCTTTATTAGATATTCGGAATGAATTAGATCTAAAAAAGGATCATGATCGTAGAGATTTTAGACGAATTTTTGGAAAAGTACAACTGTTTGAACAAAATGTAAAAGGTGAAATCGAAGTTAAACCCATACCTGGCCCCTATGTTAAAAAATGGCGGGAACATTGGTTAAGACGAGTATTAGAAGCCCAAACGAAAATCCGTCAAACCGCCCCGGAAGAAATGCGGGATATTACCCTAATTCAACCGGAAGAACTCAGTGAAATTCGCCGAATCTGGTTAGAAGAAAAACACGAATTTGATGATAGTTTACCAAGGATATACAAAGAAGTGACAGGAGAAACTTTTATAGATGCCTATCGAGGTATGGAAAGCAGTCTATTAGGCAGTGATGAATGGACAACATTAGAAGAAATTTGTGGGGAAGACGCTATGCACCTAGAACTCATGGCAAAACTATTAGATACCGAACGACAATATTACACCAAAGCCCGTCGTGTAGGACTGTTTGAAGACCTCGAAAAATGCTTTGAAACCAGTTCACGAACCAAAGAAGAAGCAATAGAAAATGCCCACCTCCGACGAAACTTAAAATTAGCCGCAGAAGAAGGAGATGTAGAAACCATTAAACAACTCACTTGGGCAAACATGAAATTCTCAAACAATTCAGAAACCACCAACGATGAGGAGGGATAGTAAAAACCTAAGTCCCCAAAAGTCCCCAAAAGTCAGGGAATAAATTCCCCGCCTAAAACCCGAAGTCCTCTTAAGAGGACTTCACCTATCAGACAGAGATTTCAATCTCTGGCAAACTGGCAAACTGCCTAGCTAAATTGGCTAAATCCCCAATAAATCCTGTATAATCAAATCAATCAACATCTAAATGATCATGTCACTTTGGAGACTTTATTATCATATAATCTGGACAACAAAAGAACGTCAACCTCTAATTACATCTGATAAAGAAGAAAAGTTATATGCTTACATCATTAATAAAGCCAATCAATTGAACTGCATTATTCATGCTATTGGAGGAATAGAAGATCATATTCATCTCGTCGTTTCCATTCCGCCAACCCTATCAATTTCCGAATTTGTCAAAAAAATAAAAGGCAGTAGCGCCCACCACATGAACCATGTATTATCAACATCCTCAGATAAATTTACATGGCAAGAAGGATATGGTATATTTTCAATGGGATATAAACAACTCGAAAAAGCCGTTACCTACGTCAACAATCAAAAGCAACATCATCTCAATCAAAGTCTAATTTTTGCCTTGGAAGAAGCAACCTCTAAAAATGATCCGCCAACAATTTGGCAATACTCCTCAGAAAAAACGGTCTAAAATAACATGATTTTCCTCGAACTCGTACTACAAAACTTCGGCCCCTACCAAGGAAGACAAGTCATCAATCTTCGTCCTGAAAATAACGGCAACCTGCGCCCTATTATCTTATTTGGGGGAATGAATGGTGGCGGAAAAACAACCCTAATGGATGCTATTCGTCTCGCCCTCTACGGACAACGCGCCCAATGTTCTACACGGGGAAATTTCAGCTATAATGACTTTTTAACCCAGTGTGTAAATAGTAATACCTCACCTATCGAAAAAACCCGGGTTGAACTGGTATTTGAACACGTCAAAGAGGGGAAAATGGCAGAATGGCGAATTGTGAGAAGCTGGACAAAAAACCCCAAAGATGGTAAAGATGAATTAGGGATTGTAATCGGAGAATGGCCGGACAAATCAATTGCGAGGATTTGGGATGAATATATTGAAAATATACTGCCTTTAGGGATTTCTAATTTATTCTTATTTGACGGCGAACAAGTTAAAGAACTAGCAGAATTAGAGAAGCCTCCTCAAGCTGTTATCGATGCGATTTCTAACTTACTTGGACTTGAACTGGCAACCCGTTTATCGATGGATTTGAATATTCTTAGTCAACGTAAACGAAAAGACCTAGCAGACGCTGAAGAACGGGCTGAAATTGAACAGATAGAACAACGTCTCGCCCAACAGCAGGAAGAAAAACAAGTTGCAGAACAGAAACTTCAAACCCTCAAACAGCAACTAGAGTTAGCCGAAAAACATCAAAAGAAAGCCTCCGAAAAATTTGTTTCAGAAGGGGGAAAAATTGCCCAAGAACGTTCTCAGCTAGAAACGAAAATTAAAGAGTTAGAAGTCACCATTGAAACTCAACGTAAAAGCTTACGAGACTTAGCAGGCGAAACCCTTCCTTTAAACTTAATTTCTCCGTTGCTTCGTCAAGCAGAAACTCAAGCCGAAAAAGAACTGAAACGTCAACAATCAATGGCAGCCCGTGAAGTTTTACAAGAACGAGATAGCCGTTTAATTAATTATATAAATCAACTTTCACTTGATTCCCAATCCGTTAATAAAATTCAATATTTTCTGCAAGAAGAAAATCAAGTTTTAGAACAAGAAATTGAAACCGGAATTCAACCATATTTAGAAATAGAGACCGAAGCATTCAATCAATTACAAGTAATCCTCAACTCTCAGTTACCCACTCAAACCCAACAAGCCAAAGTTTATTTAGAACAACTTAAAGCCTTAAAAAATGAAATTGATGCCATTGACACCCAACTGCAAACCGCCGCAGCGCCAGAAGTTTATCAAAAATTAGAAGCCCAACTCAAACTCTCTCAAACAGAACTTTTGAAAGCCCAAGTTGCCTACGAAGAAGGGCAACGCCAGAGGGATCAAATTAAAAGTGCGATCGCCAAAACCAAAAAAGAGTTAGATACCTATAGTGCTCATACAGTTAAATATAAGAGTAGTGATCATATTGTGAAGTCAATTGAAAAAGTTCAAGAAACTCTCAAAGTTTTCAAAGAACAACTAACCCTCAAAAAACTCAATAAACTCGAAGTTGAAGTGGCAGAATGCTTTCGTTATCTATTACATAAATCTGATTTAGTTCATCGAGTTGTGATTGATACCCATGACTTTAGCCTCTCTCTCTACAACCTAGAAGGAAAACCTGTTCCTAAACATCGCCTTTCCGCCGGAGAAAAACAACTCCTGGCGATCGCTTTTCTGTGGGGGTTAGCAAGAGTATCGGGACGCAACCTCCCCGTCGCCATTGACACCCCCCTCGGACGCCTCGACTCCTCCCACCGCCAAAACCTGATTGAACGTTATTTTCCCTCCGCTAGCCATCAGGTGATTTTGCTATCCACCGACACCGAAATTGGCGAAAGTGAAGTTCACAACCTGCGAGATCAAGAAGCGATCGCCCATGAGTACCTGCTAAAATACGACTCCCAGCAAAGCAAAACCGTCGTGGAAGCGGGTTACTTCTTTTCTTAACTTCAGAGGTTGTCCATCCGTCAAAGCGGTATATCGATCTTATTATTGAAAAAGACTCTTATTAATCGGAAAATAAATAGAAAAACTTTTTAATAACTATTTGAAAATCTTTTCTAATAGTTATAATCGCTCAATTTTTTGCTAAACTTTTTATATATAAACAGTTGAAAAAATTAGGGTAAAATCGTTGGTAGAGCGATCAAACAAACAAGAGGTAAACGAAACAACCCTAGCAAGCTTTAAAATTAGCCAGGAATTATGGCAACGTTTTCAAGCTAGGTGCATTGAACAAGACAGCACAACACCCAAAGTTTTAAATCAATTAATCATTAACTATCTAGAACAAACCGACAAAAATTATACTGAAAAAAATTCTCAACTTTCTCCAATGAACTTAGAGGAAATTTTGACTCAAAAATTGGAAGAAATTGTCGAAGATTATCTCCAAAAAAATCTAGAACATTATCTATCACATCAAGTTGAAAATCGACTCGATCAATTAATTGAAAAAGTATTTGAACGTCATCTCAAATTCAATATTAGTGATCCAGTTAGAAGTGAACCTTCAGCCCCAACTTCACCCCCCGAACAACCCCAACCTACACGATCTCCACGAAAAAACGATATTCTTACTCTAAAAACGGCTAAAGAATTAGGTGAGATTTTAGGAGTTTCTGCACCTTATATTACCACTCTCAATCGCATTGGAGAATTGCAACAAAGAGGTTGGGAAGACTCAGGAAAGCGGCGGGGAAAAACGATTTTATACAAACCCATTGATTAGACCCGATCTCACCCTAAAAATTGATTGCAATACTCGGTCAAATTAGGGCAAAATATAAATAGAAGCAAAATCTACACAATATTAATCTGATGACAACCTATGACTGGATTATCGTTGGTGCAGGAATTACCGGGACAAGCCTCAGTTATGAACTGGCGAAAAAGGGGCTGAAAGTTCTTCTCATTGAAGAAAATCCCACCTTTGAAAACGCCACTCGTTACAGTTACGGTGGACTCGCGTATTGGTCGGGAAGCACCCCCCTAACTCGTCAACTCTGTGAAGATGGAAAACAACGTCATCAAACCTTATCCGAGGAATTAGAAGCCGATACTGAGTTTCGAGAAGTTGACCTGATTTTAACCGTTTCTCCCGAACAAAATCCCGAACAAATTGCCGAAAGTTATACTAAATTTATCACACCACCTCGTTTATTAAGACCAGAAGAAGCTTGTGAAATTGAACCCCTTCTCAACCCCAACGGTATCGCCGCAGCCTTTACAGTTCGTCATGGTCATATTTCCCCCGAAAAAACCAATTTTGCTTATTTAGACGCTTTTAAACGACTTGGCGGAAAACTAGAAATTGCGACCGTTACTGAGTTAGTAAAAGAGGGAAATAAGATTACAGGCGTTCAAACTAAAAATGAGACTTATAAAGCCGAAAATACTGCGATTTGTGCAGGAGGTTTAAGCCGGAGTTTATTAAGTTCGGCGGGAATTTCGATTCGCTTACATTTTACTCATACCGAAGTATTAGAAACGCCCCCCGTTGAGATTAACCTCAGAACCGTTGTCATGTCTGCGGGAATGGAACGCTTTCAACTCGAAGCCGACGCCGCCAAGCCCGAATTTGAACCGCTTTGGGATGAACCCGGACATGAATTTGTGCCTTTAATTATTGATGCCAGTGCGGTACAATTATTAAATAAACAAATGCGAATTGGTCAGCCGTCTCGGGTGTTAAGTGATCCGAATACTAAAATTAATCCGGCAGAAAGTGAAGCCCAAATTCGCAACGCAATTGGGAAAATTTTACCCAGTTTACAAGATTTACCCGCTCATTGGTATCATTGTTTAGTCGCGTTTACTGCTGATAGTTTACCTTTAGTTGGGGCGATACCTGATTTAACTGGAATTCATATTTTTTCAGGATTTAGTAACCCGTTGGTTTTTGTTCCTCCCCTCGCCCAACGCTTCGCCAACCACCTCACCGGACAACCCGATGAACTCGTTAAACAGTTATCGCCCCTGCGTTCAACACTGTAATTGTTGAATGAAACTTACTGGTGTAGCTTTCAAAGTTCCTCATTTCTATCGAATAGTTCTCTAAAAAATAACCAAAATCCTATTTTTTGAGTATATCTTGAGCAATTTTAATCGCGGTTGATGCTCCCTTCTTATTTCCGGCTGCAAAGCAGAGTAGGTATAAAGGTGTATTTCTAGAATTACATAGAACAAGAGGATTTTTGGCTACACCTTCAAAAATTATCTTTAGTCTTTCTGTAAAATATTGACCTATTGACTCACAGTTTGCGATTTTCTCCGTTGTAGAATATGTGTCTCCAAATAAGTTTGTGTGTTCTGTATTTCTGTAAAATGTGTCATACCAGCCTGTTGTCCCAAATACTTCATTGAGTCGGGCTTTTCTTGATTCACTAATATTGCCATCTTTGGTTAGTAATCGATTAATTGCTATTCCTAATGGGAAAAGATACCATAAGTCAATAGCTTTTGTTTGAGCAATTAATTCAATAGTTTCCCAGGGAATTTGCATACCAAAGGGATCAAGAAAAAGAACAGCACGCCGTGTTTTCCAGTCTTTACGACATAGATCTTTTAGATAAAAATTTGCATCAGAGTGAACGATACTAATCCGTTCTGATAAATTGGGAAAATCGATTTTAAGCTTTTCTAATTCATTAACTTTTTTTTCATCTTTTTCAATGAATATATATTTTTTGAACTCCGGCTTGATTTGAAGTGCAATTCGTGCCGATCCATCTAAAAACTTTTTCGATTCTTGCTCCACCAGTTCTGGTAACAGCAAAGTATTGGGTTCATCTTCGTCCTTCAGTGTTCTATATCCGGTTCCTGCAAAAGCATCTATATAAGCATAGTTGAAATTATACTTATTCATAATTGTTGAATAAGCTTTTAAATATTTACTGACTCGGTTTAACTTTTCTTCAGTCCAATCTCCGCCAAAAGTTTGTTTTTCCATACTTCAAAATCCCAATATTAAATCAATGAAATTATATATTGATTATTTGTTCTATCTGTGATAAAATAAACAATCTAAACTAAGAAAGTTATTATCTAAAAGCCGATAACTTTTTAGATCATTAATGTAGTCAATAGCCATGTCTACTACTGTCAGAGGAACTGAACCCATTGTCAATCCGCTTCAGAACAGTAATCTGAATAAAAAGGGATTGTGCGACTATGTAATTAATATAGCATCTGGCTGTTTGCATGGATGTACGTTTTGTCTTTCCCCCGAAACTTTAATTCTTTACTCAGATCTAGTTTGGCGAAAACTAGAATATGCCAAAGTCGGTGATGTACTTTTGGGGTTTGACGAAAATCCTACCAGTCATGTTTATCGATTTTTCCGTAAAAGCACTATAGAGGCGATTCAGTGGAGTAAGCAAGAAGCGACAAAAATTGTTACAGACGCAGGAGAAGTAATTGCAACGTCAAATCATGGATGGTTGAATTCCCGAGGCAAATGGTTGTCAACTCAAAACTTGACAACTGTTTCGCAAGGAAGAAAAGATGGATTTTCTACAATTAGGAGCATCGGACTGTCTAATTGTTTCGCTGTTACAACTGACTATAAACTGGGTTATATCGCAGGAATGACAGAAGGGGACGGAACATTCAGGTTTGACCCTAACGAGATTTACAAGGGGGATTACACG
This sequence comes from Lyngbya aestuarii BL J, assembly GCF_000478195.2. GTDB lineage: Bacteria > Cyanobacteriota > Cyanobacteriia > Cyanobacteriales > Microcoleaceae > Capilliphycus > Capilliphycus aestuarii. The sequence continues at coordinate 11,584 of NZ_AUZM01000090.1, read as the reverse complement.
CCATACTGGAGGGTTGCTCTTTGCGATTTTGAACCTTTGGAAAGATTGGTAGAGTACCTTTTAGAGTTCGGTATATCTGTTAATATTCGTCCATACTACAAAGGCAATAATAAACATCGAGAAGCTAAAAAAGTGGAAACTCGTTCTCAAGCCCAGTGTGAAAAATTGTTTAACTTGCTTGCTGCCCCTTTGGATACGGTTGAGTATCACAGAGGATTTGTATCGGGATTTTTTGACGCAGAAGGCTCCTTCAACCAATCGTTTCGGCTTTCTCAAAAAACATCACCTGTTTTGTACCGAGTTCAAAAGTACGCAAGCTCATTTGGGTTTAGTTTTAAACTTGAAAAGTATGAAAGCTGCTGTTTTAGTCTTCGACTTCTTGGGGGGTTTTCAGAAATTGTCCGATTTTTCTCAACCTTTTGTCCTGCTATAAACAGGAAGTCCGAAAAGATAATAGGAGGGGCATTAAAAGGGATTAAGATAGCAAAGGTTATTGATAAAATCCCAATGGGGTTAGTTGACGTAGTAGATATCCAAACCTCAACACACACATTTTTTGCCAATGGATTAGCGACTCATAATTGTTATGTTCCTTCAACACCCGCCATTCGGACAAGACAGGCGCAGCTTCACGAAAAAGGAGTCAATAACCCTCAAATGGACTGGGGACAATACCTTTTAATTCGTGAAGATATTCCCGAGAAATTGAAGAAAATTTTAGAACGTAAAAGAACCTGGAATGTAACACCGTCAGGGAAAGGCGTTGTTTTATTGTGTTCCGGTACCGATCCCTATCAAAATAAACAAACGGCTGAAATTACTCGTCATGTCGTTCAGATTTTATCAGAAAAAGGTAAAAGAGTCCGAATTTTAACCCGCAGTCCTTTATGGATTAATGATCTTGATATTCTAATTAATCCTAATATTACAGTTGGGATGAGTTTACCCTATTTAGACGATCAACTCAGCCGTCAAATTGAACCCCAAGCCCCCCCTCCTTCTAAACGTTATGAAGCATTATTAAAAGGTCATCAAGCGGGATGTCGTCTCTATGTGGCAATGGCGCCAACTCCACCCAGTTTGACGCGAAATGACTTTGAGAAATATCTAGAAAAAATCATGCAGCTTCAACCCGAAGTGATTTTTTGGGAACCCATCAACGCCAGGGGTACAAATGGAAAACGAATGCTTGCAGCGGGTTTAGAATGGGTTAACTCTGTGATGACAAAACGTTCGTGGGCGGAAGATTTTTTGAGACAATGGGACGATATAGAAGCCGCAGCGATCGCAGTCGGGTGTCAGGATAAACTACACATCTGGCCAGATCCGGCACTGAAAAAATATGTTGATGATCCCAACAAAGTAGGAAACTGGCTATATCATCCGACGGTTGAGAAATGGGATTGATTTTGCTTTAAGCTAAAGCTGAACCCCCAAAATCGGGCGGAATATCCTGCAAACGTCCCCAACCCACAGCTTGAATAGCTTCTTTCAAGTCCACATCTCCGGTGTATAAAGCGCGACCCACAATCGCCCCCGTTACGCCCAAGGGTTCTAGGGATAACAAACTCAATAAATCTGTCACCGAACTAATTCCCCCGGAAGCGATAACGGGAATAGCAACCTCCGAAGCAACTTCTCGCAACGCGGCTTTATTCGGCCCTTGTAAGGTACCATCCCGATGAATATCAGTATAAATAATGGCACTAGCCCCCAACTGCGCCATCTGATCGGCGAGTTCGGTGGCCAACACTTCCGAGGTTTCTAGCCATCCTCGGGTGGCAACTTTCCCATCACGGGCGTCAATTCCAACGACAATTTGTTTCGGGAACTCCTGACACAACTCTGCCACCAGTTGGGGGTTCTCGACTGCAACAGTCCCTAAAATTGCCCGGTTTACGCCCAAATTTAACAACGTTGCAACGGTATCTCGACTGCGTAACCCACCGCCGACTTGTACCGGAATATTAACAGCGTTGACGATCGCCTCTATAATTTTATGATTCGTTGGTTGACCGGTTTTCGCGCCATCGAGATCAACTAAATGTAACCAAGTCGCGCCCTGATCTTCCCATTGTTGGGCAACAGCAACCGGATCATCATTGAAGGTTTGGGCTTGGTCGTAGTCGCCTTGATATAATCTTACACAACGTCCTTCGAGTAAATCAATCGCAGGAATAACATCCATGAGTTATTTGAGTAATGGTTTGAACAAGATTTTAGGACGTTCTGGCGATCGCATCATCAACTTGTTGCCAGAGTTCCTCTAAAGTCGAGGAGTTGTCTAAAATCACATCTGCCATTTTACACTTTTGCTCAAGAGGCATCTGGCTGTCAATTCTCGCTTGGGCTTGTTTAGCGCTGAGAGAACCGTTACTCCGTTGGATCAAACGTAACTGCTGTTGTGGAGGAGAACAAGAAATCACCCAAATTTCTGTCACTAAATCGGTCATTTTTGCTTCAAACAACAGAGGAATCACCAAAATCGCAGTCGCATTTTTACCCGCTTCATACTGAAGTTTGGTAATGTTGTCAGAAAAGCGATCGCGGACAACCGGATGAATTTGCTTTTCGACCCAGTGACGTTCTGTTAAGCTATTAAAAATTATATTACCGAGTTGGGAGCGATTTAAGCTACCATCAGAAAGTAAAATACCAGTACCATAGCGACGAACAAGGGTCTGCAAGACGGGGGAGTTGGGCTGTACGGCCTGGCGAGAATAAACATCTGCATCCCAAATGGGAAACGGGTACATCTCGGCAAGGTAGTTGGAGACGGTTGTTTTTCCGGTGCTAATGCCCCCAGTTAAGCCAATCAAACGCATAATGATATTTTTGATAGATTTGCGTTATTATTGCCTGTAATCTACTATACTTGACGAGAGCTTTCTTTGAAGAAAGATTGACCTAAATTTAAAGTTTCTGCAACTTGACTCTCTGGAGGTTAAGTGTAAAAATTCAACCTATTTAAGAGATTGGACTCGGTAAGATTTAAGACAAGCTATCAGGGGTAGACTCGTGACCTTTTACAACAACTGTTAAACTGGTTGATACGGGAGTTTCCCAGGAGAATTTTTGATGAATATCAGCAGTTACTTCAAGTCAGTGGTCTTCTCTCTACCGCTACTGACATTGCTTTTAGTTTTTGAAACTTACGAATTTCCCGATAGCTGGCGATGTAAAATCTTCTCTGCTTTTAAATCAAAAAAAGTTGTTGCTCAACCGATTGTTCCTGAACCCAACAGTACCAACACTGTCACCCATCAACAAGGAAATCGGATTGATATAGAAGGGGGAAAGTTATCCTCAGACGGGGCAAATTTATTTCATAGTTTCACCGATTTTAATGTTGAGTCTGGACAGGTTGCTAACTTTTTATCCAATAATTCTATTCAGAATATTTTCACTCGGGTTGTTGGGGGGAATGCTTCTGTTGTTAATGGTTTAATTCAGATGACAGGGGGGAATGCGAATTTATTTTTGATGAACCCTGCGGGGGTGATTTTTGGATCAAATGCAAGTTTAAATGTTCCCGCTTCCTTTACCGTGACGACAGCAACCGGAGTCGGACTGGGTTCAAATTGGTTTAATGCGATTGGAAGTAATGATTATGCCAGCTTGGTCGGGAGTCCTAGTGCCTTTCGATTTTCAACAACCGGATCGGGGAGTATCATTAATGAGGGTACACTTGCAGTAGCTTCTGGAGAAAATATTAGCTTATTAGGAAGTAATGTCATTAACACCGGAACAGTGAGTGCGCCCGGTGGCCAAATTACCATAGCCGCCATTCCCGGTGAACAGATTCTCCGGATCAGCCAAGCTGGACATTTACTCAATTTAGAAGTGGCGACAGCAGACTGGGGAAGTGATTCGCCAGAAATTGCCCCCTTATCCCTACCGCAACTGTTAACCGGAGGCGATCGCAACCATGCGACAGGAGTGACGGTACTCGCCGATGGTCGGGTAGAGTTAACCAATTCGGGGACTGAAATTCCCACCTCTAGCGGTGTCGCCGTCGTTTCAGGAAATGTCACCGCAGCAGCCGGAAGCGTGAATATCGTTGGGGAGACGGTGGGGTTGGTCGATAGCCATGTTGACGTTTCTGGTATTAACGGGGGAGGTACCGTCAGAATAGGGGGAGATCAGCGAGGAAGTGGGTTAATTCCGAATGCAAATTCTACTTTTATTAATCGTAATTCTTCGATTTTAGCCAATGCAGAAGTCGAGGGAAATGCCGGACAGATTATTATTTGGTCAGACCGAGACACTCGATTTTTTGGGAAGATTAGCGCCCAGAGTGTGACCGGAAATGGTGGGTTTGCAGAAATTTCAAGTTATGGGAATTTAACGGTTGAAGGAAATGTAGATTTGCGAGGGGCGAATGGAAGTGTTGGCACCTTGTTGTTAGATCCTCTTAATATTACCATTTTCGATGGCAATGACACAATAGAAAATGAAAATTCTCTGCGAGATAATCAGATTTTAGCCGAGAATAATCCCTCAGAGTTTACGATTTCTGAGACTCGTTTAGAACGAATTGCAGAAACAGCCGATATTATTTTAGAAGCGCGAGATAATATTACAATAAATGATCTCGAAGACAATCAACTCAATTTCCAAGCCTCTAGCGGATCAGTCACGTTTACGGCAGATGCAGATGGAGATGGAAAAGGATCATTTTTAATGAGTCCTGACGATACTTTACAAACCGCAGGCGGAAATATTTTGATTACAGGAATTGATCTAACGATTGGTGATCTGTCTACCAATGGCGGTAATATTTCTCTGAGTTCGAGTATGAATGGAGAGATTGAAACAGGTCAGCTTTCAACAACTAATTCTTTGGGTGAGGGTGGAAATATTACGATTACCACCAATCAAGGTGAAATTTTAACCGCAGATTTACAAACGAGTGGTTTAAATAATAGTGGGGATATCATTCTTAATAGTGGTGGGAATCTTACCACAGGTGAACTTTCGACTCAAGCTTTGAATTCTACTGCGGGTCAAGCGGGTGAGGTGACTGTGAATGCAGTTGAAAATATTGAAATTGATTTAATTAATAGTTCGGGTTCACAACAGGCTGGAAATATTAGGATTAATAGTGAAGAAGGGAACATCGATTTTTTATCAGATTCTTATAGTTTAGATGCGACTTCGGCGGAGGGTAGTGGAGGAAATATTGAGATTAGTACCCCTCAAAGACTGAGTTTAAATTCAGTTAATGCTAAAGGAAGAACCGTAGGGGGTGATATTAATTTAGAAGCAGAAGTTGAAATCGAGGCTGAGGCAATTCGCACAGGTGGCTTTGAGAATAGCAACCTAACTTTAGGAGAAACAAAAGCTAGTTCAACTGGAGATATTACCCTCACCAGTGATGAGATTAATCTAACAAGTTTAGTAGAAGGAACCGGAAATCTAATTCTTCAACCCGCAACAAATGCCCAGGACATTGTGATTGGTAATTCGGATAGTAATTCCGGCTTAACGATGGATTTAACAACCGATGAAATCACAACACTGCAAGATGGTTTTACTCAAATTATTATTGGAAGACCTGACAGTAGAGGTAGCATTTATATTAATGGAAATTCAACGTTTCAAGACCCGACGTTGATTCAATCTCCTTTGGGTCGAATTAATATGGGAACGACTTCATCGGGGAGTCCTTATACATTGACAGGTGTAGATAATGCCAGTTTGACTTTAAACGCTTTGAATGATATTACTTTAGGAAATCTAAGAACGAATGGTCAAGATATTACCATTACCAGTCAGTCAGGGCGCATTATTGCCCAACAAATTCAAAATACAGGAAACCCACAAGCAACAATACAATTAACCGCAGATGAGATCGATTTAGTAGGAGGAAATAACTCAATTATGGGTCGGGGGTTTCTACTATTACAGCCCTACAATAACCGTCAAGCGATTACACTCGGAAATGATGCCAATACTGAAGCTTTAGAATTGAGTGGATCAGATTTGAATGCCCTCGGAAATGGGTTTGAATTAATTACGATTGGTCGGTCAAATACCAGTAGTCCCCTAACCATAGCAGGAGATATTACGTTTCGTGATCCAGTCCGATTGCGATCGCCAAATTTTCCAGGTTTTGTGGTTGCACAAGGAACAATTACAGGGGTTGATAATGCAGCGATTCAAATCGAAGCGGATGGCAATTTATTCTTAGGTAATATTAACACAACAGGTCAAAGTTTACAACTCACCAGTATTAGCGGTCAAATTACTAGCGGAAATTTACAATCGAGTGGTGAAATTAATTTGCAAGCCGGAGAAGCAATTGAAACCGGAAACATCCGCATTTCCTCAAACTCCACCTCCAATTCATCTCTACAAAATCCTCAAGTGAATCTTGTTAGTCAAGGCAGTGATGTGATAGTTAAAGGAAATATTATCACCAATCAAAATAGTAATCTAACCAGAGTTAATATTCAAGCCCAAAATCAAATTCAAACCAATAATATTACTTCCAGTCAAGAGATTCGCCTCACCAGTGAACAGGGTGAAATTGTGACCGGAAATCTCAGTTCATCAGCCACAGAAGATGCAGGAAACATTACAATTCAGTCAGGAGATCGGATTACAACAGGAACCCTAGAAGCCAGTTCAACCGAGGGAAATGGAGGCAATATCCGCTTAGTTTCTCCCAATGATATTGAAGTCACTTCGATTAACACAGAAGCCGCCCAAACCGGAGGAAATATTGAAATTAGTACCCAGCAGTTTTTTCGGGCGACGGGAACCTTTCAAGCTGCAAATCAAGTTGAAGCAAGTTTATCTGCGGTTGGGTCTAGCGAAGGGGGAAACATCATTATTCCCTCATCTGCAAACAGTAGTTTTGAAATCGGAGATGCAACTTTAAACGGTACAGCCGGGGCGATTACCAATGGAGAAGTTACCACTTTTCCTCCTTCCAGCAACTCTGCAAATCCGCCTCAAAAACCAGAGTCTAATGAAGATAATCTAGAAACCGAAAGTCCAAATCAATCCCCAGATAATCAAGAACCCGTGATTCAAGAGAATGGAGTAGAACCTACAACTGAAAATCCATCTACGCCTTCAGAAGTTGCTGAAGTTCCAGTCAGTGAAAATGTAGATTCACAGACAGAAACAATCACAGAGGATAATTTAGAGAATAATGAAGAATTATCCCAAGACATTGAAAATATTCCCATTCAACTTGAAGGAACAACCATTTCTAACGATCAAGTCGCAACTTCTACATTCTCCTCATCTGTCTTACAAATTGATTTATTTCGTGGTCAAGAATTTATTAAATATTTTGGTGACAATATCAACAAAAATCCAGTTAGTGATCAAAGTATTCGTCAGACGCTGAGTGATATTACTAAACTCACCGGACACAAACCTGCAATTGTCTATGTTTCAGTACAAGCCAATCAACTTGAAATTCGCTTAGTCTTACCCGATGGTCAACCTTTATTTAAAAGTATCCAAATTCAACGAGAAGAACTGTTAGAAGTCGTGCGAGAATTTAGCAATCAAATTCGGACTCCCAGTCGTCTGAGTGATACTGAATATCAGGTCAATGGAAAGAAACTCTATGATTGGTTAATTTTACCCTTAAAAGCAGAGTTAGAAAAACATCAAGTCAAGACTCTAATTTTTTCTATGGATGCGGGCTTAAGAACTTTACCCATTGCAGCATTATACGACGGCGAAAAATTTCTCTTAGAAGACTACAGTTTAGCGTTAATTCCTAGCTTAAGTTTAACCGATACCAGTTATGTTAATCTCAAAAATTCTCAAGTTCTAGCAATGGGCGCCTCCAAATTTTCTGACCCCGCGCAAGAACCTTTACCTGCGGTTCCCATCGAACTCAATTTAATTATGCAGGAAGATCAATGGTCAGGTCAATCTTTTCTCAATGAAGAATTTACAATTGATAACCTCACCACCCAACGCAAGCAAAAACAATTTGAGATTATTCATTTAGCCACTCACGGGGAGTTTTTAGCCGGAGGTGCAAACCGTTCTTATATTCAATTTTGGGATCAAAAGTTATGGTTAAATGAACTGCGTCAGTTACGCTTAGATCAACCCCCCGTCGAACTTTTAGTTTTGAGCGCTTGTACAACCGCAGTCGGAGATGAAGATGCAGAATTGGGTTTTGCAGGACTCGCCATCCAAGCCGGGGTGAAGTCAGCCCTCGCCAGTTTGTGGTACGTCAGTGATGCCGGAACGTTGGGGTTGATGAGTACGTTTTATGATGCGTTGTTACATAGTCCGATTAAAGCAGAGGCCCTCAGACAAGCTCAACTGGCCATGTTACAGGGGAAAGTTCGTTTAGAAGGGGGAAATTTAATCTATGAGAAAAAGACACTGACTGGAGAAGTGGAGTTACCGCCAGAAATTGCGGTTCGGGGTGATGTTAGTCTGTCTCATCCGTTTTACTGGGCGGGTTTTACCCTAATTGGTAGCCCTTGGTAATCTTGAGTCTGGGTGGGTTAACTCACAAACAACCTTACTGATATTCACTTTTGCGATCGCGAATTTACCAATTGACGTTCGGCAATTAACTGCGCCGCCGCCTGTTTAGCCTGCATAGCCGAAGAGGAATTGCGTTTCATCATCGCCACCACCGTCGCACCCACAGCTAAGATCACCAACTGTTCGGTTAGTTCTTCGGCATCCGGTAAATTAGCCGCCTTCACCAGAGAGAGCATATAGTCAAAAGTCGCTTGTTGATGCTCCAAAGAAACCTGATAGCCTGGATGTTCTGGGTCAACTAACTCCACCGCTGAATTGAGAAATGCACAACCGCGAAAATCAGGTTGCTCAAAACATTCTTTCAGTGCATCAAAAATCGCTAATACCCGATCTTCGGGTTGAGTTGCCAGGCGTTCTACCGTCTCTTGAAACCAAGTACGCCAAGATTCATCCTGCTGTTGCAACCACGCCGCAATTAACGCATCCTTAGATTTAAAGTGGTTATACAGGGACATTTTAGCGACACCTGACTCCGCAATAATCCGATCAATACCGACATTCTGCACCCCTTCTTTGTAGAACAGTTCAGATGCCGTTGTCAAAATGCGATCGCGCACACAGGAACGAGAGGATGATTTTGTCTTTGCCATAGAATCTGTGTAGACAGGTCTGTATAATCTTATCGTATCCCATTCTTCCCTGAAATGACTAGACAGCCTCCACCCCAAAAATAATTTTCAAAAAAGACTTGACAATAGACAGACCTGTCTACATAATCATAAATAGACAGACCGTTCTACATAAAAAAGGATTTGTGAAATGAACTCACTCCAGAAAAACTGCATTCGACAGAGCCTTAAAAGCCACCCCCTGAGCGTCACAGAAGCTTGTATGACAGCGATCGCAATCATTACCGTTCTGGTGCTTCAGACTCAGCCTCAAAATTCTCAACTTGGATTCAGTCTCAAACAAAATCTTTCATTTTTAACAGAATTCAAGACTGATTAAATAGCAATTTATCGCTAAGTTAAGCCCTAAATTAATTGAGGATTTAAAACTCTAAATTTAAGTATTTTTAGGAGAATTAATTATGCTTTGTAAATCCGTCATATCTAACTCCAAAAGCCTCAACACTTCCTTCAAAATGTCGGCTGCAATTGCTTTAATTACGGTTAGTATCATAGGGATCACAGCCGAAACCCCTCAAACTTCTTTAAAACGCGATCAAAACCAAGAACTCTATCTCACAAAACCGGGAAAAGTTAAAATTTCTCGTTATGAAATGACAGACCCCACAACAGGTTTCGGGATATCTGTCTCTAAAATTAATTATCAATAATCTCCAATTCGTCTGACAATAAATCTGTCGATTGATGTGAGGGTAATGAGAACATTGTTAGGGAATAAACCAGCCCAACTATTACAACACAAAATCGCCTTTTCAGGAATGGTTTAATCGTCTATTTTCTTCGGAAACCTAATGGATTAGTTTAGGGTTCGAGAGGAAGATAGACGATTATAGAGATATAGACGACCAAGTTAAAGAGAAAATGTTTTTACCCCAAAAGTGCAACGGTGTCAGCTTTCTGTATACAATAATTTCTACAGGGAAACTAACAAGCCAGTTGTTGAGCTTCTAACTCTAACATTTTCAACAACTGCTCATCTCCGAGTTCCTGAGCGACTTGTCGGCGATGTTCAAGAACTCGACAAATATTAGCCGTATGAACCGTAATCAAGTGTTCTGGAGTCACTTCTGCTGGAGTCTGAACAGAAGGTTGAGATTGACTCTGTTGGGATACCCTGACCATTCCTTCACGTTCAGTAGTTCTGACATCCTCTGCCTGGTAAGCAACTCCCCGATATTTCAAGCTGGGGTTCGGTAAGGGAACAGGAATATGTCTGGGATAGTGAACTTGCCACGCATTTCCCCGATATTTGCCCCCCAGTTCGCTTTCTACGATGTCAAGGGGAGGCTGATGCTGCTCATAGCTAATTGTCCGATAGGTTAGTTTCATCTTCGTAATCGCTCCTCGTCTCTGAACGAAAAAGAACTTAGCTCATCAAGGTGAGTTTTTTAATTTATGTATTCATTGTTACATTTTTAATTTTAAATTGCCAAGAATTCATAACAAATCAACACAAATCCTCCTTCGGGTATAGATCGGAAGATGAGGAGATTGGAAGATTAGGGTTTACAATCCTAAGAGTAGTCAGCCTAAGAATAGTCAGGCGTTGTTGTGTCCCCTGCAAATAAACGGTTTGTCGGTTGAGCAGTTTGGTTTGAAATCCCGCTATTTCTAAAAATAAAAGAGCGAAGTTGATTTCTCTAGTATCGCTTCTGGCTCGGTCGTTATTTAATCTATTCCAAATCCAGGAAATTTTGAAGAATAAATATACAGATGTAGCATTGTTTTTTAAATTTTATGTTATGTTTGAGGCTTCAGTTTTTCACCAGAGATCTTGATGTTCGCCGACAGGAATCATAACCGCTAATTTAATCTTGAAAAAATTGATAACATTTTAAGTTGAGTATCGGACTTCAGGGGTCGCATTTCAATCATAGAAAAAACGGTTCACGGGTGTAGAGACTTGTCATAGCACATCTGTAGAGGCGATTAAAGCACTTATTGAGATAACGATCTATAAAATTAAGTGCGATAATCAATAATAAGAGAGATGATTTTAACAACAAATGATGAAACAAGACTTGAACTTAGGTGTCGTTTTAGTGGTTGATGACTATCCACTCAATCTCAAATTATTATGTGCTTCTTTGTCGAGAGTCAAATATAAAGTTTTGGTCGCTCAAACTGGAGAATCAGCATTAGAGATTGCAGTCTCTCAACAACCCGATCTCATTTTACTCGATATCAGAATGCCTGAAATGGACGGATATGAGGTTTGTCGTCAGTTAAAAGCCTCACCTGTAACCCGAGATATTCCGGTGATTTTTATGACGGCTCTTTCTGAAACTGATAATAAAGTCAAAGGATTAAAACTCGGAGCGGCTGACTATATTACTAAACCCATCCATCCGGAAGAAGCGATCAGTCGAATCAAAACTCATCTCTCTGTTCGTCGCCTGACTTTGTTACTCGAAGAACAA
>NZ_AUZM01000089.1 GCF_000478195.2 Lyngbya aestuarii BL J | reverse complement strand
CTCACCACGATTGTGACAGTAACGCCGCACTCTACATAAGAAATGAAGGCATCAGAATAATACATTTTGGCGGAGGGAACCCCGTCTCTGCTGAGGGAGCCTGTTTAAGACCAGATAACCGCGACGGTGAAAGGGCATCGGGCTGAGAAATCAGAAGCTCACATTGTACCGCGGCGGTCAGTGTGAGTAGTTCACAGCAAAAAACAGTTAAAAAAATAATCAGCAAATGGGAGACTTCCCCGGTTTCACTGCATGAATTGATTCACTTCCCGAGTGAGGCCATCCCCGACGATAAGACGCCTCTCCAGGTTGTCCCCAACCCAATTGTAATAAAACTTCTAAAAAATTAGACTTTTCCCATTTTAAAATACAAGCCCATTCTGTCCGTTGAGCAATGGCATCCACATCTTGGGGATGAATCCGACGATAATCTTTCCCCGCATTCAAACTGAGATACAAATCCATATCTCCTGTCACCTCATACCAAAACTCAAGGACTTGAGACTTCGCCGTTTGTAGCGTTAACTTATCCTGGGGTAAAGCCATCAATTGATCATCAACTCTCGGATAACAAAGCGTTTTTCCACAGAGCGTAATTTCTCGCCAAACAATCCCCGAAACTTGGTAATCAATTTGATATCGATGAATAGCCGCTTTAAAATCTTGATAAGCCGTAAATTTTTGAATTCCTTCGGGTTTGAGAAAAGAATCAATCACCGGATTCCCCACCGCCGGAGTCGCAGATAAATTGAGACGCTCTCCATCTAAACAAGCTTTGCGTTCACAATTCAAGATTTCTATGAGTTCATCGGTGCTATAGATCTTGGACATTACTCTGCGTCCTCCTACTGCTCAACTCTAAACTTAATGAATAGACTCGATTGTAGATTTTATCCCTTAATTTTGGAAGGGATTGATCAAATTTCTCCCTTCCTTTAAAACAAATACAAAATCCGAGCCTCAAGCAGACTCACTCGTTACCAGTTGATTTTCCTGACGCAGATAAGCTTGGATAAAACGATCCAACTCACCATTGATCACATCATCAATCGCTGTCGTTTCCTCAGACGTTCGCAAATCCTTAACCATCTGATAGGGATGGAAAACATAGTTACGAATTTGATTTCCCCAAGCCGCCTCGACCAAATCTCCGCGAATTTCGGCAATTTCTTGAGCGCGTTGTTCTTGAGCAATAATCAACAATTTCGCCTTTAGCAATGCTAAAGCCTTTTCCTTGTTCTGTAACTGTGAACGTTCCTGAGTACAACGAACCGCAATTCCGGTGGGAAGATGAACAATACGCACCGCCGTTTCCACCTTGTTTACATTCTGGCCCCCTTTTCCCCCTGCACGGGAGGTAGTGACTTCCAAATCTTTTTCAGGAATCTCCAAGTGTACGCCTTGATCAATCATCGGCATGATTTCCACCCCAGCAAAACTGGTTTGCCGCTTGCCATTGGCATTAAACGGAGAAATCCTCACCAAACGATGAGTCCCCTTCTCACACTTGAGATAACCATAGGCATAACGACCCTCAATTTCCAGAGTCGCCGACTTGATTCCGGCTTCATCGCCCTCCGACAATTCCGCCAGATAGACCTTATAACCGTGAGCTTCTCCCCAACGAGTATACATCCGCAGCAGCATCTCCGCCCAGTCTTGAGCATCCGTTCCACCCGCGCCTGCATTAATCGTCAGAACCGCCCCATTTTTATCGTAGGGAGCCGATAAAAGCTGTTGAAGTTCCCAACGGTCAAGATCATGATTGAGATGGGTTAGATTCGATTCTGCCTCCGCTAACAGAGACTCATCGCTTTCCAACTCCAACAACTCCACAATGGCATCAGTATCTTCGATGGTTTTGTGCCATTGCTGATATTGCTGCAAAATAGATTTGAGATCATTGAGTTCTTGGAGTGTATTTTGAGCCGTGCTTTGATCATCCCAAAACTCGGGTTGGGCAGCAATTTGCTCTAAATCTTTTACCCTCGCGTTGAGTAGGCGTAGGTCAAAGATAGTCCTGGGTTTTACCCAGGCGCTCAGATAACGTTTCGAGTTCGCGTTTGATTTCTAAAACTTCCATATTACCTTCGACTGACAACCTTTCTTTGACAAAAGTTACACTGTAGATTTTAGCGGGAATTTCTCGCGCTTGTGTCTGCAATTTTAATTCCCTTAATCTATGTCTCATCAAATTTTTGCGACAGGTAAGCCCAGAAACCAAACTCCCGATCACCAGGAGTGGACTAATTCTTTATGGATATTCGGACTGTTCATTGCCGCTTTATTGCTGTTTGGACTCAATCTTGGCGGTGTGGCACTGCGAGACTGGGATGAAGGGACGGTTGCACAAGTTGCCCGAGAAATTATCCAAGGGGATCTGCACTGGCTTTATCCGACTTTGCATGGTAGTCCTTATTTCAACAAACCCCCGCTTGTCCATAATTTAATTGCTACAGTCTACCACTTTGCGGGGATTCACGAATGGACGGCTCGTTTTCCGTCAGCCCTGTTAACGGCGGCTTCTGTTCCTCTGCTTTATGTTGTGGGGTTAGAGTTATTTCGTCAACGAACTGCGGCGGTTTGTTCGGCTTTAGTTTATCTGACGTTGCTTCCGGTTGTCCGACATGGACGGTTAGCGATGTTAGATGGAACGGTGCTGTTTTTACTAATTTTAATGTTCGGTTGTGTGTTGCGATCGCGTCGAGATTTACGTTACGCTCTCGGTTCAGGACTAGCCTTTGGACTGTTGTGTTTAACCAAAGGAATTTTTCTGGCTTTGTTACTAGGTGCGATCGCTTTTATCTTTCTAGTTTGGGATACGCCGCGACTGCTTCAGTGTAAATATCTTTGGCTAGGGTTACTACTCGGTTTGCTTCCGGTAGCAATTTGGTATTCTGCCCAATGGCTAAAATATGATCAAGAGTTTTTTCAGATTAATTTAGGATCTCAATCATGGCGACGCATTTGGGAGTCTGTCGAAAATAATCAAGGCGCTCCTTGGTATTATTTACTAGAGATTTTAAAATATGCTTGGCCTTGGCAAATTTTTTGGATACCCGGACTCATTTTCACCTGGAAAAATCGAAATTTTAGTTGGGCTAAATTAATTTTAGTTTGGACTGGGGTTTATTTTGGTTCTATTTCCCTAATGACGACCAAACTTCCCTGGTATATTCTACCGATTTATCCGGCTTTGGCTTTAGCCGTGGGTGGTTATTTTGCCCAAGTTTGGCGAGAAGGCGATCGCGAAACTGGACAATGGCAAGCAAATGATCACCAACTCGAAGATTTACCCGAACCTTTACCCCACAAATTCATCCCTATTTTTGCCCTGTTAACCTTGATCGGTTGGTTAGGTTGTCTGTATTTTGCTGATTTAATTCCCGCCTTTCCGGTTGCTGGAAATGAAATTGATTTACAGTTAACTTTAGCGGCATTATCGCTCACATTTGCCCTGACGACTTTATTACTTTATCGCAAAGATCGACAGTTTTTAATCATTTTATTTTGGGGAATGTATGTTTCCTTAATTTTGTTTGTGAGTTCTAACAATTGGGTTTGGGAACTCGCCGAAGATTATCCGGTTAAACCCGTCGCCGCTTTAGTTCAACAAGGAACATCTGCGGATGATTTGATCTATACTTCTCATCCCTATTCTCGTCCGTCCTTGAATTTTTATAGTGATCGTAAAATTCGAGCCATAGGAGATGAGGAGTTGAAACAAAAATGGCAATCTCCTCATCCTTATTTGTTACTCGATGCTGCCAGCTTAAAACGACTTCAACTCGATCAAGTCAAATCTTTAGGTACCGTGTCTGGATGGACACTCATTACCAAAAACAAAACCCAAACTCCCCAGAATTCCTGTTGTGAAAACTCCATTCAAAAATCAACAATTTAAACTTGATCAAAAGGTTAGTCTAATTGAAAATTACAGGGCTAGATGTCTAGAGTGTTTTTTGATGGGCTTTCCCCAGATTGATTGGATTAAATCTGAGCAAAAATTACAGTTAAAAGTGGCTGACAAAAGTTGCAAAAATCGCTGACAAAACTCAATAACATTAATAAAATTAATTCAACTTCACTCAGAAGATTGAGAATTTGATTCTTGTTCCTTCACCGACTCTAACTGAATACCGGGTAGATTTTGTTCAGAACTGAGTTGGTTGTTGGCCGCAACTGCTAAACTGATAAATAAAATCCCACTGACTAACATCGCCAACGGAAACCGTCGAGTCAGCCATAAGTCTCTGCGAATTCTCGCCCAAGGATGACTCTGGCGACGTAACATTTGTCCCACAGCCCACTTTCTCAGACAAAAAGGATCACGGACAAAATGGCCACTGTTGCTGATCACAAAGTGAGTATGACAATGAGGACAAGTAAACAGCCCACCTAATATCCCCACTGAAGACACAATGCTTGTGTGATGACAAATCGGGCAAGTAACAGAGTATGTATTGAAGGTATCAGCGTTCATAGACAAAATGACTCAGAATAACTCAAATAGATCAAACTGACGACCCCAAGAACCCAAGTAGTAACGCTTGTAGCATAAGCGATGTGACACTTTGTTGCTCTTTATATCTAGTCTAACGCTCCTGGCAATTCCATCAACCCCCAGAATACGGATTGTAACAACTTCAAAAAATAGAGTCAGTTAACGTTCCGAAAAAAGAACAAGACCCGTATTAAAAGAAGTTAAGACAATTATCACAATAACTTATATCTGTCAAGCAATCCAGCACCCCATTGCCCCTCAATCTGTGCTATTTTGATCGTGCCAGATCTGCAACTCTTTTAATCCGGTCGTGTGCGTGAGATTGTATTGCAAGGGAGTCATAGTAATGTAATTCTGACGTAAAGCTTGTACATCCGTAGGTAAATCATCATTAATTACAGCCTGTTGTGGATCTTCAGCATCTTCTAACACTTCTCCGGCTAACCAGTAATAAGTCTTCCCACGCGGATCAACTCGCTTTTCAAACGTATCAACATAGCGACGAATGCCTTGACGAGTAATCATCACGCCCATAATATCTTTTTCAGCCACCGCCGGAATGTTAACATTGAGCAACATCGTCTGAGGCAAGGATTGTGTTTCCAATTGCTTAACCAACCGTTCCGCAAAACGAACCGCCCCCTGAAATTCTCGCCCGCAATAGCTTCCCAAACTCAACGCAATACTGGGAATTCCTTCGATCATCCCTTCCATCGCCGCCGACACCGTACCCGAGTAGAGAATATCCGTTCCCAAATTTGGCCCGTGGTTCACCCCAGAAAGAACAATATCCGGTTGTGTCTCCAGTAACCCAAACAAAGCCAACTTTACACAATCAGCCGGAGTTCCCGAACAAGCCCAAGCTTCTACTCCCGAATGAAAAACCGACTCCACCTTTTCAGCGCGAATCGGGTGATGTAAAGTCAAACCATGACCTGTTGCAGATCGTTCTTGATCGGGACAAACCACAATCACTTCATGGCCCACATCCGCCAGATGATTGGCAAGGCTACGAATTCCTTGGGCAAAAATGCCGTCATCATTGCTAATTAAAAGTTTCATAATAGCCTCGTTTAAGTTGGAAACCACCGTCTTTAGGCGGTGGAGGAAGACAATTGAAAGCCTTTAGGCTTTTGTTTACACTAAACACCTATTCGCTGTAAAATGCTAGGTGTAGCGAAAATAGATGGATGTATCTCACTCAGAAGAACAAAATCAGAAACCTGTCGAGTACAGAGTTTGAAGCTCTCAGGCAGTTGTGCAGGTTGTCTAAGAATATGTACAACGTGGGTTTGTACAATATTCGGCAGTTCTATTTTGCTGAGAAGCGTTATCTTCGCTACGAATCTAACTACCATCAATGTAAGGAGAATGAGAACTACAAACTCCTTCCAACTGATATTGCACAGCAAACATTGAAAGTTGTTAGCCGTTCTTTTGAGTCCTTCTTGAAATTGATACAAGCGGCTAAAAAGGGACTGTACCGATTTGAGCAAATCCTCATGCCTCGGTACTTGCCAAAAGATGGTTATTTCCCTTTGATCATACCCAGAATCAAGGTCAAAGATGGATTCTTCAATATTCCCATATCGAGAGCTTTTAAACAAGAATATGGAACTGTTAAAATTCCATTTCCAGAACGACTTAAAGACAAGGAACTCAAGGAAGTTAGGGTACTCCCGAAATATAATGCTCGATTTTTTGAGGTTGAGTTTATTGTTAAAGAAGATACGCCCGAATCTAAAAAAAGTGACAATTCCCTGGCAATAGATTTGGGACTGGACAACTTGGCAGCCTGTGTATCTAATACTGCGTCGTCGTTCATCCTGGACGGCAGAAAACTGAAATCGATTAACCAGTGGTATAACAAGCAAAATGCCAGACTTGCATCCATCAAGGATAGACAGGGAATCAAAGGAATTACGACTCAACAAGTTCAAATTGTTGTCAATAGAAATAATCGAGTTAGGGACTATTTGAACAAAGCGGTAAGGTACATTGCAGATTGGTGTTTGGAAAATCAAGTCACAAACATTGTGGTTGGTGTTAATCCGGGGATGAAAAAAGAAATTAACTTGGGCAAAAAGACCAATCAAAAGTTTGTACAAATCCCTCACCACAGTTTTCGGATGAAGCTGGATGCAATGTGTGAACGATATGGCTGGAATTATATCGATCAAGAAGAATCTTATACCTCGAAAGCCAGTTTTATTGATAGTGATGAACTTCCGGTTTTTAACGCTGACAATCCAACTGAATATCAGTTTAGTGGCAAACGTATTAAGCGAGGTTTGTACAAATCCAAACATGGATTTATCGTTAATGCAGACTGTCAAGCCGCAGCAAATATAGGAAGAAAAAGTAATCTCAATGGCTTTACGCCGGACAGAGTAGCGGCATCTTTGGCTATGCCATTAAGGGTTAAATTTGATGGCGTTTACGCCGTTAAATTTACTCCTTAAGAATCACTGTCCTTTAGGGCAGTGAGTGTCAAAGATGCAATTTGCGATTGTAGTGCAGGTCTAGGGCAGAATATAAATGTTTCGCCAAGGACTCAATAGCGAACACTCAACAATCAGTGTAATGTTAATCGATCAATGTTACGATTTTTGCGCCGAACAACCTGTGATTGATTCCATCTGTTCTGTTAAGCATCATTTGAACTTAAAAGTTGTTTATTGAAAATTTCCGATATGACTCAAATTGACACCCAACTCCAAGATTTACGCCAAAAAGCCCAAGATGAAATCGCCACTTGTGACACTCTCGATCAACTCGAACAGTTGCGAATCAACTACTTTGGTAAAAAAGGTCAACTTTCTCAAGTCTTAGGGGCAATGGGCAAACTCGATCCGAGTGAACGTCCTCGGGTGGGGGCAATGGCTAATGAAGTTAAACAAGCCATTCAAACCGACTTAGACAACAAACGTACCGCCCTTCAAGCCGCCCAACTTGAAGCCCAACTCCAGAGTGAAACCCTAGATGTAACCATGCCGGGAATTTATCGTCCCCAAGGTCAAATTCACCCGCTTAACGGCATTATTGATCGCGCCCTGGATATTTTTGTCGGTTTGGGCTACACGGTGGCAACCGGGCCAGATATGGAAAGTGACTATTATAACTTTGAAGCCTTGAATATGCCCCCGGATCATCCGGCGCGAGATATGCAGGATACTTTTTATCTCCCCGGTGGGAACTTGCTGCGAACCCATACTTCTCCGGTGCAAATTCGCTACATGGAACAGCGTAAACCTCCGTTACGAGTAATAGTACCCGGTCGGGTTTATCGTCGCGATAGCGTTGATGCGACTCATGCCGCCGTGTTTCATCAAATCGAACTGTTAGCCGTTGATGAAGGATTGCGTTTTAGTGACCTCAAAGGCACGATTAAAGAGTTCTTGCGTCAGATGTTTGGGGATTTACCAATTCGGTTCCGGGCGAGTTATTTCCCGTTTACTGAACCCTCGGCTGAAGTCGATTTACAATGGCAGGGGAAATGGTTAGAAGTCTTGGGCTGTGGCATGGTTGATCCGAATGTCTTTCAAGCGGTGGGGTATGATCCAGAGAAATATACCGGATTTGCAGCCGGATTTGGGGTCGAACGCTTTGCTATGGTTTTGCATCAGCTTGATGATATTCGCCGTGTCTATGCCAGTGATTTACGTTTTTTGAGACAATTCTAATCATTCTCAATTGCAGGGGTTTGAAAGCAATGCCCGCTTGGACTGGTCAAATGTGTGGGTTTGTTAGGAGTTGAACGGGAAAATATGTTCTATTGTGGATCTCGGTGGGTGTCCGGGTTGAGTGGTTTATTCATAATTGCGATCGGGCTTCAGTATCGGGCGATCGCAGATGAAAAAAATACTCCGTCTAAGTTTTTGCCCTCTGAAACGAGAGTGGGTCAAACGACATCGGATCTGTGCCGTCAAGTGTTTGAACCTCAAGGTTTAGCCGTTCGTCGGCGACCGACTCCCAATTCTCCTCGTGTTGGGGGAGTGCGTTACAGAGATGAAGTGACTCTTGTTCGCAATTCTGAAGGGATTCGAGGGCCGGGAGGTCGGACTTGGATTGAAATTACCTATCCTGTACGTGGATTTATTTCTAATGGTTATCCAGACGGACGGAGTAACTTAGTGTTGTGTTCCGATGATCTCATTTCTCAGCCTCCCCAACAAAGCGCTTCTCTGTGTCGTCGTATTGACCGACGGGCAGCCCCAAGAGGGGTAGCAGTTCGGGCGAAGCCGTCTCGCTTTTCATCTCGGGTTGGAGGAGTTCCGACAGGTCAAGAAGTTTATCTGGTTGAGGATTATCAACTGATTGGCGATGCTAATAATGAACCTCGCAATTGGGTAGAAATTGTTGAACCGTTAGCAGGTTTTATCTCCGCCAATACTTTAATTATGTGCCGCTAATCAACCGTTAATCGTAGGGGCAATCGATCAATTTCCCCTACCCAGGTCACGAGTGAAAGCCTACTTCCCACCCATACGAATTTCTGAGCAAAAAGAAGCTTGGGTTAAGCCATTATTTTGTTTAACCACAGTCGTTCGCAGCCGTAAATTCGGCATCAGATACCATAACCGTTCTTCTACCGAAAATGTATCGGTTTCTGTCGTTAAAACTAAAACTTCATCCTCTCCTAAAAGATAATGACCTTTGGAGGTTTTGAAGGGAGAATGATCAGCACCCGGTCGAGTTTGCAACAATTGACCCGCTTGTGGTGAACTGTCATCAATTAAAGGAACTAAAATCGTTGACCCGGCTTGTTGTTTAGAGTCACCGTCTACTGTTCCTTCCCAAGTTAGCTTTAACCCCTTCCAAGCGTCGCTCGGATTCACTTGGTAATGTTCGCACAGTTGGATAATAGTGGGTTCGTTTTCAGGTAAAAAATCAATCGTCAGGTTAGATTTACCCGCCTGCAATTGTCCGGAGGATAAGTTGTGAATTGTGCGTTGAGAAAACCACTTCCCCACTGAGAGTTCTAGGAATTCTTTAATATCCATCAAGCTTTTGTATGTGTTTAGTCTAATTTGAAAAAAGTTGAGTCACGAATTGTTAAAACAGACTGCCTGAGCAGAGAAACCGATTAAGCTAATTCTAGGAAGCCTAGTCGGTATCTGTTCCTAAATTTCAGTTTACCAGCCTCGGGGGATTGCCGGAGTATGAGTTCAGGTCGAAGAACAACAACTGCGATCGCGTCCTGTTGCTTTAGCCCGATATAAAGCCTCATCTGCGGCTCCAATGAGCTTAGAAACCGATGAACTCGTGCTTGGGATTAAACTCGTTACTCCCAAACTGAGGGTGACGCATTGATGATCAGATCCCGTATGAGAGATTCCTAACCCTCTGACTCGCACTCGAATTTCTTCGGCGACTCGCAGCGCTCCTTCTAAGGAAGTATTCGGTAAAATCACCGCAAACTCCTCTCCTCCGTAGCGAGCAACTAAATCTGCTGGACGTTTCACTCCGGCTTGGATCGCTTGGGCGACTTGCTGCAAGCAATAATCTCCCGCTTGATGCCCGTAGGTGTCGTTATAAAGTTTAAAACTATCAATATCACATAAAATTAACGAGAGTTGATCCGGCGCGCGCATCAGTCGTTGCCATTCTTTTTCTAAAACTCGATCAAAACAATGACGGTTGGCAATTTGGGTTAATCCATCTCGGGCGGCTAGACGCTCTAATTCTTGATTGGCGATTTCGAGTTGATGATACAGTTGTCCCTGATGAATAGCGATCGCTGTCTGAGCAGATAATTCACTCAGCAGGGTAATTTCATGCTGTTCCCAATATCGAGTATCGCGACAATGATGAGCAATCATCAATCCCCATAATTTATCTTGATAAATAATCGGAACGACTAAGTTAGCTTTGACTGCATAGCGTTCTAGAAGTTCAATATGACACTCGTTTAAATTCGCTTGTTGAATATTCTCAATGGCTCTGACTCGTCCTTGACGATAATATTTCACATAGTTTTCTCGAAAACAAGGATCATCAATGTCATCGTCTAAGCTGACTGGATAACCGGGTAAAACCGATTCTACGACTACAGTTCCATTCCACTGAGCATCAAAGCGAAATAAAATCACCCGATCTGTATCTAGAAGCCGTCGAACCTCATCTGCTGTGGTCTTGAGAATATCATTCAGATTGAGAGATTGACGAATTTTCTGCACAATTTCCATGACAAGTTTTTCACGGATCACTTGCTGTTTTAATTCTTCTTTTAAGTGAGCATATTCGAGAATTTTTTCGGCAAGTTTCTGTTGTTCGATCTGCATCATTGGTCTGACATCTTCAGATACAGAAACTACAGTTCCTCCCGGAGAATTTATTGATCTGTTAATTGGGTGTAACTCAGAATGAATAGAAGTTGGGTTTTGAGGTTTTCTCAACCAGTCGATCATAGCTTCTCCTGATAGAGGATGACTGATCAGATAGCCTTGGGCTTGATGACAGCCAATAGATTGAAGAAATTCTAACTGTTGTCGAGTTTCTACTCCTTTTGCTAAGACATTAAACTCTAGAGCATTTCCTAAACTAACCAATGCTTCTAGGATTGCACCTTGCTTCGGATCGCTCATTAAATCTTCCACAAAGGATGAATCAATTTTCAGGGTTTTAATTGGTAATTCTTTGAGTGAAATTAGAGAAAAAGACCCCCGACCAAAATCATCTATAGAAATCTGAAGTCCTTGATCTATCAATTTTTGAAGTCGGTTAATGGAGTGACTCCAATCAGACATTAGCTTGGGTTCTGTAATTTCTAACTCTAGAGACTTAGGTTCGATCTGTTCTACTTTAAAAATTTCAATTAAGACCTCAACTAAATTTTCATAATTCAACTGTTGTAAGGCTATGTTTACACTAATATTTGGGATATTTAATCCGATCATTTGCCAGGTTTTATATTGATTACACACGGTTTTCAAAACCCAAGCATCAATATTTTTTAACTGATTCGCTTGTTCAAAGCTAGATAAAAATAAGTCAGGAGAAATTATCCCTAGACGGGGATGATTCCAACGAACTAAAGCTTCTAAGCCTATTAATTTTCCGGTTGAAATTTCAATTTTTGGTTGATAGTGAACGACAAATTCTTCTTGTTGTAACGCTTGTTTTAAATCCGTTTTTAAGATCAAAAGCTTGTGATTTTGAAGCTGAGATTGAGGCGAATAAAGCTTATAGGTGTTCCCATACTGCTTGGCTTCATCTAGAGCAATTTCAGCGTTTATGAGTAGCGTTTCTGAGGTTTCTCCATCATAAGGAGCAAGCGCAATTCCGATGCTAGCATTGAGGTAAATTGCTTGATTTTGAAGATAAAATGGCTCACTCAAAACATTGAGTAAGCTTTGACAGAAGGAAATCGCATCATCTGCATAGGCAACTTCCGATAAAATCAATACAAATCCGTCTCCATGCCAACTCCCCAGTAAGCTATTCTTGAGTTTTAATTGTGCTAAACGGTCTTGTAATCTAACAGCAACTTCTTGTAACAGTTGGTCTCCAACTTGATACCCAAAGGATTCATTAATCTTTTTAAATCGATCTAGATCTAAAACAGCAACTGCAATGATTTCTGCATTGTGTAAGGCATCGATCAATGCTAGGGTAAGTTGTTGTTCTAAAACAATATGATTCGGCAGTTTCGTAACACTGTCATAGGAAGCTTGATTCTTAATTAAGCGAGAAAGCTGTTGTTGAATAAAAGTGGTATAAAGATGTAAGTTTAGTAATTGTGCTAACTTCAGTTGATGGAGTTGCCAAATCGGAGACTCTCGCCGAATTTCTCGCCAGGTTTCAAAGGATTGTCCGGTAATCTGATTGCGTGGATTTTGGTTTGGATAGCCCGCCCATTGAATTTCAATTTCTTGTTCTGTTCTAAATAGGGTGAGACAACCGATAATTTGATGGCGAGATCCCAGAGGAATAATTAATAATGAGTCAATAGAGGTATTTGTAAAAGCTTCAGTGAGGAATTTAAGATGGGAATGTTTAGAAAAGTCTGCAACGGTATAACCCCGAGGCCAGTTTGCTTGCAGGGGATGAATCTCATCAATATCGTGAAACTGAGTTGAGTCAATTTTCTGGCTAACCGGATGAATATTTTCTTGGATTAACTGTTGCCAACTGGGATGATTTTCGAGTTGGGTTTGGCTGGGTTGTTCGCCCGAAGTATATGTGCGAGATGATTGACCAGTCAGATCATCTGTTAAGTAGAGTCGTCCTCCCGAAGCGTCTAAAATCGTAATACTTTCTTCGAGAATTGTTTGCCAAATTTGATGATTGTCGAGGTTTTGAGCAAAAATTTTGTCAATGCGAGTAATCGCGATTTCCTGTTGGTGTTGGTATTCAGTTTGAGCGATCATCGTTTCTTGGGCTAGCGCCAGAGAAACTTGTTTACTAAAGAGTTCGAGTGTTTGAAGTTCGGTTTCATGATAACGTCGTGGATCACTATGATGAATAATGAGCAAACCCCATAGTTTTTCCCAGTGAAAAATGGGAATCGTTAAAGAGGATAAAACTCCCATTCCGAGGAGATATTGTAGATGACATTCGTTGACTGGTGCATAGCAAATATCACGATTGGAAGGGTTAGATTGATCCCAGAATAAGTTTGCATGATCAATAATTTTTCGTTTGGCTGAAACATCTATAATAATTCGTTGATGAGTTTGATTAAATTGATTAAGAGCATCATCTGGAATATCTTGAATGGAAAAATGCAAGCCAAGCAAAGCAGGTAAGGTTTCGGGTTGTAGAGCTTCGGCAATAATCACCCCATAATCTTCATTCTTGATTTGATAAATTTTGACTCGGTTGACTTTTAAGAATGTACAAGCTTCTTGAACGATCAAGTCAAGTTTTTTGGCAAGATTTAGCTGCCTTTTGGCTGGCGTGGTCAGACGATAAAAAGATTTTTTGGATGTTTTTTTTGGGACGTTCATATCACTACTTGTTCGAGTTTACGATCCGGGTTGTGAATCTAATGCTGTTTTTGTCTTGGCTTTGAATAATCTGTTAATTTAATAACATTTACTCACAATCAAATATTGGCTTAAATATTACCCAAAGTACACCCAAAGATCAAACTATTTAAAATAAGATCATTTGTTTAGATTTTTTTAGAGTTAGATTAATAAGATTGAGATCCACTACAGAGATCTGAATTTATATCTAAGGAAAATCTTAAAGTTAAGTTTACAAAGTTTTAGTGAACATTGTAGATTCTCTCCTATATTAGCTTAATAGAACAGGAAATTGAATGTACATTCATTGACATTCTGAAGCCCTGCTAAAATTTGACCCCAGAGCCATGTCATTCTCGCTCTAAAATTTGATTGTTGTGGAAGTAGGGAGATCTTAAACTTCTGACCTCACGACTTCTGACTTTTGGGAATTAGGCCTCGCGCCCTTCGCCTCAACTCTGATTGGTGCAAAATCAGCAACCGGGCTAAAAACCGCATAAGTCTTGTTTAATCGGTTTTACGAGCGATGGATAGCTCAATTCTAGATCAACATTCCTCTCAGAGATGAGAGGTTTTTAGTGTTTAATTGTAGAGAGTCATATGGAGAACACTGGAAGTGGCAATCGAAATCGGTCAAAAAGTCAAGGTATGCCGCATCAGAGATCGGATGCCTGAAAATGTTGTCAAAAAAATCAAACAAAATCCTTTCGGCACAGTCGAAGACTACAAAATGGTTGATGGGAGTGGAGTTGGGTTTGTCGTTAAGCTCGATGACAACCTCTCAACCTGGTTCTTTGAAGACGAACTAGAAACGGCATCTTAAACTTCCCGTGAGGTGGGGAGTCATGCTATCGGTGACTCTAACGGATAGAACGTTGAATTGGGGAAAGAAACCACTTGGGAACGGCCAGCTTTATGGGCGACATCCATCAGGTTAACCCTAAAAAGACAAATTTCCCTTGAGAGTCACACGCCTCCCCGACTTCACCTGATTGTTCCTAGCTAATGCTGATCAGTTGTGGTAAATCACTAAAAAACATACGCTAAGATTTCAAAGTGCGGTTAAGCCCAGAAAATGTACGCGATTTTATACAGTAGGAAAGAGTAGATGGCTCTAATATTAACCTTTCTAGGAAAAGGTGGAACTGGACGAACCACAGTTGCAGTTGCAACCGCTAAACGGTATGCACAAGAAGGAAAGCGAGTTCTCCTGGCAAGTCTTGATACCAGTCCAGCCCTCAGCCTATTTTTGGGGGAAACAGTTGGTTCTCAGCCCACAGACATTGCACCCAATCTCAAAGCGACTTATCTCAAAAGCGCTCAATTACTCGAAGAGAGTTGGGAAGAACTCAAAACCCTAGAAGCCCAATATGTTCGGACTCCCTTTTTTAAAAATGTTTATGGTCAGGAACTTGGGGTACTACCGGGAATGGACAGTGCGCTGGCCTTGAATGCGATTCGACAGTACGATGCCAGCGGCGCCTATGATGTGATTATTTATGATGGAATCAGCAGCCCAGAAACCCTGAGAATGCTGGGAATGCCAGAGATTTTAAGCTGGTATGTGCGTCGGTTTCGTCAAGTTTTTCTCGACTCTGACTTCTGGAAAGCAATTTCTCCTTTTGCTCAACCCGTTAGCAGCGCTGTATTGAGTGTGGATCTGTCTGCTGACAACTTCACCCAACCCACCAATCAAGTCAATAATATCTTGGATGATGGAAAAGCCGCCGTTGCTGATCCTAACCGCGTGATGGCTTATTTGGTGACAACTGCCGATGACATTTCCCTCGCCACCGCCCGGTATTTGTGGGGAAGCGCTCAACAAGTTTGTTTAACGGTGGGTGGAGTGATTCTCAATCAAGCCAATTTAACCGACGAGATCGCTCAAAGCTTTGATCCTCTCAACATCCATTCCGTGCCGAAAATTCCCGCTCAGGATTGGCAAATTTTAACCCAAGCTTTACC
Source organism: Lyngbya aestuarii BL J (assembly GCF_000478195.2). Classification (GTDB taxonomy): domain Bacteria; phylum Cyanobacteriota; class Cyanobacteriia; order Cyanobacteriales; family Microcoleaceae; genus Capilliphycus; species Capilliphycus aestuarii. Next base: position 5,523 of record NZ_AUZM01000089.1, on the reverse strand, counting down.
CGACTTTAGCGCCTCCGCCACAACAGCCCCTCGTTCCATCTCGATAGACGTGGCTAAACGGCAAGTGAGCTTATTTTTACCCAGTTTTGATAAAAAACAAATTAAACTGACTCAATACGGCCCTGAAGTCACCATAGAAGCCGGAGATCAGCGACGCAATATCTTTCTCCCTGATTCCCTACGCGGAAAACCTGTCACTGGGGCTAAGTTTCAAAACAATTCCTTGATCATTTCTTTCTAGTTCATTAAAAAAAGGAACAGGGAATAGGGGTCTTTACTTCTACCTCTTGACTGTAAACTGTTGACTGTAAAAGCTGTTTACTCCTCACTATTTTCTATAACAAGTTATGTCTGATACGCCTGAAACTCAAGTTCGCGAGAACTCTAACCCCGATCGCAGTGCCAAAACTCGCCAACTGTTAGGCATGAAGGGTGCTGCCCCCGGAGAAAAGTCCATCTGGAAAATCCGTCTACAACTGATGAAACCCATCACCTGGATTCCGTTAATTTGGGGTGTGGTTTGTGGGGCGGCGTCTTCGGGAAACTATACCTGGACTTTAGAAGATTTTCTGATTGCTGCGGCTTGTATGTTGCTAGCAGGGCCACTCATGGCGGGGTATACTCAAACATTGAATGATTTTTATGATCGGGATTTAGATGCGATCAATGAACCCTATCGACCCATTCCTTCGGGTGTGATTTCTATTCCCCAAGTCGTGACGCAAATTTTGGTTTTGTTGTTTGCTGGAGTCGCCTTATCCTATGGGTTGGATGTCTGGGCGCAGCATGAATTCCCCATTATTACCTGTCTGTGTCTGGGGGGAGCGTTTTTATCGTATATTTACTCTGCTCCGCCTTTGAAGCTGAAAAAGAATGGCTGGTTAGGAAATTATGCCTTGGGAGCGAGTTATATTGCTTTACCCTGGTGGACAGGTCATGCTTTATTTGGAAATTTAACCTCGACGATTGTGGTGTTGACGTTATTCTACAGTTTGGCAGGACTGGGAATTGCCATTGTTAACGATTTCAAGAGTGTGGAAGGCGATCGCCAACTGGGGTTACAATCACTTCCGGTGATGTTTGGCGTCGGAACTGCGGCTTGGATTTGTGTGTTGATGATTGATATATTTCAAGCAGGTGTGGCGGTGTATCTGATCAGCATCCAACAAAACCTCTACGCAACGATTCTGCTATTGTTGGTGATTCCTCAGATTACATTCCAAGATATGTATTTTCTACGCAACCCTTTAGAAAATGATGTTAAATATCAAGCCAGCGCTCAACCGTTTTTGGTCTTAGGGATGCTGGTTGTGGGTTTGGCATTAGGTCATGCCGTTTAACCTCTTTAGATAGAGAAACACTTGAAAAGGTTGATTTTCAACCCCATAACAGATATCCTAAGCGGAACACGGATATACTTTTGATTGAGTTTATCCTACCTATCCTCTTGAGATATCCGTTTCCAACGAATTTTGGGAGCCTCTCGTGACAAAATTTCCTCAGGATACGGAAAATCAATCTAAGTTTATAGACTACTCGATTGATTCCGATGATCAACGCACTGAGTCTAGAGACGTGCCGTGGCAAATCTCTAACAACCAGGGTGAAACAAAATATCCAACTTTTATCAACTCAGAGCCAGATAGCGCCATGACAGGAGTTAGATCGAATTCAGCCGTTAACCCTACGTCCTCGACTCAAGATGTGTCATTATCGTCAGCCACCGAGGAAGACACACAGACAGATTCTTCTCTAAAGCCCTCTACGAATGCTGTTGAGGAAACGTCTGAATGGGATCACTCGTCTGAGGATCAAGAAGGAGATCTCGATCAAGAATCAACTCCCCCCGATCAAAAGGATCAGCAGGCTCTACAGCGTTGGTCGGGTCGGGCATGGATTTGGGTAAAATCGAAAATTCCGACACCCCAGGAAGGTAAAACGCCTTGGTATTGCCGGGTGAGTGTTTGGGTTGGTATTGGTGTGGTGACAGTCAGCGGGGCAGGTGTGGGTTATGGGGGTTGGAAGTTTTATCAGCTTTATCAAAATTTGCCCGAGGTGACTGACCTTTCTACTTACAATCGAGACGGCACTTTAACGATTAAAGCCGGAGATGGCACAATTTTGATGCAGCGAGGCCCTGCAACTCGCGATAAAGTTAAGCTCGATGAAATTCCAGAACAATTGGTTGAAGCGTTTGTGGCGATTGAAGATCGTCGGTTTTATCAGCACAACGGCATTGATTATCAAGGGATTATTCGGGCTTTTGGCTCAAACTTGTTGGCTGGAGGTGTTGTTGAAGGCGGAAGTACGATCACGCAACAATTGGCTCGAACTGTATTTCTCGATCAAGAACGGAGTATTGTTCGTAAACTCCGCGAAGCCCTGTTGGCGACGAAAATTGAACGCCAGATGAGCAAAGAGGATATTCTCGAGCAGTATCTAAATCTAGTTTATCTGGGTTCAGGGGCTTACGGGGTGGCGGATGCGGCTCAGGTCTACTTTAGCAAGCCGGTTCAACGTCTGACGCTTTCCGAAATTGCTACGTTAGCGGGTTTGCCTCCGGCGCCGAGCCAATATTCTCCGTTGGTCGATTTGGAGGCGGCGACAGAACGCCGGAATATGGTTTTGCAGCGGATGGCCGATGCTGAGGTGTTGACCGTTGCACGCGCCGAACAGGTTAAACAACAAAAAATTGCCGTTCAGCCAAGTTCACCGAAACGGTTGCAAGTTCGCGCTCCCTATTTTGCCAGTTACATTGAGAAGGAATTACCGAAGTATATCTCCCCGGAAGCACTGGAACTGGGAGGATTAACGGTTGAAACGAGTGTGAATCTCAAATGGCAAGAAATCGCCCAAACTGTGGTTAAAGAAGCGGTTGAAATTGATGGGCGTTCGCAAGCGTTTGATCAGGCGGCGTTAGTGGCGATCGATCCTCGCAATGGAGAGGTGAAGGCGCTGGTCGGCGGATCAAGTTTTGCCGATAGTGAGTTTAATCGCGTTACTCAAGCTCAACGTCAGCCTGGATCAACGTTTAAGGGTTTGGTTTATGCTACGGCGATCGCAGCCGGGTTTTCTCCCTATGATAGCTACAAGGATGAACCCTATCGGATAGATGGCTACCGACCTATGAATTATGGAAACCGTCACTCGAATAACTGGCGATCGATGATCAGTGCTTTGAGTAGTTCGGTGAATGTGGTAGCTGTGAGAGTGTTGGTTGATGTGGGCTTTGAACCGACGATTAAAATGGCTCAACAGATGGGAATTAACTCCCCGTTAAAACCAACCTATTCTCTGGCGTTGGGTGCTTATGAAGTGAATTTGCTGGAGTTAACCAATGCTTATGGAACGCTAGCCGATGAGGGGAATCATGTTCCTGTTCATGGAATTCGTCGCGTCGTTAACCAAAAAGGTGAAACGATTTATCAAGCAGATTTTAAACCGAAACGAGTTTTAGATAAAGGGAGTGCTGCGATTACCACTTGGATGTTAGAAGGGGTTGTCGAAAGCGGAACGGGAACACCAGCTTATTTATCAGATCGCAATGTCGCCGGAAAAACCGGAACTTCTGAGGAAGCGCGAGATTTGTGGTTTATTGGCTATATTCCGCAGATGGTGACGGGAGTTTGGTTGGGAAATGATGACAACAAACCGACTTGGGGAACCAGTGAAACGGCCGCTTATAACTGGCGTCAGTTTATGAAGCAGGTGGTTGAAGATATTCCTGCTGAAGATTTCCCAGACTTACCGGAGTTGGAAGGACGCAAGGGGAGTATCAAAGCCAAGCCTCATCAACCCAACAGCATTGTGACGGGAAGTTCTGCGGTTCAAAAAGATGATCCCGACTACCATCGGTTCTTTTCTAATACGAATAAGACTAACTACAACTCCCGTTCTTACAATGATGGGTATAGCGGGGGCTACGGATATAGTGGGGGTTACTCTAGTGGCGGCTATGGGTATAGCGGGGGGTATTCTAGTGGTGGCTATGGATATAGCGGGGGTTATTCTAGTGGCGGCTATGGATATAGCGGCGGCTATGGATATAGCGGTTATTAAACAGTCACCCGTCACCCGTGAAAAAATCGATAACTGTAAACTAAAATAACGGGTAATTGTTTACTGTAGAACTGTTCACTGTAAAAAAGGAGACTGTAATTTGTCATGGATGAACTCAAGCCAATTTTCGAGGGACTTACCCAACAGCCCATCGCTTTTTTCGGGGGTTTTGTTTCTGGTGTTTTCAAGTTAAATTTATCTGATGATCCAGTCAAAACCTGGTTAGCAAAAGAGGGCGCGACAGTCTCTCAAACTTCTTCAGAAGAAGCAAGTAATGGTAACAAAGGGCCACAATCAATCACAATTGAATAGAAAATCTTAAAAGATTTCAGAAAATTATATCGAGCCTGCACCTCAAAAGCAGGCTTTTTTTTAGGATAATTTTGAGAATCAATTTACAGTTCTAAGGGGGCGATTATCGCAAGTTTTTCTTGTAAAATGTATCGTAATATGGCTTGAGTGACTAAGATTAATCCGAGTCTGGCTTGTGCTTTTTTTGGGGTTTTGAGTTTGACTTCTCCCCAAATGCGACACTGACTGTAGAAGGCTTGAAACGCATCAGAAATTTGATGGGCTTTGTTTTGCCAGTATTGTATCTCAGATGAGGTATAGCACGCATCTAAGGCGGTGATAATTTGCCAAATTAATTGCTGTTCACTGTAATGATTGAGTTGGAGTTTTCCGTTAACGTCTAGCCAGGGAATTGGATTAGGTTTAATCAATAACCATAGCGGTGGGGTTGTTTGCAGATGGGGTTGAGCTAAGGTAATCAGGCGATCGCGATCAGCTAACCTAAGAATTGAACAGCAACGGGCATGACTGTATTGTACAGCAAATAAGTTTTGATTTAGAGAGATTGTTTGAGTTGAAGTCGGGGAAAAACTTGATGCAGATAAGGGGGTTTGAGTCATCTGTTTTAACCAAGTGACTACCGCGTGATCGGTTAATTCAAATGCAATCATTCCTGATGGTATGACTTCCATAGTCATCTCAACCCCTTGGTTTGGAAATGACAAACTGTGAACAATTTGAGTGGCGATCTCTATAGGGTTTTGATGGTTAATTTTTGCCAGTTTTAAAGCGATCGCTGAGTGATATCGGATTGGCCAAGAATCTTTGAGGGGATAAACGGGAATATCCAGGGGGTCTATGTTAACTCCTGAATCTTGAATTTGCTGATGTAGCTGGTTAACCAAAAAATATTGAACCCTGGGGATATCCATAAAACCACTGTACAGATCAATATTTTGAACAAGCGGGTTTTATTCGTCTATTGAAGTCACTTTAATAGAAGTTAAGACTGAGTGAACTACTCACACTGACCGCCGCGGTACAATGTGAGCTTCTGATTTCTCAGCCCGATGCCCTTTCACCGTCGCGGTTATCTGGTCTTAAACAGGCTCCCTCAGCAGAGACGGGGTTCCCTCCGCCAAAATGTATTATTCTGATGCCTTCATTTCTTAT
>NZ_AUZM01000088.1 GCF_000478195.2 Lyngbya aestuarii BL J | reverse complement strand
ATAGAAACTCATTTAATCAGTGAAAAACCCCCTCAACACTAAGGCTAAGGAGGTTATATTTTCTGTGTTTTAATTGTCAAATCTTAGAGTTAAAATCAATAGGAATTAGGGCGTTATAACTTCACAATTGAGGATGATTTATCAACCCTAACTCCCAACTCCTAACTCCTAATTCTCTATGAGAAAAACGTTGATTTTATTATTCTTCTTCTCCGGTTCCATTTTCGTCATTTTCATAATCTTCAGACTCATCAACCTGTCCGACTGAGTTAGAAGAAACGACTGCACCGCCATCTAATTTTTCGCGAACTAATTTCTCAATATTCGCGGTAAATTCGGGGTTTTCTTCCATGTAAATAATGGTTTTTTCTCGACCTTGACCAATATTATCGCTGTTGTAGCTATACCACGAACCCTTACGTTTAATAATTCCTGTTTCTTCGGCTAAATCAACTAAACAGCCCAATGTTGAAATCCCTTTTCCGAAGATAATATCAAATTCAGCGATGCGGAAAGGAGGAGCTACTTTATTTTTAGCAACCTTAACTTTAGCCCGAATTCCATATTCATCGGAGCCTTTTTTCAGGGTTTGAATACGGCGAATATCGAGTCGAACTGAACAGTAAAACTTCAGCGCATTTCCGCCTGTTGTGGTTTCGGGGTTTCCGTAAGTAATTCCAATTTTTTGACGCAGTTGGTTGAGGAAAATAACCGTACAACCGGACTTACCAATATTACCAGTAATTTTCCGCAGGGCTTGGCTCATTAAACGCGCTTGTAACCCCATGTGAGCGTCTCCCATATCCCCTTCAATTTCTGCGCGGGGAACCAAAGCCGCTACAGAGTCAATTACCACAATATCAACTGCAACTGAACGCACCAGTTGATCGACGACTTCTAACGCCATTTCTCCGGTATCGGGTTGAGACACCAGCAGGTTCTCGATATCAACCCCTAAAACGGATGCGTAACTGGGATCGAGGGCGTGTTCTGCATCGACAAAGGCGGCGACTCCCCCGGCTCTCTGGACTTCGGCGATCGCGTGTAAGGCTAAAGTGGTTTTACCCGAACTTTCTGGGCCATAAATTTCAATTACCCGTCCTTTGGGGATTCCCCCACCCAGGGCTAAATCTAGGGTTAATGCTCCACTGGGAATGGTTTCGACTTTCATGCGGGGAGCATCGCCTAAACGGACGATTGATCCTTTTCCAAAGTTCCGCTCAATTTGGTTGAGAACTTGAGCTAATGCTTTTTGCTTTTCGGCGTTATCGCCAACTTTTGTAGCCATTCGTTTTGATCCCATTGTTACGATTTAGTAGGATTTTTTTATGCGGAGCCGGGTCAAACAGATATAATATGCTCGTATCTTACCAGCTTGACTGGCTTCTCACTCACCGCTCATTGGATTAATTTACAAGATGTGATAAAGCGTCTGTTTCCACAGCGCCGAGCTTTCGACTCGTTTTTAACTCACGTTTGCTCATTGTAACGAAGTTTGATGCTTTCATCAATATCAAAATTGGGCTAAATCGAGTTCAAATCCGGGTAACAAACTTTCTCCCGATAAACGACTGGGGAGTTGAACAATCTCAACAGGCTGACTGGGGCGATAAATCTCGACTTGTTGTTGTTGCGGGTTAACGAGCCACCCTAATTTTAGACCGCTATCAAGATATTCGGTCATTTTTTGTTGAAGGGTTTCGAGGGAATCGGTTCGCGATCGCAGTTCGATGATAAAATCTGGGCAAATGGGGGGGAATTTTTCTTGTTGTTCGGCGTTTAAGCTTTCCCACCGTTCTAATTTTACCCAAGCTGCATCAGGAGAACGATTTCCTCCATTGGGTAAACGAAAAATTGTTGAAGAACTAAATACTTTTCCGAGTCCGGTTTGACGGTTCCATAAATTCAAATCAGTGATCAAGTCGGCTTCTCTATTTCCACTCACTCCGCCAACAGGTGGCATAATTATAAGTTCTCCGGTTGGTGTGCGTTCGAGTTTCCAGTCTGAGTTAGCGCGACACAACCGATAAAATTGTTCGTCACTCAGATTAACTGTATCTAGATTCAAAATCAGTGGGGTCATCTTTAGCGTGTTGGTCAAAATTGGGCTAAATCGAGTTCAAATCCGGGTAACAAACTTTCTCCCGATAAACGACTGGGGAGTTGAACAATCTCAACAGCCTGACTGGGGCGATAAATCTCGACTTGCTGTTGTTGCGGGTTAACGAGCCACCCTAATTTTAGACCGCTATCAAGATATTCGGTCATTTTTTGTTGAAGGGTTTCGAGGGAATCGGTTCGCGATCGCAGTTCGATGATAAAATCTGGGCAAATGGGGGGGAATTTTTCTTGTTGTTCGGCGTTTAAGCTTTCCCACCGTTCTAATTTTACCCAAGCTGCATCGGGAGAACGATTTCCTCCATTGGGTAAACGAAAAATTGTTGAAGAACTAAATACTTTTCCGAGTCCGGTTTGACGGTTCCATAACCACAGTAAACCCATTAAGTCGGCTTCTCTGTTTCCACTTATTCCGCCAACAGGTGGCATAATTACAAGTTCTCCGGTTGGTGTACGTTCGAGTTTCCAGTCTGAGTTGGCGCGACACAACCGATAAAATTGTTCGTCGCTGAGATTAACCGTATCTAAGTTTAAAATCAGTGGGGTCATCTTTCGTTCCCATTAATTGATAATTGATTGCAAGAACAGTAAATTATGGTAAAGTAATAATCAGAGTAAAGTTGTCTTGATAGTCCGTTGAGAATTCAACTTTTTATAAACATCAGATTTAGGCTTGAAGCCCAAATACAAGCTTTTTAAAATTTAAAGATAATTATAACACTAACTATTTTAAGGAGAAACTCGTGTCAAATTTATCTCATTATTTTAATACAAAAAGCTGGAGTCGTCGCCAAGTTCTCACCTGGGGTTTAACTGGGTTGGGTATAACAGCAACAGCAGCAATATTGAATTCTAGTTTCAAAACTTCTTCATCGGTAAAAATTCCGCCGTTAGAAGAACAAAATGAAGCGACAAATCTTAATTTTAATCCGATGGCAATTTTGCGGGATTTTGATTATGGTAAAGTTCTACAAGAAAACGGTCGAACGATACGAGTATTTGAAGTTACTGCTAACAGTTCAACTTTGCAATTAAACTCGGCAATTTCTTTTATAAGTTGGAATTTAAACGGTCGAGTTCCTGGCCCAACTTTAAGAGCAAAAGCAGGGGAACGGGTGCGAATTGTGTTTCATAATGAAGATGGAAGTTCCCACAGTATGCACTTTCACGGGACTCACCCTGTCGAAATGGATGGCGTTAAACCCGTGCGTCATGGAAAGACAGAAATCTATGAATTTGAAGCCGAACCCTACGGAGTTCATCCCTATCATTGTCATGTTGCACCCGTAACCCGACATATTAGTAAAGGGTTGTACGGACTGTTTATTGTTGACCCGCCTGAAGGTCGTCCTCCTGCTGATGAAATGGTGATGGTTATGGGAGGTTTTGATATTAATAATGATCAAAAAAATGAACTTTATGCGTTTAATGGTATTCCCAATTATTATCGAGATCATCCCATTCGCATTTATCAAAATCAATTGGTGCGGTTGTATTTGTTGAATATGATTGAGTTCGATCCCGCAGTTACTTTTCATATTCATGCTAATATGTTTCAAGTGTATCGCACCGGACGCACATTAACCCCCAACGAAGAATCCGATGTGATTACAATGGGAACCGCAGAACGTCATATTTTGGAGTTTTCCTACTCTTACCCCGGTCGCTATATGTTTCATCCTCACCAAGATGCGATCGCGGAAATGGGTTGTATGGGTTATTTTGATGTGATTGCGACTTGAGAATTTTTCTTAAAATTTTCTAAAAGTTATTAGATTTTATTGACAAATCTTTGCATTAAATTTTAGCCTGGAAGTCTATTGTTGTCAATTGAGAAAACGGGCAGTTCACATGAAAAAGTCTTTAAAATCTGTAGAATTATTCTTAGCAACGGGTTTGGCTGTCTCTTTGGTGGCTTGTAGCAGTCCATCAACGACAGGGGAAGGGGGAGAGTCGGGAGAGACAACTTCTGTTGAAACGGTTACTCAAGGCGGTGAAGGCGGTGAAGGCGGAGAAGGCGGAGAAGGCGGCGAAGGCGGTGAAGCGGGTAGCAGTGGAAATCCTGATGTTGATTATATGACAACGTTGGGATTGATGAAAGGTCATCTGATTGTCGCCGAAGAACTTAGAGAAGCGGGAAACTACGAACAAGCTGAACCCCATATTGGACACCCGGTTGAGGAATTGTATGGCGGTTTAGAAGGTCAACTTGACGATCGCAATGTGCCTCAGTTTAAGTCTACTTTAAACCAATTGAACGATTTATCCAAGACGGCGCCGGCTCAACCCGAGACAGAAGCGGCGTTTGAGGAAGCGATGGAGTCTGTTAATACAGCCATTGTAGCGATTCCCGAGTCTCAGCGTCAATCTCCCGAGTTCGTAATGAATGTCATTAATCAAATGTTAGCAACGGCAGCAGAGGAATATCAAGCGGCTATTGCAGACGGGAAAGTGGTTGAACTGGCGGAGTATCAAGACTCTCGGGGGTTTGTGTTGTATTCTGAACAATTATATCAAAATATTGCCGATGAAATGCAGCAAAATTACCCCGAAGATCATCAAGTGATTATGGAAACCATGGCAGAATTAAAAGCGGCTTGGCCGTCTGTTACGCCCCCAGAAACTCCGGTTCAAACGCCGAGTGAAGTTCAAGGACTGGTTTCTAAGATTGAATTATACAGTTCTCGTGTTGCTTCCTCTCCGTCAACGGGTTCATAGGTTGGAATTTCGCCCGAGTTGCTCGGTGAGTTTGTAGAGGCTTACTCCGGTAGGTCTTTACATGAACCCGATTTGTTTGCGGGGACAATTTATGCCCAATCTTAGCATAAGAGTATTATAAAATAGATTTTGACAAAATACAAGTAGTTTGAGATGATTTTTTCGATTCCCGATGTTTTGACAGCCGAACAACTAAATTCTATTCAAACTCGTTTAGAAAAAGCAGAATTTGTGGAAGGGAAATTAACCGCAGGTTGGCACGCAAAACTGGTTAAAAATAATCAACAATTAAAATCGGGAAGCAGTTTATTAAAAGAACTAAAAACAGAAGTTGAACAGGTTATTAAACAGAATCTTTTGTTTCAGACAGCAGTTCGCCCTCGGCGTATTCATTCACTGTTATTTAGTCGGTATGAGGAGGGAATGTCTTACGGAACCCATACGGATAATGCGTTAATGGGGAGTCGTTTGTTACGTTCAGATGTATCATTTACGTTGTTTTTAAATTCTCCTGATGAGTATGAAGGTGGGGAATTAGTGATTGAAAGTGCGGATGATGAAAAAGCGTATAAACTGGAAGCAGGGGCGATGATTGTTTATCCATCTTCGACGTTACATCGAGTTGATACTGTGACAAAAGGAACTCGACTGGTTGTTGTCGGTTGGGTACAAAGTTTGGTGAGAGATGCGAGTCAACGAGAGATTTTATTTGATTTGGATACAGCGAGACGCGCGATGTTTGCGAGAGAAGGAAAAACCCCAGAATTTGATTTAATTTCTAAAAGTGTAGCCAATTTGTTGAGAAAATGGGCAGAATAAACAAATCAGTTAATATTGAGAGGATTTTTTGGGAAACCACAGTTCACCGAGTTTATAAAATAAGATAATTCCTAGTAAACTTGCCCCCAAATCGAGTAAACTAAAAGTACGATGGGGTAAAATTTGCTGTAGCATTTCCTCACCAATGGTAACGAGGGTAAATAAAAAAGGTCCAAACGGAATCGGATATTTAAAAACCATCATCATGCGTCTATTTGTGGCGCGATGACACACGAAAGAAGCAATTCCGTAGAGAAAAAAATGTCCGATAATATCATAGTTGGGAATTTTTTCAAGTTGCACTTTCGGGAGTTTTCCAAAATCAGCGACTAACATTATTGCAAAAATAAGCATCAAATAGAAGATAGCAATTACTATCCAACCACGCTGATTAATTTTCATATTGATAGCGGTAAAAACCTAATCTTTAAACTGCTATCGATGACTCCAACAGCGCTTGTGACCATTCCGGAAATATCTATTTTGCTTCCATCCAGTTGTCACCCGCGTGGATATCAACGAGTAGGGGAACGTTCAACGAATAAGCATTTTCCATCGTTTGTTTAATTTGCGGTTGTAATTCTTCCCATTCTTCCGGGGGAACTTCAAAAACTAATTCATCGTGAACTTGTAATAACAGTTTAGCGTTGTAATTTTGCAAAACATCCTGCAATTTTACCATCGCTATCTTTATAATATCAGCACTTGAACCCTGAATAGGCGCATTCGCCGCAGCCCGTAATAATTGCGCGTCATATTGACCTATTTTTTTCAATTCATCAAGATTAATTTTTTCTAATGGACTTCCTTTAAGTTCTTTCAGACTTGAACTTTCAAAATTGAAATAACGGCGACGCCCCAACAGCGTTGTTACATAACCTTGAGAAATTGCGGTTTTCTTTTGTTGTTCTAAATATTCAAAAAGCTGCTGATATTGTTCGTTAAAGCGTTCGATAAATTCTTTAGCTTTTGTAGTGTTGACTTTCATTTCTCTAGAAAATCTTAACGCCCCCATTCCATAAATTACCCCAAAGTTAATCGTTTTTCCAAAGCGTCGTTCTTCGGGAGTTACATCTTTTGGGGTTTCTTTTTCAAATAAAAACTGGGCGGTTACGGTGTGTATATCTTGCTCTTTTTCGTAGGCTTCAACTAATATCGGTTCATCACTTAAATGGGCGAGAATTCTTAACTCAATTTGAGAATAATCTGCTGATACTAATAACCATCCGGGTTCGGGAATAAATGCTTGACGTATTTGACGAGAAAATTCAGTGCGAATGGGAATATTTTGCAAATTTGGGTTAGACGAAGACAGTCTTCCAGTCGCCGTTATCGCTTGGTTAAAGTCAGTATGAATGCGTTGAGTTTGAGGATGAACTAACTCTGGTAAAGCATCAACATAGGTTGATTTGAGTTTAGCAAGGGTTCGATGTTCTAATATACTATCAATAATCGGATGATCACCCTTAAGCTTTTCTAAAACTTTAGCATCTGTAGAGTAACCTGTTTTGATTTTGCGGCTTTTCTTCGTACTGAGTTCGAGGGTTTCAAATAATAGTTTGCTGAGTTGTTTAGGTGAACCCAAATTAAATTCTGTTCCGGCTTCTTCATACGCACGTTTTTCGATTGTTTCTAACTGTTTATTAAGTTGTGATGAAAGTTGTTTGAGATAATCAACATTAATTCTAATTCCCTGATATTCCATTTCTGCGAGAACGGGTTCGAGGGGTTGTTCTACTTCTAACAATAGTTTATGAAGTTTGGGAAATGTTTGTAATTTTTCCCGCAGTTTGGGAACGAGTAAATATGTCGCATAAACATCCAAACCACAATATTCAGCAGCCGTGGGAATATCTAAATCTGCAATGGTTTGATTTTTAGTCAGAGAGAGTTCTTTATAACTTTTTGCGAGTATTCCCGAATCTAGATATTTGCGGGAAAGTTCAGTTAAATTATGACTATCATCAGGATTTAACACATAACTCGCTAACATTGTATCGAAGACAACGCCAGCCAAATTAATTCCTTGAACTTTGAAAATTAGGCGATCAAATTTTGCATTTTGTAGTGCTTTGGGATAGTTTTCGCTTTCTAAAATCGGACGTAAGGCTTCTAAAACTATCTCTTTTTTCAGTTGGTTTCCGGTTGTGTGTTCGAGGGGAATATAAGCAATATCGGTTTTTTTATTTCCCCAACAACAGCCAATTCCAACTAATTTTGCATCTCGCGGTTCTAAAGCAGTGGTTTCGGTATCCCAAGCAACGGGATTATTTTTATCGGTAAACGTTTCTAGGGTTTTAACTAATTCTTGTAACTGTTTTTCAGTTTGAATAATTTCAGGCTGAATTAACTTCTGTTCGGCGGTTTTTTGGGCGGCTTGAGTTTCTTCATAACTCCAAAAACTGAGTTCATCATTATGATCTGAGGGCTGATTTGATGAATTTTCAGACTCAGACTTCGAGAGATTTTCTTCAGTTGCGTCTACCGTTTCTTCAAAGACTTGTTGGCTTTCAACTTCTTCAACAAAAGACCAAAATTCCAACTCTTTTAGTTTGGGAATAATTTTGCTAAAATCTAATCGAGTAAAATCACAGTCATTAACAGAAATTTTTAACGGAACATCTTGAACAATTGTCGCCATTCTTTGGGAGTGATAGGCGGCTTCTTTTCCGTCTTCTAACTTTTTGCGAGTTGCGGCTTTAATTTTATCCAAAGAAGCATAAATTTCATCTAAAGAGTTATATTCACTCAAAAGCTGAACCGCCGTTTTATCCCCAATTCCGCGTACACCGGGAATATTATCAGATTTATCACCACACAACGCTTTATAATCAATCAATTGTTCGGGCTTGATATTGAGTTTATCAACAACATTTTGAATTTTAAACTCTGTAGTTTGGTTTCCTTTTCCGGGGGATAAATGCAACACACTAATCTTTTCATCCCCATCAATTAATTGAAATAAATCTTGATCTCCCGAAAGAACTTTAACAGAATATCCCGCTTCCCGTCCTTGTTTTGCTAAAGTTCCAATTACATCATCGGCTTCATATCCCACAGCCGTAATAATGGGAACATTTAACCCTTCTAAAACTTCTTGCAAATGACGAATATCTTCGATAAAATCTTCAGGAGTTTCCGAACGATTGGCTTTGTAGGTGGCGTCAGCTTCGTGGCGAAAAGTGGGTTCACGGAGGTCAAAAGCAATAGCTAAATAGTCCGGTTTGTAGGTTTTAATCGTATTCAGCAGCGAGTTGAGAAACCCAAAAGACACACTGGTAGGAATTCCCGTCTGGGTTCGTAGTCCTCCTGTCCGACTTTTCGCAAACGCATAGTAAGCGCGAAACGCCAAAGAATGACCATCAACTAAAATACAAACTGGAGAATTTGCCACGTCGAACCCATTAGACAGCAATAGATTTATTTTACCTTTGATTTGACCTCATCTTCAACCTCTTTCGGATGATCAAAAAAAGGTGCGTTAGACATCTAACACACCCTCAGTATAATCAATTTAATCGATTGTTTACTTACTTCGTTTCGGTGAAGTCAGCATCAATCACATCCTCGGAAGAACTACTGCTACTCGATGACGCCGAATCTCCAGCTTCAGGGCCAGGTGCGCCTTCACCCGGTGCGCCCTCAGCCCCACCTGCTTGTTGATAGAGGTTACTGCTGAGAGTATAAAGCGCCTGTTGTAAATCAGTGGTTAAGGTTTGGATTTTCTCATCATTATCTTGAGAAATCGCTTCTCTCAAATCCTTAATCATCCCTTCAATCTTGGTTTTCTCATCGGCGGGAACCTTGTCTCCCAGTTCGCTAATTTGTTTCTCAGCTTGATAAGATAAGGAATCGGCTTGGTTTTTGCGGTCAATTTTTTCCCGACGTTCTTTGTCAGTCGAAGCATTTTGTTCAGCTTCTTGAACCATCCGTTCAACTTCAGTATCGGGTAAAGTCGAAGCCCCAGTAATACTAATAGACTGTTCTTTCCCTGTTCCTTTATCTTTCGCCGTAACGTTGAGAATACCGTTGGCATCAATATCAAATGTTACCTCAATTTGAGGAACACCACGCGGCGCCGGGGGAATACCATCAAGGCGGAAGGTTCCCAAACTCTTGTTGTCGTTGGACATTTCTCGTTCCCCTTGAAGAACGTGAATTTCAACGTTTGTTTGTCCATCAACCGCAGTTGAGAAGACTTCTGACTTCTTGGTGGGGATAGTCGTGTTACGGGGAATAATCTTGGTCATTACGCCACCGAGGGTTTCAACACCCAAAGACAACGGCGAAACGTCCAGCAACAGAATATCTTTAACTTCACCTGCGAGTACACCCGCTTGAATTGCAGCGCCCATCGCTACCACTTCATCAGGGTTAACAGATTGGTTGGGGTCTTTACCCAATATCCGTTTGACCAATTCTTGAACCGCTGTAATCCGAGTCGAACCCCCAACTAATACGATTTCATCAATATTAGACTTGTTCAACTTAGCATCACGCAGAGAATTCTCAACGGGGATGCGACAACGGTCAATTAAATCCGCGCAAATTTCCTCAAACTTCCCTCTAGTCAACATCGTGTCAAGGTGTTTGGGGCCGTCTGGAGTGGCGGTAATAAAAGGCAGGTTAATGTCAGTTTGAGTCAGGCTAGACAGTTCTTTTTTGGCTTTTTCTGCCGCTTCTGTCAAGCGTTGTAAGGCTTGCTTATCTTTGCGGAGGTCAATTCCTTCATCCCGCATGAACTGTTCAGCCAGGTAGTCTACAATTTGTTTATCAAAGTCATCCCCACCTAAGTGAGTGTCTCCAGAGGTGGCTAATACTTCAAAAACACCATCGCCGACTTCGAGGATAGAGACGTCAAACGTACCGCCCCCAAGGTCAAAAACTAAAATGGTTTCATTGCTTTTCTTGTCTAAACCATAGGCCAGAGATGCCGCCGTGGGTTCGTTGATAATCCGCTTAACTTCAATACCTGCAATTTTACCTGCGTCTTTGGTGGCTTGACGCTGAGAGTCGTTAAAATATGCTGGAACGGTAATAACTGCTTCTGTAACCGTTTGACCGAGATACTTACTAGCATCTTCAACCAGTTTACGCAGAACTTGGGCAGAAATTTCTTCCGGGGCAAATTGCTTTTCACGGGCGGGACAATCGAGTTTAACGTTTCCACTGTTATCGCGGATAACTTTGTAGGAAACTTCTGCGGTTTCGTTTGTAACTTCTTCGTGTTTGCGTCCAATAAACCGCTTCACCGAATAGAAGGTGTTGTCCGGGTTCATCACGGCTTGACGCTTGGCGATTTGTCCCACCAATTGATCTCCGTTTTTAGCATAAGCTACAACAGAGGGAGTCGTGCGTAAACCTTCAGCATTCGCAATTACAGTGGGTTTACCCCCTTCCATTACAGCGACACAAGAGTTTGTGGTTCCGAGGTCAATTCCAACTACTTTTCCCATAAGGGTTAATTATCTCCAATGACTACATAGAATCTGATACTGTTACCGCCCTATTATTGTGGGTGCTTGACTCACTGCAAGTTACACCTGCTGATTCGATTGAGTCGCGAGTCCGGTTTGAATACAGTTTTTAAGATAGATTGCATATTTCTATACTGTGGGCGGTTAGTCCTTTTCTTGAAGGTGGGTTTACCGAACCTCGACGATGACGGTCAGACTTACATGGGTTTGTGCTTGTATGATTGTGTATTTACTACTGTAAGCAGTGGAATTTTATTCGGCCTTGTGGCAAACCGTATCTTACGGTTGTATTTGCCGTCAATTTTTTCTGTGAACAGTTTTTTTCCCAACTTCTGAGTTCTGAACTCCTGAACTTCTCAACTGCTATGATTGAACCCTTAACACCGTTATCTCGATTAGTTTTGGTTACTGGCCCTGCACGTTCGGGTAAAAGTGAATGGGCGGAAACATTAGCCCAAAATTCGGGTCAGTCTGTGATTTATATTGCCACTTCTCGGCTAGATTCCACTGATACAGAATGGCAAAATCGCATTCAAAAACATCAACGTCGTCGTCCGCCTGAATGGAAAACTCTAGAAGTTCCGGTGGAGTTGGCCGCAACGTTACAACAGATTTCTCAGCCCAATACCTGCATTTTAGTGGATTCTTTAGGGACGTGGTTAGCCAATCTTTTAGAACAAGACGATGAAGGTTGGCAACAGATTTTAGAGGGGTTAATCACAACTCTCAACCAAACATCAGGACAAATTATTTTTGTGGCTGAAGAAACTGGATGGGGTGTCGTTCCTGCTTATCCGATGGGTCGTCTATTTCGTGATCGTTTAGGAATATTAACCCGAAATATTGGGGCAATTGCTAATCCGGTTTATTTAGTGACAGCAGGTTATGTTTTAAACTTAAGTCAGTTGGGTTCACCGTTAAACTAATAATTTGAAACGTCATCAAACGAATTGCTGTCAATCTCAATACTTAACCATGAAATCTTCTACACCCATTCTCAAAGATTTAGTTCTCATTGGTGGCGGACATAGCCATGCTATTGTTTTAAAAAAATTCGGCATGAACCCCATCGCTGGAGTCCGTCTAACTCTAATTACAGACGTGTCTCATACTCCCTATTCTGGAATGTTACCGGGATATGTTGCAGGTTTATATAACTTTGATGAATGTCATATTGATTTACGTCCATTAACTCAATTTTCTCAAGCCAGAATGATCTTAGATCGGGCAATGGGTTTAGACTTAGAAAAAAATCAGGTTATTTGTGAAAATCATCCTCCGATTTCTTTTGATATTTTATCGATTGATATTGGCAGTAAACCCGCTACTTTATCTATTCCGGGTGCAACTGAACACTCGATTCCGGTTAAACCAATTTCTAAGTTTATTGACTATTGGAATACGGTGAAAAATAGTATAATTCAAAACCCCAATCAAAAAATGAGAATTGCAGTCGTTGGTGGGGGCGCAGGCGGTGTGGAACTAATTTTTTCAATTCAAGGATGTTTATCTCAAATTTATTCTAGCACGAATTCATCCGCGAATAAACTAGAATTACATCTCTTTCAACGAGGTGCAGAACTTTTACCCGAACGCAGTCAATGGGTCGGTCAAAAAGTTGAACAGATTCTCAGAAATAGAGGAGTTAAATTACATTTACAACAAACGGTAAATGCAGTCAAAGCAGAAGGAGAAGAAAAAATAATTAGTTGTGAATCTGGACTAGAAGTAAAATGTGATCGCCTATTTTGGGTGACTCAAGCTTCTGCATCCCCTTGGTTAAAACAAGCCGGATTATTAACCGATAAACAAGGATTTATTCAAGTTGATGATACATTGCGATCGCTATCTCACCCCCATGTTTTTGCGGCTGGAGATGTCGCGACGATGGTTAATCATCCCCGTCCCAAAGCCGGAGTTTTTGCCGTGCGTCAAGGGCAACCGTTGTTTGAAAACTTGCGACGGGCGTTATTAGAAAAAACGCTAAAACCGTTTACTCCACAAAAACAATTTCTAATTTTAATTGGGACTGGAAACGAAAAAGCAATCGCATCTCGTGGTATTATTGGATTAGGGCCTTATTCTTTTTTGTGGAGATGGAAAGATCAGATTGATCGTAAATTTATGGATCAATTCACCAATCTTGAACCGATGTCATATCAACCTCATCAACCAGAAAAAATTCAAGTTAAATCCCCAAAAATGCGGTGTTCTGGTTGTGGTTCAAAAGTAGGAAGTTCGGTTTTAAAAAATGTATTAAATAGAATTAAATCTGAAATACGAGAAGATGTATTAATCGGACTCAAAGAGGCAGAAGACGCGGCAGTTATTCAGGTACCAACTGAACAAGTCATCGTGCAAACAGTTGACTATTTTCCAGCGATCTTAGATGATCCGTTTATATTTGGAAAAATTACAACTCATCACTGTTTAAATGATCTATTTGCAATGGGGGCGACTCCTCAAAGTGCATTAGCAATTGTAACGCTTCCCTACGCAACTTCTACAAAACAAGAAGAAACACTGTTTCATTTATTATCAGGAGTAAACAAGGTATTAAATACTGTGTCAGCTTCATTAATTGGTGGACATACAACAGAAGGTGAAAAATTAGCTTTAGGTTTAACTTGTAATGGGTTTGCCATACCGAATAAACTCTTGAGAAAAGGTGAAATTAAACCCAACCAAGCACTAATTTTAACCAAAGCAATTGGCACCGGAACGTTATTTGCTGCGGATATGCAACTCAAAGCAAAAGGACGTTGGATAGAAGCTGCTATAGCGTCAATGCTACTCTCAAACCAAGCGGCTGCGGACTGTTTTAAACAATATAAAATTACAGCTTGTACTGATATTACCGGATTTGGGTTAATCGGACATTTACTCGAAATGATTCGGACATCTAGTGTTGCTGTTGAACTCAATTTAGAGGCTATTTCGATTTTAAAGGGTGCAAAAGAAACGACCCATAAAGGCATTTTTAGTTCCCTATATCCCGAAAATTATCAGTTCTCAAAAAAGATTAAAAATCAACAACAAGCAAGCCAACATCCCCTTTACCCGTTGTTATTTGACCCTCAAACTTCGGGGGGTTTACTCGCTTCTATTCCTCTAGAACACGCCAACTCTTGCCTAAATCACCTCAAACGTTTAGGATATGTAGATAGTTGTATTATTGGTCAGGTTCAACCCCAGAGTCCCGGGATATTACCCATTACAATTCAACTTTAACTATATGAATAAATTTAGCATTAAAGTTGCAAGTTTGATTTTATTGTTAACTCCGGTATTTTCCGAAAGTATTCCAGCCCAAAAATTCGTATTTGCTATGACTCAAAATCAACAATCTCAGCAAATCAAGGGAATTTTAGATGCTAATTCGACCTTAGAAAAAATAGCAGAGGGATTTCGATTTGTAGAAGGCCCAGTTTGGCATCCCGAAGGTTTTCTCTTATTTAGTGATATTCCTGACAATACAATTTATCAATGGAAACCAAACGAACCTGTTAAAGTTTTTCGTCAACCGTCAGGAAATGCCAACGGAAATACATTAGATTTACAAAACCGTTTAATTACGGCTGAACATTCAAACCGTCGAGTTTCTCGCACTGAAAAAAACGGCGAAATTGTTACTTTAATTCGTGAATATCAAGATAAAAAACTAAACAGTCCGAATGATTTAGTGGTAAAATCAGATGGAAGTATTTATTTTACTGATCCGCCCTATGGAATTAAGTCAGACCAAGAAGAATTAGGATTTTATGGGGTTTATCGACTGGCACCGGATGGAGAGTTAATATTACTGATTGATGATTTTGTGCGTCCAAATGGGATTGCTTTTTCACCCGATGAAACCCAACTTTATGTGAATGATTCTCAGGAAGGTCATATTCGGGTATTTGATGTTAAACCCGATGGAACGTTAACGAACGGACGTATTTTTGCCACTCAAAAAGACCCCAATAAAAAAGGGGTTCCTGATGGGATGAAAGTCGATAGTTTGGGAAATGTTTACAGTACCGGGCCGGGTGGAGTGTGGGTATTTTCACCAACGGGGGAGAAGTTAGGCGTTATAGAAACGCCAGAAACAGCCGCTAATTTAGCGTGGGGAGATGCGGACTACAAAACCCTTTATATTACAGCGAGTAGCGGTTTGTATCGAATCCGGTTAAATGTGGAAGGGATTAAACCGGGAAATTAAATCATACAAAAAATCCCTCGGTTATTACGACCAAGGGATAATAAGCATTAATAAACCTAGACTAAGCAACAATTTCTTCGACTTTTTTTTCTTCAGCTTCTTGGGCTTCTAGTGCTGCTTTTTCCTTCAAATATTCAGCAAGTTGTGCTTCAATTTGATCGCGAACAATTTGGCGATAGAAGTAGAAATGTTCTAAATGACCACAGATGGAAATATAGTGAGCGAAAAGCTTAGGATTCTTTCTGAGAATATCGACAAAATAAATCCAGAATGTCCAACGGGTTTTACGAACAATACCTTGACGCCAACAGATTGTTAAAAACGCTTTCAATGTTGTTAGATCAGTCAGTCGGCGACGAGTTACAGGATTTCGCGGTTCGCCCACTTTTAGAAAGTAGCGATGAACTCGATCTAGATACACTTGAGGATCATAAAGATGCCAAAAACCCTCCACATATTCTCGGGCAATTTCTTCAATGGGACGAGTCGGGACAAAGTTCATTAATGTCGTTTGGTTGATATTTGCACTGGCATTTAGTAGCCGTCCCTCTTTTTCTAAACGATGCCACAAACCTGTATTGGGGAGCGCTTGCAACATACTAAACATTGCCATTGGAATTCCGGTTTCTTCCACAAAGCGAACAATGCGATCGCCTGCTCCGGCTTTTTCCCCATCAAAACCAATAATAAACCCGGCCATTACATCCAACCCGGCTCGCGAAAGTTTATTAACAGATTCAGAGAGAGAGTCCCGAGTATTTTGAAACTTCTTGGTCAGGGTTAAACTGGCTTCATCCGGGGTTTCAATCCCCAGGAATACAGAATAGAAGTTCGCTTCAACCATCAATTCTAGTAATTCTGGATCGCCTGCCAAATCAATCGAAGCTTCAGTAAAGAACCGGAAAGGATAGTCATGTTTATGCAGCCAGACTTTTAATTCTTTCAACAACAACTTAACATTGCGTTTGTTACCGATAAAATTATCATCGACTAGAAAAACATTTCGTCGAAAACCAAGTTCCTGGAGACACTCAAGTTCAGCAATAATTTGAGCTGGTGTTTTTGTACGCGGCTTACGACCATAGAGGACAATAATATCGCAAAATTCGCATTGAAAGGGACAACCGCGAGAAAACTGAATGGCGATTGTTTCATAGAAATCTTTCTCCAACAGATCAAAGCGAGGAATAGGTGTTTGAGTCACATCTGCTTTTTCGCCATTGGAGGTAAAAACTCCACTGGTTTCACCTCGTTTATAGGCTTCGACAAACATCGGCAAGGTGATTTCACCTTCATCTAAAATCAAATAATCAGCACCCGCTTCTTCGAGTTCATGGGGTAGAGAAGTCGGATAAGGGCCACCCACTGCCACCGGTTTACCCCGTCGTTTTGCTTCTTGAATTTGAGCGATCAAGTCATCTTTTTGAACAATCATTGCAGACATAATTACAAGGTCTGCCCATTCCCACTCGGCTTCTGTTACCTCTCGAACATTACGGTCAACAAGTTTATATTCCCACTCTTGAGGTAATATTGCGGCAACTGTAATCAAGCCCAAAGGAGGCAATAATGCTTTGCGTTCAACCAAAGCTAGTAGTTTTTCAAATGACCAAAAGCTGGGTGGAAAAAGGGGATATAAAAGTAAAGCTCTCATAATTAATCTACTTCGTGTTGTAATGAACAGTTAACGCCCAAACTCTCTAAAATGCACAATAGCAGGTATGATGAGATTCATGTTCTCGGGAATTTGTGCAGAGATTTGGTAGAACAAATTGTATGTTGTTCAAGTTTGAGAAACTCAAAACTTTAACTCCAGTCAAATTCAAGCTTATTATTATTTCCACTCAGCCGTTCTTCTACTTACCTGAAGAATTATTAGAGCATGAGAAACAATTTAGCGGAATTAAAATTTTGACATTCTTCCCGAAATGAATGACAAAACTCTGCTTTTAAATGATAACAGGAATTGAGCGATTCATTCCCAAGAGGTTAGCTTTTCATAATGAATGACTAACCTCTATTTTTACATTCAATGCTCGTGCATTTTCTCCACTTCTTCTGCGAGAATATCAACCGTTGAGCGAATTTGATCTTCGGTGTGATTGCAAGTAATAAAAAAGCGAAGACGAGCGCCGTTATGGGGAACAGAGGGATAAATCATAAAGGGTACATTAATCCCTCGTTTAAATAAATTTTGGGACAATTGTACCGACTTAAGAGAGTCACCCACAATAATCGGAATCACAGGAGAATCCTTGCTGGTTCCCGTGTTCAGACCTTTTTGTTTAGCCAACTCTAAGAACAACCGAGAGCGTGCTTGCAGTCGAGTCACTCGTTGGGGTTCAGCCTTCAACACCTCAATTGCAGCTAATACCGAAGCTGCATTAGGCGGAGAAATCCCCACGCTAAAGACAAAACCGGGAGCCGTATACTTGAGATATTCAACCACAGCCTGCCCGCCTGCAATGTAGCCCCCACAACTGGCAAAAGACTTACTGAGAGTTCCCATCCACAAATCAACATCTCGCGCATCAATACCGAAGTATTCGCTAATTCCCCGACCAGCCGCGCCTAAGACACCAATCGAGTGCGCCTCATCCACCATCAAAAAAGCTTTATGACGCTTTTTAATCTCAATAAATTCAGGCAAGTTCGGAATATCACCATCAGTGCTGTAAACGCCCTCAACGATAATCAAAACCCGTTTATAACGGTGGCGGCGTTCCTGGAGAACTCGACGGGCCGCTTCCCAATCATTATGGGGAAAAGCAACAGCCGTCGCACCCGAGAGCAAACATCCTTGCAGAAGACTATTGTGACTGAGACAATCATGAACAATCAGATCATTTTGTCCAAACAAATGACCCACCGTTGTCACATTAGTGGCATGACCCCCCACAAAAACAACACTATCTTCCGTCCCAATAAAATCGGCAATTGCCCGTTCTAGCTCTCGGTGGAGAGGCTTTTCTCCCGAAACCAACCGACTGGCAGACACCGAAGTTCCATAATGATCAATGGCATCTTTAGCGGCTTGAGAAACAACCGGATCACCCGACATTCCGACGTAATTGTAGGTGGCATAATTAATCAGTTCTCGTCCTGCCACAATCGTCGTATTGCTATTCAACGCTTCTTGAGGCGTGAAGAACGGGTTATTAATCCCCAGGGCGGCAATTTCCTGTTGTTGCTGCTTGAGCTTGCGATACTCCGGATAATGTTCAAAACAGTAGTATTCTAGAGGAATTTCAGAAGGGGTTGCTAATTTCGCCTTCTGACGCAATAACTCAGCCAACAGCGATCGCTTTTCAGTCGATGTAAGATGGGCAATTCGTTCTGATGTGTGGGTCATTAATGACTTTCCTCTTCTGACAACATCGAGTTTAAGAGATCATCGACCTCTTCATCGGACATTTGATCCAGTCGTTCTAGGAGTTCCTTTGCCTTTTCAGGAGGAATGTTGTCTCTAGAAGGGTTAATGCTGGCATCGCGTGAAGTGTCCTCTGCCAAATATTCCGATAATGTTGCCACATTTGGATAATCCCAAAGAATTGTGGGGGGCAACCTTCGCCCCAGTATATTTTCCAAATCCCCAGACAGGTTAACAGCCTCAATCGAGTTTAAACCATAGTTAGCAAAATCCTCGTCGAGATCAATCTCATCCGGTTCAAGTCCCAGTCGTTCTGCCAATTGAGCGATCAACCATACTTGAATTGCCTGAGCATCCTGAGATAATACAGGGGAGTCCACAGGAGATTGCGGATTGAGCGTTATCCCCATTGGCTCTGGAGCCGTTTTTCCATTCAATGACTCGTTTAACAGTTGCATGATTCACTCCTCCATCACGCTAAAAATTTAGCATCACTCCAGTTTACGGGGTAGCCCTGGGAAATTTCTCGCCCTGTGTGTCCCCTGTGTTTATCCGTGCTGAATTCTAATTTTCGATTTGGGCAAGACATGATGGTTATTTTGCCATGACAGCCATAAAAGTAGAAGGATTTACGATAAAATCTCCAGATTTCGCCAAAAAGCAAAATTGAGATAGCCTATTTTTCCGCTCAATTGGCATCATCTTCCGGATAAAATTTCCCCAATGGTCAAAAATAGCGATCAACAAAGACGGACTAACCCCTTATTCTTCAATGGTGTTGAGCGTTTGGGCGAGAAAACTCGCTCGACAGACATGGCGTTGAATTTTACCACTCGATGTTTTCGGAATTCCGCCCGGTTTAAGCAATGCGATCGCATACACTTGTAAATCATGGTGTTGTGACACCGCTCGGCGGATTGACTGGATCACCGCTTTCACTTTTGATGACTGTGTTGCCCCATTCTCTGAGGGAGTGTCTGCCCAACGGTTTTCCCGATAGTGACGTTCAACCTCTGCCACAATCACCAGGCGTTCTTCTCCGTCTACCTCAACTGAAAAGCTCGCTGAACAATTGGGTCGTACTAGAGAATGACTTTGTTCCACACTACGTTCGAGATCTTGCGGGTAATAATTGCGACCATTAATGATAATCACATCTTTTAGTCGCCCAGTGACAAATAATTCACTGTTTGCTAAAAACCCTAAATCTCCCGTTCGTAAAAAAGGCCCAGATGAGGACTCGGCAAGTGTCGCCTGAAAGTTTTGTTTTGATTCTTCTGTTTTTCCCCAATATCCTTGGGCAATACTTGGCCCACAAACCCAAATTTCTCCGACTTGATGATCCTTACAAAGTTTTAAGGTCTGAGGGTCAACAATCACAATTTTGTGATCGGCCAGGCTTTGACCACATCCGACTACCGTGCGACGATTTTCGGGAGTGACTTGATCATAGACGACCTGATTTTGTGCTAAGGCTGTGGCTTGTACAGTGGCTAAAACAGGTTGAGCGTTCTTTTCCCCGCCACTGACTATTAAAGTCGCTTCGGCAAGACCATAACAGGGGTAAAACGCCTCTCGCCGAAACCCATAGGGGGCAAATGCTTCGGTAAAGCGTTCAATCACTTCGTCGTAAATGGGTTCTGCCCCATTAAACGCTAATTCCCAACTGCTTAAATCTAAACCTTCTCGCTGCGCCGGAGCAATCTTTCGCACACACAAATCGTAGGCAAAATTTGGGCCACCGCTAGTCGTCGCCTGATCACGAGAAATGGCTTCTAACCAACGCAAGGGACGTTGTAAAAACATCAACGGTGACATCAACACCACACCAAACCCTCCATATAGGGGTTGCAATACGCCCCCAATTAAACCCATATCGTGATAGGGAGGCAACCAAATCACCCCTTGACTTTGGGGAGAATGACCAAAACAGCGATGAATTGCTGCTAAATTTTGTAATAAATTACCATGAGCGATCATTACCCCTTTGGGTGTTGCAGTCGAACCGGAGGTATATTGCAAAAAGGCAAGGCTATCCGAGGTTAAAACGGGTTCTTGCCAGTGGTCAGCGAACGTTTCGAGGGTATCGGTCGCCACCCAATGCAAAGTTTGAAGCGACTGAACTTGTTCGAGTTGTCGGTTAATCAGAGATAAAATAGACTGACTCGTGAGGGCAACTGTTGCTTTAGAATCGGCTAATATCGCTTCAATACGCTCTAGTGAACGGTTGGGTCGAGGCGGATAGGCTGGAACTGCTACCACTCCAGCATACAAACAGCCAAAAAAAGCACTAATGTAGTCTAAACCGGGTTGATACAGCAGTAATGCCCGTTCTCCGGGCTGACAGATCGATTGTAAATGAGCGGCGATCGCCCTAGACTGTTGATCTAAAGCTTGATACGTTAAACTCACTTCCTGAGTTTCACCGTCTAACAAAAATCTGTAGCCGACTTGCTCAGACTCGTGGGTTGCTCGGGCGCGTAGAAGGTCAACGAGAGTGTTGATTTCAGGATGATCTGAACTATTCATTCAGAAGCCGTAATTTTTTCACTTAACCAGGATACAGAGTTTCTCGACCGTCGTCAGTATTTTCTGGACAGTTCTTTCGCGCTGTCAATTGGCGCGGCTCCAAAGCCATCATCTATTCTATGCGGAAATGTTGTCGAAACTGATGGAAACATTTACAATGCTGTAACTTAACGACTGTGTTCTGATCGCCTATTCCTCCCTATTACAGCTTTTTGATCTAGTCTTTCCTGTTCCTGTCGGGCTAAACCGCGATAACTCCCATGAACTCAAGCCATTTACTCTCTCCTTTCCCCAATAGCTGGTTTCGGATTGCCACAAGCGATGAACTTCCAGCTAAAGGTGTATTACCCTTACGCTACTTTGGTCAAGATTTTGTCCTGTTTCGGGCTGAAGACGGAACGCCTCATTTACTTGACGCCCATTGTCCCCATTTAGGCGCTCATCTGGGGTACGGAGGGACGGTGGAAGGAGAGACAATTCGCTGTCCGTTTCATGGTTGGCAATGGAATTGTCAGGGGGATTGTGTCAAAATTCCCTATACGGATAAATCGCCTCAAACTCAAATTAAAAGCTGGCCGGTACGAGAATTGAATGGCTTGATTTTTATGTATTATCACCATCAAGCTCAAGAACCCGACTGGGAAATTCCTCAAGTTCCTGAATGCTATTCT
>NZ_AUZM01000087.1 GCF_000478195.2 Lyngbya aestuarii BL J | reverse complement strand
TGATACCAGGTGTTTTCCTCGGATTCATTGGCTATCAACCACTGTTTATCTAGTTCACCAAAGGCTTGATGATTTTTTTGTTCATTTTTAAGAGGACTATTAATCCAGAGAAGTTTACTGTAAAATCCTTTAATTTGCTCGATAGTCTGCGGTTCAATAGCGTGGGGCTGTTCGCAGAACGTGTTCATCGAGTCCAACAAACTTTCAAATTCACCTTTGAGGTGTAAAACCGTTGCACTATTCATAAGATTGAGTCCAAATGAAGTTAAGGTTAAAACAGTTCTCCAACCCGAACTGCTATTGAAAAGATGCAGTCAAAAAATTGATTTAAACTAGAAACTCACTCCCCAGAGAACAACCCAGCGAACCCAGGCGGATAAAATGCGATCGCGCCTTTACAATCATCAAAGAAAATCTAACAATAGTATAAGCCCACGATTCTTTACTGGCTATCAACGAATTGATGATTGTTTTCAAACCTGTTTCTCGAATGTTCAAACCGCTTCTAAGCCGTCAGGGGCGAACTTTTTTGACTCGCCTGACTGTCCTCTGTCTAACCCTGAGTCTGGGGCTTATGATGGCGGTTTCCCCTGCGTGGGCGAATATCGACGACGATCGCTTTGATGGGAATATTTTCGCCTTGTATGGGGGAAATGGTTCTTTAGTTCCGCCCCGAGTTAACCTAGCGGAGTCTTTCAAACGTTCAAAACCCGCGTTACTCGTCTTTTTCCTCGATGATAGCCGTGACTGTAAACAATTTTCGACGACTGTTTCGCAGCTTCAAGAATTTTACGGGAGAGCGGCGGATTTTATTCCGGTGAATGTGGATGCAATTCCCCCCGAAACCCCAGAAGACAAAAGCGATCCCGCCCACTACTATCGAGGTTTTGTCCCTCAAACAGTTTTAATTGATCAATCCGGTAAAATCGTTTTAGATGAAGTGGGTTTAGTCGCCTATGAGAAAGTTGACGATCAGTTTCGCAAAGTATTTGATTTACTTCCGCGATCGGAGTCGGTAGAACTTAAACGGAAACCGATCAACGAGATTAATACTGAATTAGTGGAAACCGAGAAGTAATTTTTTATTCCAGTGTTCGGTATTTTCGCAAACCGGAACTAGCAAACGCAAGAGAAAACCGTTAACTTTGTTAGTATCCTAATCAGATGTCTTGATCAACCTTTCGCTAAAATAATCATCAATTTTGATATGAGTTCTACACCAACTCCCTCTTCTACCCCGACTCAAACCCCTGATGCTGTTGAGACTCCAAAAACAACCGAACCGCAACCGAGTTATGTCAAACTGGCAATGCGAAATATGGTGAGAAAAGGCGGTAAGTCTTTATTTCACTTTTCGTTAACCGCAATCACGCTGTTGGGTTTTCTAGTCGGTGTATCTTATATCACCCGATAACAAGACGTGATCCCGAATGAGGTCAGGGGAAAGCATCAATAGGGGAAAATTGAGCAAAAAATTTAGACTGTAAATTTGATCAATTTTTCCGACAATTTCCCCACCTGATTCCTTATAATTGCGACAGAATCAGTGAGCATCGGTGCGCGAATCAATGAGTCAAGTTTCACTAGAAGTTAATGTTCAAGACTGTTTCTGGTTGAGTGAGGAGTCAGAAACCGCCCCAAAACAGCAGAAGTCGCCTGTCGATGTCTTTGTGGAAGATCTCTCCTCTCCCATTTCCCCTCAAACGTGGGAACAATGGTTCACTCAATGGTTTTCCATGCTAAATCCGAATATTCCGCAAGTTAGAAGTTACGAGTTGAGTCTACGTCTGACGGATAATACGGAAATCCAACAACTCAATGCTCAATATCGTTCCCTAGATGTACCGACAGATGTCTTAGCCTTTGCTACATTGGAGGAGAGTTGCCCTCAACTTCCAGCCTCGGAGATGTTTACATCTCAATCTCTTTATCTGGGTGATCTGGTGATTTCTGTAGAAACGGCGGCTCGACAAGCCCAACAACAGGGACATCCTTTGAAGATTGAACTCGGATGGCTGGCGGCTCATGGACTCTTGCATCTTTTGGGTTGGGATCATCCTGATGACAGGACACTGATCCAAATGCTTGATCAGCAGGCGATCATGCTGCAATCAGTCGGTTTGAAAGTGAATAAGACGATGCTCGAAAATGTCAATTTAGTAGAATATTCACGGACTCCCGTTGTCAATCAAGGAAGAAGTGTCTGAAGCCTGTGTTAGAGAGGAGTGTATTTGGAGTAGTGTATTTAACGATGAAAACTTTACTAACGATACCTTCTGGATCGGCATGAAACCAGAAAGACGGCTCTCAATCCGTAAAAACCGATCAAGATTCGTGTTAAATTTCTGGCAACGTGTTAAATTTCTTCAAACCTCGATAGCAAAATTTATTTGAATATCTCAACAGTACCCAGTGAAGGATATATGCCTAATGAATCTAAATGAACCCTCTGTAGCACCGCTCCAAGCCCGATTGCTTTCGGTTTCTCAACATCGTTCGGCGAAGATGAATACGGCTCCTGAACCTCCTGTGAGTTCACACAATGGCCGCTCTAGTTCCTCTTGGACGGTTGCTTCTAATCTGTTGGTGAGTTTTCAATACGCTTGGACAGGCATTACCTACGCCTACAAAACTCAACGCAATTTTCGCATTCATACTGTCATTGGTACCCTCGCGATCGGCTTGGGCTTTTTTTTGCATCTGTCTTCGGTAAAATTAGCGGTGATCGGTTTAACCATTGCAGCAGTGATGGCGATGGAACTGTTAAATACAGCGATTGAATCTGTGGTTGATTTAACCGTTGGTCAGTCCTACCACGAACTCGCGAAAATTGCGAAAGACTGTGCCGCAGGAGCGGTGTTAATCTTTGCGATCGCCGCGTTGTTAGTAGCGATGATGTTACTCATCCCTCCGCTCTTGGTGCAACTGGGGCTAGTGACAGTAGGAGTTGGTACTTGATTATTGTGATTGATAATTATGACAGTTTCACCTACAACATCGTTCAGTATTTAGGTGAACTGGGTGCAGAGTTCCCCGTTGCTTCTGAGGTTCGCGTTGTCCGCAACGATCAAATTACCGTTGATCAAATTAACCAAATTCAACCCCAGGGTGTGGTTATTTCTCCGGGGCCAGGTCGTCCAGATGATGCGGGGATTTCCCTGGAATTAATCGAACGCTTAGGCCCCCAATTACCCATTTTGGGGGTGTGTTTAGGTCATCAAAGTCTAGGTCAGGTGTTTGGAGGGAAAATCGTCTCTGCACCGGAACTAATGCACGGTAAAACCTCTACAGTTCATCACACCGGACAGGGGGTTTTTCAAGGGTTAGAAAATCCTTTGAGCGCGACTCGCTATCATAGTTTAGTGATTGACCGTCAAACTTGCCCGGAGGTGTTGGAGATTACGGCTTGGATAGACGATGGTACGATTATGGCTGTCCGACATCGGAACTATCCTCATCTGCAAGGCGTCCAGTTTCATCCAGAGAGCATTTTAACCACCAGTGGTAAACAGCTTCTCAAAAACTTCCTGCGATCTCTGTCGGAAGTTTAGCTCATTGCTTTCTGTTTGTCCTTGATTTTTCATCCTCGCTTTCTATGAAACGGCGAAAATTTATCCGTCTGCTGCAAACTGGTGCATTAGCTAGTGTTACAACTCTGGGGATATCGCGATCGCGATCGGTAATTGCTCAAACTCCCAACTCCAATAGTGGCTTAACTGTACGCTGGCTGGGTCATACTTGTTATTTCTTTACGGGTGGCGGTTTACGAGTTTTGATCAACCCCTTCCGTCAAATTGGCTGTACTGCGGGATATCGTGATCCGAAGCTGAATACTGATTTGGTTTTGATCAGTAGTCGCTTACTCGATGAAGGGTCTATTGATGGATTTTCAGGAAATCCGGCGTTACTCTACGAACCCGGAGTTTATCAGTTTAACGGCTCTCAAATTCAAGGAATTCGGACGATTAAAGATCGTCAACAAGGGCGTCGGTTCGGGACTAATGTGGCGTGGATGTGGAAACAAGGCGGAATCAAAATTCTGCATCTAGGAGGACTCGCCGGGCCAATTGATATTGAGGAACGGATTCTCATTGGTCGTCCAGATGTGATGTTTGTTCCCGTCGGAGGTGGCCCGAAGTCTTATACCCCGGAAGAAGCCAAACAAATCATTAAAACTCTCAATCCTAAAGTGGTCATTCCCATGCACTATAAAACTTTAGCCGCTGATCCGGCAACTTGTGATCTGGTGCCGTTAGAGAATTTTATCGAAGTGATGGGGGAAACTCCTGTGCAGAGAGTGGCGAGCGATACAGTTACTTTCCAACCTGGAAATTTGCCCTCTGAAGGTTCGGTGATTGAGGTGTTGAGTTATCAGTTTGGCAACGGTTCAACGGTAAATTCAGTTACAGAACCTAACAATCCGGAGACTCAACTTTAAGCCCAATCATTACCAAAAAAAACGAAAAATAGATGCAAATTGAGATAAGGTTCGCTCTTTGGAGAGAATTTATCCCTTTTGATTAAATTTATTTGAACCAATTAATAGCAAACAAAGTCTAAAGTAAAATTCGGATTTTTTCTTGACTCTCTCAAAAGATAGAGTTAGAAAAAATTTGTGTGAATTAGCTTGACATTTTTTAATATTTTGTGAACAATCTTAAATATTGCTTTGACAAATCTTTACAAAAGACACGGAGTTATTATGACGACTTTCCATCGTTTCAAGGGATTCAAGACAGTTGCTCTGGTGGGTGTCATCGCTGCAAGCACTCTCATTGGTTTATCTGAAGTCGCCAAGGCAGGGGGCGGGCCGACAAGTGGTCAAACGTCTCAAAGCGGACAAACTCAAGCAGCGGCAGGAGATATTGTCGAAACGGCAACCAGTGCAGGTCAGTTCACTATTTTGGCACAGGCGTTAGAAGCCGCAGGTTTAATTGATACGCTCAAGGGAGATGGGCCATTTACCGTATTTGCCCCAACAGATGAAGCATTCGAGGCTTTACCCGAAGGCACTTTAGAAGAATTACTCCAGCCGGAGAATAGAGATCAATTAATTGCGATTTTGACTTATCATGTTGTTCCGGGTCGAGTTACCTCGGGTGAACTTGAGTCTGGGGAAGTACAAACCGTTCAAGGAAGTTCGGTGATGGTGAAGGTTGATTCTGGCGTGATGGTCGATGAAGCCAACGTCATTAAAGCAGATGTTCCGGCGAGTAACGGGGTAATTCATGTGATTGATCAAGTGATTTTACCGCAATAGTTCAAGTCACAAGTTTTAGGTATAAACAGGTATAGCGCTACTTGAATCGGGAACAGGGAACACCGGATCAGGGAACAGTAGACTGGGAAGGGGTTTTAGGATTTAGAAATGTCAAACACGTATTCGCGTAGTGCTATAAAATCCCCGTACTGCTAGAAATAGTTACGGGGTTTTATGGTCTATTCCATCAATTTAATTTTGACAATCAGGAGAATAAAATGATAACTCAATATTATTTTCAGAAGTATAAAACAGTGAGTAGAATTGGAGCGATCGCGATTGCAATTACAATCATTAATATACCGGGATTTACGACTCTAAATCAAGCGGTAGCCGCAGAAAAAAGCCAAGAATTGATCCTAACTCAAAGTTTTGAAGATCTCCCCGGTCAAATTAGAGACTCTATTAGTGGAGATATTATCGGCGTTCTTTTGTCAGATTCTCGCTTCACCACACTCGCAACTGTATTAAAAGTAACAGGATTACTCGATCAACTCAAAGAAGGTGGGCCATTTACGATTTTTGCACCGACGGATGAAGCATTTGCAAATTTACCCAGTGGAATGCTGGAAATGTTAATGAAACCGGAGAATAGGGAACAACTCACAAATTTGCTGAAGTATCATGTGATTCCCGGTGAGGTAACATCAGAGGAATTACCTTCTGGGGAAGTACAAACCGTTGAAGGAAGTTCGGTGAATGTTGATGTCGAGTCTGATGGGGTAATGGTGGAGGATGCAAATGTCATTGATGCGGATATTCCGGCGAATAATGGAGTTGTTCATGTGATTGATAAGGTAATGGTCTTACCGGAGTGATGTTCTACTATCTAAAGATAGATCTTTAACAACGATTATTGATCAAAAAAGTTTGAGTATCTGTCATCTATGACTCAACAACAGACGACCTCATTACGTTATTTATAGTAGTGGGGGGTTTTTTATGACCGAATGTATTGTCTCTTTTTAGTCAAAGAATAGATTGAAAAGAGGCTAGAGTATTGTGTATTGAGTCCACAACTGAAGTCAAGGTAACGTGAGTCTATGAGTTTGAGTTTTTGCATGATTGTGAGAAATGAAGAGCAGAATTTAGCGCAATGTCTGCAAAGTGTTAAGGGTGTCGTCGATGAGATGGTGGTACTTGATACAGGTTCAACCGATAGAACGACGGAAATTGCCAAAGAATGGGGGGCGCAAGTTTATTATTTTGACTGGTGTGATGACTTTGCGGTAGCTCGTAATTTTGCTTTAAAATATGTGACGGGAGAGTGGATTTTAGTGCTGGATGCGGATGAAAGGTTAGTCTCAAGTATTGTTCCTCAAATTAAGCAAGCGATCACTCAGGAAGACTGTTTAGTGATTAACTTAGTTAGACAAGAAATTGGGGCATCTCAATCTCCGTATTCGTTAATTTCTAGACTGTTTAGAAATCATCCCAAAATACAGTTCAATCGTCCTTATCATGCTCTGATTGATGATAGTGTGAACCAGCTTTTAAAACAGGAAGGTCGCTGGAAAATAGGCTCTTTAGCAGATGTGGCGATTTTGCATGAAGGATATCAAGCGGATGCGATCGCCCGACGCAATAAACAACAAATTGCTAAACAAGCCATGCAATCCTATCTCGCCGAACAGCCTAGTGATCCCTATGTGGCGAGTAAATTGGGAGCATTATATGTGGATATGGGAGAGATTGCCAAAGGCTTACAGTTGCTAACCAAAGGACTCAAACAACTCAATTTATATTCAAAATATGAGGAAGCAGAGGCGGATGATTCTCTGTTTTATGAACTTCATTATCATCTCGGAATTGCCCATCGCAAGAAACAAAATCTAGCCGAAGCTAAACATTACTACGAAATCGCGATCAAGGCTAATATTCTTCCGCAACTGAAACTCGGTGCTTATAATAATTTGGGTAATTTATTAAAAGATACCGGACATTTGCTAGAAGCCAAAGCCGCCTATGAAATGACATTACAAATTGATCCAAATTTTGTCCAAGGATACTATAACTTAGGGATGACTCTCAGAGCAATGGGAGACTATGCCGAAGCGATCGCCGCCTATCAAAAAGCGATTCAACTTGATCCAAACTATGCGGAAGCTTATCAGAATTTGGGAGTCGCCCTTTTAAGTGCGGGTAAAGTGCTGAGTGGTTTAGAAGCTTTGAAAACGGCGGTCGCCCTCCATCAAAAAAGCGATCCGACTGAAGCCGAACGTCTGCGTCAAACCCTACAACAGATGGGATTCAATCTCTAACATCCTCCCCAGGCGGACTTCAAGAGAATACTCAAATTCGTTGGATTGGTCTGACTACTGAGTGATTTGGGGAAGTTCCAAACTTGAACAGAATACGGCATCATATAACAATTTGATATTACAATGCGTCATAAACTAGGTTATTGTTGTCTCACATCACACAGGAGTTAGAAAATATGGGAGATGCAGAACAGATCTCAGTGGGGATAGTTGGGGCTTCCGGTTATGGTGGTGTCCAGCTTGTACGCCTGCTACAAGATCATCCCAATGTGAAAATTGTTTATCTCGGAGGAGATAGCAGCGCCGGAAAGCCTTTTTATACTTTATATCCTCACTTGAGTCACTGTATTGATTTGATGGTGGAACCCATTGATTTAGATCATATAGCGAGTCAGTGTCAAGTTGTGTTTTTATCTCTGCCCAATGGTTTAGCTTTGAAGATGGCGCCTCAACTTTTGGAAAAGGGATGCAAAGTTCTTGATCTTTCGGCTGATTATCGCTTTTTTAACCTCGATACCTATAAAAAATGGTATGGTAGCGAACGGGATGATAAAGAAATTGCTTCGACAGCGGTTTATGGTTTACCAGAACTCTATCGCGATCGCATTTCTCAAGCCCAATTAATTGGTTGTCCGGGTTGTTATGTAACGGCGAGTTTATTGGCATTATCTCCGTTATTAAAGCAAGGATTGATTGCAACAGATAGCGCGATTATTGATGCGAAATCCGGGACTTCTGGGGGCGGACGTCAAGCGAAAACTAATCTTTTACACTCAGAAGCCGATAATGCAATTTCAGCTTATGGAGTCGCAGGACATCATCGCCATACTCCAGAAATTGAACAGATTTGTAGTGACCTTGCCGGACATGATCTTAAAGTTCAATTTACACCCCATCTAATTCCGATGGCGCGAGGAATTTTAGCAACGGTTTATGCAACGCTTCGAGATCCGGGATTAGTTCGGGAAGATTTGATCACTATCTATACCGCTTTTTATCGGAATTCTCCTTGGGTGAAAGTGTTACCGAGTGGAACTTATCCTCAAACTAAATGGGCGAGTGGAACGAATCTTTGTTATCTGGGAGTCGAAGTTGATCAACGCACAAATCGAGTGATTGTGATGTCGGTAATTGATAATTTAATTAAAGGTCAAGCCGGACAAGGTGTACAATGTCTTAACTTAATGATGGGTTGGGATGAAACCTTGGGACTCCCGAAGTTGAGTTTTTATCCTTAAATTAGTCTATCTTTATTTTTGAGAACTCGATCAACCTTCCTGTGGTGTACTGTAGGGACGCTCTTGCTTGCGTCCTTTTATTATATGAGGAAAATGGGGAGGTAGAAGTTTAAGGGGTTGAATGTTGCCAATTTTTAATATCCCAAGTGTTCGCATCCCAGGGTGACGGTTCAACGCCTGTTAAACGATTACTAACGCCTTGAGTATTTGCCCGATCAACAATCGGAATGACGGCGATATCTGCTTGTAACAATTCATCCATCTGTTGAAAGAGTTCCGCCCGTTTGTTGGGGTCTAGTTCTGTACTCGCCTGTTGCCAGAGTTGATCATATTTGGGATTACAATAACGACCATAGTTTGGTTTTTGCCAATTATTAGATTTTTGAGCAATTTCTTCACAAGTCCACCACTTCATATGGGCTTGGGGATCGGGACTATCATTGCCTGTATTAAACATTTGTAAATCGGCATAGAAATGATTTAATGTATCTGTATTGGC
Source organism: Lyngbya aestuarii BL J (assembly GCF_000478195.2). Lineage (GTDB taxonomy): Bacteria > Cyanobacteriota > Cyanobacteriia > Cyanobacteriales > Microcoleaceae > Capilliphycus > Capilliphycus aestuarii. The sequence continues at coordinate 12,864 of NZ_AUZM01000087.1, read as the reverse complement.
GGGATCTCCAGAAAAGAATACACTTGCATCAATGCTTTTGAGTTCGACTCCTACTCCGATTGATTCTAACGCTTGTTTGACTATTTCTTGGGTTTTTTGTCGGACTGGGTTCACAGAAGTTTGAAAGACAACCTGCATTTCTACGCCATTTTGATCGCGAATTCCGTTGCTATTGCTATCTTTCCAGCCTGCTTCATCTAATAAATTTGCAGCCTTTTCTAAGTTAAACTCAGAAGTAATTTGATCAGATTTGTAGATTTTGGGCGCGACTAAAAGTTGAGAACTCGGGCGACCAGTTGGGCCGTAAAGTTGATTAGAAATTGTATCGCGATCAACTGCTAAATTAAACGCCTGACGAACCTTTTGGTCACTCAAAAAGGGATGAGGAAACTTCACACTTGAACGTTCTCCGTCGGCTGTGGCTTGGTTTGGAGCGGTAAAATTAATCATAATTCGTTCAACATACGGCCCAAAATTTGTCACCACTTTTCCTTTTCCTGCCGCTTCTAACTGTTTTAAAATATTCGCTTCCACTTGCAAATTATAAGCATAATCAGCATCTCCGGTTTGCAGTACCGCTCTTGCTGCTGAAACCGCATCACCTCCGCCTTTGAGTTCAATTCTGTTAAAATAAGGTTTTCCTTCATCCCAATAATTAGAATTGGGTTCATAAATAATAATATCTCCGGGCTTAAATTCAACAACTTGATAAGGGCCAGTACCAATCGGTTTTTGATTCGCTGGGGCTTCTCGAATATTGGCGCCATTATATTCCGCAAAAATATGTTCCGGTAAAATCATCCCATTTTGACCTGTAAACGGCACCGACCAACCCGGATTAACATCTTTAAAAGTAATTTTTACGGTATAATCATCAATAGCTTCAACTTTTTCAATTGTTGAATAATACTCTAAACTTGCCGAAGCCACATCAGGATTGCTAATAAAATCATAGGTGAAAACCACATCTTCTGCGGTAAACGGTTCACCATCAGCCCACTTGACATTTTGTTTGAGTTTCCAAGTCACAGATTTTCCATCTTTAGCAATTCCACCATTTTCTACGGTGGGAATTTCTGCGGCTAAAAAGGGAATGAGTTGATCATTTTGATCGTAGCTGGCTAAGGGTTCGTAAACAATACGGGCGGCGTCAAAGTCTTTGAACCCCGTGGCGAGATGAGGGTTGAGGATGGTTGGGGCTTGCCAATACAACATTTTTAAGTTGTCTGTATCACCTGTGGTTGCTTGGTTTTGGGCAGTTTGAGGAGAACAGGCACTCAAGTTAACACAGAGAGCGACAGATAACACCGAGACGGGAAAAAACAGACGACAACTCATCACAACAGCTCAAGGTAAATATAAGCAGATACTCTATATTACTTATAATCGCGATCGCTGTTCCTTGCAAGCGGATTAAAATCTACAAAAAATAAAGCCGTTCAGGAGTCCCTCTTGACTTGAGGACAAAAAAATAGAGGCGCCAACGCGGCGCCCCGAAAAGATGATAAGCAATGAGATCAAAGTTGATTAGTGAGGGTATATATCTATTTAAGTTTGTCAGGGATTAGCACTAAATATCCGCTTTACTATGAAGAAACGAAGATTGAAAATTAAGAATTAAAAGACTGAAGTTTTTCCAAGCCAAACCCAACGAAAATAGAATCGCTCTAATGGTCAAACTTAATAGTGATTCGATGACTCTTAAAACTAAGAGAGAACAGAATAAAGCTAATCTTCCAGTAAATACTAACATGATGGCTAACCTCAACTTATAAAATAACGTTTTGTAGTAGTCTTGTAATCAAATCTAACCTGGACTGACTAGATGCAAGTTTTTTGGGTTTGAGTTACTCACCAAAATACTGCTCTAATAAGTCTGTTCCTTCCTCACCCATCTGTTCCAGCTCTTGTTTGATCAGCATCATCGCCATACGAGTAGGCTTAGTGCGACCATTTTCCCAGTTATTGACGGTTTGAAATACAACCCCAAGCTTCTCTCCTAATTTCCTCTGTGACAAGCCGAGGCGTTGTCTGAGGGTACGGATGAGAATAGGTATGTCGGAAGTGCTAACTGGCATTGGAATCTTGGAAACTCTATATCCAAGATAGACAATTTTCACGGGAAAACCCACAGCAATTTTGCGGAACTTTTGAAATTTTGGTAGTGCTAAATTTTCAGGGACTCTGCGTAAATTTACGGAGTGATCAAATGAGTTTATCTAATAATGCTTTTATGAGTGTTGTAGAAAGGGTGATTAATTCTTGAATTATTTTAACGTTTGATTGCACCAGGAAATTCAAGTTAATATTATTTTGTATCCGTGACATTGACGAAAAAATCCTCTATAATTTTAAAGCTGTTACTTCTGAATAAAAATGTCATCTGCTGAAAAACAATTACAAAATAGAGTTTCACCTTCACCCAAAAATCCGTTAGTTAGGCCCTTTTTGAAGTGGGCGGGAGGAAAGAGACAATTACTTAACGTCTTGAAAGAACATCTTCCCAAAAAATACAAAACCTATTATGAACCTTTTGTAGGTGGGGGCGCTTTTTTATTTGATTTACAACCTAAAAATGCTGTAATTAATGATAGTAACGGAGAACTGATTAACTGTTATAGAATGATTAGAGATTCTGTTGATGAATTGATAGAAGATTTGGCAAGACATAAAAATCAAGAAGATTACTACTATAAAATGAGGGAATTAGACCGCAAAAGAAGCTTTGAAAAGAAAACCCCAGTTCAACGAGCATCCAGAATTATTTATCTAAACAAAACCTGTTATAACGGACTGTTTAGGGTGAATTCTCGGGGACAGTTTAACGTTCCTTTTGGTCGGTACAAAAACCCCAATATTTTAGATGAAGCGGTGTTGCGAGCGGTGAGTAGTTATCTGAATAAAAATCAGGTTGAAATTCTCAATAATGACTTTGAAACAGCAGTGAAAACGGCTAGAAAAGGAGATTTTATTTATTTTGATCCTCCCTACGACCCAGTTTCCGATACCGCTTCTTTTACGGGTTATGATATTAATGGGTTTAACCGCAGCGAACAGGAACGGTTAAAAAATACTGTTGATGACTTGGATAAAAAAGGGTGTTATGTGTTGTTGAGTAATGCTTATACGGATTTTATTGTTGATTTGTACAAGGATTATAGACAATTTAGAGTTTCTGCAATTCGGGCGATTAATTCTAATGCTAAAAAACGGGGTAGGGTTGATGAGATTTTGGTAAAAAATTATGAGTGATTCCAGCAAAAAAAACTTAACTAAAAACGATATCGCATGGGAAAAGATATTTGAACAATATCAAGTTCTAGAAAATATTTCCGAACGGGGTAGCTTTGAAATTGACGCCGGAACTATTAATCAATTCCGAGAAAGTCGGTTAATGGCAAAATTTGACCATCACGTTAATTTACCCCGAATTTTTCAACAAAATTCACTGTCTATCCTTCCTATTTCTCGTTCTCGATATATTCTAGGACATTTTGATGCTTATTTTCGGGTAAATTATCATCCTGAAATCGAACCGATTCCGGTAACATTTCCGAGTTATATTGAAAGCTTGGACTATGAAACTTGATCGTCTGAAAGTTTGGCGATAAACTGTGCTTTTCATGCGGGGATGATTGCCGATATTTTGGACGCAGAAATAGATAAAGTTTTTCATACGGTTTCGGGTCGGATGTCTGCGGGTCGTTTTGATTTTTCGATTAACAGTTTATCGAGTAACTCTCCTTATTTACTGGAGGTTAATAACTCTCAGTGTGAAATCGATGCGGGGTTTGAAACTGAAGAATACTTTCTCATCGTTGAAGCCAAAATGTATGGTGTGGAGGATTTTTTAATTAGACAACTGTATTATCCTTATCGGCTTTGGTCGAGTAAAGTTCATAAAAAAGTGTTGGTTGCTTTGATGACGTTTTCAAATTCAACCAATCAATTCAGCTTCTTTTTGTACGATTTCGAGAATTTATCAGATTACAACTCTATCCGGTTAATTCAGCAGAAAAATTATATCATCAGTCCAGAAGAAATCACGAGAGACGATATCTCAGAAGTATTTAACTCTGTTAAAGTTGTCTGTGAACCGGATGTTACATTTCCGCAAGCGGATGATTTTAACCGCGTGGTAGATTTATTGACGCTGCTTTATGAGAATGATTTAACCAAAGATGAAATTACAACCAAGTATCAATTTACAGCCAGACAAACAAACTATTATACTGATGCGGGTAGATACTTGGGTTTGGTGGATAAAATCAAAAATTCAGGAAGTAAAGAGATTACTTTTTGTTTGACGGAGGAAGGAAGAAGTCTAATGAATAAGAAGCACAAGTCAAAGATTCTTTCACTCATTCAAAGGATTCTAAAATATCCCGTTTTCTACAAAACCTTTGAAATGACGCTTCAAACCGGAGAAATTCCTCAAAAAGATAAAGTCAGCGAGATAATGTCAAGCTTAAATTATGGTGATAAAACCAAAAATAGACGTTTTCAAACGGTGAGAAGTTGGATAAAATGGATATGGAATATGTGTTCAGATTAACGATTGACCGATTTTTTTCAATCCCCTGAGAACATCATAAAACTCATTTCCGGGGTTGGAAATCGAAAAGGATTTGGATAAGCTGTATTCGGCTTTATTTTCACGACTCAGTTTGATAAAAACCGCTTCTCGACCGTTAATCATCAATCCAAAAACAGGTTTTTCTAGGTTGGGACTCGCCACCATGTAAACGAGAGTTTGGGGAAGTGCGACCATCACATCTGCTTTGGTTCTTTTAGTTTCAATAACAGCAATCCAAAATTCTCCCTGAAACACCAAAAAATCGATTTTTCCGCGAATACTATCCCCGTTAACTTCGTCATCAATTTGAACTTCTCTTTCCGCAGCAATAGAAAAGGGAGAATTAAAAAATCCGGCGAGGTCAAGCAACGGCGAAACCACAACAATTTTAACAACTTCCTCCAACATTTCCCGTTTGGCGAGATAGAGATATTGCTGTTTGACCCTATCCAAACGCCGTTTTTCTTCGGGAGTTAGTTCGGGGATATCATCCAACCAAGTTAGAAAGAAGCTATCTTCTTGCAAAAACTCAAGATTAAATCGGGTTTCTACATCGTAAAGCGTTAAGTTATAAGCGGGAATAACTGGCGTTTTGTTCATGGTATTATTAATATAATCTTGGGTGTATCAACCGCAGTTAAACACACCCATTTTTGTTATTTTCCCGCCGTTAACGTTTGTTGACGGTTTTGGAGTTCCAGATAAATCAACAACGCATTAACATCCGCAGGATTTACACCGCCAATTCTAGACGCCTGACCAATCGTTAACGGTTTGACTTTGGTTAACTTTTCCCGAGATTCCATTGACAACGTTTCAATCGCCATATAGTTAATATTTTCGGGTAATTTTCGATTGGCGTGGCGGCTAATTTGGTCGATTTGATTTTGTTGGCGTTGCAGATAACCGGAATATTTCACCTCTATTTCTGCACCTTCTTTTTCCACCCCATCTATATCAGGGTTTCCCAAATTATACCGTTCCAAATCAACGTAATGAAATCCCGGACGCCGCAACAAATCAGCCAATGTAATTGAACCTTTAATTTTTTGCTGTGTATCCGAAACAATCGCCATTCCCACTTCATCCCGTTCTTTAATTCGGGTCGAATGTAAGCGTTCTTTTTCGGCGATAATATTCGCTTGTTTCTGTTCAAAAAGTTGCCAGCGACGGTCATCAATTAAGCCAATTTCTCGGCCCAATGGCGTTAACCGTTGGTCGGCATTATCCGAACGCAATAACAGCCGATATTCCGAACGACTGGTTAACATTCGATAGGGTTCGCGCAAATCTTTTGTACACAAATCATCGATTAAAGTGCCGAGATAACTGCCTTCGCGGGGGAAAACAATCATCTCTTGATTTCGCGCAAATCTAACCGCATTAATTCCGGCAACAATTCCCTGGGCTGCGGCTTCTTCGTAACCCGTTGTTCCATTAATTTGACCTGCACAAAATAGCCCTTCAACTTTCTTAGTCATCAACGTTGGATAACATTGAGTTGCGGGTAAATAATCGTATTCAACCGCATAAGCCGGACGCAACATAATACACTTTTCTAAACCGGGTAAACTCCGTAACATTTCCAATTGCAGTTTTTCCGGCAAACCCGTAGAAAATCCTTGAATGTACAATTCGGGAATATTTCGCCCTTCCGGTTCGATAAAAATTTGGTGGCTTTCTTTGTCGGCAAACCGCACAATTTTATCCTCAATACTCGGACAATAGCGCGGCCCTTTCGCTTCTACCCAACCGCCATAAACGGGAGATAAATGTAAATTTTCCCGAATAATTCGATGGGTTTCTGCGGTGGTTCGAGTTAGATAACAACACATTTGTTCTCGTTCAACCCATACTTCCGGGTCAAAACTAAACCAGCGTACTTCTTCATCTCCGGGTTGCGGTTCTAACTGACTATAATTTACCGAACGTTTGTCAACTCGGGCGGGAGTTCCTGTTTTTAACCGTCCGGTTTCAAAGCCCAACTTATTCAGCGTATCTGTTAAACCAACCGCAGCAAATTCCCCCGCACGTCCGGCGGACATTGACTTATTTCCCACCCAAATAACGCCGCCCAAAAATGTTCCGGTTGTCAGAATAACCGCCTTGCATTTAAACGCCACATCAAAATAAGTTTTTACCCCAATAATTTCATCATTTTCACCCAATACAACGTCTGTTACCATGCCTTCGCGGATGGCAAGATTTTCTTCATTTTCAATAATATTTCGCATCACCGCAGCATATTCTCGTTTATCTGTTTGGGCGCGTAATGCCCAGACTGCGGGGCCACGAGAGTTATTCAACAGGCGTTTTTGCAGATAGGTTCGGTCGGCCATTTTGCCAATTTCGCCCCCCAAAGCGTCCACTTCGTGGGTGAGTTGGGACTTGGCCGGCGCCCCAACGGCAGGGTTGCAGGGTTGCCAAGCAATTTTATCGAGGTTTAAGGTTAACATCAGGGTGCGACATCCCAGACGGGCTGAGGCGAGGGCGGCTTCGCAACCGGAATGTCCGCCTCCGACAACTACAATATCAAATTCGTCTTGAAAGTCTACAGGAGAAGTTTGAGTCATTGTGAATGTTTGAGTCTGAGAACTTATTTTTAAATTTTAGCGGTTACAATGAATGTTCAGCAGAGGAGTGAAAGAAATACTGTTTTTTAGCTTTGATGTTAAATTTTATCTAATTTTCCCATATTAGGGCTTGCAAAGGATTAACTGTTACTAACTTGGGAGAAGCTTGGCGAACATCAAAAATTATAGAATCCAAAACTATCTTAACCCATTGGAAGCGGTTAAAAACAATGATTTTACAGTACAAAAACTCAATTCAAAATTTCAATGAGTCAAACAAGGATTAGATAAAGTAAATCAAAATATAAAACACTTTAAGGAATTAAAAAACAAGCCAATAATTAGAGTTTGGGGCGATAATCTGATTGAGGTCTCGAAAAAAATATCCCCCCAGTGTTTGGGAGAATAACAAACAAGAGAATCAATGATTATCCAATTAGGAAGTCATCAGAAGTGATTGCATTGCTATCAACGCCTAACAATGTTGCTAATTCTGTTTGAGTGTCTGCGAGTTTAATCAGGGTTGAACCGTTGTCGGAGGTTATCTCTAATTGGTCAAACGTTAACCCTCCAGTCAAGGCAATTTTATCGAGACCATCGTCAAAGTCAGTGATCAAATTACGGTCAAAATTGGTGCTAATATAAAAGCGATCACGACCTTCTCCACCTGTTAGCGTATCATTTCCAGAGGCGCCAACTAACCAATCATCACCATTCCCTCCAATGAGGGTATCATCTCCGAAACCACCATCGAGGGTATCATCTCCATTGTCACCGAAAAGAGTATCTGAACCGTTGTTTCCATCAAGCAGGTCACTTCCCTGACCCCCGTAAATCAAGTCATCGCCATCATTACCAGAAATTGTATCAACTCCTTGGTTTCCGTGGAGAGTGTCATTTCCTTCGTTTCCTTCAACAATATCATCCCCGATATCCCCAAAAACGAGATCATTACCGACACCACCTTTAGCCAAATCATTATCTTGACCACTATATAAAGAATCGTTACCTTGAGCGCCTTCTAGGGTATCATTTCCAGTATTTCCGTAGATAACATCATCGCCATTTTCACCTGTAATGATATCGTTATCTTTGTCACCAAACAGGGTATCATTGCCATTTTCACCCTTAATTTGATCGTTATTTTCTCCTCCGTAAATGGTTTCGCTACTGGCTTGACCTTCGATGTAGTCATTTCCCATATTTCCAAAGATTTCCAAGGATGCAGACGTTCCGTAAATATTGTCATCTCCTTCTAAACCAAACACTTTTTGATTTTCCGAAGTTGCTTCGAGGTTGTCTCCTTGAGAGGTCGCTTCTCGACTGCGTTCATTTCGGATTAAGTTGGGTTTTAGACTCGGAAAGTTAATTAATGAGATGAAGTCTGTCGGATCATAATTTAAAGATGGATCAAAATTTTCTATCCGAGGAATGGCTGTTTCTTGATCAGTTTCGTTATTATTTTCGGGTGTATTGTTGTTATTTCCCGTATCGGAATTACCGGGGTTTGAATTGAGATTTCCCGGATTTTGCGTATCTATGCCACCCCGAATTGGATTGTTTGTATTTCCGTTATTCCCATTTTCTGAACCGGAATTATCAGAATTTTTATTATCTTCTGAATTGGAATTGTCGGGAGTTTCAGAATCCGGGTTTTCTTCCGGATCTGGATTTTCCGCTGTTTCGGGATTTTCGGGAGTTTCCCCGTCAGTTTCACCCCCGGAATTATCGGGAACTTCGGGAGTTTGATTATCGGGATTTTCGGGAGTTTCCCCGTCAGTTTCACCCCCGGAATTATCGGGAACTTCGGGAGTTTGATTATCGGGATTTTCGGGAGTTTCTCCGTCAGTTTCACCCCCGGAATTATCGGGAACTTCGGGAGTTTGATTATCGGGATTTTCGGGAGTTTCCCCGTCAGTTTCACCCCCGGAATTATCGGGAACCTCGTTGACATTGGTTAAATTAACTGCAACATCAATCGTATCAGTTAAGGAACCATCACTCACTTCAACGGTTAGAGAATATGCAGTCGGTTCAGTGTCAAAATCTAAACTATTGTTGTTAGCAAGGCTAATTTCTCCCGTATCAGAATTAATTGCAAAAATGCCGCTATCATTCCCAGTGGTAATATTATAGGTGAGATTATCTCCATCTGGATCGGTCGCCGAAACTTGACCAATTACTAATCCATTGGCTGCATTTTCGACTAACTCAAACGAATAATCTGTATCGTTGGCTGCTGTAGTAACAGAAATTTCTCCGAGTTGAACTTTGGCTTGTGCTGATGTGGTATGATCACCCAAGAAAATAAAGTTAGGCAATTCGTAAGGATCGGGACGATCATTAAATGCAGTGTAATCTCTTAATTGACCTGATAGAATAGAATTCCCATCCACAGAAAGGGTATAAGTTTCACCGAGAATGGTTAGATCATATTGAACTAAACGGTTAGTTGTGTCAAATATGACGCTTTCTGCTTGAGTGAATAAAGTGCGATCAAAAGTGTTAGGTTCATTCGGGTTCGGTTCAGCAGAAGGATCATCTTGGGTTGTTCCGTCTTCCTGCGCCCAAATTTGATCATTTTCAAACCCTAATTCAATCCCATTTTTGCCGTCACTACTAATAACAGTAACGTTAAACCCAGCCCGATCACTTTTACCATCTGCATTTTTATCACTGTCTATATTATCTTCGGAAATGACTTGCGCGGCAAAGCTTAGAGTATAACCTGTATCGGGATCAAGAGTCGGAAAAGCAGTGTTTACCAAGTCATCTGACATTAGATTATAGTTACTATAACCTGCAAATAAATCTAACTCAGATGTACTATCTAATGTGGTAAAATTTCCATTAGCTGTAGGTGTAACGCTACCCGGAAAAAGATTACCAAAAGCTAACCATGAACCGTTTGTTGTAGCGGTGGAATCATCAGGAGTAACCTCAAAGTTGTCGTATAGATTTAACCTATTAACAAACGTCGGGGGTTGATTTTCTGGGACTGGATTTTCGATAACTGGTTCTGTAAAAACACCGTAGATGTTATCGTTATTACTCTCGCTATTTGTATCATTGCTTGCCGTGTTGTCGCTAAACGTCACATTCGATAACAATAATGTGGGTAAATTAGGTAAATTAGTCGTATCGTCAGGAACAAAAATCGCCCCACCTAAACCTTGACCTGCTTCTGAACCGTCTCGACCTTCACCGCCTTGGGCGCTATTTTTACTAAAAGTGCTGTTTTGAATGGTTAGAGATCCTTCGCGGATAAATAACGCACCCCCCAAACCTGCGCCTCCACCTCCAGCAAACTCACCTCCATCTCCAGCGCCAAAACCGCCTTGACCCGGAGTGATACTACCGCGTCCTCCGCCAGCGCCAAAACCCCCATCTCCGCCGTTAGCGTTGGAGCCGAAGCCACCGCCCCCACCAAAACCGCCATTTCCACCGTTGGCGTTGTGGCCATAGCCACCACCCCCACCAAAACCGCCATTTCCAGCAGCGATACCGTTACCTAAACGACCCCCCTCACCAAAATCGCCATTTTCGCCTAAACCACTGCCATTTTCAGCAGGGCCATCTGTAAATAAGCCGCCTCCAGTAAAGTTGATGTTATCACCAGAGAGACCACCGCCAGCATAACCCCCAGAGTTGACATCTCCCCCAATTGCGTAGTTTTCCTCAAAGGTAACGTTGTCGAGGGTGACATCGCCGGAGTTGATGAATAACCCTCCCCCAAGTCCGGCACCTCCTCCCCCAAACAGGCTATTTCCGCCTTTAGCAACTCCACCTGTGAGGATGAGGTCTTCAAAGCTGACCACTCCCGAGTTGATGAAGAATAAAGGACGGTCTTCGCCGTTGAGGTCTATCACTCCGTCGTTATCGTTGTCACCGCTAATCGTTTTATTATTGCCAATAAAGTTGATATTGCTATCAATTAATGGCTGAATTCGTTTGAGGCTAGGGTCTAAATTTAATCGGACACTGGTATTGAAATTAATGGTATCATCTCCGGCTGTTTCATTGGCTTGTTGTATTGCCCAACTTAAAGTTCCGGGTAAATTTCCTGTGCCATCGTCTGTAGGTTGATTAACATCAAAAGTGGCAAGCACAAACGGATAGGATTCTTGTATTTTTTGATTGAATACAATGGGTGTTTTAACGGGTTTTGTTTTATAGTCTAAGTCCCATGAACCGCCAAGTTCAGCATTTCCGGTTAAGTGAGTGGAAGCCGCAATATTGGTTTGAGTGAGTTGACTGAACTGATGAACAAGTTCTTGACCTTTCGGAGTTTTAGCAACGTTACATCCGTACAGGAGAATATCGGCATCAGCAGTCAAAAATTTATGCCATTGTTTGAGTAGGGGTGCATAGGTTTCGAGGGTTTTTGGAGTGAGATTAATCTGACCTAATTGTAGGGTATGATCTTCTCCATGAAATACAAAATGTATGGCGTTGACTTGAGAATATTTAGTTAAGATTTGTGTAACTTCTGCAATAAAATTGGCTTGAGGTGAGATAATAAAGCTATGTAGATTAGGGTGAGACTCTGGAGTTAAGTCTTGAGTTAAATATTCAGGTTGTTGGACAGCAGAATCGATAAAGAGTAGTTGCATGGTCATGGCATCTGGTCAAAATAGTCATGTTTAGTGAGATAGAGTAGATGCACTGAATTTGCTTAAACATAAGTTTAAACAGAACCTATTAACCTCACATTTATTAGCAGTGAGGCTATTTAAAAAGGAGAAAGACACCCTGTAAAAAATTTAATAAACTGAAGTCAGTTTGATGAGGAAAATAATTTGTGATCGGTAAATATAGATGTTGTTTTGCGAATTTTTCTTGATCGCAAAATCAGTCTAGCTGCTTCACCAAACTCCAGTTATTTAGAAGACGTTTTAAAATTAATAACATTAGCTACACTATTCGTTGTATCTGTCCAAAAAGAAAGTTGACTAAATCTCTCAAATAAGTCTGGGGGGAGGATACTTCTACGAGGTTTAAATTCTACCCGAGAACGGACAGTATGTAAACCTTCTGTTCTCAGCTTTCGATCAAATTCGGGTTCTTCATATTCGATACTTTCTAGATCATGATTAAACGGTTCTTCTCCTATAAACTGATAAATTAATGATAACGTTTGCTCAGGAGCGATCGCCAAAAATTCATAATCTACCAACAGCAAACGATCAGCTTGTTCACTATAAAACGCTTCTTTCAAAGCATTATAAGCAAAACCCACTAAGCGATTTCCTTGGCTTAAGGCTTCTGTGCGACTGTAAACCGTTGAAATTTCAGCCCGATTTCTAAACATTCTAGAAATTTCAAACGCATTCCGCCGAACCAATCGTTCGAGAGAATCCATCACCCAGGCAACATTACGCACACAACAAATCACCTTCGCTTCTGGGAATAACTGACAAATCAGAGGTAATTTGCTGCACCAAAGACGATTGGTATCAAAGATGACTTTATTTTCAGCAATTTGCTGTTGATAATAAGCAGAGAATATACTGAGAATTAGGTCTTGTCTTTGTTCAGGAGAAATGAACACGGAGAACTCATTCTCCTCGCTCATCGCATCCAGCATTCGGTTGACTAACCCTCCGACAGGCGATGTCATTCCCGCATGAAAGCGAGGATTTTGCCGAAGTAAAGCAGCTAGCACCGTTGAGCCAGCACGAGGTAAGCCAGAAATTAGATGAATGGGACTAGATA
>NZ_AUZM01000086.1 GCF_000478195.2 Lyngbya aestuarii BL J | reverse complement strand
CCGTTCGATTGATGCCCAAGCCCTTTCTGCGTGTGCCTGCCTCGCCATAGAGTTTAATCTGGCTACCCAGGGAAACTCCTGATTATCGGACAGCACCTTGCAGTGCTTATAAGCATCGTTGCGACTTTTGACCTGACCATCTAACCACGCTCTGATGACGCTGTTCCGAACAAAACGCCCCGTCCGAATGGCTTCATCTAACCTTCGGTACTGACTTTCTGTTCCTTTCAGCTTCATCTCGTAGACCAGCATAGTTATCGTTATCACCTACGATAAATTATCGTAACACAGGCTTCTTCCCCTGCCAAATAAATTTAGCTCTCTCGCAGAGCAATCCCCCGTTTGAAAACGGGGGCTTTACGCATCGTCACCGTAAGAATTACCTATTTTTGTTTAATCGCGTCAGCGGTCACTCATTATTTAAAGAAGATCTAACAAATCTCTAACATTTTACACACTTTTTACTCTAGACAATTCTCCGATACATCACTTAATCCTTACTGACAGAACATAGACAACAGACTTAATCTAAAAAGTAAGCTAAGTAGAAGGCAGAACTAAACTTAAAATTCTCACCTCTTATAAAGAAGGCAGGATTGAACAGGGTAGCAGAATATACAATCATAAAAAAATTTAAGTTTTGTTGTGCCTCTCTACAGAAAAAACAAACCCTAATTCAGATGAATTGAGTTATGAATTCTCAAGCTATGTCTGCTTTAAACCCTCTCACAATTGGCCAAGTCATTGATCAGATCATCGCCACAGGGCAACTGACTTTAAATGATCAAAGACTACTGCATAACTTAAGTCGAATCCAGCCTTCAATTAGCCACGAAGAAAATCATAAAATCCAGAAATTGCGAGAACGTCTACAGATGGGTTTACTCAAACTCACCTAGTCGAATCAATCGAAATTTCAACCTCTATAGCGCTACTTGAATCGGGAACAGGGAACACCGGATCAGGGAACAGTAGACTGTGAAAGGGTTTTAGGATCTAGAAATGTCCTAACTTAAATGCGTAGTGCTATAAACCCATAAATCCCTAAATAAAATCCGACGAAATAGGAGATAAAAAATTGACTCTCAAGCGTCGGATTTTCAATAGAAATGGTATAAATTCCCACTCTGAATGTCGGGTTTACTGTTTTGTGGGAGTTGTTTCTTGTAAAATTTCAGCAAACGCAAAATTCGGAGCCGCTAAAACAAAAATTGTCGGGGGTAAACCTTCAGCCATTTTTTGCAAACCTTCATAATATTCACCATAATTCAACTCAGGAGACGGTTGAGCCATACCCAAGAACACTAAATCTGCATTGGATGAAGATTCATGCAAAATTTCTGGGAACGGTTTTCCCTCAGAAACAATCACATTTGGTGTTGCTCCAATGCGTAACTGTTCGACCACTTCTGCTAAATTAACACGAGCCGCTTGAGCCGCCGTTTCATTTGCAACCACTAACTTTAAATGGATCTGGGCCCCCCGCCAATCAATACTCGTTCGTAACAGATAAGACAAAATTAACATCAAGCCCCCATTGGCATTCAAACCCCCCCACCAAACATCAATTTTCTGACGCCGTTCAAACTCAGATGCAGTGGAGCGCAAAATAATCACACTACGTTCTCGCTTATTAAGTTCGGCGATCATCTGACAGTAAGAATCCCGACGTTTAGAAGATTGACTATCTCCTAACAGCACCGTATTGGGAATCAGTGGGCCAATTCCATAAGAATCAACTAACTGTTGAGCGCCCACAAACGGATCAGCTGCCGTAATCACCCGCACCAACCCTTGAATCCCACGTTTATCCAAATATTCGCGCAGTGTCGCTTCCATTTCACCACACTGAACCGGATTACGAGAACCACTGGGTAAAACAGTACAAAGGGTAAATAAACTCCGGTTGTGAGTAAAAGTAGAAGCCAGTTCTACTAAATGCCATCGTTTAGTCGGAGCGCCAGAGAAGGTTAAAATATGAGGGCGCCAATTTTTGGTATCGGGCGTGTAACTCAGTTGCAGAATACCCATTCTCACCAACGCCATCCAAATCCCTTGGCGCACATCACCCCAAGCCGCTTCTAGTTCTCGCCGTTCCAACCAGATGTAGATACCGGAGACAATCATCGCAGCCATGACAGTAGCCACAGCATCAATCAAAAACATCACGCCTAAGCAGCCCACTACACCCAAGAGTGAAAACATCCAATGAACTTTAAAAGACGGACGAAATGAAGGACTTCTGAGGAAACTTTCTAATCCTGCGGCTAAGTTTAAGACCAGATAAGTCGTGAGAAAGAACATACTGAGAACCGGAGCAATTAGGTTTAAATCTCCCACTGCGACGGCGAGCAACACAAAACCCAAAGTTACTGCTGTTGCGATGCGAGGCTCATCTTGTTCTCCGCTTCCGGTTCCCAGAAAGCGCAACCAAGGGGGCAAAATTCCATCTCGGGCTAAAGCTTGCAATACCCGAGGCGCTCCTAAAATACTCCCTAAAGCACTGGATAATGTTGCTCCCCAAACGCCTAATAAAACCGAAGGCCCCCAGATAGCAACGCGCTTCATAATCAGTGGGTCAGCCAATAGCAACTCTGTTCCTGCACCTTTCGATAAAAACAGGGGAATCACCATATAAATGATGTAACCCGTAATCACAGCCGCCAAGGTGCCAACCGGGATAGATTTTGTCGGATCTCGTAAATCTCCCGACATATTCACCCCCGCCATAATCCCAGTTACCGCCGGAAAGAAGACCGCAAAAACCTGCCAAAACCCAACTTTAACCGTGCTACGGGCAACTTCTAACTCAATGTCTGTGACGGCTAAAGGTTCGGGGAGTAAGATCGCTCCGGCAATAAAACAAATCAGCGATAAGACGATCGCTGCCATAATGAAATACTGAGCTTTAATGGCGAGTTCTGCGGATTTGACCGCCACAATTGTCACCAAAATTGTGGTAATTAACGCCACGACTCTGACATCTAACTGCGGAAAGGTAATTTTCAGACTTTCAGCAAAACCAATCGTGTACAACGCCACTGAAATGGCTTGAGCAAAATAAAGCGGAATGCCGACTGCCCCCCCCGATTCAATCCCCAAGGAGCGACTAATCATATAGTAAGCCCCGCCAGTACGGATGACTCGATCAGTGGAAATGGCACAAATGGATAGAGAAGTCAAAAAGGTAATGGAGGTGGAGAGAGTCACGATAACCAACGTTCCACCTAAGCCCACCTGTCCGACAACCCACCCAAATCGTAAGTACATGATCACGCCCAGAATCGTTAAAATTGAGGGCGTATAAACACCACCAAACGTCCCTAAACCTGAACCTGGTTGTTGGGGAGGCTTAGGACTTGATGGTTCCGAACGAGGAAACACTCGAAATTTCACGTTTGTCGTTGAGTTATAATACAAACAACAAGGATTAACTAAACTCCTTGTCTATCTTATTGTGCAGCTAAAAGCTGACAATCTTAAAGCAAGCTTGCAACAGGGAGTTAAAAAATACTCTCAATCTTAGGTTTGAGAGTTTCTGCATTTCATCAATTTGTCAATACACGACTTGCGACCTGCTATAGCTTAACAGCCTTTTTAGTGATCAGTTATCAATGTCACCCTGAGTAAATCCTGTGGCTCTAAACCCAACCCCAGGCTTTGAGATCTGAGATTTGAACTTCTGAATGTCTCAATTTTATTAACTGCTGATTGCGGTTGGACGATGATTCCAGGGTTTAGCGGCTTCGAGTTGAGCAGCGATGGCAATCAAAGTAATTTCATCGGCCGGTTTACCTATTAACTGCACCCCAATCGGTAATCCTTCAGCACTCAAACCAGTCGGAATGGCGATCGCTGGCTGTCCGGTTGCATTAAAAGGCGGACAAGGAGCAATCCATTTGATAATCTGTTCGATGGTTTCTTCCGGAGATAGATGTTCATATTCTCCCACACGAATCGCTGAGTGCATATAGGTCGGAAGAAGTAAAATATCAAACTGATCAAAAAAAGCAACAATGCGACGAGCAACCCCTTGCAATTGACTCACCGCCCGTAAATAATCCCCGGCTGATCCGGTTTGTTCGAGTAACCATTGATTCATCGGGGTCAGTAAGTCCTTGGGAATACCGGATGCCGCTACACCCGCTTGCCAAACCACTTTAAACGGTTCAATCAGATCGGTAAAATCTGGACAACCCCGTTCCACTTGATGTCCCATGTCTTCTAAAAGCTGCACGGTATCTTTAACCGCCTCTTGACAAGCTTCTGTTGCTTCACCAACTGGAGGAATTTTGGTTGAAAAGGCAATTTTTAGCGATCCTATCGGGTGTTGAGTCGCCTGTAGAAATGAAACCTCTGGATTGGGCAACCAGTAGGGATCTCCAGTCACATAACCCGACATTACATCCAGTAAAGCCGCCGCATCTGCTACTGTGCGAGCGATCACCCCGTTAGTTGAAATGCCATTTTGATAGTCACCGACAGGGGCATGAGAAATACGACCCCGAGACGGTTTGAGTCCGACTAACCCACAACAAAAAGCGGGGCCACGTACAGAACCACCCCCATCTGAACCGTGAGCGATCGCACAAAGTCCCGCAGCTACAGAAGCCGCAGCACCCCCAGAAGAACCTCCCGGAGTATATTCTAAATTCCAAGGATTACGAGCCGGCAGAAAGCCTTCAGGTTCGGTATAAGGCAACGAACCCACTTCAGAAGTAGCCGTTTTGCCGAGGATAATAAATCCGGCTTGGCGAATGCGAGTGACAACGGCATCATCATAAGTAGCCTCTTGGTTCATCAACACCCGAGAACCGTAAGTACAGCGAACTCCGGCTACGGCATTGAGATCTTTTATAGAAATCGGCACCCCGAAAAAAGGGGGAAGTTCTAAAGGATCGTCAGTGGCGAGTTGTTCGGTTTGGGTTTGCGCCTCTGCGATCGCCGTCTCTGCCATTACTGTAAAATAGCAGCCGAGTTGCGGATTTAACAATTCAATCCGATTGAGATAAAGTTCAACTAATTCTGTCGGTGAGAGTTGTTTGCTACGAATCAGTTGGGCTTGCTCAAGTGCAGAACTAAAGGCGAGATCGTCTAAATTCATATATACAGTTTAGAGGTTTAACCTGATTTTCCTCAATATTGAGGTTTTTTTGGCAAGAAGTTTATTTTGTCATCTGATTTGGGGAATACTGATGGATTGAGACTGTATTTTCAGTTGAATCCTACAATTTTCGGGTTTGACAAATTCACAACTTTACCCATTAATAGTATGGCTACACTCTGAGCTTTTACATCTTCAAAAAAATATAAGTTACCGATGATTCCGCCCTTTGACGAAGGAGACGGCACGAACCGTTTATCAATTCTTGAGTCTCTTTGCGATCTTCAAGAATTCAAGGCTAGACTGAACTTAAATCTCTACCCCAGTCCTCTCATCAATTATTAAGGTAGTGCAATTATGACACAAGCATCTCGTCCTCCTGTTCCACCGCCACCAAAAGTCCCCCGTCCTCCAGCACCGCCAAAAGTGGGTCGTTCTCCCGGTGTTTCGGCTGAAGTTGCTACTCCTCAAGCCCCTTCTCAAGCCCCTCGGTCTACTGAAGCCCCTCAATTGGCTCAACCCGTTGCATCGGGAGCGGCGGGATCTCGGCGAGGCCCTGGCCCGACAGAAGGACATCCCACCCTCAGAGAAATTGTTACACGAGCTAACGAAGAAGGCATTTCTGACCTTCACTTAGGGGTGAATGAAGAACCCCGCTTCCGCAAACGGGGTGATATTGTCTCCCCAGGGTATCCGGTAACAGACTTAAATACTTTTATGAGTTGGTTACGGGAATGTATGAGCGATGATGAAATTGGATATTTTCAACAAAATTTAGACTTTGATGGGGCTTTTGACTTTGGCTTTGTGCGGGTGCGGATTAGTGCTTTTGATACCTTCAGAGGCCCGTCGATGGTATTACGATTGATTGCGGCTACAATTCTCACCATGGAGCAACTCAATCTACCGGAAGTCTTTAAAAAAATCTGCCACTACCACAAGGGACTGATGTTAATCACCGGACCGACGGGTTCAGGGAAGTCTACGACCCTGGCGGCGATGATTGACTACATGAATAAGAGTTTTCCCTATCATATTATTACCATTGAAGACCCGGTAGAATTTGTTCACGAAAGTAAAAAAGCGTTGATTAAACACCGGGAAGTCGGACGTCATACCCTCAAGTTTTTTAACGCCCTTAAAGGAGCTTTGCGTCAAGATCCCGATATGATGCTAGTCGGTGAAATTCGGGATAAAGAAACCATGCAAATTGCGCTCAAAGCTTCAACAACAGGTCACTTAGTCGCCGGAACTTTACACACCAACAGCGCCATTAAAACCCTAACTCGGATTTTGGATATGTTCTCGGCTGAAGAACAGAAATCGATTAAAGTCTCGCTTTCTGAATCGTTGGTGGCGATTATTGCTCAGTTACTCTGTAAAACTACTGATGGTAAGCGGGCGGCTTTTCATGACATCTTAATCAATACTGATGTCATCAAAGAATACATTGTTAAAGATCAGTACGAAGAAATTAACCAAATTATGCTTAAAGATACCTATGAAGGTATGACCACAATGAATAAATCTCTTTACACTCTCTATCAAGAAGGTCGAATTACAGAAGAAACCTGTCTAGAGATGTCACCCTACCCCAATGAGATGGCTCAAATGCTACGGGGCCGCGTTTAGTCATCGTTGCTCTCAAGTCTAAGAAAAGTCTGAAGTTTAAGCCCTTGATCTCAAGTTTAAGGTAAAGTGTGAATTGTGAGGAATTTTATTGAGCCTAACTGGGCGATCACAGTTCACACTTCTTGCTGAGTGGATTTGTGAAATTATCCAATTTCTTTGGTTCCTTAATCGGTAGCCTTGAACTTTGCTAAACCGACTGAATCTACCAACTCCCCGTTATTCAAAGGAATTGCACTTTTTACTCCAGGGGGAGATTTAATTTACTGTATCGACCCCAGTAAACGGCGTCGATGGCATTTACATTTGTGCGGAGCTTTACAGGAAATTTTGGGACTGTCAGAAACGCCCCACTTTTTAGTTCCCTGCTATACGGCGACTCTTGACCAGTGGCTTGATCCCAATACCCAAACGGTTAAACAGTCTGCTGAAGCCTATCCTCCGGTGCTACGTTATCAAACTTTGCTCAATGCTGTTTTTGGTCTTGACAATTTAGTTTGGCAACCCACCAGAGAACCTGAAGAATTGTGTAACCCTCTTGTTATTTCGACTTATTATCAACAGTTCCCCCAACTTTGGGAAAATCACGACTTGGTTGTACAATTTCAAAAAATGGATACTCAACTTGATGCAGACCGACGAAAAGTAACTTCTACGTTGCGATCGCAAAGTTTACGATTTAATCAGTCTTCAGAGATTAATTCACCGCAAACCGCCGGATATGTTCTCCGTTTATTTGTTTCGGGTCATAGTTTAGCAACGGAACGAACTCTCGCCACACTTCATAAACTTTTAGAACGATCTGTTAATCACCCTTATACTCTAAAAGTTATTGATGTGCTGAAACATCCCGAACAAGCTGAAGCCGATCAAATCTCAGCAACTCCCACTTTGATTAAAATCTGGCCGGAACCCATCCGGCGGATTGTCGGAGAATTAAATGATGTGGAGATGATTTTACGCTTATTGGGAACCTTAGAAGATTAAGACCCTCCTTTTAGGTTTCCCAACTCTTTTTCTCTAAAATTCCTCGACTTGTACAAACAAGTTAAGCCGACCTGTAAATCTGATTTAAAACTGAATATTTCCAAACAACTTCCCTCTAACTAAGCTGCACAACGGCTTGATTATTGACTAAAATTTCAGAGGTAAGTAAATCCTCAATAGTCAGTCTTAAAAACCGCTTGTCATCCACTTGAAATAAGACTTTGATGCGATCACTTCCCGGATATCCGGGCGGATTTAATCGGGCAATGCTGCGTCCTTCTTCCGTATCGTTTAACGGTTGTACTGCTGTTTTGTCAGGGGCTAAAGTCCGTGTAACTAAGCGATCGCCATCAAAAAAGACTTCCGTTCCTCCCGTTTCCGCCCCCAACTCTCCAATCACTAATTCAATACTCGGTTGATTTTCTAAAGAAGCACCCAAAACTAATTCTACTGCTTCGCTCATCGGATAAGGTTGACCCGACTTAATAATCGGATGCCAATTGTGACAATTATCCCGACGATTCCAATAGCGAATCCCATAACTATGATAAAGAAAATCTTCAATTTTAGTCCCCAAACTTAATTGTAAAGCTCCATGAGAAATCGCTTCAAAAGGCCGCTCACAAAGAATTTTTTCAGGTTCAAAATACTGTTTTGCCCAATGTTGAACCGCCGGAATTTTTGTAGTTCCTCCCACCAATAAAACACCGCTAATATTATTCTTTTCCACGCCTTGACGTCGAGCTTGCTGTAACACTTGGTTCAGGGATCGATCTAGATTTTCAAAAAACTGATGTTGTGTTAGAATATTCTCAAATTGATCGCGAGTCATTTCCAGTTCATAACTTTCTAAGGTTTCATCATTAAAATAGACTTCACTCGCTTGAGTTTGTAAAGAAAGCTGAATTTTTAATCGTTCAACTAAACGAGCAGTAAGCGGGGTTTTCACCAATTCCTGCGTTTGGGAAAAATAATCCATTAACCAATTATCAATATCTGAACCGCCCAAATTTTGACCTGCTTTTGCTAAAACTCGCGCTGTTTTTGTCTTTTGTCCAGAAGATTCAGCAAAGGATTTTTGACCCCATTTGAGAATAAATCCTAGCGGTTGTTTTTGTACCGTTTTGTTGAGTCGAACTAAAGATAAATCAAGCGTTCCCCCCCCAAAGTCAATCACTAATAACAGATCTTTTTCTGCGAGTCCATATCCCAAAGCGGCGGCTGTGGGTTCATCCAACATTCTCACCTGTTCGACATCGAGAGACTGACAGACTTGACCTAACCAATGACGGTAGGCTTCAAAACTGTCAACCGGAACTGTAAACACTAAAGAGTCTACAGGTAAAGGAATCTCTCGAACCGCATCTAACACTTGAGTGAGAAACCACTCACCTACCCGTTCAAAGGTGACAACTTGACCATCAAGTTGAGGGAGAAATCCCTGAATATCGCTGCCAATTCCGCGTTTAAAATTGCGAAAAAAGCGCTGATCACTGCTGATATCATAACCCTGATCTCGCACTTGCTGACCTAACACGACCTGATTGGTAGTGGCATCTGTGACATAGACCAAACTCGGAATCAGAGGGGGGTTTTGAGTCGATATCCAGCTTAACCCTGGAAGTTTCAGAGTTTCGGGCTGTTGTGTGGCTGGATTCCAACGGGATACAACGGTATTACTGGTACCAAAATCAATTGCGATTACCATTCAGTCTAATTTTACAACAAGTCTAAATTTTATGATACTAGCGGATCTGAAGTTACCGTAGGGATCATTGATCAAGGATCTCTAAGCGTTCACTAAACTTAACATCGGAATTCTTCACCGTTCACTGTCCAACATCCTGACTTTTTTGAGCTTTTTTACTGTTAAGATTTCATTATTATAGTCATAATTTTTAATCCTCTATTTGTAGATTTAAAATATTTTTGCACTTTACAATATAAAGAATTGTTAAAAAAAATAAGATTTTTTATCATTTTATTTCTATCTGTGAATTAAGATCATGCCAAGAGAAGTCATTGAACAAGAGAGAATACGATGAACTCAGAAAATAAAGCAGAAGAACTCCAAAATACCATCTCAATTCTGAGAGAGAAGGTGCAGAAGCTTGGTGCCGAAAAAGACAAATTACTCGATTGTTTAGGCTTAAATCTTGAACGGCAACTGCAAGAATATATGGCAAAACTTCAGTTACAATCTCAACGAGATAGTTTATTATCCTCCGTATCTTTACGGATTCGTCAATCTCTCAATCTCAGTGAAATCTTGCAAACAACCGTTAATGAAGTGCGTCAATTTTTACAGAACGAACGAGTCATTCTCTATCGCTTTCAACCCAATTGGGATGGAGAAGTCTTGGTAGAATCCGTAGAAACACCTAGATGGTCACTCGCAGGAAAATCTGTACAAGATCCTTGTTTTTTCAACACAAAAGATAGATTTTATAAAGCCAATGAAATTCATGTTTTTGAGGATCGAGAAAAAGCAAATTTAACCTCATGTTATGCTGACTTTTTAGCCCAACTAAAAGTGCGATCTAACTTAGTCGTACCCATTTTACTCACCGACACAAAAACCCAATCTCCCCTTCCTCCATCCGAAAACCAATTATGGGGATTATTAATTGCTCAAAACTGTTCAAAACCTAGACATTGGTCTGATTGGGAGATTAAATTTTTACAACAACTCGCCATCCAAGTCGCGATCGCTATTCAACAAGCTTCCTTAGTCACACAACTCCAAAACGAATTAGTAGAACGACAAAAAGCCGAACTTGCTTTAAAAATGGCAAAAGAAAATTTAGAAATAAAAGTCCGAGAGCGAACTTTAGCCTTAGAGCAAACCAATCTGCATTTACAACGAGAAATTTGGGAACGACAGCAGAAAGAAATCAGACTCCGACTCTTAGAACGAGCTATCGCCTCTAGCCATAGTGGAATCGTAATTAGCGATCCGACACAACAGGAAAATCCGATTATTTATGTGAATTCTGGCTTTGAAAAAATGACAGGCTATCGCGCCGCCAAAGTGATAGGAAAAAATCATCGTTTTTTGTATCGTGATGACATTCATCAAGTCGGTTTACAAGAAATAGAGACCGCTTGGCGAGAAAAACGAAGTTGTTCTGTGATTGTCCGCAATTACCGAGAAAATGGAACATTATTTTGGACAGAAGTAACCACTTCTCCTGTGCAAGATCCAGAAGGAAGACTGACTCATTATGTCAGTATCAGAACTGATATTACCGAACGAATTCAAGCTCAACAAGAGCGAGACTGCTTTTTTAATCTTTCCTGTGATTTACTCTGTATTGCCAACTTTGACGGCTATTTTGTGCGAGTTAATCCAGCTTGGGAACGGACACTCGGTTATACAGAAGAAGAATTTATTACCCAAGCTTTTATTGAGTTTGTTCACCCCGAAGATCGCGATCGCACAATTGCAGAACTCGAACGCTTAAAAGAGGGGGTAAACACCTTAGAATTTGAAAATCGTTATCGCTGTAAAGACGGAACTTATCGCTGGTTCTTGTGGACGGCAACACCTGTTTTAGAACAAGATCGTATTTATGCTGTGGCGCGTGATATCACCCAACGGCAGCAAGCAGAAGTAAAAATTCGTCAAAGTGAAGAACGTTTTCGCACCGTCGCTAATTTCACTTATAATTGGGAATCTTGGATTAATCCCGACAGAAACTTTCTGTATGTTTCTCCATCTTGTAAACGAATTACGGGATATCAACCTGAAGAATTTATTCGCAACCCACAACTATTAATCGCAATTGTTCATCCTGAAGATCGAGAGATTATTTTAGAATATTTGCAAGAACATTTTCAGCAAAATCAACCTTATTTTGTCGATTTTCGGATTATTACCCAGACCGGAGAAATACGTTGGATTGCTCATCAATGTCAATCTGTTTATAGTAATGATGGACAGTGGTTAGGACGACGAGTCAGTAGTCAAGATATTAGCGAACAAAAACAGATCGAACAAGCATTACGAGAAAGTGAAGAACGTTACCGTCGCATTATTGAAACCACAATTGAGGGTGTTTGGGTGATTGATGCGGCGAACAGAACCACGTTTGTTAATGAACAAATGGCGACAATGCTCGGTTGTCATGTAGAGGATATGATGGGAAAATCGATGTTTGAGTTTATTGATGAGGACAACTGGGAAATCGCCGCAGCAAACCTGGAACGTCAGCGTTTAGGAATCTCAGAACAACATGATTTTAAGTTTCGCCGTCAAACAGGAGAGATTCTCTGGACCTCTGTCTGTATGGCACCTATTTTTGATACATCTAATCAATATATGGGTGCTTTTGCTATGATTACTGATATTACCAAACGTAAGCAAATAGAACAAGCCTTACGCGAGAGTGAAGAACGATTTCGGTTGATGGCCGATCATGCTCCGGTATTGATTTGGATTTCAGGAAATGATGCGCTCCGTTACTTTTTTAATCAAAGTTGGTTATCTTTTACCGGACGAACTTTAGAACAAGAAGTTGGTAATGGTTGGATAGAAAATCTTCACCCAGAAGATAGAGAAGAATTTTTAAAAGTCTATCAGCATAAGTTTCAACTGCGAGAAGAATTTTATCTTGAATATCGCTTAAAACGTGCGGATGGGGAATATCGCTGGTTACTCGAAACAGGAATTCCTCAAGTTAATCAAAGTCAAGAATTTACAGGATATATTGGTTCTTGTATTGATGTTACTGAAAGTAAAAAAATCCGGCAACAGTTACGTGAAATTAATACTCAATTAAGGGAGGGGATGAATGCTTTAGAACAGCGTAATCAAGAGATGGTATTACTGGGGGAGATGAATAGCTTTGTGCAAGCTTCTAGTTCATTACAAGAAGCCCATCAGATGCTTGCTGATTTACTCAAACCTTTATTTCCTGACTGTGGAGGAGGTGTATTTCTATTGGGAGAGTCAGAACATTATGTCGAAGCCGTTGCCACCTGGGGAAGCGAAGATTTTGTCATCCCAACCCTCTTTCGACTCGATGAATGTTGGGCGTTGCGACGAGGATGTGTTCATTGGATAGAAGCAAAATCTCCAAATTTATTTTGTCAACATATTACTCAAGAGAATGTTCTACCCGCAGAGTCGTTGTGTGTGCCGATGATGGCTCAAGGAAATACATTAGGATTACTTTATATTGCTGCATTAACTTCAGGACAACTTACACCCGCCAAGCAACAACTTGCTCGTACTGTTGCAGAACATTTAGCAGTTGCTTTAGCTAATGTTAAACTTCAAGAAAAGTTTAAAGCCCAAAGTATGCGAGATGCACTAACGGGACTTTTTAATCGTCGTTATTTAGAAGAATCTTTAGAACAAGAAATTCATCGGGCAAGACGAAATCACTATTCTGTGGGAATTGTGATGATTGATATTGACCATTTTAAACGGTTTAATGACCAATTCGGACATGATGCGGGAGATGAAGTTCTCAAAACAGTCGCTCGGTTACTCCAAAATAGTGTACGGAGTTCTGATGTTGCTTGTCGTTATGGAGGAGAAGAATTAACGTTGATTTTACCGGAAGCTTCCCTCAGTGATACTCAAGCCCGATCTGAACAAATTCGTTATCAGATTGAACATTTACAGTTACATCATGAAAATCAATCTTTAGGCTCGATTACGGCGTCTTTTGGTGTAGCTTGTTTCCCCGAACATGGAGAGACATTAGAAGCGGTACTCACAATAGCAGATACCGCTCTTTATCAAGCAAAGGCTTTAGGAAGAAATCGAGTAGTTTGTGCCACAGATAGGGGTGAATAAAAAACAGTTAAACTCTTGATTAAACTATTTTCAGATACCCAGCAATGAATTCTCGAATATATTGGGCAATTACATCGGGAACTTCTGCGGGTAAATTGTCATTACCCGGTTTAACAAATTGTAAATCAGCCATCGGTGCAAGAACAGAATAGGATTCACTCATCGATAATGCGATCGGTTGGTCGTGAGTTCCTTGTAAAATCAGTACAGGCGCTCTGAGGTTAGACAAGCGTTCATCCAATAATTCTGAACGATACTCTGCCCATCGCCGTTTAAACAGGAGTCGGGAAGCACTGACATAATTCAGCATTTGTTGTCTTTGTTGTAGCGTTTGTTTGACTTTCTTCCCCTGTCCAATTAAAAAGGCAAACGGATAAATCAGTTTTAAGATAAAATGTAAAGGTGCAGGCCCATGAGCTAACCAACGACGCCAACGCCAACGTCCTTCTTGCTCGCTTGCCTTCACCCCTTCCGGAGAAATTAATACAATACGTCGCACTCTTTCGGGGTATTTCAACGCAAAACTCGCGGCTATCCATCCCCCTAAAGAATGACCAACTAAACAAACATCTTCTAACTTCAGTAAGTTGAGATATTCTGCTAGACTTTCTACCATTAAATCGATAGAATAGTGAATATTGGGAAACTCTGATTCTCCACATCCCAATAAATCCGGCGCAAAACAACGATATTCGCCACACAAATGCTCAAAAACAGGCAACCATTGACTACCATCCTGCCACGCTCCATGTAAAAATACGAGGTTAAGGTCGGAGTAGCCAGCTTCACGCCAGAAAATTTGACCCTGAGACAGTTTGATGCGCGAGTGATGAATCTGTTCAAACATCGTTAAAATTTTATTTTATGAGCTGAATAAACAACAGGTTTAAGTGGGTATGAGAGTGTTTATAACAGAAAAAAGTCAGAGCGGCTAGAGGGACAAAGTACCCATGAGATGATTAGATTCACTCTTTTGTCTCTGCTAACTCTTGCTTATGTCGAGTTTGTATTACTCATTGGTTTATTTTTAGCCAACTTTCAAATTAATGTCAATTTAGATCTACACTAAACTGAATACAAACTCTAATCGTCTGTTTAAGCTAATGTTGTGCGACCTTCTAAGTAGTCTTGAATTTGGCGGGCGTAGTCATGGCTGAGGGTATCTTTAGGAATTGACTCTCGACTAAAAGCTTTGACTTCACTAATTTCAACTTGATCCTGAATACTAATTGAGCCTTGAACCTTTGCTTCGACTAAAATACAAATAGAATGAACTCTCGGATCGCGATCAGGTGCGGAGTAAACCCCGACTAAACGACCCATTTCGATTAACTCAAGTCCGGTTTCTTCGAGGAGTTCTCGTCGCATCGCAGTGGGGATATCTTCGCCCCAGTCTACCATGCCTCCCGGTAAAGCCCATTTACCATTATCACGCCGTCGAACGAAGATAATTTGGCCATCCGGTAAAATCGGGACAACACTCACGCCTGTAACTGGATGGCGGAAGATAATTCCCAATACCGTCTGTCCAAACTGCCATAACTTTTTGACAGATTCTACCAATGTTTTAAACCTCTATTCTGGGGTAAACAGTTTAAGAACTTCAGCCGCATGATCAGCAGGTTTGACTTTGCGATAAATCTTAACAAGCTGACCATCAGCATCAATCACAAATGTATGACGGTAAACTCCCATAAACTCTCGACCCATAAACTTTTTTAACCCATAACTCCCATAAAGACTAGCGACTTTTCCGCCTTCGTCAGACAACAAAGGAAAAGGAAGTTGATGTTTGCTGACAAATTTTGCATGAGATTTAGCATCATCTGTACTTACGCCCAACACCGCAATATTTTGAGAACGGTATTCTGCATACAGATCCCGAAAACCACAAGCTTCTTTTGTACAGCCGGGAGTATGATCGCGAGGGTCACTCGTTCCCCGGATTTTAAATCCGGGGCTTCTCTTGTGACCGCGTGCTGCGGTAAAAATACAACACCACAGGTTGTCCTCGAAAATCACTTAAACTCACCGAAATTCCTTCGGTATCCGGTAACATAAACTCAGGAGCGATCTCGCCAGGGTTAAGAGTCATTGGACGTGAGAGTTTTAGGGTAAGATGATCTTTGGACACTCACATTATGTCTGATCGTGACTTTTTCTGCAAAATCCGGAAAGATAAGTTTAATGTCTCCCTCCACCGTTAACTGACGATAATTTCCGCCTCAAATCTTATTCAAGAATTCCGGTTGATCGCCAAAGATTCATCTAAAATAAATGTTTCAAGCAACTCGTCGCCGTTTGGCAATTTGGTACACCAGTGTCACTGCTGTTTTGTTAATATTATTCGTCTGTGGCTTTTTTCTCTATTTTCGTAATACGCTGATCGAACGAATTGATGATACCCTCAATCATGTCCTAGAAGTTGTCGAACGATCACTTGTGATTGAGTCTGTTTTTCTCGGAGAGGAAACGACTTCAGCAAATCGTCAGTTTTTAGTCAATGTAGAAGCCAGTTTTCGCCACAACACTGACGCTACAGATGATGATCGCATTGAGATCGAATGGTTTAGTCCGACGGGGGAATTATTGTGGTCTACGTTCTCGGAACCGTTGAATCTTCCTTTTCATCTCAACCGCAATGGGGAAACGGTTCGCATTCCTAAACTGGGTCAAACTGAATCTATTGTACTCCGACAAATCAGCGATCGCGTTCAAGTCGGTCGTCAGGTTTTGGGCTATCTCCGTATCAGTCATCCCTGGTTTGAAGTCACCAAACCCACTCGTCAATTGATGATTGATCTGACTTTGGGGGCGACTGTGGCGGTGATTTCGGTGGGGGCGATTGGTTGGTTTCTCTCCGGTTTAGCGATCGCTCCGGTGCGTGAATCCTATCAACGTTTAAAACAGTTTACCGCAGATGCGTCTCACGAATTGCGGAGTCCTGTGGCGACGATTCAAACCAATGTTCAAGTCGCTTTAGCTGAACCTGATCTCAATCCGAGTGAACGTCAACACCTACAATTGATCGAACGTCTAACTCGTCGTTTGGGGCGTTTAGTCGATGATTTGCTATTTCTCGCCCGTACTGATAGCGGAATTGTTCAATCTCAGTTTGTGTCGCTTCCTCTCGATGCGGTCTTAATGGAAGTGGTCGAAGAACAAACCGCGATCGCGACTGCAAAAGGAATTCATCTCCATCTCGATATTATTGATCCTCAAGTTCGAGAAATCGAAACTTCTACCGAGGAAACAGCAACTCCTGAGATGAGTTTAGAAGATTATTTTACCTTAACAGGGGATTGGGATCAATTGGTGCGTTTATTTACGAATTTGGTCGATAATGCAGTACAACACAGTCCTAAAGGGGGTAAAGTCACCGTTCAACTGCAATGGATTCGAGCGGGAAAACGTCTTTGGTTGAGTAAAGCCAGCGAATCTGGAGACAAACCCCATTTTCAATTTGAACGACTTCAAGTTTGGGTTCAAGATACCGGAATGGGAATTCCCCCAGAAGCCTTACCGCAAATTTTTGATCGTTTTTATCGAGTTGATCCGTCTCGGAGTCATCGTCGTTATCAAGGAACTGGACTCGGACTCGCGATCGCCCAAGCCATTGTTGACAATCATCAAGGTCAGATTCAGGTTGAGAGTCAACTCAATCAAGGAACAACGATTACTGTGACCTTACCTGTTTATCGGACAGGGCTATTTAATTCTAATCCTAATTCTCTGTTACCCTAACGCAACTTCCACATGACATCGATATGTCCGACTACTTAGGTATAGGGGAGTTTTAGTCACCTCACGCGATACATCCCCAAAAAAATTTTCTCTCGGTTGCGAAAAGTCTATCAGAGAAACCCTATAACTCTATACACGCGCTTCCTTATCCTCAGTGCTAACACTGAATACCGTAAGGGTATGGCGACTGCTGTACCCCTACTCTCTCTTCTGGGTGTCAGAGTATAAATGTTTCCAACAACGAACGCAACTCATTCTACTATTCAAACCGGGAGAAGCCTTTTATGCGTTTACCTGTTAATGTCCCTCGTCGCCTCAGTCATGAAACAACGATAATTTTAGTTCGTCACGGTGAAAGTCTTTCTGATCTTCCGGGTTATTATTCAGAAAACTATGATCAGGATGTCTTAACAGAAAAAGGTCGTGATCATGCTTATTTAACTGGTTTAGCATTAAAAAAATCGAAGATTAGTGCAATTTACACTAGCCCACTCAAACCGTCTCAACAAACGGCGATTGAAATTTTAGCGGCTTTTAGTCAAACAGGGAAAACTTTACCTCAAATGCGTCAGTCTGAAGATTTAGAAGAAATTGATCTTTCGGCTTGGCAAGGTTTACCGTTACAAAAGGTTAAAAAAGAATTTTCCCAGGAATTACAGAGTGAAGTTTATTCCTCTCCAATAGCAGCGACAAGACTGAAAAAATCGGCAGTCTTTACCCCAATTCAAAACTCTATTTATCCCGAATTAGCTCTTTATCAAGATTCTAAAAAGTTTTGGAAAACTGTTCTGAGTCACCATCAAGGTCAAACTATTTTAGTGATCAGTCATCGCCATAAAAATCGGGCTTTAATTAATACGGCTTTGGGTATTGAAGCTAATTTGTTTCATAGCATTCAGCAATCAAGTTGTGGTATCAGTATTTTAAAGTTTCCGCAAAATCGTCTCAACCCTGGAGAATTAAAGGCTATTAATATGACAGCTCATTTATGTGAAAGTTTACCTCGACTCGAAGTTGAAAACCAAGGATTACGTTTACTGTTTGTTTCCGCTTCCAATCAAAACCCTCAACAAATTAAAAAAATCTCTGAACAGCTTCAAGAGGTTTCAATTTATTTTTGTTTAAGTCAAATTTTGAATAACTCTCAAATTATATCCGACCAAATTCTTCGTTATCATCCCAATGTCATGCAGTTTCAAGTTTTAAAAGATGATTTGTTACAAGCATGGGAGAAAAAAATTCAAGAACGAAATCAAATTGCTTCGGCTTCTAAATACGAGAAAAAAGTACGAACAGGTTTAGTGATTGTAGATGATTTGATTATCAAACACTTTTTGAGTCAAGTTCTCAATTTAAGTTTAAATCAAGTTCAAAATTGGCAATTAGACCCCGGAACAATTCATTCTATATACTATCCATTTGAACATCCTGCAACGATTCAAACGCTTAATTATCGGTGTTATCTGTAGATAAATTGAGGATCTATTCACCCAAAAATTATCTATCTGGATCATTATAAATCACCAAATTATCTCGATGAATCACCGTTTCTGCTCCCGCATATCCTAACACTTCCGGAATTTTTTCGGAACGATATCCTTTGATTTTTTGGAGTTCTGCACTATTATAATTGACTAACCCTCTGGCAATTTCTCGACCTCCTAAATCACAGATTTTTACCGAATCTTGGGCTTGAAACTCTCCTTCAATTTGCGTAATTCCAGCCGCGAGGAGAGACTTTCCCTGTTGACCAATTGCTCGTACAGCACCCGGATCTAAATAGAGTTTTCCCATCGGAATTAATACATTAGCAATCCAATGTTTACGAGCATTAACAGGTCTTGCTTGTGCTGCAAAATGGGTTCCTATGGTTGCACCGTCTAGAATTTTTTCTAAATTTTGAGGGGATTTTCCCTCTGTAATTACGGTTCTAACCCCGGAACTGGTTGCAATTCTAGCCGCTTCTATTTTTGTAATCATTCCCCCGGTTCCCCAACCACTGCGCGAGTCTCCGGTTTGTACTTGTAGGTCTTGAAGTTGTTCGATATGAGTGACTAAATCAATCGGTTGTGCATTAGGATTATCACGGGGGTCGGCTGAATACAGTTGATCAACATCAGTCAATAAAAATAGCCAGTCTGCTTCGACTAAACTCGCCACTAACGCTGAAAGAGTATCATTATCTCCAAATTTGAGTTCATCAACAGCAACTGTATCATTTTCATTGACAATCGGAATAACACCCAGTTTTAAGAGTTGTTGAAAGGTATTATAAGCATTAACATAACCACTGCGTTGAATCAGATCACCACGAGTCAGGAGAACTTGAGCAATGGGTTGATTTAAACAAGTAAATAAATCATCATAAACCCGCATTAAACGCCCTTGACCCACTGCTGCTACTGCTTGTTTGAGGGTAATCGTGCGAGGTCGTTCACTCAGTCCTAAGCGATCGCAACCGACTCCGACAGCGCCTGAAGAAACTAAGACCACTTGTTTTCCTTTTTGGCGTAGGTGAGTCAGCGTCTCTACTAATGTTGCTAAGGTCGATAACGCTAAGTGACCTGTTTTCACTTGAGTTAAACTAGAAGTGCCAATTTTAACAACTATTGTTTGAGACATAGGAGTTTTTAAAGCGTAAGAATCGGGCTTTATTGTTGTTTTAACTCTCTCAGTTTGGGGTTTATTTACAGTTAATGAATAATTTTTATTTTCTCTGGAATCACAACCTCAGTTTTCCATGAAGAAATGCCAGCTTAGTTCTCATAAATATAGCTGGCACAATTGGCAGGAGTTGATTGATTATGTTTTATACTGAGGGTCTTTATATTAGATAGACCCAGATTTGAAAACATTGATATATTCCCATGAAAGTTTAATCACAAAAGTTTTCTTAACATTTTTTTACATTTGAGTCCATCAAGTCCCTGATCAACATTCATTTAATCAAGCTTGAGAGACGCCCCCAAAATATTAGAAAGCCACACTTCTAGCGATCGCATCGAATACAGTGTACTTCCGGGTGTAGAATCTAGCATCGGTTCAACCAAAATCGTAAACATTCCCAAGCGATTTCCGACTAATACATCGGTAAATAAGCGATCGCCAACCATACCAATTTGTGAAATCGGCAAATTCATCGCATCAACAGCCCGTCTAACTTTACGTCGAGACGGTTTACCTGCTCCACTAATGTAAGGCAAATTCAAAGCGTTAGCGATCGCACTAATTCGAGGTTGACTGATATTGTTACTGACCAACCACACACTCACGAGAGGTCGAATCGTTTCAATCCACTGATGAAGTTCCTCAGACACTTGAGAACGGGTAATAGGAAGCAACGTTTCATCAACATCCAATAGCAGGCCCCTCAAGCGATTTTGCTCTAGGATCTCTGGTTTCAAGCCAGTCACGGAATCACCTAATATCAAATCAGGTTGTAACAGGTTCCCCCAAGTCATAAACTACTCAGAAATTTTAGCTTTTTTATCATAGCTGAAAATTGTTCCCTCTTGATAACCAGGTTTACCGTGACACTTGAAAAAGTGGATGGTTGTCTGAGCAGATCGCAGTTGAAATTTATTTTTTGTCCTGATCAGAGCTGAGGTTCGAGATCTAGACCCAACGCTACCCTGTGCTACCCCGTTGACACTTGAAGATGTGGATAGTTCCACTCAGCAGATAGTCCTGAAATCATTAAGATCAAGATAGAGAGAGGATGCTGTTCATTATACCCTCTACTCCTGATGTAATAACTGTTGGAGGGTGAAACAATATATGTTATCGAGTCCGAAAGAAGAAATCTACGAACACAACGGTAAAGGTGAAATCGAGCCGAGTGTTGCTGAACAACCGATTCCGAAACAACCCAAACATCGCTTTAAACGCCTATTGGTTGGGCTATTGGCTACAGGTTTACTCACGGTTCCTTTTGCCTTGTATTGGGCTGGGAACCGCACCCAGCTTAAACCAGAGATGATTGAAAACCTCACGGTTCCTGTCGAAACTCAGGATTTAACGGTGCGGATAACCGCCAGTGGTGTTGTTCAACCTGTACGACGGGTGAACCTCAGCCCAAAAACGCAAGGACGTCTATCTGAACTGTTTGTCGAACAAGGTGATTATGTCGAAGCGGGTCAAGTTGTTGCGAGGATGGAAAGCGGAGAAATAGAAGCGCAGGTGTTACAAGCCGAAGCGGGGGTAGCGCGGGTAAGAGCGAACTTGAACAAATTACAAACGGGTAGTCGTCCCGAAGAAATCGCCGCCGCCCAAGCCAAGTTAGATCGGGCTTTAGCCAATTTAGCTGAACTCGAAGCCGGAACCCGGATGGAGGAAGTTGCTGTCGCTCAAGCTAAACTCAATGAAGCCGAAGCCAGGTTAGCCGATGCACGTTCGGGAAGTTTGGATGATGAAATTGCTCAGGCCCAATCTAGACTCACCGCCAACAAAGCGGATTTGGAACTGGCCAGTGAACGGGTGCGTCGCTATCAAGGCTTGAGAAATCAAGGGGCGGTTTCTGAAGATAGTTTAGAGGAATATCTGCAAAATGAACGCCGACTGAGTGCTGTCGTTGATGAAGCCGCCAGACGCATCGAACAACTTAAACAAAGTCAGCGAAGTCAAGTTGATAGACTCGTTGCAACAGTTGAGATGGAACGTCAAGCTTTGCGACAATTGCAAAATGGCGCTCGGGTTGAAGACATTGCCGCAGCGACCGCCGAAGTTGCAGAAGTTCGCAGCAATTTGAATCAGTTAATTAATGGAACTCGTCCGGAAGAAATAGCCGCAGCCCTGGCGGAAGTTCGAGAAGCTCAAGCACAAGTTCGCTACTATGAAACGCAGTTAGAAGATACAAAAGTTCGCGCCCCGTTTGCAGGAGTTATTGCTCAACGTTATGCAGTAGAAGGGGCATTTGTAACCCCGGCAACATCGGCATCCGATGCGACTTCAGCAACTTCAACTTCGATAGTGGCTTTGGCAAAAGATTTAGAAGTCTTAGCGAAAATTCCCGAAGCCGATATTGGTCGAATTCAACCCAATCAAAAAGTCGAAATTATTGCCGATGCTTACCCCGATCAAGTCTTTAAAGGACGGGTACAATTAATCGCCCCAGAAGCCGTAAAAGAACGAGATGTAACCCTGTTTCAAGCCCGAGTTGAAATGATCACCGGGAAAGATTTACTTCAGTCCGGGATGAATGTTGATTTAAAATTTATTGGGGATAAACTTAATAATGCGTTAGTGGTGCCAACCGTGGCAATTATTACTAATAAAGGAGAAACCGGAGTTTTACTTCCCGACGAACAAAATCAACCCCAATTTCATCCCGTAACAATCGGTTCAACGATTGGAAATCAAATTCAAATCTTAGAAGGAATCGAAGCAGGCGATCGCGTTTTCACTGAGTTACCCGAAGGCAAAAAACTAGA
>NZ_AUZM01000085.1 GCF_000478195.2 Lyngbya aestuarii BL J | reverse complement strand
TGACCTCAAAGTGCATTTGGTTTTGACAACCAAGTATCGACGGAAAGTTTTTACTCTTGAAATGCTGAATAGGTTACACTCCATCCTTGAAGAATTACTCCACAAGTGGGATTGTAAATTAATTGAGTTTAACGGGGAAGACAATCATGTTCATCTTCTTTTCCAATACCATCCTGACATTGCTTTAAGTAATTTGGTTAATAATCTCAAATCTGTAACGTCTCGAAAGCTTAGACAAGAATTTTCCGACCACTTAAATTCTTTCTATTGGAAAGATGTTTTATGGAATGGCTCTTACTTTGTCGCTAGTTGCGGCGGAGTTACTATTTCAACCTTAAGACAATACATTGAAAACCAAAACCAACCTAATTCCGATAAACCCTGACCGCAATTCATCTCACGCTGCCCTGTCGGGTCAGACGTGGGGCTTCTTGGGGAAGAAGCTAAAAAGGGTTATAAACGTTTTCATTCTCGACTAAGAGGTTCTCTGTGTATGCTGTTAACCGAATGGTGTAAAAACCGAGGAGAAGTGGGGATTATTGGGCTGTTGTTCTCAAAAAAAATAATCGAGATTGGGTTTTGATTCCCGACTTACTTTATATTTCCTATAATCGTCTTCCGTTAGAACGATTTGAGGATGAAGCTTGTCCGGTTCCACCAGAATTAGCCATTGAAATTATATCACCCGAGCAAACATTTGGCGAGATGAGTGAAAAAGCGATTGATTATCTCAATGCAGGAGTCTCAAGAGTTTGGGTGGTTGACTCAAAAGCAAAAACCATCACCATTTTTTATCCCGATGCACCCCCACAAACGAAACGAAACGAGAGGAAGCAACTGTGAGCGATAATTTATTAGAAGGAATAACATTTACCGCCCAACAAGTTTTTCAACAAGCAGGTATTGTTTAAACAGTCACCAGCTATTAGTAAACCCGTAGGGGCGCTGCGGTTTGCGCCCCGTTGCTTGCGCCCAGTTGCTTGCGCCCACAAACATAACAGAATCAAACCCTTTTAAGCGGTACGGAACCGGGCTAATTCTTCACCTGTTTTCGCATCGTGAGCGTGAACGGTACACACTAAACAAGAGTCAAAAGAACGGGCGACATGACCCACTTCTACGGGGTCATTTTTATCGGCAATAGGGGTACCAATTAACGCTTCTTCGATAGGGCCACGAACGCCTTCACCGTCACGAGGGCCGATATTCCAAGTCGAAGGGGCGAGAATTTGATAGTTTTTAATCTTGCCATCTTCAATTTCAACCCAATGACACAAGGCACCGCGACTGGCTTCAGTTGCCCCCCAACCCCGTCCGTCTTTTTGGGTGGGTTTGATATACCAGGGGTCCCGCAGTTTAAACTCGCGCAGACAGCGTTCAACTTCTCGATATAATTTCACTTGTTCGTGCATTCGGGCTAACTGACGCAGATGCACACTCGGCCCACCCATTTTCTTGAACATATCAAGAATAAAGCCATCATAATATTGCCAACTCTCACCATGATGTCCGCCTGCGACGAGTTGACGAGAAAGTGAACCGACTTCCATCCGTCCAAAATCTTGGTGTTTAACGGCGGTTGACCAAGTATAAGCGCCTTCTAAGAAATCAATATCGTTGTTTTGTTGGGGAACAGTAAAACGGTCAAACGGATGTACATCTTCGTTGCCTTCCTCGTACCAAGAATGGCTGGTATTTTCGCGAGTGAAATGATGTTCCATCAGTTGATGAGTGTCGCTAAAACTATCATAAACCCCGCTTTTCATCATCACCGCCCCATTGCGTCCGGCAATTGTTGGGCGTTGATATTTATCTTCGTGGGGGAGATAACCCCAACTCATGTATTTTCCGGTTCCCATCCCGAATTTATCTAAACCAATATCTAACCCCATTCGCCAATAAAAGCCTAAGTCGGAGTTGAGATGATTCGGACTTTCATTCAACCAGTCCATAAAATCATCGTATGATTGAATTTCTTCATAACGTTCTAATGAACAACCCAACCAAACGGGTTCTAACCAGTTCGTGCGGAAATATTCTAAAATCGACCAAGCCCGAGTAATATCGGTTAAAGTCGGCGCACACATTACCCCACCGGGAACCATAAAGCTAGAATGAGGCCATTGTCCGCCAAATAACGCATAAATTTCAACGGGTTTCGCGGAAATAGTGACGCCAATTTCATAGGATTTTCCGGTATAAGCGGCAAACCGCCGACAAGCTTCTTCGTAAAAAGGGCTATTTTGATATTTTTTGTTGGTTAAGTCAATGGCAAACAAGCCGTAAAAATAACGGGGATGGCTTTGAATGGTTTCGACGAGTTGACCTAAATTTCGGGCTAAAATTGCATTGCGAGGAACTTCGGTTTCCCAAGCGGTATCCAACGCCCAAGATGCACAGGTGAGGTGAGAGGCGCCGCAAATTCCACAGACTCTCGGGGTAACAATTAATCCAGCTTGGGGGTCTTTTCCTCGTAGAATAACTTCAAACCCGCGAAACAGTTGGGCTTGTGTCCAAGCGTTAACGACCTGGCCATCTTGGATATCGACTCGTACATCTAAGTCTCCTTCGACTCGACCCACGGGAGATATATCTAAAGTTTCGACAGATGTTCGTTGGGCAACCATGTTTGTTCTCTCTATTAATTTTAGGTGATAGGTATAGCGCCGAAGCGTAGGGAACAGGGAACAGTTATCAATGATGAATCTTCTCTGTTACCTGTTTCCTATTTATCGGTATCTGTTTGAAAGCCGTTTGTTAAACAGTGAAAATGTCTTCTTCTGCCCATTTCGGGGTTGAATCTTTAGCCACAACGGTTAATAGGGCGTAGTCTTTGCGGTTGACTCCTGTGGGTAATTCTTTGGGAACTCCCATCACGGTTTGGGTTTTAAAGACGGTGCCGGGTTGCAGGTCATGGAACGGAAATTCGGGTTCAGTACAGCCGAGACAAGGCATTCCAGCCCGGGTTTTGGAGGAGACTCGGTTCCACAAAATTCGGTTACAGGAAGAATGAGTCATCGGTCCGCGACAGCCTAAGTCGTAAAATAGACAACCTCCTCGTTGTCCGAAGTCGGAGGTTGAGGCTTTGTAGGCAAAGTGAATGTTGCGAGTACATCCAGTTTGGGTGAAACTCTTGAAGAAGGTTTCGGGGCGATGAAATTCGTCTAGGGTGATATCATCTAGCCTTCCGGTGGAAACGGCGACTAAAATTTGAGTAATCCAGTCGGGATGGGCGGGACAACCGGGAATGTTGATAACAGGAAATCCGGCTTGACTGAGGTAGTCGGGGCCGAGAAAGCCGCCTTTTTGCCGTTTAAGAAATTGTAACCCTTCGGACTCGCTAGGGTTGGGTGACATCGCGGGAATACCGCCATAGGTGGCACAGTCTCCGACGGCGACGACGAATTTAGCGACTTGGGAGAGGTCGGATAACCAGTCTTTCATCGGACGGTCTGCGAAACGGTTCCATTCTCCGGTGCCTTTGGGGGCGTTGACGACGCTGCCTTCAAACACGAGGATATCAACCGGGATAATTCCGTTGATGCAGTCTCGCAGTAGTTTTTTCAGGCTTTCTCCGAGTTCGAGTCCCAGGGAGGGATGCCAGAGAAGGTTGATGTTAAAGTCGGTTATTAGGTCACAGACGCTTGGTTCTTCGGCGTTGAGAAATGACATGGTGTTTCCTGAACAGGCACCACCTTGTAGCCAGAGGACGTTAGCCACAATAATTCTCCTTTTGCAATTCGGACAAACAGTTTGGATATTAGAAGGTTACTTTTGACAATTATGTAATACAAAACTTTAGATTTTGATCATCATGGCGAATTTTTTTAGATTTATGGGGATCAGATTACCAAAAGTTTTGATTCGTTGATTGTTATTGATGAAACAAAATTGAGGAAGTTTGAGTTTTTCGTTAAATTTACAGAAATTTTCTTGACGTTTGGGGGAGAGTTTTTGAGGGGTGTTTTGACGAAAAATTGCTCAAAAGCAGGGACATAGGGAGATTCGAGAACCTTAAAAAAGCCTTAAATTGAGCTGATCTTGACATAGATTCAATTCAACTCAATAACGGTATCAGATAATACAGTTATTTCCGGTAAATAAGGATTAGTTTAAGGCAACAAGAGTGACTATTTTTGCTTAAATTGTTGTTAATTGCTGAGATTGACGTTAACGATTGTGTTGAGTATTTGCTAATCGCGTCAACCTCAAAAACCATTTGTTAAACCCTTCACCCCGAGAATAGTTGTGACACAAAGTTTTACTGATTCTGCTGTTAAAGCCGCTACTGCTGCGGTTGAGTCTGAAGCCGCCACCGTTGCTGAAAAAGTGCAAATGTTGAGTGAAATTTCACGGGGGTTGCTGCAAAAGCCAAAAGGCATTGAACAGATTGAAGCTGCCGTGTTATTGTACCGTCAAGCGATTGAGTTGTGCGGTTCAGAATATCCTCTTTTAAAAGCACGGGCGACTGTTGGTTTAGGAATTGCTCTGCGAACTTATCCTGGTGAAAGTTCAGACGGGTTAGTTGCAGCCAAAAAAGTTTTTGAAACGGCATTACCGATTTTACAACAACAAGCTTCCCCGGAAGAAGTTGCCGAATTGCAGATGAATTTGGGGCTAGTTTTTCAAGCGTTAGTTCCGTTTAATCTCGCTCAAACTAAAGATGCGGTACAAGCGTATCAACAGGCGTTAGAAGTATTTACGCCGAAGGAATATCCCCAAGAATACGCTATCCTACACAATAATATTGCGATCGCTTATTTGTCAATGTCGATGTCGGGAGATGGCGAAGATATGCGTCAGGCGTTGGCGGTTCAGTCGTTTGAAGAAGCGTTGAATTGGATTATTTTAACCGATCATCCGTCTGAATATGCGATGCTACAAAATAATCTGGGAAATGCGTTGCAATATCTGCCGAGTGTTCATCCGGTTGAGAATAATTTGCGGGCTTTAGAGGCTTATAACGAAGCGTTAAAAGTGCGGACAGCTAAAGATACTCCGGTTGAGTATGCCAATACAATTGCCAACAAAGCTAATATTTTATTTAATCTTCCAGATGATGTCGAAAATCCAGAAGCTGGAAATCCCAATCATCTCAAAACTGCAAAGACTCTCTACGAAGAAGCCCAATTGATTTTTACTCAATATGGTGAGTCGGAACGGGCGGAAATGGTGAGTCAGGCGTTGCAAGATTTGGATGTTGAATTACAAGCGTTGTCTTCTGTAAATTAAACAAGGAGAAAGGCATGAATGAGTTAAATCAAGAACTGTTAGAAGTGTTGAATACTCCAGTAATACAGACATTTTGGACGAATTTTATTACGGGTGAAATTACGCTATTAACGGGGATTGTTTGGTTGGTTGTTGCTGGTTCAGTGTCTATTTTTGGCGGTGCAATTGGGGGCGTTTTATTAGCGAGAAAAGATTTGGGTTTTGGTCTAGCTGCTTCCATTGGGGGTTTGTTTGGGCCAGTGGGTGTTTTACCTGCAATTGCGATTGGATTGATTGTCTTGAAGTTTGTTTAGAATTGAGGAGAAATTTTTATGTTAGAGGTCGGTTGGTTCAGCACAAAGTTACTGTTAAAGGGTAAATTGTTGCGAAATCCGGGCTATTTTATTCGTCAAAGTTCTATCGGCTTGGGTTTGGGTTTACTCTTGTTTGTGGGCTTGGATAAAGTGGGTGTGACTTTGTGGTTGCCGATTGTTTTATCGAGTTTGTTAACGGGAATTGCAATGCCGTTTCTGTTGAAAGATATCAAAATGAAATAACCCCCAATTTTGGGGATAAGTAAAAATGGGCGCAAGCAAAAATGGGCGCAAGCCTTGCGCCCCTACAGTTAATTTAAAATTAAAATAACAATAAAAAATAAAATATTATGACTTCAACCCAGATTTCTCCCGAAGATGGGGTAACGTTAGAAGATTTGGTTAAAGAAATAAAGTTTTTTGAAAATACTGTTTTAGAATGGCATGACCCGGAAAAGTTATTGGTTGTGGAAGGGTTGAAACAATCAATCGAAGCGTTGCATAAAGAAGCCCTAACTCGTTTAATTCGCAGTGTTAAACAAGAATCTCTCTCGGCGTTACGCCATGCGGTTGAAGATGAAGTGGTTTACGGAATACTACGCTATCACGAACTCGTTAAACCGCCCCAACCCCCGTTAGAAACTCGCATTCAACAAGCCTTAGAAGAAGTGCGTCCAGGCTTAAAAAGTCATAGCGGTGATGTGGAATTAGTCGCTATTAAACTCCCCGATACAGTAGAAGTTAAATTAGTCGGAACTTGCAGCAATTGTCCGGCTTCTACGTTAACGTTAAAACAAGGCGTTGAACAAGCGATTAAAAATCATTGTCCCGAAATTCAACAGGTTATCTCGGTTAATACTCCCGTTTCCACGAACAATTCTCATTCTATTATTAGCCCTTTTTCTGCGGATAACGAGGCGGGTTGGGTGGCGATAACAACAATAG
Source organism: Lyngbya aestuarii BL J (assembly GCF_000478195.2). Lineage (GTDB taxonomy): Bacteria > Cyanobacteriota > Cyanobacteriia > Cyanobacteriales > Microcoleaceae > Capilliphycus > Capilliphycus aestuarii. Next base: position 17,019 of record NZ_AUZM01000085.1, on the reverse strand, counting down.
AAGAAATTCCAGATGGGGGAATTTTAGCGGTAGAACTGGATGGGTTAAAGTTAATTATAACCCAATTTGCGGATAAAATTCAAGCCTATCGTAATAGTTGTACTCATCTGGCAATGCCTTTAGATAAAGGCAAAATTCAAGACGGAATTCTCACCTGTCCGTTTCATCATTTCCAATACAATTTAACAACAGGAGACTGTCTCACCGCCCCCGAAATGCCCTTACAACCCTATCCCGTGAAACAAGTTGGAGAACGAGTGTTAGTGCGAGTTTAAATAATACTTTTTAAATGAATACCCCAGTTAATCCTCAATCTTCTTCTATTCAAGATATTTTTGCCCCAAAAGGCGCTGAAATTATTCTCGGACAACAACCCTCTGATGTGTTGGTGGTTCCCCTCGAACCCAATGCGACCACGATGTTTGGGCCGCGTGGCCTGTGTTGGGTGGAAAACGGGCCTTTGTGGGTGGCAGATACCGGACATCATCGTTTGTTGGGATGGCGCCAACGTCCAGAAATTGACGGACAGGCGGCGGACTGGGTGATTGGACAGCCGAACTTTAACCAAGAAGGACAAAACGCCAACGGTTCCCCAACGGCTGCAACGGTGAGTGTTCCCACAGGAATATGTGTTTGTGGCGAAAGTTTGGCGGTTGCTGATGCGTGGAATCATCGGGTTTTAATTTGGAAAAAAGTTCCTCAAGATAGCAATATTCCGGCGGATATTGTTCTCGGACAGGCTAATTTTAACGCCAATGAACCGAACCGAGGTGAGTTTGAAACGGCTGCAAATCGAATGCACTGGCCCTATGGGGTTTTCTATTACAATGGGCTGTTTTTTGTGGCGGATACGGGAAATAGACGAGTATTAGTTTGGCGAGAATTTCCGATAGAAAATGGTCAACCTGCGGACTTTGTTTTAGGACAGTCTGATTTGGTTTCTCGGGATGAAAATGGTGGCGGAAGTCCAACGGCTTCGAGTCTGCGTTGGCCCCATGCGTTGGCAGTTTGGAAGAATAATTTAGTTGTTACTGATGCAGGGAATAATCGGATAATGATTTGGGATAATATTCCCACAGAAATGAATCAACCTTGTGCGTTTGTTTTGGGTCAAAAGGGTTTTGATACGGTTGAATTGAATCAAGGGGTTTATTTCCCGTCTGACTCCTGTTTAAGTATGCCCTATGGAGTCGCCTCAACGCCAGAATGGTTGATTGCTGCTGATACTGCAAACTCAAGGTTAATTGGATGGAAAGGTGAAGTTTCGACGGGAAAATCTGCGGAAATGTTAACAGGTCAATCTAACTTTAAGAGTAAAAGTGAAAACCGTTCTTATGGGAATGCAACTCGGAATAGTTTGTGTTGGCCCTATGGAATTCAAGTTTATGGAAATACGGCGATGATTGCAGATTCGGGGAATAATCGGGTGTTATTGTGGTCGATGGGTTAAATCGATCATTAAACTAATCATAAATAACATAAATTATCCCTCGTTTTGATTTTCGGTTGAGGATTGGGCTGCTTGTTGGACTTGTTCTAATTCTAGTCCTAATCTGACGGCTATTTCTTCTAAACTAATTCCCACACTAATTAGAAAAGGAATTAATTCTAATTTTGCTTCTTGTCGCCCTTCTTGACGCCCTTCTTGTCGCCCTTCTTGTCGCCCTTCTTGTCGCCCTTCTTGACGCCCTTCTTGTCGCCCTTCTTCTAACGCTTCTTGATAAACACGGGTTTGTTTCAAATCATCTAAACTAAACATGGCTTCGATTTCCTCCCGACTGAGTTGAGGTAACTTGTAGACTAAGATGGCTTCTATCAATTGTAGAAGATCTGCTTGAGATTGTTGCTGAAAAGTTTCTGCCCTCACCCGTTCGATTAAATTCTGGGCTAGGGGAATGGCTTGTTCTTCCTGTGCTACAATTAGTTGAATGGTGGCAATCCCGACAGAGTTTTCCGCAATTTCTCCCAACTCATCTAGATAAATTCGACTCACTCGCCCAGAATGAAGTAATTCCTGATATCGAGGAGTTTCACCGGGATCAATATTGCGGCTAGGATAAAGAACAACGCCTCGCCAGTCGTTAATGAGTTCTGTTTTATTAAGATCAAGGAAAATTTCGGCAAAAAAACGGGAATAAAAGCGAGAATCAGACTGAAACTGAACTTCAGCAAAATAAATTGGCGGATGAATTGCATTAATATTGGAGACAAAAACACCATCAATTCTAAAAGACAGTTGTTTAACTTCTACTGATGAAAATTGATAGGATTCTGCTTCTTCGGGTGAACGGTTAATTAGTTCAAAGAAAATCCCAGGAAAGGCTTCAAATAAGCGATAAAATAGAGTATCTGTTTTCACTAGATTGATTGTTGGGGAAAATTTGCAATCCAGGATAACACGGGGATGACAAAAAAAGCCTGAAGAAAGATCAAAGAAATTCCCACAATCGCATAATTAAGTTTCACAATAAAGGTATAGGATCTAAATGAGTGAATAATGGCGACGATCACGGATCACATAGCTGAAGAAATTCGCGTCTGCGGTATCGTTCAAGGGGTGGGGTTTCGTCCAACCGTTTATCGCCTCGCCCTAGACTGTGGCTTGTGTGGAGAAGTTAGCAACGACGGTGAAGGGGTTTTAATTCGTGTGGTAGGCGATCGCAATGCTATCAATAAATTCATTCATCGTTTGGAAACTGAACCGCCTCCTTTAGCAAAAATTGAGTCAATTCATCGCTCTCCCTACACAGGCGATCACTCTTTTTCTAATTTTACCATTGTTTCGAGTCAAACAAACAAAATTAGAACAAAAATTGCTCCCGATGCGGCAACCTGTCCGGCGTGTAAACAAGATGTTTTTGACCCTTTAAGTCGTTTTTATCGCTATCCCTTTACCAATTGTACTCACTGCGGCCCTCGTTTAAGTATTATCAAAAAGTTGCCCTATGACCGGGAAAATACCAGCATGGGCGGGTTTGAATTGTGCGGAGAATGTCAACAAAACTATGAAGATCCTCTCAATAGACGCTTTCACGCCCAACCTGTTGCTTGTCATTTTTGCGGCCCAAAAGTAACATTAGAACGGGGGGATGGTAACGCTGTAACTGCCCATATGTTCTCGATGTTAGATGAAGTTGATGCTGTTTGTACGCTACTTCAACGAGGGCAAATTGTGGCGATCAAAGGGTTAGGTGGATTTCATCTAGCTTGTGATGCAACCAACGAAGAAATCGTTCAAAAATTACGTCAACGCAAACACCGCCCCGATAAACCTTTGGCGTTGATGGCGCGAGATATTAATATTATTGAAAAATATTGTTTTGTTACAGCAGAAGAACGAGAATTATTAGAAAGTTATGCCGCACCGATTGTATTATTGCGTCAGAAAACCAGCTTAAAAGATTCAATTCAAAATCAAATCGCCCCTTCTGTTGCACCCAATCAAAACTCTTTAGGGTTTATGTTACCCTACACACCTTTACATCATTTAGCGTTGAGAAGATTAGAGATTCCAATTGTTCTGACCAGTGCTAATTTTTCCGATGATCCTCAATGTATTGATAACGCAGAAGTGAGAACTAAACTTGCAACTGTTGCTGATTATTTTATATTACATAATCGGGAAATTGTCAACCGGGTTGATGATTCGGTTGTGAGAATCAATAATAACAGTTTACAAATTCTTCGCCGTGCGAGAGGATACGCCCCAACCCCGATTAATTTACCGCCAGGATTTGAAGATAAATCTGCTATTTTAGCAATGGGGAGTGAACTCAAAAATACGTTCTGTTTGGTGCGAGAAGGTCAGGCAATTTTATCCCAACATATTGGCGATTTAGAAAACGCTTTAGCCGCCGAAGCCTATCAGAAAACGCTGAATCTTTATTTAGGTTTACTCGAACATCAACCGAGTGCGATCGCATTAGATTTACATCCCGAATATTTATCGACAAAACTCGGAAAAGAACTCGCAGAAACCAACAATATCCCGATTTATTCTATTCAACATCATCACGCCCATGTTGCGGCTTGTATGGCTGAAAATGGCTTACCCATCGATACAAAACCCGTTTTGGGAATTGCTTTGGACGGGTTGGGATACGGCGAAGATGGTACAATTTGGGGCGGCGAATTTTTGTTAGCAGATTATCGCAGTTTCCAACGGTTGGGAACGTTTAAACCCGTAGAAATGATCGGGGGCGAACAGGCGATTTATCAACCATGGCGGAATACTTACGCCCATTTAAAAGCGGCTTTTGGAGAAGATTTACCCTCGCACATTATCGATTTAAAATTGGGAGATTTTTTGGTGCAACAACCGCTAAAATTACTCGACCAATTAATAGAGAAAAAGATTAATTCTCCTCTCGCTTCTTCTTGTGGGCGGTTGTTTGATGCGGTGGCGGGTGCAATTGGAATTTGTCGCGAAAGTTGCAGTTATGAAGGACAGGCTGCGATTACACTGGAAGCGATCGCGGAAGACTATCTGTTAAATTACTCTGAAGAAATTGAGCCTTATCCGTTTTTGGTGAGAAAATTAGAATGCTCGTTATTGTTTATCGAACCTCGTCCGATGTGGTCAGCTTTGTTAGCAGACTTGCGACAAAATCTTCCAGTGGGGATGATGGCGGCGAAGTTTCATTTCGGGTTAGCTGAAGCTATATCAACAATGGTTGAACGGTTAAGTTTTGAAACGGAGTTTCATCAAGTTATTTTAACAGGAGGTGTGTTTCAAAATCAAATTTTACTGACTCAAGTTCGCGAGCGCTTAATGTCTAAGAATTTGGAAGTTTTAACGCACAGTCAAGTTCCTTCTAATGATGGCGGACTCTCTCTCGGACAAGCCGTGATTGCATCTGCTAAACTAAAAGAAGAATAAACGTTTTTTCAATCCTATTGTTTAGATTACAAAAAAAAATGTGTTTAGGAATTCCCGGTCAAATTACTGAAATTACCGACACCACCAACAAGTTAGCAATGGTTAATATTGCGGGTGTAAAACGACAGGTTAATATTGCTTGTATCGTCGATGAAACTCACCCCGTTGAGTCTTGCGTTGGGGATTGGGTGTTAGTTCATGTGGGTTTTGCCATGAACCGAATTGATGAAAAAGAAGCCGCAGAAACGTTAGAAATTTTACAGCAATTAGCGGCGATTCAGTAAATAATAAAACAGCCATCCCAATTCAGGAGAAATCAGGATGCAAACCGCCCCCGAAAAGCTTTCTTGGTCTGATATTCCCACCGAAGTTAAAGATTTGTTAATGCAAGCGGTCGAACAGTGGGAAGATACGACAAAATCAGAACAGTACATCTATCAAGCCTTAGAAAAAGCCGGGGACAATTACGAGGTATTAATTGGGGTTTATCGTTATTTTTTCTACAAAAATCAGCAAAAAATGGCGTTAAAAATTGCCCAAATTGTTCTAGATAAAATCAAAACTGAGGAACAATTACCCGAAAGTTGGGAAGACCAAAAACCCCGATTAATTCAAGACAAAGAACAGCCCAAAATCAGATTATACTTGAATGCTTATGCAGCAACGGGTTATATTCTCGCCCGTTTGGGTGAAATTGAACAAGCCAAACAAATCACCGCACGAGTTCAAGAAATAGATACAAAGCGAGAATCAAGTGCGACGACTGTTTTTGAAGTGTTAACCCGAGTACCGGAAGAAGACGAAGAATAATTTTTAAATCAATTTAAGCGAGGAGAAAACACCTGATGAAATATGTTGATGAATTTAGAGATCCGCAAAAATTACAAGCGTTAATGGGGGAAATAAACCGCTTAACGTTAATGCTTGAACGGACATCCGAACAACCCTTAAAAATCATGGAAGTTTGCGGAGGTCACACCCATTCTATCTTTAAATATGGCATTGAAGAACTTCTTCCTGATAGTATTGAACTCATTCATGGCCCCGGTTGTCCCGTTTGTGTGATGCCCCGAGGCCGACTCGATGCTGCGATTAAATTGGCCGATATTCCTAACGTTATTTTTACCACGTTTGGCGATGCGATGCGGGTGCCGGGTTCAGAAAAAAGTTTACTCCAAGCGAAAGCCCAAGGCGCAGATATTCGCATGGTTTATTCACCCTTAGATGCCTTACCTATTGCTAAACAAAATCCCGATAAAGAAGTAATTTTCTTTGGGTTGGGCTTTGAAACTACAGCACCCAGTACCGCTTTTACTATCTTACAAGCCGAAGCTGAAAACATCAAAAACTTCAGTATTTTTTGCAATCATGTGATTGTCGTTCCGGCGTTAGAAGCGTTATTAGATAACCCCGATTTGGAACTGGATGGATTTATTGGCCCTGGTCATGTTAGCATGGTGATTGGTTCAAATCCCTACAAAATTATCGCCGAAAAATATTATAAACCCGTCGTTGTTTCCGGCTTTGAACCGTTAGATATTGTCCAGTCTGTTTGGATGTTGCTGCAACAGTTAGTAGACCGACGTTGTGAGGTTGAAAATCAATATAAACGTCTCGTTCAACCGGATGGAAATCCGATGGCGTTGGATGCTATTAAAAAAGTGTTTGAAGTGCGAGAAGAATTTGAATGGCGAGGACTTGGAGACATTGCCCAGTCTGGACTGAAAATTAATTCAAATTATGCCCAATTTGATGCAGAAATAAAATTTGATGTTTCTGATGTTAAAGTTCCCGATGCTGCTGCTTGTCAGTGCGGCGAAATTCTTAAAGGAGTCTTAAAACCCTGGCAATGTAAAGTATTCGGTACTGCTTGCACGCCAGAAACACCCATCGGAACTTGTATGGTTTCTTCAGAAGGGGCTTGTGCCGCTTATTACAAATATGGTCGCCTTTCAACCGTTGTAAAAGCTAACAAACCCCAACGTTCTAAAGCAAAAGTATAAACACCTAAGCGCTAGCCTTCTATCTTTTATATAGCAACAAATGAGGAGGAAAACTGTATGCCATTTGTCACAATTCAAATTGGAGAAGGTCATTCGATTGAAAAAAAACGGGAACTCGCCAAAGCAGTAACCGATACTTTAGTTGAAACCTTGGGAACGAAACGGGAATGGGTGACGATTCATATTGATGAATTTAACCGGGATAATTGGGCGGTTGGTGGTGAACTCCACTCCGATAAACATCCCGGACGTCACGCTGATAAATCCGTTTAATTTGTTGGGAGTAATAGGATGAAACTTAGTAAATTATCGGACAATTTCAACTATTACTCCCCAAATATTTTTAACGAGCAAAACAGATAGGAATAAGCCAAGCTTTAGAATAATTTTAAACTCGGTTATTAACAACAAATCAAGGTTAAAATAAATGACTCCTTCTTTAGATAAAAAAGCCGAACAACATCCCCTCTTTCAAAAAGTCGAAAAAGTTCGCCGTCGCCCCGCAAAAGTTCGCGATACAACCGTTACACTCGCTCATGGAAGTGGGGGGAAAGCAATGCGGGATTTAATTGATGATATTTTTGTCAAAACTTTTGATAATCCGATTCTTTCTCAACTCGAAGATCAAGCCAGTTTTAACTTAGCAGAATTGGCAACACTCGGAGATCGGTTAGCCTTTACAACCGATTCTTATGTTGTCGATCCGATCTTTTTTCCTGGGAGTAATATTGGGGAACTTGCTATTAATGGAACTGTTAATGATTTGGCGGTTAGTGGTGCCAAACCCTTGTATCTTTCCTGTGGTTTTATCCTCGAAGAAGGGCTACCCATAGAGACGTTGCGGGAAATAGTTAAAAGTATGAAAATAGCTGCTGATAATGCGGGGGTAAAAATCGTTACCGGAGATACGAAAGTCGTTCATCGAGGCTGTGCGGATAAACTGTTTATTAATACCGCAGGAGTGGGCGTTATTCGTTCGGGAATCAATATTTCCGCCCAAAATTTACAGCCCGGAGATGCGATTTTAGTGAATGGTTATCTCGGCGATCATGGGACTGCTATTTTGATTGCTAGAGGTGAATTAGCTTTAGAAACGACGATTGAAAGTGACTGTCAACCGTTGAATGATTTAATTGATAAAATAATAGAAATTTGCCCAAAAGTTCGGGCTTTACGTGATGCAACCCGGGGCGGCGTGGCAACAGTTTTAAATGAATTTGCCATGAGTTCGGAAGTGGGAATTCGCCTGTTTGAACCGGAATTACCCCTGCGAGAAGAAGTGCAGGGAGTCTGTGAAATTTTAGGGCTTGATCCGCTATATTTGGCGAATGAAGGGAAGTTAGTTTTGGTTGTCCCGAAAGAGTATGCAGAAACGGTTTTAGAGGCGATGAAATCTCATTCTGCGGGCGAAAATAGCCATATTGTTGGGGAAGTGATTGCTTCTCCGCCCGGGGTTGTTTTGCTACAAACGGCTTTTGGAACTGAACGAATTGTTGATATGTTAGTTGGGGATCAGTTGCCTCGAATTTGTTAGTTTTTTAACATAAATTAGGAGAATTTAAAATCATGCACGAACTCGGAATTACTCAAAATATTGTTGCCATTGTTAGCGAACACGCTAGAGGCGCACCCGTTAAACGAGTTACATTAGAAATAGGCAAACTTTCGGCTATTATGCCTGATGCGATTCGATTTTGTTTTGATGTTTGTACGCAAGGAACCGTTTTAGAAGGGGCAACTTTAGAAATTATTGAAGTGGTGGGTTTAGGAAAATGTCGGCAATGTGGAACTGAAGTTCCTCTCGATCAACCCTTTGGTATTTGTCAGACTTGCAATAGCGTTGAACTCGATATTATTCAAGGCGAAGAACTCAATATTAAAGAAATGGAGGTTGAAGAATTATGTGCGTAACTTGTGGCTGTTCTGATGATAGCGAAACAACAATTACAAACCCTCAAACGGGAGAGAAAATTGAGATGAAAACTCAGAATCATCAACCTCATTCTCATACTCATACCTTGGCAGATGGCACGGTTGTGACTCATTCTCATCAACACACTTCTACAGTTCCTAAAACTGAAACTAAAGGCTCTGAAATTCATGCTAAAATACACGGTAATACGATAGAATTAGAACAGGCAATTTTAGGCAAAAATAACTTAATTGCCGCCCAAAATCGGGGCTGGTTTAAAGGGCGAAATATTTTAGCTTTAAATCTAGTCAGTTCTCCGGGTTCAGGAAAAACAACGCTGTTAACTCGTACCATTAACGATTTAAAATCTAAGTTAACCTTTAGCGTAATAGAAGGGGATCAAGAAACAGTCAATGATGCTGAAAAAATTCGTTCTACCGGCTGTAATGTCGTTCAAATTAACACTGGAACCGGATGTCATTTAGAAGCAGCAATGGTTGAACGAGGGTGTGAAGAACTGAACCCGCCTCTCAACTCTATTGTCATGATTGAAAATGTTGGAAATTTAGTATGTCCTGCCTTATTTGATTTAGGTGAACAGGCAAAAGTTGCCATTCTTTCTGTCACAGAAGGCGAAGATAAACCGATTAAATATCCCCATATGTTTCGGGCGAGTCAAGTAATGATTTTAACGAAAATTGACTTGCTTCCTTACGTTCAGTTTGATGTTCAACGCTGTTTGGACTACGCCCGCCAAGTGAACCCTAAAATGCAAATTTTCCAAGTTTCCGCTTCTACAGGAGAGGGTTTAGAAACTTGGTATAACTGGTTAGAATCTCAATCTCAGCAACTCTAAAATGAGAGGTTGGGTTTGTTCAAAATTCAGCCCAACCTGTTTAATAATATCTTTTCATTCTACAGTAGAAAGAATTCTACAAACTACAAAATAAAACCACTCTAATCCAACTTGCTTGATCCATAAAGGGGGAAGATCATTGCTATTGTCTTTGACTTGGGATGAGACGATGACAGAATTTGAAACTTTCTCAATTGTTAAGCGCATGATTTCTGATTTCTCTACAAATGTATAATTTTTTTGGCTACAGGTTCGGAAATTCAAACTGTGAGTCACAATAGAAGGTAGTGATTTCAGTGAGGATCAGAGTGTGAAAACAGTTGCCGTATTCAGAGATGAACTAGAATGTCAACCTGATCTTTTCTTGAAAACCCAAAAGTCGAAAACGTAAACTTTTGTTAATTTTATTAGAGATTTGCATCTGATAACCAAACCGAAATCATCATATTCACTTTTTTCTCCGGTCACTTCACCAAATAAGCATTTTCTCATCTTTCACACGTTCATTCTATCCGGGTGGTCAGCCGGAAAAAAAGAGGGTTATGTAATATCTATGTAAAGCTTTAGTAAAGTTTAGTTCGATCCTTGCGAAATTGATACTACAGCATCGCTCAAAAAAGCGACTATAGCCCCTCTTCATAGCACAAGTGATCAACAAACGTCCATCCCAATGTCACAAACCCAAAAACTGAGAATCCAGTTAAGAAGCAACAAATAGCATCCGATCATACCTCCGGTAAATATCAGTGATGGAACTTGAGTATCACTATCGCCATCAGATGATATTTGGGTTTATACAATTTAACTTCACTGCTATCATTTCCCCGATATTATAGAGTAACTTAGATATAGCTACTCGGACGAAAAGAGGATATTGAGATGACACATCTATTCGATTATCTGAAAACGATAATTATGTTTACATTCAGTGATTGTCAACGACGCTATTGATTTCAATGCTAGATTAGATAGCTATAGAGAATCTATAAGTAAGACTTCTGTTAAATTTTATTTAATTTTAGGATAAGGGTGAACTGCTTAGTCAAAACTACTATCTGATCTAATAAAACCGACTTAATCTCTAAAATTAATCACCTATGAATTCTAAACAATTACAACGATTATTAATTTTTTATTCTGCGGTAGGAATCTTTACGATTAGTGTATTGGTGGCAGTATTAAGTATATTTCCCCTCTATCAACAACTCAGAAAAAGCGAAGAAGTTAACTTGCAATCAGCTTTACAAACTCGAAAGTCAGCCGTTGAAGAATTTCTTGTTGGTGTCAAAGAGATCACAGCACAAATTGCTAGTCGGACTCAAGCGAAACAACTATTAGAAATTTATAATCAGAATCCAAATAATCGTAAATCTGCCGCTACTAATATCACAGTGTTTCTGAGTGATGCTCTCAATCAAACTGAATATTTAGCTGGAATTACTCGCCTTGATCAAAACAATCAATTCATGGCTCAAGTCGGTTTATCTATTCCGAAAGTTTTTTGGGAATTTTCTGCTGTAAACTCTCAAGATACTCAAATTATTAATCCAATTCGCCTTAATGATCAATTTTATCTAATGGTTAGGCAACCCATTTTTGACTTAAATCAGGAGCAAATCGGTACAGATTTGGTTTTATTTAAAATGGATCGTTTAGAAAAAATTATAGCAACAGATAATACGAGTTTAGGCAAAGCTGAACAAGTTTTTTTAGGGGCAGTTGAAAAGCAAAAAGTCAAGTTATTATTGTCCTCTAATAATGAAAATGAAACCTTATTAAAACCAATTTTAGAAGCTCTAGAAAAAACAGTAGTTTCTCAAGAGTCTGGACTTACTGTTGTCAAAGGTAAGTTCTGGACTCATACTCAAGTTATTATCTTTGAACCCCTATCAGAATTGAATTGGGGACTTGTTATTAAAATAGATCGTCAAGAATTGTATGCGCCAGTAAATCGTCAGCTTCTTACCATTGGAATTGTTACAATTATTGTTAGCCTTTTCGGGGCAGGTGGAATGGTTTTGCTATTGCGTCCCTTAGCAGGTCGAGCCATTATTCAAACCGATGAACTTGAAAAACAACTTCAAGATAAAAACCTAATGTTGCGTGAGTTAAACTATACTCAAGAACAATTACTCTTAGAAATTCGTGAGCGTAAATCAGCCCAAACTGAACTCCAAAAACGAGCTGAACAACTACGAAATCATAATACTGTTTTAATAGAAATTGCTCAACAGCGAGCTGTCAATCAAGGAGATATGTTAACGGCAGCGCAAGCAATTACCGAAGCAACAGCTCAAATATTAGAGGTAGATCGAGTCGGAATTTGGTTGTATAATGAAGACAAAACACATCTTAAATGTTTTGATTTGTACCAAAAAACACTCAATAAACATCAGAGAGAAGGAGAGATTAGAAAGAATGATTATCCTGCTTATTTTGACGCGATTAATTTACAGGATAGTATTGCAGCATCGGATGCACGTAATGATCCAAGAACTTGTGAATTTCTCTCTAACTACTTCATTCCTAATAATATTTTTTCCTTACTTGATAGCACGGTTCGCATTGGTGGAAAAATAGTCGGTGTGATCTGTATAGAGCAGTGTAATAAAATTCAAAATTGGACTCCAGAAGATGAAATTTTTGTGCGTTCAATTGGAAATATTATCTCTTTAGCAATTGAAGCGAGAAATCACCAAAAAGCTGAAATTGCATTGCAAGAAAGTGAAAGAATGTTTCGTCAGCTTGCAGAAAGTATTGATAGTGTATTCTGGATTAGTCATCCTCATGGAAAAGAAATCTACTATGTTTCTCCTGCTTATGAAAGAGTTTGGGGTCGTCCTTGTCGTCAAGTTTATGAGCAACCCTTATCCTATCTTGAGGCAATTTATTCAGAAGATCGTGAACGAGTGATTTGTTCTTTGAATAAAATAGCTTTTGGTGAATATGAAGAAGAATACCGAATTGTTAAACCTAATGGTGAAATTCGCTGGATTTATGATCGGGGTTTTCCTGTAACCAATGATCAAGGAGAAATAGATCGAGTGACTGGAATTGCAACCGATATTACCGAACGTAAACAAACAGAGAACGCTCTCCGACAATCAGAAGCCCAATTAAGAGAACAAAAACAACAGCTTCAGCAAACTTTAAAAGAACTTCAACGAACTCAAGCTCAGATGATTCAAAATGAAAAAATGTCGAGCTTAGGCCAAATGGTAGCTGGAATTGCTCATGAAATTAACAATCCGGTTAACTTTATTCATGGAAATATCGTTCACGCCACCGATTATATTCGCGACTTGCTCAGTTTAATTCAACTCTATCAACAGCATTATCCCTATCCCCATCCAGACATTGAGGAAGAAATTGAAGCAATTGAACTTGATTTTCTCCAAGAAGATATCAAAAAACTCCTCAAGTCTATGCAGGTTGGCACAGAACGGATTCGAGAAATTGTCAAATCGCTACGAATATTTTCTCGTTTGGATGAATCTGAAATCAAAGAAGTTGATCTCCATGAAGGACTGGAAAGCACGTTAATGATTTTACATAATCGCCTTAAAGCTAAATCCATCTATCCAGGGATAAAAGTGATCAAAGAATATGATAAAATTCCTCGGATAACCTGTTATTCTGGACATATCAATCAAGTCTTTATGAATATTCTCAGTAATGCAATTGATGCAATTGAAGATGCTCAGTCTTTTCAATCTCCCGAAGAAATTCAGCATAATCCTGGCTGTATTCGCATTAAAACTCAACAAATAACACCAAACTGGATACAAATTTTGATTGGTGATAATGGGCCAGGAATAAGTGAAGAAGTTCGCACTCGTTTATTCGATCCATTCTTCACAACAAAACCCATTGGTAAAGGAACAGGATTAGGACTGTCAATTAGCTATCAAGTTATTATTGAAAAACATCAAGGAAACATTGAATGTGACTCTATTTTAGGACAGGGAACAGAATTTAGAATCCAGATACCGATTCGCTAATCACTAAGATATTTTTAAAATCCTCATTGGTGTGATTTCTATCACGCATTTTTTTAAAAGTTTTAACTAAATTTAAGATAAAACAGAGATCTATGAATGGTGTTGAGAACAGCAAGGTTAATTGATGAAACTCGTTATCCCCTGTACCCGAGAGGTGTTAACTGGGGAGATGATCTAAAGTGGATAGACTGGGTTGGAGTAAATCAAACTGGAGTGAATAATTTTCTAATCATCAAGATTTCTATCCCTATTAGACTTGAATCATTACTCGATGAACTAAAAAACGACTTCGATGATTAAAAACATTGACAAATCGTATAACCGAATAAAATGTCCATAAATACTCCCGATACCAATATTATTTTGATTGTTGATGATAGCCCAATTCATCTGAAAGTGCTATCTGAGAGTTTAGTGAATGCCGGATATGAAGTCGCCGTCGCGATTAATGGTGAAACAGCACTAAAGCAAGCTCTTTACGAGCCTCCTGACCTAATTTTACTGGATATTCAAATGCCAGGAATGGATGGATTTGAAACTTGTCAACAATTAAAAGCCCATCCTTCAACTCAAGCTGTTCCGATTATTTTTATGACGGCTCTTGCGGATACATCTAGTAAAATTAAAGGATTGAAAGCGGGTGCTGTTGACTATTTAACAAAACCTTTTCAACAAGAAGAAGTTTTAGCACGGATAAAAGTACACCTTCAGATTAAAGATTTAACTCAATCCTTACTGGAAAAAAATCTTTTACTCGATCAGCTCAATCATAAACTCAAACATTTAGTCCTTGAAAAAGATATTCAGCTTCAAGAAGCAGATAAGTTGTCGTCAATGGGTCAAATGATGGCAGGAATTACCCATGAGATTAATAATCCTTTAGGTTTTGTGATTGGTAATGCTAATCAAGTTGAGGAATTTCTGCAAGATCTATTAACTCATTTACAACTTTACCAAAAATTTTATCCAAATCCTGCCGTACCTATTCAAAATCATGCTGAAGAAATTGATATTGGCTTTTTAATGGCGGATCTACCCGAAATGATAGCATCCATTAAACAGGGATCATTGCTAATTAAAGAGATTAGCACTTCAATGCGAATCTTTGCTAAAGTTGATGGTAAAAATAAAGTTTTATTCAATATTCACGATGGCATGAATAGCACTTTATTGATTTTAAACCATCGACTTAAAGCTAATGAACATCATCCAGAAATTCAGGTGATTAAAAAGTATGGAAAAATCCCAGAAATTGAATGCTTTCCTGGACAGCTCAATCAGGTTTTTATGAATATTATTGCTAATGCTATCGATGCCTTAGAAGAATCAAACCAAGGTAAAACCTATGCAGAAATTATAGCTAGTCCTAATCAAATTACCATTTCTACTGAACTCACACCCGATCAAACTCAAGTTTTAATTCGGATTGCAGATAACGGTACGGGAATCCCTGAAGAAATTTGTTCTCAATTGTTCAATCCCTTTTTTACAACTAAGCCCGTGGGAAAAGGGACTGGACTGGGATTATCGATTAGTTATCAAATTGTTGTAGACAAACATCAGGGAAAGCTAGAGTGCTATTCTAGAAATGGACAAGGAACAGAATTTGTAATTGCAATTCCAGTTCATGCACCTAAATGTTAAGGGAATTGTTACAAATTAACTGGGCTTAATAACAGGAAGGGATATGAATGAATAAACCTGGATTGAACAGCCTCAAGTTTAAAATTCCGTTATTCGTGTTACTCAGTGTAATTCCTGCAATGCTCACCGCCATAGGATTGACTAGCTATCGAGCTGCTAAAATTCTTCATAAAGAGGCAGAAAAAGATTTAGCTTCACAAGCTCAAGCGTTGGCAATGCAAGTTTCCCAATGGGATAAAATGAATACTTTAGCTTTACAAAACCTCAGCAAAAATCTAAGTCTAATCAATACAAACTCGACTCAGCTTAAATCAAGCTTAGTGATTCTGCAAAATAGTTATAAAGATTACTTGTGGAGTGTAGGAGTTGCCAACCCAGAAGGAAACTTTATTGCTCTCAGTGAAAGTAATAAAATTGAACCCATAAACTACAGCGATCGCGAATGGTTTCAAGGGGCAATATCAGGAAATTCGATCACTCGTGAAATCATTATTTCTCGTCGATCAGGAGAACCCGCCGCTATTTTTTCTGCACCAATTCGAGAGCAAAACCCCCTCATATCTTCTGAACAATCCTTTGCTTCTTCCTCGGGAAAAATCATTGGTGTTATCCGTCTAGGAATACTTCTCAATGAACTGGCTGAAGCTGTCGGCGCAAACAAAATAGGAGAGACAGGATTGGCAATTTTAGTCGATCATCAAGGTCAATTAATCGCTCATCCAAATTCTCAACTGACTTCGGGAGAAAAACTCACAGATCTCAGCTTATACCCTCCTGTAAAACATCTTTTAAATGATCATCAAGGTCTTTTTGATTTTACCGATGATCAGGGAGTCCGCTGGCTATCTTATAGTATTCACCTAGATAATAAATGGGGAGCCATTGTACTCAAGAAGCAATCAGAAGTATTTATGCAAGTTCGAGAGTTTTGGCAACTCGCGATCACAATTGCGATATTTTCGACAGTTGGAATTGGAATTTTAATGGCATTGCTTGCTCATCGCCTGATTAAACCGATCAGTGATTTAACCGAAGCTGTAGCTCAAGTTAGCCAGGGAAAATGGCATCGAAAAGTTGAGGTTCGAGGTCAAGATGAATTAGCAATTTTAGCACGAACCTTTAACAGCATGGCAAAAGCCTTAAAAGAATCTTTTTCTCGTTTAACTGAAATGAATGAAGATTTACAAGCCTCAGAAATGAGAAAACGTGAAAAAGCCATTGCTTTAGAACAATCTCTCCAAAAATTACAACAAGCACAAAGTCAATTGATCCAAACTGAAAAAATGTCTAGTTTAGGTCAAATGGTTGCTGGAGTTGCTCACGAAATAAATAATCCTGTTAACTTTATTCATGGAAACTTAGTTTATCTTAGACGATACACCCAAGATTTACTTGAGTTGATTGAACTTTATCAACAATCAGGAACTCAGCCCCCAATTGAAATTATACAAAAAATAGAAGATATTGAACTTGATTTTATCCAAGAAGATATTGATAAATTACTCAAATCCATGAACGAAGGAAGTAGTCGAATTCGAGAAATTGTACAATCATTGCGTATTTTTTCTCGTCTTGATGAATCCGAACTCAAGCCTGTAGATCTTAAAACCGGAATTGATAGCACATTAATGCTTCTACAATACCGATTAAAAGGACAACCTGGATATCCAGATATTGAGGTCATTACAATCTATGAAAACTTGCCTTTAGTTGAGTGTTATCCT
>NZ_AUZM01000084.1 GCF_000478195.2 Lyngbya aestuarii BL J | reverse complement strand
TCTTTAATTGGTACTTGTAATCCGGTATCTGCTAATGTGATTAAGCTATCACCTGTTAAACAACCAGATTCCCTCAAATCAGACATCATCGGGCGTTTATTTGTCCGAGATTCAACGCTCCGACTCAACTGTGAAAGGGCAATTACCGGAACATTTAATTCCCTCGCTAACCCTTTGAGCGATCGCGTAATTCGAGACAATTCTTGTACCCGATTATCGCTCCCACCCTCCATTAGTTGCAAATAATCAATTAAAACTAACCCCATTGCGCCGCCCTGTTCTGCTTGTAAACGGCGTACCTTAGAACGCATTTCTGTAACAGTAATATTAGGGGTATCATCAATAAAAACAGGTAATTCTGATAACGTCCCAATTGCGATTGTTAACGGTTCCCATTCACTCTGACTAATTCGCCCAGAACGTAGGCGATTACTTTCAATTTTTGCCTCACTAGAAAGCAGTCTTTGAACTAACTGTTCCTTCGACATTTCTAAGCTAAAAATCGCCACAGGTAACTTATGAATTTTAGCAATACTATAGGAAATATTCGTACAAAGTGCCGTTTTTCCCATCGAAGGACGACCCGCAACAATAATCAAATCAGAGCGCTGAAACCCGCCCGTCATCGCATCCAAATCATAAAAATCACAATTTAAACCCGGAAGGGCAACACCTTCGTGACGATCTTCGATATCCTGAAATGTATTAATCAGCGTCTCAGCAATTGAAACTAAATTTTGTTGCGGACGAACTTGAGTAATATTAAAAATTTGTTGTTCAGCCTGATCTAAGACTTCTTCAATATCAACCGTTGTATCATAACCCAAATCAATCGTTTCATGTCCGGCTTTAATCAAATTGCGGCGCATGGCTTTTTCAATCACCAACAAAGCATATTGATCGATATTCACCGCAGAAACAGTTCGATCAACCAGTTGTGCTAGCTTCATTTGTCCGCCCACTTCTTCTAACTGATTGTGATCAGCAAGCCAAGTGGTAACAGTCATTAGATCAGTTGGTTTTCCTTGTAAATGTAAATTTAGCGTTGTGCGATAAATCGCTTGATGGGCAAGAATAGTAAAACAACTCGGATCTAACAATTCAGCGACTCGACTAATGGCTTCGGGATCGAGTAATATCCCCCCTAAAATCGCCTCCTCTGCTTCAATATTTTGGGGAGGTAAGCGATCGCTAGGGAGTTGAAAGTTAGATCGATTTTTCATAGTTCAGAATCAATAAAAACAACCCGTTATCAGTAGTTTCAGACGCTCACAGAGAACGTCTGTTTACAATTGCGCTCTCAGTTTAAGTTTACCCAAAAGCAACTCCGGCGTGATGAGTCGTCATCAATTGATACTGATAACGGCTTATCCTAACTCGGAACAACGTGAACTTCGATTTCTGCTGTAACTTCAGGATGCAGCTTAATTTCTGCCTTATAAAAACCAATGTGATTGATATCGGGTAATGTAATAACACGACGATCAATTTCTTTATTGGTCGCGGCTTGAATCGCTTCTGCAAGTTCAGCCGCCGTTACCGTACCAAAAATCGCTTCATTTTCACCCATCTGTTTGGCAATGGTAAAGCGACCAATGGTTTCCAGAGCGGTTTTGCTGGCTTGCGCTTCTTGTTTCTGTTCGATTTGTCGTTGACGTTCTTCTTCCCGACGACGTTCCACTTGTTTGAGGATACCCGGAGTCGCTCGCACTGCTAAACTTTTCGGAAGGAGGTAGTTACGAGCATAACCGGGAGCCACTTCTACTAAGTCCCCATTTCGACCCAGTTTGCTAATGTCCTGTCTGAGGACAACTTGAACACGTTTTGCCATGATCGTTCCTAATAATCTTTTAACCCAAACACTCTATAATAGCGACCTGAGTGATGCGATCGCAAGAGACACTACAGAAAATTTGATTGAGTGACCCATATCCCCATCTCCTAACCTCCCGAATTCATGTCCAAAAATGTTCATCCGATTCGTCAAGTCAAACAACGATTTCAGCACACAACAATTCATCAATGGATTGAAATCTTGATTCGCTTGGGTTTTGTCGCTAAAGGTAGCATCTATGGAGGTATTGGGTTACTTGCCATAATTGCCATATTTGAAACGAATCAAGAGATTGTAGGGACTCACGGCATATTGCTAAAAATTGCCGCACAGCCCTTGGGAAAACTGCTGATTGGTCTTTTAATCATTGGCTTAACAGGTTATGTTTTGCGACGATTAATTCAAGCTCTATTTGACCCCAAACATTCGGGTGAATTCAATCTCAAACGCCTGATTCATCGATGTGGCTACTTGATGAGTGGATTAAGTTATAGCGGTGTTATTTACACAGCCAGTCAGTTATTAATCGGTTTAGATGCAGAAAATGATGATACGATTGAGGACTTGGCTGCTGAATTATTTAAGCAACCTTTTGGACTGTGGCTCGTGATTATCGGCGGAATCGCGACAATAGGCGTGGGATGTTCTTACTTGTATGGGGCTTATAGCGGGAGTTATATTCGGGAGTTTAATTCTACTCTCAATCATCAGGTGAAAACCTGGGCGATTGGTATCGGGAAAGTCGGAATAGCAGCCCGAGGAATTGGTTTTATTACCATTGGCATTTTCTTAGTGCAAGCGACATTTCTAGTTCGCTCCGATCCTGCTGGTGGACTCGCCAACGCCTTAAAACAACTTCAAAATCAACCTTTTGGATCGCTGTGGCTAGGCGGGATTGCCTTTGGCTTTATGGCTTATGCTATTTATATGTTCGTGGTCGCCTTGTATAGCCGCGATTGGGTTTAAAGTATTTCTCCTGAGTTTAGACACATTGATCAATTGCAGAATTGAGCAAAGAGCAAAAATTATTTCAAATCATCTAGACTCGTATAGACTCTCATCTCATCCTTTAGAGTGAGTGAAATCCTTCTTCTGGGAGAATCGCCTCCCTAGAGGGAACTGATATATTTAGGATTACTGAACGTCGAACCAACACGGAGTAAATTTGGGAGCTATATTCTCAGATGAAGTGTAAAAAATATTGACAGACGAAGATTCAGTGAATTTCGTTAAGTAAAAGTAAATTGAAAGACATGATTAATATGTTACCCAATTCTAAATCAGAAAATCGTAAAAATATTCGTTTAGGAGCGATCGCATTATCCTTAATGGCTGCTACTTTTCTACCCGCCTGTACAAACGAAACAACAACCAGAGAAGAAGCTTTAGAAAACGTCACCACCCAACAAGTTTCCGAGGAAACCTCTAATTATGTTGGTGAAACCGTCACCATTCGAGGAGATGTTAATGAAGTTGTCGGTGAGGCATCATTTCTAATGGATGATGAACAACTCTTGGGCGGCGAAGAAATATTAGTGGTCAATGCTTCCGGCGAAGGAATAACTCTTCCAGAAGGAACAGAAAACCAAGTTCAAATTACAGGAGAAGTGCGGAACTTTGTGATCGCAGATCTTGAAACTGAGTACGGTTTGGACTTCGATCCGAATCTCTATGCAGAATATGAACAACAGCCTGCGGTAATTGCTCAGTCTATTGCGTTGTCCCCCGATCCAGGTGACATCACCGCCAACCCCGAAACTTACTATTATCAGCGGATTGCGGTACAAGGAGAGGTTGAAGAAATCAGAAGCACGGGTGTCTTTACCGTCGATGAAGAACAACTTTTTGGGGGTGAAGATTTATTGGTGATTACGGCTAACCCCGATCCCCAAGTTAACGACGGTGAAAGTGTGACTATTGTCGGAACTTTGCGTCCTTTTGTTAAAGCCGAATTTGAGCGTGATTATGATCTGACTTGGGATTTAGATTTTCAACAAGAAATTGAAGCCGAGTATGAGAATAAGCCTGTATTTGTAGCTGATGAAATTTATCCTTCTGCCCTATAATCTAATCTTTATAAAGGACTTATTCCTTCACGAAGATTAAAAATAAACACTACAAGACACAGAGAAAATTCTTTGTGTCTTCGTATCTTTGGAGTTAGTCTCCTAATTTTCAAAATTTGAATACTTAGAATTGATCTTTCATTCCTCGCAAACGAGCAAAGGTTTGAACCGGATCTTGACTTTTTACCTTCGACTGGAGAGCCACATCATCCCAACGCATAAACGGATTCGTCAACTTTTCCAGTCCAATTGTAGAAGGAACTGTGGCTATATCTTGACTGCGAGCCACTTTCACCTGCTCAAAACGGTGTTTTAAATCCGCGTTGTTGTCATCAACCGTGAGGGCAAATTTGAGATTTTTCAAAGTATATTCGTGAGCGCACCAAACACGGGTATTATCCGGTAAAGAACGTAATTTTGTTAAAGAACTGACCATTTGTTGCGGTGTTCCCTCAAATAAACGACCACAACCCCCCGCAAACAAAGTATCTCCACAGAATAACTCGCCCGGTTCATTGGGGGTTTGAGCGGGAAAATAGTAAGCAATATGCGCCCTGGTGTGTCCGGGAACAAAAAAGACTTCGCCGGGGCGATCGCTAAATTTTACCCGATCGCCTTCGGAGAGAAATATTTGTTGTCCGGGAATGCGATCTTGATCTTCAGCCCCTCCGTAAACCGTCGCTTGCGGGAAATGTTGAAGCAGTTGACGATTTCCCCCCACATGATCGCTATGATGGTGAGTATTGAAAATGGTGACTAACTCAGCATTGAGTTCTCGCAGACGATGAAGAACTGGAGCGGCTTCAGCCGGATCAACCACGGCGGCTATATTGTAAGTGGGATCGTAGAGTAAAAAAATATAATTGTCTGATAATACGGGTAGTCGCTCAACCTGCATGAAAAATGGTCTCCTTGTCTGATATTTTGAAGTCTTGTGATCGGGGATACTGAGAGTCAAGCATCCAAAATTTCTAAGTTTCGAGTACAATTGCTCTGTTCATTCAATCTTGGCTCAACTTGGAGCAACTTCCGATATTGTAGCGAATCCTTTTAAGGGAATAATCCAGGAATGGTAGCTTATGCGTTGGTTAAATCAAAATCAGTCTAATCCTACTCTGACTCAAATGTTAGATCGTATCCTGACATCGGGACAGCTTGATCGCAGTGAGTATCTGAAGCTGATGTCGGTGATCCTTTCAGATAGTCAGATTACTGATGCTCAACGCAATCAGATTAACCGTATTTTTGACTATATTCAAACCAGTCGCTTCACTGTTATTGACTTCTAAAGTGAATGTCCCAGATCCATCCTGATCTTCCGAGTCCCAGTCAATCTCCTCGTCTTGTCCCGGAACCGACAGGTTTATTGATTATCGGGAACCGGGTGACACAAGCTACACCTGATCATCGTAATATTCGACTGTCGTTAGTGATTCCCACTTATTGCGAAAGTGAAAATATTCAGCAAATGATCGCCCAGTTGAGTCAAATGCTGGATCGGGTTCTAAGAGATGAGTATGAACTGATTATTGTTGATGATGATAGCCCCGATTTGACCTGGAAAACGGTGAATGATCTCTGTTGGGTTTATCCCCAGTTGCGGGTGATGCGTCGTCAACACCAACGGGGACTTTCAACGGCTGTAATTCGGGGTTGGCAGGTGGCGAATGGTGAGATTTTAGGGGTGATTGATGCAGATTTGCAACATCCCCCGGAAACACTTCTCCAGCTTTGGGCTGAAATTCACAAAGGGGCTGATTTAGCGGTGGCGAGTCGTCATGTCGATCACGGAGGAGTGAGTGACTGGAGTTTGGGGCGACGCTTTCTGTCTCGGGGGGCGCAGGTTCTCGGACTGGTGATTTTACCGGGGATTGTCAGTCGGGTGTCTGATCCGATGAGCGGTTATTTTTTGGTGAGGCGAGAGGCGATCGCCGACCAAGTTTTAAGTCCGATTGGGTATAAGATTTTAATTGAGGTGTTAGCTCAAGGTCATAGTCGCTGGATTGCGGAAGTGGGTTATGTCTTTCAAGAACGCAGTGAAGGGGCAAGTAAGGTTACTTGGAAGCAGTATGTTGAATATGTACAACACCTGATCCGATTGCGGTTAATGTTATGGCCGGTTCAACGATTTCTGCGGTTTGGAGTCGTGGGGTTGAGCGGGGTGTTTGTTGATATGACGATGTTTTACCTCTTTCGTCATTTGGGTTTGGGGTTGACCTTGAGTGTGATTTTGTCGGGTGAGATTGCAATTGTTAACAATTTTCTCTGGAATGACCGATGGACGTTTGCAGACCTGGCTCATCAACAACGGAGTTGGGGGAAGGGGTTTAAAAGGTTCTTAAAGTTTAATATCGTTTGTTTAACGGGATTGGTTTTAAATGCAATAATTGTTAATCTACTCTCTCGGGGTTTGGGGATGAATGAATATCTCGCCAAACTGATCGCGATCGCGATCGTGACGTTCTGGAATTTCTGGGTTAATCTAAAGTTGAGCTGGCGAGTCACGCAAGTCGATAAGTCGAAAGTTCCATCGTGAGGAGGCTTGCAAATTTGATCAAAATTTCCTTAGTTGTTAGTGATTTATCAAGCAGTGGAGCGGGAAGATGGGGAGGTGCTGTTCGTCCTTTTTTACTGTCTCAAGCCCTCAAAAAAATAGGATACGAAGTCGAAATTGTTGGCTTTGTGGATGAAGAAGATCAAACGCTTAGTATTAGTCAAACTCAAGTGCCGATTGTGGCGATCGCTAGTCCTAAGTATTATCCTCAATTTTTCCGTTCGGCTCAAAAGTTGCTGGAAAAAATAACTGGAGATATTATTTATGCGTACAAGCTGAAACCAACGAGCTTTGGTTTATCTTTATTGAAAAAGGTGCAAACCCATAAGCCTGTGTTGTTAGATATTGATGATTGGGAGTTAAGTTGGCATGGAGGAGAAAACTGGAAATATCGTTCAACCTTCAAACAATTTGCCCGGGATCTATTCAAGCCTGAAGGAGCTTTCCGTCAACCCGATCATCCGTTTTATTTAAAATTGATCGAGAGATGGGTTTCTCAAGCGGATCGAGTCACTTTACATAATCAATTTCTGCAAAAACGCTTTGGTGGGGTTTATTTACCGAATGGCAAAGATATCGATTTATTCGATCCAGTTCATTATAATCCAGAGGTGAGTCGAGAACGTTTTGGGTTAAGTGATTATCAGGTATTAATGTTTCCCGGCGCTCCTCGACCTTATAAAGGGGTCGAAGATGTTCTCATGGCATTAGACTTGCTCAATAAGCCTGATCTGAGATTGGTGATCGTCGGCGGTAGTCCTTATGATGATTACGATAGTCAGTTAATGGAAAAATGGGGACGTTGGATCATCAAAATGCCTAAGTATTCCGCTTTAGAGATGCCCGAGGTTGTCTCTGCGGCTCATATTATTGTTGTTCCTCAGCGTGATACTCCTGCGGCTCAAGCTCAGTTTCCTCTGAAGCTTACAGATGGGATGGCAATGGCTAAACCGATTTTAGCAACCACAGTGGGAGATATTCCCGAAATTTTGGGAGACACGGGTTATCTCGTCGAACCGAGTTCACCGGAGCAACAGGCAGAATCAATTGAATACATCTTAGAAAATTATGAAGCGGCAAGTGAGCAAGGGCTGAGATCTCGACAAAGATGTGTTGAAAAATATAGTATTACAACAATGGCAAATATTCTTTCTGAATTAATTACAGAAATTCTTAAAAAATAAAGGTTTAAAATAGATTATATCTCAGCTTTAGGTTCAAATCGATTAATTATAAGGGTCGTTTTTTATTATGTCTCCTAACCTTTCTTTTCTGCTGACCTACGCCAAACGCTATCCCCTCCAAATTGTCCTGACCATTATATTAGGATTATCCGGTGCAGTGTTTAATGGGGTGAGTACGACACTAATTGTTCCCATTATCTTGACGGTTTTAGGTCAAGAGGTACAAATTCCCACGAGCGCTCCGTTAATTCGAGCTTTAGTTACTCCCTTTGATGCCGTTCCGGAAGACTATCGCCTTCTAGTTATGGGAGGGGCAATTGTTTTAGCAATTGGCTTAAAAAACTTAACGACTTACTTGTCCGGTTTGGTTGCAGGTGCTTTGAGCAGAAGGTTAACGTTTGATCTCCGTCGAGAGGCAATTAAATTATTACTAGAAGTTGATCTAGATTTTTATGCCAAAAGTCGAGTAGGAGATTTGATGAATCGACTTTCTGGAGAAATCGGTAGAACTTCTACAGCAATTAGTATTTTGGTTCAGATGTTTACGGTTTCTATAACTTTATTTATCTATGCAATTATCTTAGAGATCGGAAGTCTTGGCAATTAACATTAGTTTCTCTATTTTTAATTGGAATTGTTGTTTTTTCAAATCAGTTTTTTATTAAACGGTCAAAACGATTTGGCGAAGAAGTAACCCAAGTGACCCGAGCTTACTCAATCGCGACTTTAGAAACCTTAAATGGAATTCGTTTAGTTAAATCTGTCGCCAACGAAACTCAAGAAAATGAACGCTTAGTTGCTTTGATTCGAGAGCGAGAGAAAGTTAGTTTTAGAAATCAAGTCAATGAGTCAGCGATTGCTCCGATTAATGAATTTGTTAGTATAATCGTCTTGCTTTTAATTGTGTTACTGGGTCGTCTTTTTTTCGCAGATACAATCGAGAATCTATCAACAGTTATCTTAACCTACCTATTCATTTTATTTCGCTCACTTCCCTTACTCTCCAACCTGAACGGCGCTCGCAGTCGTTTTGCTAATTCCTATGCAGGTGTAGAATTAGTTCGAGACTTTCTCAATCGTCAGAACAAACCGATTATGAAATCGGGCAAAATTGTTTTTCAAGGATTAACAAAAGGGATTCATTTCAATCATATTTCCTTTACCTATCCTGACCATGAAAATGCCGTGTTAAATGATATTGAGATCTACGTTCCTCAAGGCACAACTCTAGCGTTAGTGGGAGGTTCAGGAGCAGGAAAGTCAACCTTAGCAGATTTACTCCCTAGATTTTATGATCCGACAGCAGGTGCAATCAAAATTGATGGAAAAAACTTAAATGAATTTGATCTCAAAAGCTTAAGAAAAGCGATGGGAATTGTGAGTCAAGATACCTTCTTATTTAATACATCTGTTTTAGAAAATATTGCCTATGCCAAACCTGATGCGACTAAAGAAGAAATTATTGAGGCTGCTAAACGAGCCAATGCCTATGAATTTATTGAACAACTACCCGAAGGGTTTGATACAAAAATTGGGGATCGGGGTTTGCTCCTTTCAGGGGGTCAGCGACAACGCATCTCAATTGCACGAGCTTTACTCCAAAATCCAGAAATTCTTATTTTAGATGAAGCAACCAGTGCTTTAGACACTATTTCAGAACGTCTCGTTCAACAAGCAATTGACGAACTCAGCCGCAACCGAACGACAATTGTTGTGGCTCATCGTCTTTCGACTATCCAGAAAGCGGATAAAATTGCTGTTCTTGAACGAGGACAATTAATTGAGTTAGGAACCCATAATGACTTATTAGCAAAAGGAGGTCAATATGCTCGTTTGTACTCTTTACAATTTGCTGATGAAGCAGAACGGGATCGGGCAATTATTAGAAGTTCCTATGATGTACGAACCCGACTCAATCCCATGATTGGTTTTCTTCAATTATTAGGAGATGACATGATAGAAGATATAGAGGAAAGACGCGAGTTATTGAATGAATCTTATCATTCAGCCATCCGAATTCTCGAAAGTTTAGAATTTATTGAAGAAAGTGTGAAACTGAGACTGGATAAAAATTAAATAGCAATGGGAATACTTAGTCACTTAAGGGTGGAAATTTGATGATCAAATACTACATTTTTTTTACTCGTCGGGTCATGCCTCAAACCAATGTAGCAAGCTTGGTACAAGTGGCTCATTCTGCTAATGCTGCTGCTAATCTAGGGTATCCCACTGTTTTAGCTTATCTCGCCCCTTCCAAACAAGCCAACCCCATCGAATTGTTAAAGCCTTTTCAACCGAGAAAACCGGACGAGCATCTTTCTAGTGCTTATAATTTAAAGGACAGACTCAAAGTTGCACCGCTTCCCACTCCTTGGCCAATTGATCAAACTTGGGGCGGAAAGTGGACTAGCTCTAACACAATTATTTCTAAATATTATTTTCCAGTTCATATTTTTCCAAAAACTCAACTGATTCATACCCGAGATTGGAATTGTGTAAAAACGGCAATAAAAGCAGGAATTCCTGTTATTTATGAACAGCATCATTACAATGAAACAACATTTCCGGCTGAAATTGTAAGATCACCTTTATTTCAAGTGGCAATCACGGTAGCAGATAATGTTCGGGAAAGCTTAATTGAAAAGGGAATGCCGTCAGAAAAAACAGTAAAACTCCACAACGGATTTAATCAGGGATTTCTAACTCGTCATTCAGAAGAAGCCCAAGCTTGGCGTCAACAAATACTGCAAAATAATCGCCAACATCTCGTTGTTTATGCAGGAGGACTTTATCAGTTTAAAGGGGTTGATTTTCTCTTAGATGTTGCTCAAAAGTTACCGGAAATTCAATTTGCTTTTGCGGGTGGAGATCTCTCACAAGTCGAAGCCTATCGAGTCCAAGCCCAGGAAAAACAAGCGAGTAATGCTGTATTTCTTGGACATTTACCGCAAAATAAACTAGCTAGCTTACTGCAAGCGGCTGATATTTTGGCTCATCCTCATTGTATGACTCCTGCTGCGACTTTCACCTCTCCGCTTAAATTTTTCGACTACATGGCTTCAGGAACTCCCATTGTCGCCACGGAAATTCCGCCTTTAAAAGAATTCAAGTCTTTGAAAATGGCAGCGGGTTGGTGTGAACCCGATCAGGTTGATCCGTTTGTCCAAACCCTGCAACAGGTTCTCTCAAAATATCCACGAAAAATTGAAGGATATACCGAAAGTATGGAATCTGTTTCTCAATTTTCATGGGAAAATAGAATTAAAAAAATTATGACTTATGTACAAGAATCTGTCCAACCTCAATTCATTCGCTGAGTTAAATTTGGATACACTTGGCTTAAGGAAGTAATCAGATTAAAAGAAAGTAATCGAGGTAAAATGAGCGAAAAGATTGTCGGAATGTTAACAAGTTATCCTCAGCTTGATCAAAATGATTGGTTGTGGAAACAAACCCCTTATAGCTTTGGTAAATGGGGAAATATTAGAATGGAAGCTAACCATCCTCAGCCCGATTTCCTCTTACTTTATCAATTTAATTTTGCAGCGAAATCTCAAGCACAACCAACTTGGCGTCAACAGTTAAAGCAAGTCCTTAAACCTGAGCATAAATCAGAAGAACCAGACTGGAAAGATAAGTTTCGAGGCGTTCGGAAAGAGCAAATTCTTTACTTACTGCGAGAGCCTCCTCTTGAAGAAATTATTGAACTGAATAAGGCAAATTATGAACAGGCTAAAAACTATTGTGGTTATATCTCAGGACCCGATTATTTTGCTCAAACACCCGACTATATGCCTGCAATTTGGTATCATAGTAACTCATTTCGCGAACTCGATACTCTCGAATCGCCGACAAAAAATCAAGCTTGTTCTTGGATTACATCGGGTATTAACCGGAGTTTAAATCATCAGCGACGCCTAGATTTTCTCAAGTCTATTCAAACTAATTTAGGAATTGATGTTTATGGCCGAAATTTACCCAACTGGTCTAAATCTCGCGGTTCTCTGAGTAATAAATGGCATGGCATGGCACCTTACTACTATAATCTTGCAATTGAAAATTATGCTGAGAATGATCTCTATGTGAGTGAAAAATTGTGGGACTCTTTACTCGCTTGGTGCTTACCTATTTATTATGGAGGTTCAGCAGCAGATCAGTTATTGCCACCAGGTAGTTTCTTAAGATTGCCGAGTCTGGATGAAAAGGGGGTATCATATATAAAAGAGGTAATTTCTACGCCAGATCATTGGCATCAGGCATTACCCGCGATTGCTGAAGCTCGAAAGATTATTTTACATAAGTTAAATCTTCTTAACTGGCTTTCCGAATTTGTTACTCAATTTTCCTAAATATGGATGGAATTTGTACTCTAGCGAATGACAAAGTTTATGATCAACTCGTTGCCCTTTTAAATAGTATCGAGGCAAATCAAGGATGTGATCAATCGGTTTGTGTATATCCCTACGACGATAATACCGAACGGATAGCAACTGAAATTGCTCGTCGCCCCCAAGTTCAACTGTATAGCGATCACGAGTCCCTCAACCGATGGGATAGTTTTGTTCGTGAAGTTTGGGATACTCATCCGTTTGCCCGTCAAACTTGGAGTCAGCTTGGTGATGAACCTTATCATCGGGTCGGGACTCATCGCCGCTATTGTGCCTTTGACGGCCCTTTTGATCGGTTTATTTATATGGATGCTGATACTTTACTTTTGGCATCTACGGATCAAATCTTTCAACAACTTGATGATAATGACTGGATTGTTTATGATTTTCAATATAAAGATCCAACTCATGTTTACAATCTATCTTCAACAAAGTTAGAGAAATTATTTCCGCCAGATCGCATCGAGTCTGATATCTTTTGTTCGGGGTTTTATGCCGCATCAAAAGGACTCTTTGATCAACCCAAAAGAGAACAACTTTTGCATCAACTTCAAGCAGGTGAGGCGGAGGTTTTATATCCGATGGCTCCTGATCAAACGGTGTTAAATTATATGGTGATGAGATCAGGTTTAAAAACGTGTAATTTAGCCCTCAGTTTACCCGAACAGGAAAGAACAGGAAATAGTGTGACTTCCTCTCATTTCCAAGAAAAAGATCATCTGATTTATGATCACGGGAAACGTTTAACTTATCTGCATTATATTGGGATATCTTCTAAAATCTTTGGGCGAGTTTGTGCGGGAGAAAATTTAGATTTTCCCTATCGAGATGTCTTTCTACATTATCGCTATCTGCACGAGCCCGAAAACCGACCGCAATTTAATTCTAAACCCCAACCGTACAACCAACCCCCCAGCTTCTTACAACGAGCTTTGAAGAAGTTAAAGTTCAGCCGTTAACTGAGGATATTTTTATGAGTCGCGGTATTTATATTGTTGCTAATGATCGGGTAATTGAGCAGACGATAGCACTTCTCAATAGTGTTCGTTTTTATGACTCAGAAACTCCGATTATTTTGATTCCTTTTGATGAAAATCATCAACAGGTTGCGAAAGCGATTACCGAGAAATATAATGTTAAAACTTTTGAAGATCTAGAATTTTTAAATCAACTCTGTAACCGCTTGCATAGTATTTTTGGTCAGGGTTTTTTCAATAATCCGAATAAACATCGCAAACAAGCGTGTTGGTTTGGGCCATTCGATGAATTTCTGTATCTTGATACTGATATTGTGGTTTTTGAAAAAATTATTGACAACCTGAACTATTTTAATGATTACGACTTTCTCTGTTGTGATTATCAGCATAAAGGTGGGATTGAAAATGTCTTCACCACTAAAGTTTTAGAAGACGGTGTTTTTACAGAAGATGAATGCAAAGACATCTTTAATAGTGGGCTATGGGCTTCTAAAAAAGGTTTATTTTCTCTAGAGGATTTATATCAAACTTTCGAGGAATGTTCATCCCATCCCGAATATTTTGACTTTTCCCAAAAAACCACTGATCAACCGATCTTTAATTATCTCATTTTAAAGCGAATTCCTCGACGATTTAATATTGTTAATCGACCCGGAAAAGCACCAGGAAGTTGGGGTGGAAGCCCACATTTTCAACGACAGGGTAATCAACTTTTTGATCCAAAATTGAATCAAACACTGCAATATATTCACTGGGCGGGAATTAAAATAGAACCCGGATGTCCCTATTGGGATATTTGGGAAGATTACCGCTATCTTGATGAACCTAAACCAACTTCAGTGATAAAAAACGAGCAAAAAAAAGACTGGAAAGGAAACGTCATCAACAAAATTAAAAAAGTTTTTAAGTCATAATCTTATCAGTTTATACCTTTATTCAGGGGAATTTTTGATGAATAAAAAAGTTGTATTTGTTTTAGGCATTGGTCGTTCAGGTTCTACACTCCTGAACTATATCTTAGGAAGCCATCCTGACTGCTTTGACTTAAATGAAATTAGTAAACTTCCTGAGATTTATCAAAACCGCCAACGTCATCTGCATTTCTGGGAAGGGCCAGGAAAATTTTGGGAAGAAAAGTTTAATCCTGAAGAAATGAAAATGCTAGTAGCAGGATTAAGTAATCATCGAGTTAATCCTTATATTCCGTTAAAAATTGAGAGATGGGTTCGAGAAACGGTGGGAAATGATCAGATTCTTAATCCTTATTCATTAATATTTTCAAAGCTTGATAAACAAGTCTTGATAGACTCCTCAAAATATGTAGATTGGGTGTCTAAAAAACTCCAAGCTAAAGAATTTCGATCTGGACAACTAGACGGCTATTTAATTCATTTAATTCGAGATGGTCGGGCGGTTCTGAACTCTTATCTGCGATGGGATAAAAACATGACTGTCGAAGATTTTAGCAAAAGATGGTCTACTTTAATGAAAGAGGATCAAAAGTATTTTGAACAGTTCCCATCCGAACGTAAAATGCTTGTTCGCTATGAAGAACTCGCGAGTGAACCGGAAGCTACAATTCAAAAAATTTGTAAAATGTTAGGGATAGAATTCCAAACAGAGATGCTTGAATATTGGAAATACGATCATTTGGGAATTACGGGAAACTTTGGAACTCGTTCGCTGATTGCTAAATATAAAGGTCAAGAAACAGAGAGTAAAGTTGAAAAAGTTCATGGTAATTACTACGAAAAACAAGGATTTACAATCAAGTTAGATTTACGATGGAAAAATGAACTAGACTCTGAAAAAATTGATCAATTTTATAGCTTGACTAATAGTTTGAATAAATCCTATGAATGGGATTAAATATTCTGAAGCAGCATTTTAAAAATAGCCAAAGCAGTCTAAGTAAAATAGAAATAGACTTGAGTTTGAATAGACGAAAATGAAAAGTACAAAACAACCTTCTTTCTTTATTGTCGGAGCGCCGAAGTGTGGAACAACAGCAACTTGTCGATATCTAGCTCAACATCCTGAACTGTTTATTCCTCCTCAAAAAGAACTTTATTATTTTGATTTTGACTTACGTTCACAGCCCAAAGTAGGAAGCTTTGAGCAATATTTAAGCTTTTTTGAACCGGGAAAGGGAAAAATGTGTGGAGAAGGTTCTACAAGTTATCTTAGAAGTCAGGAAGCACCAAAAGCGATTTATGATTTTAATTCTGATGCTAAAATTATTATTATGTTGAGGGAACCTGTTTCCCTACTGTATTCCCTTCATAGTCAACGCTTGTATGATGGAAATGAAACAATTCAAGACTTTAAACAGGTTTTAGCAGCAGAACTCGACAGCAATAATAATGTGATCAGGAGAGAACGTCGAAATAAAGAGTTTTTTGCGTATCGAGAGGTGGTCAAATTTTCAGAACAGATAGAACGTTACTTTAATACTTTTGGAAAAGAACAAGTTTTAGTAATTTTTTATGAGGATTTTCAGCAAAATACATCAAAAGCTTTTCAAGATATTTTAAATTTTTTAGAAGTGACTCCTGACTTTCAACCGGAATTTGTTCGAGTGAATTCTAATAAAACAGTTAAGAGTAGATTTTTATTAAATTTAGTTAAATATCCACCCTCAAAACTACTCGAAATCGGTAAATATTTTATTCCTTTACCTCAAGCGACTAGACGAGCAATTTTAGAAGGAGTTAAAGAAAAAATAAAAAGAGCAAATACTCAGTTTAAGCCTCGCTCATCTTTAGATCCTGAACTCAAGAAAACACTTCAAAAAGAATTTACTCCTGAGATCAAACAACTCAGCCAGTTACTGGAACGAGATTTAACCCATTGGTATCAAAGTTAGTTTAAAATTGGCAGTATTGATCATTCACTTATTTCAATTACTTTAACCAAGCGGACAAATCTCGATCCAGATAATCTTGTAACTTCAGAACATCTTCACGGTAGTAGTCTAACAAAACCTGACGATCTTCAGGAGAAAGAGAAACAGATTGTTTAGATTGGGAGTTTGCGGAAATTAACCAAGAACGAATTTTTTGTCGTTTTTTCTCGGGTAATAATGTTCCTAAAGTTGAGCGAAAAACGGTTTTTAATGGGTTTTGTTTTCGGAGTAAACGATTGATTAAACTATTTTTAGGAATTGATGCAGTTTGATACTTCTGAGATGTGTCGGGTTCAAAATCGGTTGAAACTCCAATAAAGTTGTATATATCTTTCATCATTTTAATTGAATCTTGACATAAATCATTGTATAAATAAACTCTAAATTGCTCAATTCCGAAGGCATCTTGAAAACTTTTTATAGACTCATAATATAATCCTTTACAAAGCTGAAAAGAGGAAGGAGATTGCTGAACTAAAGGGAGAGTTTGTTTACTGTCAATTGCATCTCGTAAGTGCATGAGATAATCTGAAAACGCTCGTTCAACCGGATGACGTAAAACAACAAAAATTTTGGCATTTGGAATATATTTTTGAATCCGAGGGATAGACGTTTCATAATGAAATAAACAATTAACAGAACCATCTCCAATTGCTGATTCATTAGTACATTTTGAGAAGTTCTCAAGGTACTTGTCATAAGAATAGCGCCAAGCCCGTTTTTCATAGTAGGCTTGATTGCTTTCAATCTTTTCTGGAGTTAACTCACTCACTAAAAAATTAGGCTCTTTAACAGTTCCCAAGCATACCTGGGGATGCTGTTCCAAATACTTATAAACAGAACTTGTCCCGGCTTTCTGGACACCCGCAATTAAAAAAGTAGGTAAAGGCATTTTTAGACAAAGTTGGTTTAACTTTTTCAAAGCATTCTAATTTTTGATTGTATTATAATGATCAAAAACCAGGATAAATAAATTCTGCAATAAACTGCAATAAAAATATACGCAGATTATTTTGAGATGAGCTTTTATAGTTTACAAAAAATCAGGAAAAGGGGATTTAAAATCAAGATTTTGTAGGAGTTACCAATCAGCTTTGCTATGACTCTAGCAAGTTTATCCCTTTCCTTAAACCCAAAAGCCTATCGATCTTTTCTTTAAAGAATTTGAGATAAAAACTTCTTCGTGCGTTCCTCTTTTGGATTACTAAAAAAGACTTCAGGAGTGCCTTCTTCCACTAATACCCCATCCGACATTAACACCACTCGATCCGCAACTTCTCGCGCAAATCCAACTTCATGGGTGACACAAACCATTGTCATTCCTTCACTCGCTAGGGTTCGCATTACATCCAAAACTTCTCGCACCATTTCAGGGTCTAAAGCAGATGTAGGTTCATCAAATAGCATAATTTTCGGTTGCATCGCTAACGCCCGTGCAATCGCTACCCGTTGCTGTTGACCTCCTGATAACTGTCCGGGGAATTTTTTCGCCTGTTCGAGAATACCAACCCGTTCTAATAATTGTAAAGCAACTTCTTCGGCTTTGGCTTTCGGCCATCGACGCACCCAAATCGGAGCGAGAGTAACATTTTGTAAAATTGTTAGATGGGGAAACAAGTTAAACTGCTGAAACACCATCCCCACTTCTCTACGAATTTCTTCAATATTTTTCAAGTCATGAGAAAGGTTAATCCCATCAATGATAATACTTCCTTGCTGAAATTCTTCTAAAGCGTTGAATGTGCGAATAAAAGTTGATTTTCCCGAACCGCTAGGCCCCATAATTACAACTACTTCACCCTGTTTAACACTGAGACTGACTCCTCGTAAAACATGGAAATGGTTTCCATACCATTTGTGTACATCTGTCGCGATAATCGCTGCACTATCAACGGGGGAATGGGTTTGAGTTGTGTTTGTATAAGTTTTTGTCATGTCTAGTTCGGTAGATTTTTTCAAGTTTATTGTTAGTTGTTAATCGGATCAAGGATCTGTCATTGTTTGTCACGAATGATGAACCTCTGACGAATCTCAGTTGTTTGGAAAGTCTTTCCAGGATTTTGACTCGTCCAATATAGCTCTCTCTTTTTTATTGTATGCGCTGAGTGCGCTTTTTCTGTCTCCTAAATGAATAAGCCGAACGATCCGCAGAAAAAAATCACTAACCGTAAGATATAATATAAGAGTAGCCTAACCGAAAATCAAGCAGGAGGCTAATTATGCTAGAACTTATCCCGACTGGAAGCGATCAAGTTGTGGGTTTACACGTTCAGGGAAAAATTGAAACCGCAGATTTTGAAAAAGTGATTCGAGAAATCGAAGACAAGTTAAAACTCTATCCGAAATTAAGAATTTACGCTGAAATTGAAAGTTTTGAGGGAATGTCACCTGAAGCACTTTGGAAAGATCTCAAATTTACTTTTCAACATTTGCGCGACTTTGAACGAGAAGCGGTTGTCTCTGATCAACGATGGTTAGAAAAATGGAGTCACTTCAGCAATAAACTGTTTTCCAGTATCGAGGTTAAATATTTTCATTTTGACCAAAAACAACAAGCCTTAGAATGGGTAAATCTATAAAATTGTTGGAAATCAACGGATGTGTTAGCCCTGTGTAACGCATCTGTTTTCTTGAAAATGAGTGATCCCGTTAGTTGATTTTGGTGTTCAAACTATGTACAGTCTTCGCCATTTCTTCCGGTTTTCCAGAGAGTGGAAAAAATAAAATACTCTTGACGTTAGGATTATTTACTAATTCTTCTAGGCGATTAAATTGTCGCTCAGTAATCGAAATTCCATCATTCGCTTCTACATATTTGAGTTCGTCATTAAAGTTTTCTTCACCATAAACCTGAATAAACACCCGATCAACTCCCCAGGTTTCCCAATCCGCTGCAAAATATCGTTTCGCCCAATAGGGGTTATGATGACAAATATCAAAACTAACATTAGGATTAGCTGCTTTCATCTCCTTAATTGTGTTCTGTACAAAGTTTGTTAACTTCAGCGTGCGATCAACTTTACCCGGTAATTCTGCATGATATCCTAAATAATCATCCCATTGAACCGCATCAATCGTCGGATATTTTGTGACAAATTCTACAACAATTTTAGTAAAAAATTCAGC
The DNA here is from genome assembly GCF_000478195.2 of Lyngbya aestuarii BL J. GTDB lineage: Bacteria > Cyanobacteriota > Cyanobacteriia > Cyanobacteriales > Microcoleaceae > Capilliphycus > Capilliphycus aestuarii. The sequence continues at coordinate 5,305 of NZ_AUZM01000084.1, read as the reverse complement.
CACTTCAGGAATACCAATATTTAGAACATAATGATCAACTCCCGGATGAGTTCGATCAATTCCTGCAACAATCCAACCTCGTTCAACTGCTAAATCAAACATCGGACTATTTTCGTCTATTTTAATCCCTTTCTCAAAGTAAGCATGAACTTCCATTCCTTGTTTATGGGCTTCGTCAATTAACCAATTTAGCCATTGTTCTTGAAACTCATTTGGACAACTTTTATAACCCAATGTTGTCTGCATGACCTCACTATTATACATGGTACAAGCATTTCCCCAAACCCCATGAATAATCGTATTAATTCCTTGTTCGCGATAGTAACGTACTCTTTCACGAATCATTTGTTCACTCGCATTATTTGTAACTTGGTAGCGACTCAAATAAATACCCCGAATCACTTTTTTATCCCAAGGTGTTTGAGAGGGAGATGGTGTTACCGTGGGTTTTGGGTTCGGTAAATTTGGTGTTTGGGGAGAAGGGGTCGGATTGGACTTTAATTCCTCAGTTGGAGAAGGTGATGGTGAAGGTGTTGGTGTTGGTGTTGGTGTTGGTGTTGGTGTTGGTGTTGTTTGTTGTGCGGGTTGCTGTGGCTTAGTTTCAGAATTAGAAATTGGAGGAAAAGGCAGAGAGGTTGGGGTAGAGTTGGGCTTAATTTCTTCAGGTTTAGAAGCATCTAAAAAGGGAATATTAGCTGTTAAATCATTCGGAAAAAAACGACTAATGTCTATATTTTCTCGCTGCGTAAACAACCAATATCCCCCGGCTAACATTAGGAAGATTACAGAAAAGGGAATACTTCCGCATCCACATCCACTTGGTTCTTTCTTTGGGCGCGACATAATTTTTCATAAATAGTAGGGCGCTTGAGAAGCAATGAAAGCAAGATTTTTGTAATTTGAGACACCTGATAACTTGCTCTCTAACTCTAGTTTAACAGTTCTGATGATCTCCTCTCTCATTCTTAACTGTTGTGAGTTAGTAGTTGTTTTGTTTTCGCCAATTTTAGCCAGTCTGGATATTCAGTCATCAATAAATCATAAAGTTGTTTATCACTAATTGACTCGGGATCTTCTAAACTAAAGAAATCAGCATTATCAATATAGCGATCACTCATATCATCCAGTTCTTCCAAAAAAGTAAAATCACTCGCAAACGCTTTAGATAACCAACCGAAGAAACCCTCTCCTTTTACATCTTTTCGTGACTTACCAATAGCCATAAATTGCCAGAAAATTGGCTCAAATGAAGACCACTGAATTTGTTGTTTTGTCTCTGCTTCATCCATAGTTGCTCCATCCGTGACAAACATAACATAGACAGGTTCATTGGCGGTTAAAGGTTGACTGCAACTTCCTCCTTTTCCCTGGGGAAAATAGAAATTTCTGATCATCTTGATGGCTTTTCCATAATGAGTTCCTCCTTCTAGTGGATATTGCTGCTCTATATCGGCAATAAAGGTTTTGAAATTAAAAATACTCATTTCACCAACCGTATGAGCTTTCTGTCCAAATAAGAATATATCAATCGCTCCATTATCATCAAACTGACATCCTAAAGCTAGAATTTTTTCCGCTAACCGTTGAATTTTTCCAGAGGAATACAGAGAACTCATTGATCCAGAAATATCAAGGCAAAGTGCCACCTTAGCCTGATGATTATTGAGGTTTTTCTTTTTAAGAGAAATCTGTGCTTTTTTAGTCAGATCTATCAGTTGAGGTGCTTCTTTTTCCAGCTTTTCGAGTGAGATAGCCATTGTTAATATCCTCGTTATTTTATGCTGATCAACGGTTTAAAGTCTGTCTCAATTCATGCCTTGAGTTCTAAGAGGGAACATTCTTTGATTCCATGTTAGAAGCCCCTCTTTAGTGTAATTTTATTGGCTTAGAAAGTCTCTAAGAAGCGTATTTATCTACAAAGCTTTGTAAGCCTGAGTTGTAGCCTTCTCCTACCGCCTGAAATCTCCACTCACCCTCTTTTTTATAGAGGCGACCAAACTCAATGGCAGTCTCTCGGGAAAAATCTTCCTCTAGTTCATATCTAATAATTTCTTGGTTTGTGGTTTGATCATAAATTCTAATAAAAGAATTACGAACTTGTCCAAAGTTTTGCCGTCTTGTTTCTGCTTCATGTATAGTCACAATAAAGATGATTTCCTCAACGGCAGCTTCAACTTGAGTTAAATCAATTTGAATGGTTTCATCATCTCCTGAACCCTCTCCTGTTCGACTATCTCCTTGATGTTTGACTGAACCATCGGGTGATTGTAAGTTGTTGTAGAAAACAAAGTATTTTTCGTTGGGAATTTTCCCATTTTCTCCTAACATAAAGACTGAAGTATCTAAGTCAAACGCTGCACCTGTGTCTGTGGCGTTTATATCCCATCCCAAGCCAATCCCGGCTGCTTTTAATCCAGGTGCTTCTTTTGACAGATTAATTCTTTCACCTTTGCTTAGATTTATCGGCATAATCGGATGTTAACTCTACTAACTTCAATTATCTCATAATCGTACAACTAAATGTAGCAATTATAAATTTTTGTAATCAGACTCTACCTCACTGTTACTGTTCAAGCCAGGCCCGCATTTTTCCAGGGTTTAATAAACCATGAGGATCAACTTGTTTTTTAAACTCCAATTGTTCAAGATTAATCGTTTTCATGCCGCCATCTTCTAAAATATAGGTGTGAGGATTAAAAATCAAGATTCCCTTGTCTTCGTGATAGCGAATAATCTCATTTAACCGTTCTTCAGTCGTAAACCGAACCACTTGTAAGGCGGCTGGAAGCATTTGTCCTTGAGTTCTTAAAAACTCTAAATGCAGCATCACTTCATCCCCAAAATGATGATAGCAATGTTCAATGAGTTTCAAATCCGGATCGAGGGGAAATAACGCTTGTAAATAGGTTAAAGACGGGTCAACACTACGAGCGTGTAACGTGGTATGATTCCAAGTATATTCGATAACAGTTGTACCTTTATTTGCTTCTTTGGATGATTTTTGATAGCAAACTTCACCGTTAAATTCTCGGACTAAATCTTGAAAGGGTTCTAAACTCGGTTCAGCAATGATTAACAATGCACAATGTTTTCCTTCAGGAATGACTTCTCGAAACGCTGCAAAGTAAGAGGGAATAGGCGATGCACAAATACAAATTAATTTATTGATAATGCCATCAGAGTTTCCTAACGCTTGACCAAAACGCGCCGAACTCATAAAATCATCAAAGGTAACAATCAGTTCCGCCCAAGGATAAGCAGGCGCGAGGGGAATTTCTAAGGCGGTAATAATTCCATTTGTACCATAAGCATGATTAACTTTCTGTACATCATCTCCTCGCAATTCTAACACTTGAGGTTCATCTTCTAATGTCACCACACGCACCGCTTGCAGATTTCCCCGATCGCGAAGTTGTCCATAATTAATCGAACCAATTCCACCACTTCCACCCCCAATAAATCCACCAATGGTTGCGGTTCTATAGGTTGAAGGAACCATGCGTAATTCCCAACCTTGTTCTCGGGCTTGTTTGTCAAAAGCAGCTAATTTAACGCCCGGTTCAACTGATGTTAATCCCGTTTTTATCCAATTAATTTTATTCATTTTGGATAAGTCTAAAATAATTCCACCTTCTAGCGGAACACACTGTCCATAATTTCCAGTTCCTGCCCCTCGAACCGTGAGAGGAATTTTATATTGAACACAAACTTTAGCAACTTTTAGAACTTCGGCTTCGTTAACAGGGCGAACAACTAAATCAGCCGTTTTATCCTGGAGTAAGGGTTGTAAAATGGGGCTAAAGTGATAATAATCTTGAGAGAGTTTACTAAGTTGGGTGCGATCGCGAATCACTTCTAGTTCTGAGAGTTCGTTACAAATTTCATCCCAGTCAATATTTTGAGTTGTTGCGGTCATGGTATTTTTTCTATAAAATTTAGATCCTTTCTAATATTTTTACATGATTGTGACCTGAAACTCGATAGTAGAATTAAATTCTGGGAAATCTCCACAGACAACTGTGATCAAGAAATGAATCTTCCAGAAGTTCCCGGGTTAACGACTGCGGAAATTGCGACTTTAAAACAATTGGGTGCAGTCTGCGAAAAAAACGATCTCTCTGAAAATAGGATTGAGGGGGCTAGAAACCGCATGAACTCTAAACAGAGGCAAAAAAAGAAAGCTTTTAAAGTTCCAGAAAGGGTTAGTTTTTAAGGTTAATCACCTTGTCGTTGTCACCCCCTTGTAACTTTTGAACTATCTCTCTTAGGTTCATATTTTCTCGTTGAGAGAATGCTAGTAACTCTTGTAATCTAGCGTTTTCTGCTTTTAGCCGTTCATTCTCCTTTCTTAATTCTTCAATGCCATTGATGTCCCTTATTAACAGGTCTAAGGTTGCATCAATAGTTTTATGCTTGTTATACCTCTCGTTCATTGGTGCGATTCGTTCAGTCGAAATCTACTTATTGTAAAGGGATGACTGGCTTACTAGGGGTAACTGATTAAAGTTGAGTTCGCACTTAAATCCCCTTCCGATGACAACTTAATAACCATGTCGGTGAGAATGAGTATCCTAGAAAGTTTAAGCCTGACCCTCCAGGCACGGGAGTGAAAGCACTTCCCCTATGGTAGCGACTAGCCATCAATAGCGGTGCGTAGAGTGACCCAGGATAACAAGGGCACGGTGGGAGTGGATGGGGTTAAATCCTTATCCCCAGTAGCACGTATGAAGCTTATCAATAAAATCAAACTGGGTACGAGGGTTAAACCAACGAGAAGGGTTTGGATACCCAAACCCAATGGAGAGGAACGACCTTTGGGAATACCTACCATGTATGACCGTGCGCTTCAAGCGTTAGTAAAATTAGCCCTAGAACCTGAATGGGAAGCAGTTTTTGAGCCAAATTCCTACGGGTTTAGACCAGGACGATGCCCCCATGATGCCATCAGTGCGATTTTCAATGCCATAAGGTACAAACCTAAATATGTGCTTGATGCGGATATAGCTAAATGTTTCGACCGTATCAACCACAAACGACTACTCGAAAAACTAGACACCTTCCCTACGCTTCGGAGACAAATTCGGGTGTGGGTGAACTACTCACACTGACCGCCGCGGTACAATGTGAGCTTCTGATTTCTCAGCCCGATGCCCTTTCACCGTCGCGGTTATCTGGTCTTAAACAGGCTCCCTCAGCAGAGACGGGGTTCCCTCCGCCAAAATGTATTATTCTGATGCCTTCATTTCTTATGTTGAGTGCGGCGTTACTGTCACAATCGTGGTGAGTTTTACAGTTAAGACAATCC
>NZ_AUZM01000083.1 GCF_000478195.2 Lyngbya aestuarii BL J | reverse complement strand
TTGGCTAGATTGTGGTTGCGTACCATACCCTTTACATTAAGATTTTCAGCGATTATCACTTGGTTCTCGTTGACAATCTTGCGAGACAGTTTATGTAGGAAGTCTTGTCTCGCAAAGAAGATTTTCTCGTGCGCTCTTGCTACCAATTTCCTGGCTTTATTCCGGGAATTGGAACCTGTTTGCTTGCGAGATAATTTCTGCTGCTTTCGCTTTAAATTACGTTCATGCTTTTTAAAATGCCGAGGATTTTCGTATTTAGACCCCTCACTTGTAATCAAAAAGTGGGTGAGTCCCAGGTCTAATCCTATCGCTTTTCCCTCGTCAGAAGTCTGCGGTTCGGCTTCCTCGTTCTCAAATAAAATTGAAGCGTAATACTTCTCCGTTCTTGTCTTTGTTATTGTGACTGTTTTGATATTGCCATCAAATTTTCGGTGAATATTGGCTTTGATTTTTCCAATCACAGGAAAACTTAAATGACTGTCAACAATCTTGACATTTTGAGGGTACTGAATCGATTGCTTTTCATGGCGACTCTTAAATCGAGGGAACTTGGCTCGACCTTCAAAGAAGTTGACAAAAGCTCTGGAAAGATTTAAAACAGACTGCTGTAAGCATTGTGAATAGGTTTCCTTTAACCAGGCTGTTTCTTCTTTCTTCTTAAGAATTGGTAACTGTTTCTTGAGTTGCATTCCTGAGATTCCCTTACCTGTTTCTTTATAGGCTTGGTTGTTTAGCGCAAGGCAGTAATTCCATACCCAACGGACAGAGCCAAAAGCTTTTGTAAGAGCTTGTTTCTGTTCGTCTGTTGGATATAGTCTGACTTTTGCTACGTTTCTCATTCGGCAAATTAGAGCGAATGCAATTTATTATAACTTAATCTGGAGAATTAACAACCTCAAGGGCGATTCATCCCACACTGACACTGCGTTTCAGGTGTGGGGCTTCTCGCTGTGAAGCTAAAATGTCTTCTTCCCAGTCTTCAACTTCAGGGGGTGAGGCGTAGAACTCTTGTAAATTGCGACTGGTACGATTAACTAAGGTAAAGCTGACACTTTCGGTTTCGGCTTGGACTTGCGTAGCGAACAGACCCATACCCAAGACTAACCCAAACACGACCATTCTTGATTTCAACATTAGTATTACCTTGCTGTGCTTGATAAGTTCGAGTCTACTTTGACTATTTCTGGTTTCGCATCAGAAAATTTACGGAATTCTGTGGGTATCACTGACTCTAATATCCGTAATTTCACCAACACCCGACACTCCATGAGTAAATAAGCATATTTACCTCTCCACAGTTGAACCAGAATCGTTATAATAGGAAACAGGTTCTGCTGCGGCGTTGGTGACTGCCTTTATGTTTTTTTGATCTGTAAATCTCAGTATCCGGGAACCAGAGAAACTTCGAGTGGCAGTAAACCGGACTTAGTATCCGGAAACTTAAAGCTCGACAAAGGTACCCACCTAAAAGGCATATTGAGGTCAAAAACTGGGGTAAGACGGCGTTGCGGTAAACCTAATTTTTCGATCATGTAGCGCCCCGATACAACGCGAAAACTGGGTTTAGGTGTTTTTTTCGCCTAATCACTAAAATGCTATACAAAAAGTAAAAATTTGAATATTTGGAAAGTTTGAATATTTGGGAGGATTTAGGCTAGTCTAATGCTAAGATTGGCTTAAATTTTTTTATAGTTTATTTTTATGTCTGTGCCTAAAACGGGTTTGGAAATGTATCAGCAACGGCTGGTTGCTCTCTACAACAAACAAATATACACCCGTTTACCTTCTAATACGTTTACTCCGCTTTCTAAAGACTGGATACAGATTTTTCAGGAAGAAGCTCAATTAATCAAAGCGGTTATTACTTCTCAATCTCATTCTACACGATTGGCGGTTTTATTGGGGGATTCTCTGAGTATGTGGTTTCCCACTGCTTTACTTCCGGAAGGGAGATTTTGGTTAAATCAAGGGATTTCTGGAGATACAACCGGAGGAATATTAAAACGGTTGTCTGCTTTAGATGCAGTTGAACCGAATGAGATTTATATCTTAGCTGGAATTAACGATTTAAAACTCAAGACTCCGGTTCCTGTGATTTTAAAAAACTATCAACGTATTCTACAAGAATTAAAAAACAAACATCCTCATTCTCAGCTTTTTGTTCAATCATTATTCCCCACTTCGCTACCGAGTCAGTTTTTATCTTTTACTATTCCCAACACTCAAATCAATCAATTCAATCACGAACTCAAACAACTCGCTCAACAAGAAAATACAAATTATCTCGATTTTCATTCTCGTTTTGCTAATCCATCTGGTAATTTACATTCAGAACTAACAACTGATGGACTTCATCTGACACCTGCGGGTTATCAAGTTTGGCAATTTGCGCTGACTCAAACTGAATCTCGCTTTGCAAAAGGACGAGATGAAAAGTACCAAAAATGGCTACAATCTTCACCCGAGTTTCAGTTAAATGGAAAGTCCTATCGTTGGAGTTCCTACCAAGTCAAACCCGAAGATACTTTAAAAACCATTACTATCAAAGCATTTGGAACGGATGAATTTGAGTATTGTGATTTAATTGCTATCCGAAATCAGCTGATTTCTGACTCTCTTGACAACCATCAAACTTTAGAAATTCCAACTCTTTAAAACCCAGATTGAAAAACCGACTAAAAACCAAAATTAACCCCAAAAAGCTCTCTAAAAGTAGAGAACTTTATCGGTTCCTAGTCGGCTTTGATGAGAATTTATAAGGACTGATTCATACCGACATAGAACTCGCTTGTCGAGAAGCCATTTTTTCAAAATAAGCCTGAGTTTGTTGTAACATTTGTTCGCGACTATCTTGACCTTCTTGAGTCAATGGGGGAACTAAGTTACGAGCCTGCAACGTCATGTGAAGTTGAAGGTCAGCCACATACTCGCTGACATCATGATGCAGTGAACAGGATGGGTATTGTGTCATCTGTGAATTCAATGGGTTCTCCTCGTCGTGAGTCAACTGCAATTCGGTAAACACCTCTAGACACTATCACGCAAAACAGGTTTTCTCGTCAAATGCTTAACGATCTGTAATCGGGAGTATCAAAGTCGTTTATACTCTGTTACATTTCACAAAGCGATCATAGACAAGAACCTGATCAGCAGGAGACCGGAGAAAATGCAACGGGTTGAACCTATGTTAACAGCCAAGCCAATTGTGGGTATGCTGAGAACAATTTGAGACAACCTTTTGTTATGTTTTCCTAAAAATGCAACAGTCAAGTCAGACTGTGGGTTTGGGATAATTCCTTCCCCTCAGTTACATTTGGCTTTGATTGTGTTAATTTTTACCACGAGTTTCACCGGATTGACATTTGAACCATTCACCTGTTCACTGACACAACTTTTATGGCTAATATTATTGGTACTGTTAACCCCGATCTACTCGAAGGAACACTTGAGGCTGATTTGATTCAGGGACTAGAAGGGGACGATACCCTGATTGGCTTTCCCGGAAATGATACCCTACAAGGTAACTCCGATAATGATTCCATTCTTGGAAGTCGAGATGAAGATCTTTTACAAGGGGGCGAGGGAGATGACTCTGTATTCGGAGAGTTAGGGAATGATACCGTCGAAGGAGATCTAGGAAATGATCTCTTATTCGGTAACGAAGGCGATGACTTCATTAGTGATATTGGTGGAAGTGATATTTTCTATGGTGGTCAAGGTAATGATACAATCCTCAACTTAGAGGGTGATGACCAATTGTTTGGCGATCGCGATAATGATATTCTCTATACAGGCTTCGGCTTAAATACTCTCACAGGAGGAGGCGGAGCGGATTTATTTGTGATCGGTCGTGAACTGAATGGCGGCTTCACTGATATTATTACTGATTTCCGACCCGGATTTGATTTAATCGCCTTAACCGAAGACTTAGAATTTGAAGATTTAGAATTCATTCAAACAGGAAATAATACAACGATTATAGAACGTGAAAGTCGGGAAGAACTGGCGATATTAGAAGCCACCCAACGCAATACTCTCATTCGTTCTAACTTTACAAAATCCATCACCACAATCACTTCAGTTGTAGAGTTTAGTGAACAATCGGTTGAAATCAAAGAAGATCAAACTTCTGCTTTTGTAGAAATTGGAATTGAACGGACAGGTTCTCCTCTCAACACCGTCGGCGCTCAATTGTTGCTCTTTGAGGCAAATTCTTCCTCAGATGATTTAGACTTTCCCGCAGAAGGAATAGAGGTGGTTTTTGCACCCTTTGAAACCTTCAAACGAGTCACAATTCCGATTAATAATGATGATCAATTTGAGGGCGACGAATCAATTCGTTTGCGGTTAACTGATCCCATTGGCGGCGCAACGATTGGGGTACAAAGCGAATTCATCGTTAATATCGAAGACGATGATCAACCTCCCGCCCCACCCACACCAACCCCCACACCGACACCGACACCCGACGATACACCCATTTTACCTGCGACTCCGCCCATTACTCCTTCTACGGTGGGGGTTTCCGTTTCTCCACCAGAAGTTCCAGAAGATCAAGGCCAGGAATTAGTTTATACTTTTCGTCGTTCGAGTGGTTCTCTTGCTACAGGAATTATCGTTGATTTTGCGATCGCCGGAAGTGCAGAGTTAGGAACAGATTACACTGTCACTGGAGCCTTAGATTTTGCGGAAGGGTCAGGACGTATCGTTTTCCCCCTCAATTCTTCTACAACTCAAGTGACGCTGACTCCGGTTGCCAATGATATCTTTGAAGCCGATAAAACCGTTGAATTAACCGTCGCCGACTCGGGAACTTTGTATACAGCAGATTCTGCTCGTCAATCGGCAATTGGTACAATTATTAACGATGATGAGCCGCCCGATCCTCCTGTTTACGACTTTACTCAAGCTAACTTTATTGGTGTTGAAGGCGATCCAGACAATCCTCAACAAGCAGAAATCATCATTCGGCGCTCGGCAGATCTGGCTTTACAATCTCGGGTTGATGTCATTTTAACCGATGGTACCGCCGTCGAAGGAACCGATTATAATACTCCTCCTCAGCCCACTCCAGTTGTCTTTTTACCCGAAGAAGCCGAAAAATCTGTTTTGGTTGATCTGATTCCCAATACCGAAGAACAAGAGGCGAGAAGTCTAAATCTCAGCTTTGGGAACTTCGAGATTATTACCGAAGATGGTAATCCGATTATGGGGGGACAAGCGGGTGTAACCAATGGCACCGCTACACTCACCATTAACGACGATGATGGCCCGATTTCCTACGAGTTTACAAATCCCTCATTTATCGCTTCTGAAGGGAATGCGTTAAATACGGTTAATGTCGTTGAGATCGTTCGTAGCGGACGCCTAGCTGACCCGTCTAGTGTGACGGTGAACTTAGAGGGAATCAATAATGCTTTAGCTGATGTAGACTTTGGCGCAGGGCCAATTACGGTGAATTTTGAGGCCGATCAAAGTGTTGCAACGGTTCCCATTGCCATTATTGGAAATGTTGCTCCTGAACCGAACAAAACGGTAAGATTGTCTCTGGCTGCTCCTCCTGGACAAAATGTGGGCATGGATAATCCCACGGCTGATTTAATTATCGTTGATGATGACGATATTCCCACCTACGATTTTACGACCAATCAATACACGGCTAGCGAGGAGGAGGGAACCACAGAAGTTGTCACCGTTCTTCGGAGTGGAAATGCGGAAGTTGCGTCATCCGTCGATGTGGTTCTGACGACAGCAGCAGCGAACGGGGGTACACCGGGAGAAGATTTTACACCCGAACGGATTACCGTAGACTTTGCTCCAGGTGAAACGACTCAAACGATTTCTTTAGACATCATTGACGATACGGTTGAAGAAGAAGCCGAAGCAGTAAGCTTAAGTTTTGAAAACTTTGCACCCCAGGGACAAACGGGTAACACGTTCCCGACGGCGAATTTACTGATTTTAGATAATAGATCGCCTCCGGTTTACAATTTTTCTGCGGCGACTTTTAGCACTCTCGAAGGCAATAGTCCGAATACAACCAATGTTGTTGAGGTTCTGCGTTCTGGGGAAACCAGCAACCCTTCATCAGTGGATGTGGTTCTGACTCAGGGAACTGCTGCTCCGGGTAGTGACTATACAGACGGCCCAATTACAATTGATTTTGCATCCGGTGAAACCAGTCAAACGGTACCCATTCAGATTTTAGGGGATGATCGGGTTGAAAATGATGAAACGCTGGGATTGAGTTTTACTAATTTTCTAGTGGTTGGTAATAATGGTCAGGAAGTCGCTGCTGGACGCGCCGGAACCCTTCAACCGGAGTCGGTTTTAACAATTGAAAATGATGATACGGCGACGGTTTCGATTACCGCGATTCAAGCTGAAGCGATTGAAGCCGATGCTAATCAACCCGATCTTAATCCGGCTACTCAAAATGGTACATTTCGGATAGAGCGATCGCCAGAAGCAGCCGGTGCATTAACGGTTAATTTAACGGTTTCTGGGAATAAGCTGTTATTAAGTGAACCAGAATATGAGTTACAAATTGGGACTCAAGCGGTTCCGATCCAGGTTGACGCCGAAACAAATACAGGGAGTGCAACTGTCACGCTTCCGGTTGATCAACTGAGTGTTGATATTACCTTAGTTCCCCTTGATGATCCGCAAGCAGAAGCGGATGAATCCCTAACGTTAACCTTAGCAGAAATCGACGATTCTGAATATGTGATTGATTCGGAAGATAATCAAGCAACAGTTACGATTTTGGCAAATGATACGGAAGTGACTCGTTTAACCGATAGCGATCAAATTAACGATGAACAGGCTTATTTTGATGCGGTTGAGGGTTCGTTACGACAAGCGTTAATTAATGCTCAAAACTTTTCTGGTGCAAATGAAATTACTTTTGCGGCTCAAGCTGCGGGTAATAATACGATTGATTTAGTTGCAGCTTTACCCAATATTAACAGTGATCTCACGTTTAATGGCCCTGGAGCGAATGTACTCACCGTTGAACGCAGTGAGTCAGCAACTTCGGATTTTCGCCTCTTTACAATTAATGGCGGAGATGTCACGTTTGAAGGGTTAACGATTGCTAACGGCGTTGCACCGGGAACTAATTTTGATGACTCTGGTAACGTTCAAACCGGAAGTCGAGGAGGTGCAATTAATGTTAGCTCTAGTAGTAGCACTGTGAATATTATTAACAGTGTTGTTACGGGAAGTCAAGCTAATAATGGCGGTGGAATTGCCAACTCCGGTCAATTAAATATTACCAATAGCACGATTAGCAGTAACACGGGTGTCAATGGTGGCGGTATTGTGGTAATTGATGGTTCAGTCAATGTGACCAATAGCACGATTGCTGGAAATACAGCCGATTTAGGGGGAGGAATTTTTAACTCGATTGCTTCGTTAACTCTAACCAATAGTACCATTGCACTTAATAATGCCAATAGCCGTGGCGGAGGAATTCGTAATATTGGGGGTGGGGTTAGTTTAAAAAATACTCTAATTGCCAGTAATACAATTGATCCCACAAATACAACTGCCAGTGATCCCGATTTATCAACTTCTACTGACTTTCCCGCAACGAGTGGCGGAAATAACTTAATTGGAGATGCAGAAGGTGTGAATGGATTAACCAATGGAGTCAATGGTGATCTTGTGGGTGTGGCTCCGGATGCGTTGTTAATTGGTGAATTAGTCGATAACGGCGGATTAACTCCGACGATCGCATTACAAACCAGAAGTCCGGCGATTGATGCGGGGAATGCCGAATTTTCGGGGGTATTTACAGATCCCGGAACCTTCGATCAACGTCAGGTTGACCCCTTTGCTCGGATTGCTAACGATGTGATTGATATTGGGGCGTTTGAATTTCAAGCTTAACCCCCTTGATTGAGCGATCCAATCCCCTCACCCTGCTAACTTCCCTGTCCTGCCAGGAGAGAGAAGAACCCCAACACAGACTCTGTTGAGTATCAAAGTCCCTCTCCAAATAGGCGAGGGATTGAGGGTGAGGTTCTAAACCTTACTTGACGACTCCTCCAGCAGCCGTTTTAGCCGCCGCAGCTTCATCCGGGTGAATATTCAAGCGAGTGAGGTTAATCCGTCCTTTGCTGTCAATTTCACGGACTTTAACAATCACTTCATCCCCGATGGCGACTTCATCTTCGACACGGGGAACCCGATAATCAGCCAATTGGGAAATGTGAATCATCCCTTCTTTGCCGGGAAGCACTTCCACAAACGCCCCAATCGGAATAATTCGGGTAATTCGGCCCACATAAACATCGCCTTCGTTGAGTTTGCGGGTCATTCCTTGAATAATCTGACAAGCACGGGCGGCTTTATCACTATCAGTAGAGGCAATAGTTACAGTACCATCGTCATCGATGTCAATTTTAACGCCTGTTTCCTCAGTAATCCCCTTAATGGTTTTCCCACCTGGCCCAATTACCAAACCAATCAGATCCGGATCAATCTTCATGGTTAACAAGCGAGGCGCAAACGGAGACAAATCAGAACGGGGTTTTTGAATCGCCTCGAGCATACTTTCTAAGATATGCAAACGGGCGGGTTTGGCTTGATGAATTGCTTTGGCAATCACATCCAAAGATAAACCTGTGATCTTCATATCCATTTGCAGGGCGGTAATCCCGCTATCTGTCCCCGCAACTTTGAAGTCCATATCACCCAAAAAGTCTTCAATTCCCTGAATATCGGTGAGAATGCGAACTTCTGACCCTTCTTTAATTAAACCCATCGCCGCCCCACTAACTGGTTTGGTAATGGGAACCCCTGCATCCATCAACGAAAGCGTCGAACCACAGACCGAACCCATCGAAGTTGAACCGTTGGAAGATAACACTTCTGAGACAACCCGAATCACGTAGGGAAACTGCTCTTTAATAGGTAATACGGGTAATAAAGCTCGTTCTGCTAAAGCCCCGTGACCAATTTCTCGTCTTCCCGGCGATCGCATCGGTTTGGTTTCACCGACAGAATAGGGCGGGAAGTTGTAGTGGTGCATATAGCGTTTTTCGTCTTGGGGGTGCAAGTCATCCAAGTCTTGTGCATCTCCGGGAGTTCCCAAAGTGGCAATAGACAATACTTGTGTCAACCCTCGGTTAAACAAACCGCTTCCGTGAACCCGTTTCGGTAAAAATCCCACCCGACAAGAAACTGGACGGACTTGATCGAGGTTACGACCATCGACCCGAATACTCTCTTGGACGATTTGTTGTCGCATGAACTCGCGAGTCACATCTTTGAAAATGCGGCTAATTGCCTTGGGATCTTCACTGATGAGAACCTGTAGCGGATCATCTTCTGGTTTTTCTGCGAGGGGTTCTTCGACTTGGGTGTGTTTGATTTCGTCTAGAGCGGCATCCCGTTCACTTTTGGCAAAATGATATTGGGTGAGAACTTGTTTAATCGGTTCGGTCGTGCGTTCACGAATAAACTCAACCAGGGTAGTATCCTCTTGAGGGGATTCTCCGGGTGTAATATCGATATTGAGTTCTTTGGCAATCTCTTGTTGAGCTTTGATCAAGTCACAGACTGCTTCATAGCCAAAATCTATCGCTTCGATAATATCCTGTTCCGGGAGTTGGTTGGCTCCGGCTTCCACCATGACCACACCTTCAGGGGAACCCGCAACCACGAGATCTAAGTCTCCGTTTTTGACTTCTCGGTAGGTGGGATTAATAATAAAATCATCCCCTAACAGTCCGACGCGCACGGCAGCCATTGGCCCGTAAAAGGGGATTTGAGCCATGACCACGGCGACCGATGCACCCGTGACGGCTAAGACATCGGGCGGTACTTGTTCATCCATTGACAGGGTGGTGGCGACGATCTGAATATCATCGCGAATCCAGCCCGGAATCAGTGGACGTAGAGGGCGGTCAATTAAGCGACTGGTGAGGGTTACGCGATCGGGTGGACGACCTTCGCGACGCAGGAAACCGCCCGGGATTCTACCTCCGGCGTAGAGTCGTTCTTCGTAGTCTACTAACAACGGCAAAAAATCAATCCCGGGTCTTCCTTCAGCACGAGTTGCAGTGACTAAAACTGATGTATCTCCCGACTCGATTAATACGGCTCCACCTGCCTGGGGTGCCAGTAATCCAATCTTCAGTCGAATATCCCGTCCATCAAAGGATATTGACTTGTCCATTTCTTCCATGTATGCTATCTTCCTTCTCTTTCCACTATTCTTTTGCGGTCACGAACACCAAAAACTTTAGTATTCTCTCTGAGACTTTGCTTTCGGTGTCTGGTATCGCTCTATACTCTAATGGCTATAGGCTTCTCACCGAAGCACAGAGGATAGAGGCGATGCTGAGGAGGTTTAAATTTCCCCACTCTCATTCTAGAAAAAACAGCCAATTAATGCCTGAGATCAGTATAATACCGAGTAAGAGGCGTGGCACCCGTTGTCAGTATCAGTCGAAGGTTCGCTCAACTGATTTTTTGGAAATGTTATTGCCCAAAGGAGCTTGATTTGGCTTAATCTACTCAGTTGTATTCTTGCCATCAATTCTCCGAATTGGGTATTTGTCTGAGGTTGGGATTCTAGATCATGATTGACTTTTCCTTGGCGCGAGTTCTATCGTTTGGGGTCAGCTCATTGAGAGATTATGAGCGAGTTTATTGAATATAGTTGCACATTATACTAGATCAGTGACCCGTTAGTTAATCTGTCCCCACAGTAGAATGCTTAAATACAGCATACACAACGTTTTAGGGAGCAGCCTGATTAGAGGAAACAAATCCTAAGATGAAAATCTGTTGATCAAGTTTCATTAGTAATCAAATGATTCATTGACAGATTCAGTGATAATTTAACCCCAGATTAGCGGGTAGATTGCAGTTGGAAGTCTGAGGACTAATTTTAAATGACAATTTTACACGGAAGTTGGCTCCAGCAACCCGAAAGTTACTTTTTTATTTGGGGAGAAAACTGGCGTCGTATTACACCCAACGAATTTAATCCGGCTGATGGTGTTTTGGTTTATCCTTTTGCTTTAAGCCCTGTTGAATTGGAGAAGTGGTGCAGTGAAAAGCAGTTGTCTATAGAGAGTAAAGTTTTCGTTACAGAAACTCTCGCCCTTCCCACTAAACTCTCCCCCAAAATAGGACTCTATCCCCTTCAATCTAAGCCTCAAGCTGATTCTCAGGCTGATTCTGAGTCGATGACTCTTTATCCCTGGAAAATTGAAGGCATTTGTCTCAATAGTACAGAAGCTTTTGACTTTTTACAATCCCTTCCTCTGGGAAACCTCACTACAGAAGACTCATTTCTCGGCTCAGATTTACAGTTTTGGTCTCATCTTTCCCGTTGGAGTTTAGACTTACTCGCTCGGAGTAAATTTTTACCCAGTCTCACTTTTAACCCCTCAAAAGATCACTTTGTCGCGGAATGGAAACCTTTACTCGATAGTGCGACAGATCAAGCCCGATTAATTCGTTTTTCTAAACAAATTCCCGCTGCTTGTCGGATGTATCAACTTCACTTCAAAGAGGCTCAAAATAAATCTGAAAATAAATCTGAAAACTTAGCCGTAGATTTACCTCAAAACCCCCAAAACTTAATTGATGATTTTTTAACGGCAATTATTGATAGTCAAGTCAAGAAAGTTGCAGAAGAAAGTGAAAAGAAAGCGATTACAAATCTAACCGCGATTCAACCGATTGTTCAAAGTTGGTTACACGCTTTAGCCAGTGAATCTAACCTAGAAAAATCTAAAAATTCTGAAGCAAAATCCTTAGAAAAAGTTCTTAATAATTGGACAGCACCCCTCCAACAAACTCTCGCCGAACATAATTTGTTTAGAACGGGATTTCGACTCTCTCCTCCACAAAATCAGGAAAAAAATTGGACACTAGATTATTGTTTACAAGCCATTGATGAACCGGAATTTTTAGTAGATGCTCAAACGATTTGGACTCATCCAGTCGAAGCCTTTGTTCATAATGGGCGGATGATTAAACGTCCTCAAGAAACCCTCCTCAAAGGTTTAGGTTTAGCCTCAAAACTATATCCTCTCCTAGAAGCCAGTTTACAAGAAGCCCGTCCTCAAACTTGCTTATTAACGCCCCTACAAGCCTATGAATTTATTAAAAGTATCAATTGGCGGTTTACAGATAGCGGTTTAGGGGTGATTTTACCGCCGAGTTTAGCCAGTGAAAATGGATGGGCGAACCGTTTAGGGTTAAGTGTTCAAGCAGCAACATCAAAATCAAAACAAAATGGGAGTTTAGGATTAAATAGTCTGCTGAATTTTAAATGGGAATTGTCAATTGGAGGTCAAACTTTATCAAAAACTGAATTCAACCGTTTAGTCGCTCAAGATAGTCCGTTAGTCGAAATTAATGACGAATGGGTAGAATTACGTCCGGCTGATATTAAAGCTGCTCAAGCCTTCTTTTCGAGTCGCAAAGATCAACTTTCACTCACCCTTGAAGATGCTTTACGTTTATCGACAGGTGACTCGCAAATGGTAGAAAAGTTACCCATTGTTAACTTTGAAGCAGGGGGGAAACTTGAAGAACTTCTCAATACTTTAACAAATAATCGTTCGCTCGATGAGATCAAAACCCCAAGTGATTTTAAAGGAGAACTCCGCCCCTATCAAGCCCGAGGGGTGAGTTGGTTAGCCTTTTTAGAAGAATGGGGTTTAGGTGCTTGTTTAGCCGATGATATGGGGCTAGGAAAAACCATAGAATTAATTGCATTTCTCTTGTATTTACAAGAAAAAAGTACATTAGATGCACCTGTTTTACTCGTTTGTCCGACATCAGTTTTAGGAAATTGGGAACGAGAAGTTAAACGATTTAGCCCAAGTTTAAAAGTTACTGTTCATCACGGGGATAAACGTCAGAAAGGGAAAAAATTTGCTCAATTTGCCCAGAAATACAATTTAATTATTACCAGTTATCCGTTAACTTTTCGGGATGAGAAAGAACTCAAAACGGTAAATTGGAAAGGATTAGTTTTAGACGAAGCTCAAAACATTAAAAATCCCGAGGCTAAACAATCAAAAACAGTGAGAAATCTAGAGGCGAGTTTTAAAATCGCTCTAACGGGAACGCCTGTCGAAAACCGTCTGTCTGAATTATGGTCAATTATGGATTTTCTCAATCCGGGTTATTTAGGACAGCGACAATTTTTTCAGCGAAGATTTGCCGTTCCCATTGAAAAATACGGCGATACAGACTCTTTAAAAACATTGCGATCTTTGGTTCAACCATTTGTGTTAAGGCGCTTAAAAACAGATCGAGAAATCATCCAAGACTTACCCGAAAAACAAGAAAACACGGTCTTTTGTTCTCTGTCTACTGAACAAGCAACACTGTATCAAAAGATCGTGGATCAGTCTTTAGCTGACATAGACTCAGCCGCAGGAATTCAACGTCGAGGGATGATTTTAGCGTTGTTAGTGAAATTAAAACAGGTTTGTAACCATCCTATTTTATTGAACGGAAAAGCGACAAAAACTGGAAAGAAAAAGGTTGAGACTCAGGGTTTAAGCCTTCAAAGTTCAGGGAAGTTACAACGCTTCAAAGAAATGCTAGAAGAATTGTTGTCAGAAGGGGATCGCGCAATTGTATTTACCCAGTTTGCAGAATGGGGAAAAGTGTTACAACCTTATTTACAACAGCAATTAAACCGAGAGGTGTTATTTTTGTATGGTGCTACTCGTAAAAATAAACGAGAAGAAATGATTGATCGTTTTCAACAAGATCCCCAAGGGCCACCGATTTTTATTCTGTCTTTAAAAGCAGGAGGTGTGGGTTTAAATTTAACTCGCGCTAATCATGTTTTTCACTTTGATCGCTGGTGGAACCCTGCGGTTGAAAATCAAGCAACAGATCGGGTGTTTAGAATTGGTCAAACGCGCAATGTTCAGGTGCATAAGTTTGTTTGTACTGGAACGTTAGAAGAAAAAATTCATGATTTAATTGAAAGTAAAAAAGCGTTGGCTGAACAAGTTGTGGGTTCAGGAGAAAACTGGTTAACTGAATTGGATACGGATCAACTTAGAAACTTACTCATTATTGACCGAAATGCGGTGATTGATGAAGAAGAATAGTTGCTAACTTGAAAACCTTGAAAAATTTAGGATTTAATGATAATGACAAACTACGAAATCCAAACAGATCGAGAATGGTGGTCACAACAATGGTTAGATTTACTTGATAAATATCGCTTTAAAAAACGCTTAGAACGCGCGAGAAATTACGCCAGACAGGGAAATGTATTAAGCATTAATTTTCAAGACCAAAAAGTTCAAGCTCAAGTTCAAGGAACCCAAAGTGAACCTTATGAGGTGTCATTGTGGCTTGATCATTTTAGTGATGAAGAATGGGGTTTTGTGATTGAAACTTTGTCTGAACAGGCGATTTTTTCTGCTAAACTTCTAGCTGGAGAAATGCCTCAAAATATAGAAGAAGTGTTTGCAGCTAATGGTTTAAGATTGTTTCCTTTTAGTTTAGATGATGTTCATGCTCATTGTACCTGTCCGGATAAAGCTAACCCGTGCAAACATATTGGTGCAGTTTATTATATGTTAGGGGATAGATTTAGTGAAGATCCGTTTGTTTTGTTTAAACTTCGAGGTCAAAGTCAAGAAAAAATTATTGCCAATTTACGTCAGTTAAGAAGTCCATCCGACGAAGAACCTGAGACAAAGACTCAACTTTTAGCTGAAATTGAAACGGTTAATTCTTATCCTCCTAAAGTTGAACAGTTTTGGGAATATAATGAACAATTAGATCCATCTTTAGTTGTGATTACACCGCCTGCGAGTTCTGATAATGTGTTAAATGTTTTAGGTTCAATTCCATTGGAAACTGCTGCAAATCAAACACCAGGACGTTCAATTTCAGCCAGTGAAACCGTGATGCAGTATTTAGATACAATATATAAAAATATTAGCCAACAAGCGGTTATCATGGCTCTGAGTCGTGATGAATGAGGACTCATTATTCCTGAATTTTCATGGCTTGAAGAACTTTAATCAGTTCTTGGGGATGATCAATTAAAGCATCGGGATGATATCGAGACAAAATTTCCGGGGAGTTAAATCCCCAACTCACCGCAATGGTTTTAACTTTAGCCTTTTTTGCGGCTTCTATATCTCGGGTTTCATCTCCAATATAAAGTGCTTTTGAGGGGAGTAAATTTTCTTGTTTAAGGATGTTTTTAATATATCTCGACTTTCCGAAAAGAGTCGAAGCGGAATCAACTCGATCAAATAAATGTAGAATTTGATACTTTTGGAAAACTTCAATAACATTTTCTCTAGAATTTGAAGTTAGAATATAAAGAGAATATCCTTGATTTTTTAATTCTTCTAGAACTTCTTTGATTTCAGGAAAAAGATGAATATATTGGATATCTTTTTGGAGTTCTCTACGAATGCGTCTTAATAAAAAGGGTAATTTAAAGATGGAAATCTTAGAACGTCGAATAATCTCCCAAGCACTTAGATTTTTAAGTTCTGCCAGATCTTCTGGGCTAGTGGGTGGATATCCAAACTCAACCGAGAGACGATTGGAAATTTGAGCAATGGCGTCAAGTGTATCTGCTAACGTTCCATCGAAGTCAAAAATGAGGATATTTTTCATAGAATAGAGAAGTAAAAAATAATTTTTGAGCGAGTGATACTTTAAGCATAATATACAATCTCTACAATCAATTACGCCTCCCATTGGGAAGCGCATTGAACAAATGATCGAATCGGGTCATAATTCCGATAGGGTTAAGCAATATTACACGATTTTATGACTGATCAATCAATCAGAATATTTTCGGGTGAGTCATCTTCGCGATGTTGCCAGTTAATATGGGGAATACAATCAAAAGCTTGTTTGAGAGATTCTTCCCAAAGCTGACGAATTTTAGCTAGATAGGGATCGCCCAACCGCAGACGCAAACGATGTTTGATCGCTAAACTGTCTTTTTCGTACATAATTAGATTGATGGGTGGCCCAACAGAAATATTGGATTTCATGGTCGAATCAATAGACAGTAAAGCACATTTAGCGGCACTTTCTAAATTGGTGTTGTAGCTTAAAGTTCGATCTAAAATGGGCTTACCATACTTTGTTTCCCCAATTTGTAGAAACGGAGTATCTGAGGTGGCGTGAATAAAGTTTCCCTGACTATAGATTAAAAATAACTCAGGATTTTGGCCTTGAATTTGACCGCCCAATAATAGACTGCATTGCGCTTCAATACCGTCTTTTTTCAGCCAGACTTCATCATATTCTTGGATTTTTCGGAGTTTGCCCCCAATGTAACGAGCGACTTCGTACATAGAGGTAATATTGTGCAGGTTGGTGTCTTCTTGGACTTTGAGATCTTTTTCGAGTTCACTGACAACGCCTTGGGTTACAGATAAATTACCAGCCGAACACAGGAGGAGGACTCGTTCTCCGGGGTGAGAAAAATCAAACAGCTTTTGATAGGTTGAAATATAATCAACCCCTGCATTCGTTCGTGAGTCAGCAGCCATGACGAGGCCATCGTTTGTGATGATACCAAGACAATAGGTCATATCATGTTTCGATTTGAGCGATAGGGACAATCTATTTATAGCAAGGCAAAAGACAGAAATCGTGAGGTCAGAAGTTTTTCCGATCACCCGATCTCCCGCGCACGGGGATGGACTCACTACCCATCCCATGGGGATAGAAGGAATAAACTTTAGAAAAATTTAAGTAATTTTGTCTAACTTGATGCAACCCGGAAGTTGATTTACAGGTAATGTCTACAGATTAAGTTTGAACCTCGGGCCGACTCCACCTTAGGGGGGATAGGCATAATTTCTAAGAAATGTTAAAATTCTTAACATCTAAGTATTGAGTAATGTTAACGTCCTCATTCCCAGCCAAAAGTCAAACAGGTTCGGTAAACGCTCACTCATAAGTTAGTGTTCGTTGAGTCCAACTCAGCAGACTAGCCCAACTGAAAGCGCAAAAGCCAACCAACTTTTTTAGCTAGATCCAGGGAGGGGGTTAACTTTTAAACCACTAGAGCATTGAGGTATCCAGCGGGAGATGAGCCATGAGAATTGCTAAACCCACAGATACAGATTCGGTCCGCACTTACCTGCGAGAAATTGGTCGTGTTCCCCTACTAACCCATGAGCAAGAGATTCTCTACGGTAAACAGGTGCAACAGAGCGCAATTCTGCAAGAAGGGAAAGAGAAACTAGCAAAACGGCTAGGTCGTGAACCCAGTTATGCAGAATGGGCAGAAAATGCAGGCGTATCTTTAAAAGAGTTAAAACAAGCTCTCGAAGATGGCCAAACTGCCAAGCGTAAGATGGTCGAAGCGAATCTGCGATTAGTCGTATCTGTGGCTAAAAAATATATCAAGCGTAATGTCGATCTTTTGGACTTAATCCAAGAAGGCACAATCGGGATGCAGCGGGGAGTCGAAAAATTCGATCCCACAAAAGGCTATCGCTTCTCAACTTATGCTTATTGGTGGATTCGTCAGGCGATCACTCGGGCGATCGCCGAAAAAGGTCGAACCATTCGTTTGCCTATCCACATCACCGAAAAACTGAACAAAATCAAGAAAGCGCAACGTTCCCTCGCTCAAGATCTAGGACGAGCCGCAACCATTGCTGAACTCGCCGACGAATTGGATCTCAATCCCAAGCAAATTCGTGAATATCTCGAACGAGCTAGACTTCCATTGTCTCTGGATTTGCGGGTGGGAGATAACCAAGATACGGAGTTGGGAGATCTCTTAGAAGATGAGAGTGCTTCTCCAGAAGATTATGCCTTGCAGTCTTCTATGCGTTCAGACTTAGAAGTATTAATGGCTGATCTCACCGATCAACAGCGTCAGGTTTTAGCCTTAAGATTTGGTTTAGAGGATGGACAAACCATGACTCTAGCGAAAATCGGCGATCGCCTGAATATTAGTCGTGAACGAGTGCGACAAATTGAGCGGGAAGCTCTCACCAAACTGCGTAAACGCAAACAGGATATGGGAGACTATCTCGCGAGCTAAAAGAATCTGCAAAAAAATCAGCAATCATTCTTTAATTCATTCATATATTTAGAGTTCGGAGTCTTCAGTTGACCGTGGGGAGAGAGGAATAGAGCGTGATCGAAGTCAAATGGCTTCCCGGGGCGCTTTACTCAACTTCCGGGTTGTCAACTTGGGACTCCGAATTCAATTAAGTTCGGTTGTACCAACTTGTTCACAAAGTTATCCTGCTAAATTAAAGTATGTGGAGAAAGAGACAACAGCTAACGATTCCCAACTTATTATCTATAAATAGCTTCATCAATTGGAATTCTTGTAGAGCGGAGGTACACAGGTGAACAATGAAGCCAATCACAACTCAAGATTTTTTGAAGAAGGAGAAGGAGGCGAAGGAAATAACTTGCTCTGGCAATACGTGCAAGCAATGAGTCCCGATATCATTTCTCAATTGTCTAAGCCCAGTTCTGGAGATGTTTTTCAAGTGATGGAACGAAATATTATCGGCTTGTTAGGGAATTTGCCGTCTGAACATTTTGGGATGAGCATCACAACCAATCGCGAACATTTGGGTCGGCTATTAGCTTCAGCAATGATTAGCGGTTATTTCCTACGAAATGCTGAACAACGGATGGCATTTGAACAGTCGGTGCAGGCGACAGACAAACATCGAGACCGTTAATCATAGTGCAGTCATCTTGTCTTTTCAGTCACTCGCTTAAATATGAGTTTATCGTCGGCAGACATTGATCTGTTGCGGCGATCGCTTTTAACTTGGTATGACCGTGAAGGTCGAACCCTACCAGTAGCGAAATCTCCACGATCCTTATTCGATTTGGATCGCAGAAATTATGCTGCAACAAACCCAGGTCAAAACGGTTATTCCCTATTATGAACGCAGGCTGACTCAATTTCCGACGGTTGAAACTTTAGCGATCGCTGATTTGCAACAGGTTCTCAAAGTATGGCAAGGTTTGGGATATTATGCTCGGGCGAGAAATCTGCATCCACGCGGCTCAAATTGTTGTTGAAGAACATCAGGGCGTTTTCCCTCAACAATCAGAAGCGGTATTACAGTTACCCGGAATTGATCGAACAACGGCAGGAGGAATTCTGAGTGCAGCCTTTAATTTACCGATCTCCATTTTAGACGGTAATGTTAAACGAGTATTAGCTCGACTTACCGCTTTAAAAGTTCCCCCTGCCAAAGCGATCAAAGACCTCTGGCACCTGTCAGATACCTTACTTGATCCGATCCATCCCCAAGCATTTAACCAAGCCCTAATGGATTTAGGGGCAACGGTTTGTTTACCCAAAACCCCCAACTGTTCCCCATGTCCGTGGAAACCTCACTTCTTGCTCATTTATCTAACCTACAACTCCAAATTCCCATGCGTGAAGCCACTTCTCCCCTCCCCCATAAAATCATCGGTGTTGCTGTCATCTGGAACGAACGGGGACAGATTTTGATTGACAAACGACCCGCGAAAGGATTACTGGGAGGATTATGGGAATTTCCCGGCGGAAAACTGGAAGCCAACGAAACTATCAAAGAGTGTATTCGGCGAGAAATTCGGGAAGAATTAGCCATTGAAGTCGAAGTCGGATCGCACTTGATCACCCTCGAACACGCCTACACTCATTTTCGCGTTACCCTCAACGTTTATCATTGTCGTCATCTCAGTGGAGAACCTCAACCCCTAGAATGCGACGAAATTCGCTGGGTAACGTTAGATGAAGTTGAACAATTTCCCTTTCCCAAGGCGAATGAAAAAATTATTGCCGCTTTGAAAACAACAAGAACATCTTAAACAATTTTTCCTCTAATAGTGAAAAACGGGGAGCGTAAAATGAAAGCAACTGCCTTGATTGAGAGAGGAGTCTACCCAAATTTGACCATAGTGGGCGCGGATAATGCGTTGACACAGGGATAAACCAATTCCATAGCCATCGTGAGATTCATCTCGTTCGAGTCTAAACCGATCTTGAAAAATGCGATCGCGATTTTCTTCGGGAATACCCGGCCCACTGTCACAAATACTGACTTGTATTTTTTGAGTGGTACGATGCAAAATTGACACTTGCAGGGTTCCGCCTTTGGGTGTGTATTTGAGTGCATTATCCAAGAGATTGACAATCACCTGACGAATGCGTTCAGGATCGGCATAGACGAGAGGAATATCGTTCGGAATATCGGTTTTAAGTTGCAGAGATTTTCCTTGCAACTGAACGCTAAACTCACCTAGAATTTCTTGACAGAAGTGAGCTAGATCTAGTTGACTCGGTTGAATCAGCAATTTCGAGCTAGGGCCTGTTGCCGTCTGCAAGATGTCTGTGATCATCCGATTGATGGTTCGGATCTGGTTACGGGCTTGTTGAACTAAGCGTTCTTTAAACGCCTGAGTGACCTGAGGAGACTCTTTTTCTTGGCGAGAATTTTGAGTCGATGCGAGTAGAGTTTCCAAAGCTAAGGATGCTGCGGTTAAAGGACTACGCAGATCATGAGCCAGGATTTCAATAATCCGATCTTTGAAACTGAGTTGCTGTAAAAGTTGCTCTTTTTCTTGTTTTAAGCGGAAGACTTCATCACTGAGTTTGATCAGTTCAGCGACATAAGCGACTGATGTCACAGAGTTAGCTATCTGAGGGCTTTTGGAGGCTTTTGGGAGGGATTTTTGATCCAGACAACAACATTCCTCTAAAGCCCGTTGCCAACGGGGCCACCAATGTTCGAGTTGAGCAACCAGATCGCTACCTGCGAGGGTATGGCGAGGTTCAGGAAAAATTTTGACTAGGGCAGGTGTTGCCACCAATTTAAAATATTCCGCCAGATAAGGCTGTTGGCTGACATCGATAACTTGTAGTTCATAAGCCTCCTCACAATTTAATTTTTCTAGAAACTGGCGAATCTCACCGATCTGTTCCTTAGAACTAGGACGCTGGTCGGCGAACAGTAGAAGCTGTAGACACGCTTCCGGATTGGTCGATTTTTCTGGAAATACCTGCATGAAATCTGTTTGTAGCAGGGAGTATCTACCGTTTAGGCTGTCTCTCTGAGAACAAGAGTTAAGCATTGGCAAAAGATAATTACATAATAGTTTAATTTAAGATCTCCTTAATGATTCCATTTTTTTTAGGAGTCAGGAGCTAAAGTCGGCAAACTTACACTTCAAGAGTTAGTTATCTGCTATTTACCCTGATGATTCAGTAAGACAGGCTACCAGTTACCAATGACACAGACCTCATGGTTTGTCCTTAGAGTCTAACTTAAAGGCGCAAATTGTGGGATAGTAAGGGATTGAGACACCAAGGGGAATGACTCATGTTGGCAAATTGGCAGAAAAATTTATCACTCCAAGTCGTTATTAAAGTCGCCACTGCATTTTTTGTGATTTGTCTGTTACTAACGCTCCATCGTTATTTCAGCTTCTATGCGTCCTATGACCATGGCATTTTCAACCAAGTCTTCTGGAATAACTCTCATGGACGGTTTTTTCAGAGTTCTTTATCTTCAGCGTTATCAACGAATGTCGTTCATCAGGGTGAATATCCAGATGTGTCTTACCATCGCTTGGGCCAACACTTCACTCCTGCTTTACTGCTGTGGCTACCCTTCTATGCTTTATTTCCCTCGCCTGTAACGTTAATTTTCTTACAAGTCACTCTGGTCACCGCAGCAGGTTTAGTTTTATACATCCTAGCCAGACAACATCTAGAACCCCCCCTCTCGGCTTTAATTACCGTTAGTTTTTATGCCGCTAACGCCGTTATTGGCCCGACGCTGGCAAATTTCCATGATGTTTGTCAAATTCCTCTGTTTGTATTCAGTTTGTTACTCGCGATGGAAAAACGCAAGTGGTGGCTGTTTTGGCTATTGGCTGTTTTGATTTTAGGAGTCCGAGAAGATTCTGGGGTGGTGTTGTTTGGGGTTGGGGTGTACATGACGTTGAGCCAACGTTACCCCAAACAAGGCATTGCAGTTTGTATCTTTAGCTTCAGTTATATGATCTTGCTGACGAATCTGATTATGCCGTTGTTTTCTGAAGATATTTCCCAACGGTTTATGATGGAACGGTTTGGTCAATATGCCGACGGGGAAGAAGCTTCTACTTTAGAAATTATTTGGGGAATGATTAGTAATCCCTGGCGATTAATGGTTGAACTGTTTACGCCGTTTTTTGGGACGCTTAAATATTTACTGGGTCAATGGTTGCCCTTAGCATTTGTTCCGGCTGTTGCTCCCGCGTCTTGGATGATTGCCGGATTTCCTTTACTTAAACTTTTTATCGCCAAAGGAGAATCGGTTTTATCGATTACTATTCGCTACGCCATGACGGTTGTTCCCGGATTGTTTTACGGTAGCATCCTTTGGTGGGCAAATCGTCAACAACAAAATTCAGAACAACAACTGCCAGAGCGTAAATTTAAACGATTTTGGCTCTTTTGTATCGGTTTATCTTTATTCTTTACCTTGACTTCCAACCCCAATCGTACCCTGTACTTTTTAATTCCTGACTCAGTTCAACCTTGGGTTTATATTCCCGTCACCAAACAATGGTCTCATGTGAATCAATTTCGCCCCTTACTCGCTCAAATTCCACCCGATGCGAGTGTGGCAACAACAACTTATATTATTCCTCATCTTTCAAGTCGTCGGGAAGTTTTACGATTTCCTCAATTTGAGTTACGCAATGATGCCGGAGAGATCGTGAAAATGGATTATATTCTTCTGGATTTATGGCAGATGCAGCAATATCAAGAAGGATTTAAACGAGAGCGAGGTCAACTCAAAGAAATTATTCCGATTCTTGACCAATTTACCGCTACGAATGAATATGGTATTATTGGGTTTAAAGACGGTGTAATTTTATTCCAAAAAGGTGCAGATTCTAATCCTCAAGCTGTAGAAAATTGGAATCAATTTCGACAAGAATTAGAACCAGTTTTAGCTGAAAATTAAGTCAAAGTAAATTGGTTTTTATCAAAATTTTGAACACTAAAAAATAAAGGAAGATAGAGGAATCGTTCGCGAAGCGTCTCCGCAGGAGATACCCCCAAGTTTTACCCTGCCCTGGTTTTCGTTTTGCAGTTGCCATCCATTTAGCGGTATCTTCCAAAAAGGGAGTCTGATGAGACTCTCACTGTTTAACTCAAGCGAATAATGAGATTGAAATCTATATCGAAAGTTGGGAAAACTTCTATGCTAACGTTAACACCATATTCACATTTTTGAAAGGTGTTAAAGTGCTGACCACTCAGCCAGGTGGGAACCTCAAGGTTTTATAGAACCTGTAACCAAAACTCCTGGATTTTATCGAACGTTAATCTTTGGGATTTAAGGCTTGATAGTCTAAGATTTGAGGCTTGAGATTTAAGCGTTAAGCATTGAGCTTTAAGCTTTGAGAAGATTGTTCGATGGAATCGTTTGCGAAACGATAACCTGACGATTTTTAGTCGTCTGATCTTACGCATTTGAGCTATCCATCTTCAACCATAAATTTAGAAGTTTTCGAGTGACCAGCACAGATTTTTGGGGTTTAAGACTGTCAAAAATTAAGTAATTGAATTTCCGACAATCTTAGATGAATTAATCGGGAATCTCAATCATGGTTCGAGCATTACTAATGGATAATACCCGGTCAACCGTTGATTGAAATTATTCGACGAAAGTTTGCCGTTGTTCGATATCGGCGGATAAATCTATAGGGTCAAGTAATTCAACCCCTTCTCGTGCTAAGAAACTATCGGCTAAAGATTGATATTTTTCAGAAGCAGCATTTTTTCCTAACACTTCCATCGCTAATTTATCCAGACGTTCTTTCACCCGTGCTTGGGCAACATCAAAATCTTTGCGGGCGCGGTTATAAGACAATAACATGGTATTCATAATCGCTTCTGAATACAGGATGAAACTTTTCATTTCAATGGCTTCTGCCACCGTCATTTCTTGACCTGCAACTGAAACGGTTATAGACGCATCTGATTTTCCATACCGTGGAGGGCAATATTAGCCAATAGCGGAGAAAGGACCCCGCCTTGCGGCGTACCCTCAGATGTCGGGAACAACTCCTTGCCATCGATGACACCCGCTTTTAGCTTCTTCCCCAAGAAGCCCCACTTCTAACCCGACAGAGCAGCGTGAGATGAATTGCGGTCAGGGTTTATCGGAATTAGGTTTGTTCTGATTTTCGATATATTGTCGCCGAGTTGAAATAGTAACTCCGCCGCAACTAGCAACAAAGTAAGAGCCATTCCATAAAACATCTTTCCAGTAAAAAGAATTTAAGTGGTCGGAAAATTCTTGTCTAAGCTTTCGAGACGTTACAGATTTGAGATTATTAACCAAATTACTTAAAGCAATG
>NZ_AUZM01000082.1 GCF_000478195.2 Lyngbya aestuarii BL J | reverse complement strand
GTTTCGGGTTCAAATGATAATACTATCAAAGCTTGGGATTTAGCAAGTGGAAAACAACTATTCAATCTTGGCGGACATGATGATCATGATGATTTAGTATGGGCAGTTGCGATTAGTCCTGATGGCTTAAAATTGGTTTCGGGAGCAAGTGATAATACTATCAAAGTCTGGGATTTAGTAACTGGAAAAAAACTATTAAGTCTTAGCGAATATAGTGTAGAACATAGTATAAATGCAGTCGCTATCAGTCCTGACGGTTCAAAAGTTGTTTCTGCTTCATCGGATAAAACTGTTAAAGTTTGGGACTTAAATACAGGAAAAGAAATGATTACCTTTATTGGAGATAGTGATTTTAATTGCTGTGCGATTAGTCCCGATAATCAAACGATTGTGGCGGGTGATAGTTCTGGAATATTACATTTTCTGCGGATAGAAGGCTTGGACGTGAACGGTGTTGATTGAACTGAATACTTATTCAATCACATCGGATACTTTACAGCGTTAAACGGGAGGGAATGCCAACACATTCAAGCTTGAACGTGAGGAAAATAGTCTTGATTTTGATGATTCGAGGGTTCTGCAAATCGGGAACCGCCATCGTTTTGAACGGGAGGTTTGGGCTTAAAAATTCCACAAATAATTGCTTCTTCAAGTAGAGGCGAACTGATTACCGAATTCACCAGACCAAACACACTAGAACTGATCATTGCAGTCAAAAACAATACATTAATAAGGCTCTTAAATTTCATCATATCACTCTGGAACTCTACTATTCACTCAGAGGAAATGGAGAAATTTTATGCAAATCCCGTTTTTCGTGTAACAGTGATTCCTCTGAACTCCGGTTGAGTGGGTGAGGTGAATAGAGAAATTAAATGGTTTGAAAAATTTCTCCTCCCCTTCTAGGAGAAAGAGTTAGGTGATAAAATAAGTTTTGTATTATAATAACTTCCGAAGTAATTGATCAATTTGTTGTCGGGTTTGCTCTAATTGAAAATTTTCATTGGCTTTATGATAAGCTTCTGTTGCAACATTGGCAGCTAATTCGGGGTTTTGATAGCAATTATTAATGACGTTAGCCAGTTCTTCTGAGTTACCCGGAGTAATCAGCCAGCCTGTTTTTCCAGGATTGACTAATTCGACGACACCGCCCGCAGCAGACGCCACAATGGGAGTTTTACACAGCATTCCTTCAATAATAACTCGTCCAAAAGGTTCGGGAGATGTGGAGGTATGAGCGACTAAATTACAAGCGGTCATTAAAGGTACAACATCAGAACAAAATCCTAAAAATTTGACTCTATTTTGGAGTCCTAAATCTGCCACTTGTTTGTGAAGTTTTTCGACATATTCTTGTTCTCCAAATAGTGCATCTCCGACTAAAATAGCAGTAACATTTTCAGGACAATGAGTTAAGGCTTCGAGTAGAATATGTTGTCCTTTCCAGGGGGATAAACGGCTAAAATGACCAACTACAAATTTACCTTCGAGTTCAAACTGTTTTTTAATTGTATTAACGTCTGAAGTTTCCGCTTGATAGTTTTCGGGTTGAAAACCATTGTAAACGACTTGAGTAATTTCTAATCGTCCTCCAGATTCTAGAAAGGCTGTGCGAGTCGCTTCGGAATTTGTAATCACTAAAGAAGCAAAACGGTTCGCTAATGTAATAGCAACACGGCGATTTGTGGAACTAAAATGATCGGCGTTGAGAATATCTCGTAAGTGATAAACCAATGGACGACCACTAAGAAAACTAGCCAAAGCACCAACAACTAACGCTTTTTGAGTATTTGCATAGATAATATCATATTTTTTGGCGATTTTAGCAATATTTAAAATTAGGGGGGTGATCGAACTAAAACTGCCCAAACTTTTTAATATTCCGCTATCTTTTTTAACGTTGATAGACTTATTGGTAAGGATTTTAACGGGGATTTTTCGCCGTTCAAGTAATTGACGAAAAGCACCATCTGCAAATAAACCTACTAAACAATTTTCACGATAAGAATAGGCTACATCAGCTAGAGAAAGCTCGGCACCGCCTAATTTACCACTTTGATCTAAAAATAAAATTTTCATAGTCGTTTTAACAAAATAAATACATCTTTTTGATTAAACTGTATATTTATTCATTGCAAACTTAACCTCTAAAATAAGCCGATCTCGATAAACGGGAAGTGTAGCTTTATGAAAGCAGTAAAAATCTTCAACAAACCCAAAACCTGCTTGACCATAGATCGTTTGTACCTTGTCCCTACCATAATAGTCAATAATCTCTTGATCGTCTCTTTCTCTGAGCAAAGAAAACTGATGAGATAATTTTTTATGATTGTGACTCCCCTTCACACAACTATGAGGACAGCTTAACTCATCGACATCAGTTAAATAGAACATAAATTTAATGAATCGATAGTCTTCCAAATCGTAATGAAACTTAAAAACACCTCGAAAAGGTTCATCAACGGTTTCTCCGATAGGAAAAGTCCACCGAATTCGACTTTCCACCAATACGGGTTTTGTCTCCAGATATTCCGCAGCAATCTTCCACAGCATTGAATCATTTTCAATCGTTTTAATTGCCGGACAATTTTGTGAAGGATTGAAGTGATGACCTGTTATAAACCGACATTGAAATTTTTTTTCTTCTCGATCTTGATTTTCTAAAAAGAATGGGAAACGCGGATCTGCATTTCCCCAATAATTAATCTGACTTGAGAATGCCAAGATTTCTTGTATAATTTTTTGAGGTAAGTAAATTCCACAGTATAATCCATCTTCTCTTAGGCTGCGAACAATTTTTTCTGGGTCGATTTCTTCAAAGATAGTTTTTTGATACTTTATTTCAATGTTTTTATTAAAAAAATATTGCTTTTTTTTTGAAAAATAAATTCCCACATCTCTAAAAATTTTGATTCGGCTAGTAAAAAACATTAAAAACCAATGCGGATCTTTTAAAATTTGAGAAAAATATTTTAAGCACCTTCGTTTAAATTTGGGTAAAAAAACACGATAGTATTGTATCAAATTACTCATTCGTTATGCCTCTAAGAAAAATTGTCTTGACATGAATGCTTTAACTTTTTATTAAATGATAACCGGTTGAATTCCTATCCATCTTAACTGCTGATCCGCTTATTTGCAAGAAGATTTTTTCGCACTTGCTGGGCAATATGCAACCAGTCATAATGAGTAGAAGCATAATATCGACAAGCATCACGGGAAGCTAAAGAAATTTCACCTGTGAGGATGGCTTGCAGTTTAAATGTAATCGCTTCTATTGTTGTGGAATCTGTGATTAATTCTGGAGTGAATTTCCCTAAAATTTCCGGCATTCCCCCGACAGGTGTACATAAAACGGGTGTTCCACTGGCGAGAGATTCGAGTAATATTAATCCAAATCCTTCTAAAGATTGAGAGGGAACAACCGTTAAATCAGCAGCTTGGTAAGCGATGGGTAATTGTTCATCGGGTAAGTAACCGAGAAATTTTACATGATGATTGAGTTCCAATTCGGTGGCTTGTTGTTCCAATTGTTCTCGCAAAATTCCTTTACCTGCTATGGCTAACCAAACATCGGGACAACTTGATTTTAGATTGGCTAACGCTTGCAGTAATGGGCTAATTCCCATGCGATGAACTAAGCGACGGGGTGTAAATAAAATGAAGCGATCCTGGGGAAAATTAAGCTGTTGTCGCGCTTGTTGACGGGATAAATTCGACTGAAAGCGATGGGTATCAACTCCGCCAGGAATAATATTGATTTTACTCCAAGGAATGTGATAGTTTTTATTTAAAATATCACCGAAAGCTTTACTCAAAACAATAAAGCGATCGCAACGTTGATAAACTCGTTGTTCCATCCAATATTTTGCCCAAACTCCCAACTTTTTCGCGCCTTCCCGTTCGCTTTCTAATGCCCAAGGCCCATGAAAGGTAAATGTTAAGGGTACATCTTTCGGTAAATTATAAATTAGCGGTAAACTATACAGTGAAAAATGCAAATTAATGGCATCAGGATGAGTTAAATATCGGTTTTTAAAGTTTTGACGGGTTAACCAAAGTCGTTGTAAAAGTGAACTGTCAGGTTCGGCTAAATTGGTCAGTTTGATCGAGGAATTAGGTTCAGTATTAGGAAGTCCAACGCCGCATAATTCAATATTGTCTCCTTGGGAGGCGAGTTGATGAGTGAGTTCATAAACGTAGCGGTTTAGTCCGCCTGGCATAGTCGGAAACCAACCATTTCCAACGCATAAAATCGATGAATTGGGAGTATAAAAAGTCATGTGTAGCTGACAATTAACCTGAGAACTACTAAGCCGTTACTTGACTGAGGATAGTTTAAACAGTCAGTCTTTTTTGTGATTTCGATTTGTTATTGTATCAAATTAGCCGAGTTGGTCGTCGGCAAACCCCATTTTCGATGTACATCAATATTATATTCAGTTTCTAGTCGAATTAAGTCGGGTTGTAAGCGTTTGAGAATTTGGGTTTTATCTGCCTCGGAAAGTTCAACTTTGTATGATTTTTTCCGCGATAAAGGTTTATACAATTTTTGCCGAATTTCAGGGGAAATCAGTTTTGCTACCGACTTAATTGTAGGAATTTCATAAATTCGTCGTAGGGCTGGATGTAGGTTTAGCGTTTTTTGACTATTCATCACGACATCTAAGCTTTGGAATTTATAGTCAGGATCGATCTCTAAAAATTGACAAATTTTGCGTAGTTCGGTTTGAGGTTCTTTTTGTAAATCTTCTAAGAGTAATAAATAAATGCGATCGCGTCCAAATAGTTTAACATAGATATCCAATTGTCTGGCATATTCAGTAAAAGCAAGGTGTTCTTCGATCACTTCTGGGGTTTTTTGATGTCCGCCGGAAAGCAGATGTCTCATATGAGATTCTATCCGAGTAAAAGGATGTCGCATGACGTAAATAAACCGGAAGTTTGCATCTTTTACTCCGGCAATTCTTTCGGCAACATTTAGATATTTTGGGTGCATAGTATAGGTTGTAGATGCTTCCATTGCAATAGAATTTTCCGGTTGCCAATCCCAAAGTGAATGATATCGACTCATCCCTTTAGCAAAGTTGCGTTCGTAGGAGAAAAAATGAGGTTCTTTATTTTTAGCCGGTGCGATTTGAGGATGTTCGGCGAGGTAGTGAAAGAGGCTTGTTGTTCCACATTTCATAGCGCCGATAATCAAAAGAAAGTTATTTTTCATGTTAATTTTACTCAAAAAAGCAGTTTGTTAACGGGGTAAATTTGCCGCCGATTGTTTTTTCAATTTAGGCGGAATTTAGAAGTTAAAATCAAGCTTAGATTAATTAAGTTTAGATAGCAAAGCTGTCTTCAGTATACACTTTCAGAGCAACATCTTTAACGATCTCGAAAATCGATAGACGTTCTTCCAAAGATAGGGAATTCCGGCGCATTTCAAAAATTTTTGCACTGTTTCTTTTAAAATCTTGAACTCTCCCTTTTTGGGCTTCAGCCGAACGGTTTCCCTGAGTCTGTTTGATGATTTTATTCTGAACAGATTCTGACCAAGACAAATTCAGATGATGGTATAGCTTTTGAAAAACAGATACAGGTTCTCGACTCAATTCTTCGTGAGTAATAATCATCCAATCTGGATATTGACTTGCTTGTTCTAAGATCACCTTATAGATTACTCGCCAAAATGCTGCTGCGGCTAACACGGGGTCTGACCATTCTTGTGTTAAAAAATCCGGTTCGTCAGCAAAGTAATCCTCTATTAGATGAGGTTGATCGTTAAGTTTAGCAGGGCTAGGTTGAAAATTAACTCGTTTGATACTAGCAACGAAAGATGTAGGATGCTTGATAATAATCACAGGTTTCACCTGGAAGTTAACATATAGATATTCGGACAATAAATTTCCAATTGGATCTTTGATAACGGCAGCTTGATGAAAGGGGTTCATTTTAGCCCACCTAAGATAAAATGGCCCTCGGCTACCAATCACTTGCTTGATGATTTTTCTCTGCCAAGGGTCATTTTCCGGTATGTTGGTCTTGAGGGTAAAATCATAGCTAAAAATCTTTTGAGTTAATTGATGATATTTTTGCATTTCCTCGGTATCTAAACTGGGTCTAACATAGCGATACCATTGAGTGATTTCTGGCAGGCCACATTGAGGATTGAAAGGTTCGTGTATATAGTCTACCTCTAATGGTAAACTCAGATTCATTCCCACAAAAGTTGTACCACTCCGAGGAACTCCAGTGACAAATATCCAATTTTTTATATTATTAATTTTCACTTTAATCACAGTTAAAATATCCAAATAGAATTGGTGCAATTGGTGAAGAGTTGTTAGATGTGTTCAAATGTAGAGAGTTGCTCAAATCGTTTATATAAATCTTTTGCTTCGCTTAATAAAAGAACATTTTTATCGCTCATTATATCCTTCTTTTTCTCCCGTTTAATAATGTGGCGTTGAGAAGGGATATCCGTATCATAATTGGCTTGAGGACGACATTCTTGATTTGCTTTTTCCACATCAATTATATCAAAATTTCTTTCAAACTGGTGATTTATTTTTTGCATAACTTGATCTAAACATTGTGTGGTTTGCTCGAAGGTACTAACAACATAATGAGGTGCATATGGCTCTAATTTTGTATAAAAGGCAATGTAGCTTTGTAGAGCTTGAGCTACAGAAACATGAGGCCATCGACTCGTCAGAGAAAGAACAGTTCCTTCTGGTTCTCTAATGGTCAGCAAGACGGGAATATTTTGTTCAATTGCCTGAATGATTTGAGCTGGAGAATGCAGATGATGAGCTAGCTTGACTTCTTTTGTCTGAGCGAATTTGAATGCCGCAGTTGCAAAACTATTAGCTGAACCTTGAAACCCATCAATAACTAATTCAGTAGATGGACTAACTATACGCTCTTCAGGACTGGCATTGATTGCTTTTTTCTTCATTTGTCCCCACCAAATATAGAATTGATACAAGAACCAATAATTGGGTTCCCTTGCAACTAACGAGCGGAAAGAGAAACTGAGCCGTCTAGGAAGATTCATTAGTGAAGTTTGCTGAATTTCTCGAATGAATTGGAATGTATTCATAATTTTTTTGTTTTTTATAGCGATCTATTGAACAACTTGAGTAACGAATCCATTCTAAAATCTACTATTATGTTTAAGTCTTGAGAGTGGTCTGCTGATACTTATGATACTTCTTAGCCGCTATCCCAAAACTCATAAATCCCCAAAGGATCATACCTTGAACCTCGACATGAGGTCTACCCAAAGGCAGTTGAATCAATGTACTGACAGCAATAGCGCGAGCCGCACTTGCAAACTGATCGGTGCGAGTTTCAGAACTTTGAAATAAACTAAACATCAGTAGTAGAATCCCACTCATATAAAACATAGTTCCAAACCATCCTAGATCTAGAAGTGTAGATATAATGCCGCTATCATGTGCTGGCCCTCCTATACCTCCTCCTAAATAACTACTGAGCGCATCATCAATGAGTTCAGAAAAAGTGTCTTGTCTAGCCTCAAGACTATTGTCCTGTTCTAGTTCACTCAAGCTACTAAAACGGGAAGTGAGAAATTCAGAAAATGGCTCTAGAGTTACCAAAGGAACAACAGATATGATTGTTAACACTATTGTGACAATTACACGCATTTGAATATTAGCTTTAAGAGAGCTAGTTAGCAGTAATAGACCCAAAAACCAACTGATCCATGTTGTACGTTTCCTCGCGAGTAAAAAAGAGAGATAACCTACACCTGAAGTTGGAGTTGCTAAAGTTCCCTTGTTTGGATTGACTAATAACAGCAATAAGCCTGCTGCCATAACCGTTGCAAAGGGTCGATTTGAAGCCATTGTACTCCATACGTTGACCATAAAAGGCTGAGGTCTTCCTGCGCTGCTAAATTCTGCCTTAATCATCCAGTGTCGATCCCATTCAGGAAGCACTAAAAACTGTATAACTCCGTAGATTCCCATGACCAAGACACCCCAGAGAAAGATACGCTGAATGGTTTTGCGATAGATAGGATAATGTCGCCAATTTACAAAGATGTGCAAGCCAAATAAAATAGGAGTAAGCCAGTCTAAAAGTGCAATTCCTACTTTAATAGGCGGTCGAGAAATTCCTCCTATTAGAAAGCCATAAAACACCGCTAGTAAAGACAGAAGATAAGGTAATCCCCCTTGTTTATAAATCCTAGTAAGATTTCGCCAGAGCGTTACAAAGCTGACAAATGTTACTAGGAAAGGAGCAAGTAATAAGGGACTGGGTTCAGTATAACTACTCCT
Source organism: Lyngbya aestuarii BL J (assembly GCF_000478195.2). GTDB lineage: Bacteria > Cyanobacteriota > Cyanobacteriia > Cyanobacteriales > Microcoleaceae > Capilliphycus > Capilliphycus aestuarii. The sequence continues at coordinate 16,434 of NZ_AUZM01000082.1, read as the reverse complement.
ATAGTCCGCTAGACGTCGAATTAAGGGAGTTAAGAACCATAACCACCAGGTAAAACCCATATATAAAAGGGGATAGCGAAAATAAAGAAATACTCCAACAGCTAAGGCTCCAGCAGGAAATAATATATTTAAAATCTTTCCTAATCCCGCAAGAATAAATAAAGCCGTAACTAAAGCGAGTCCTAATATAGCTGTCCAGGCTTTTGCTGGCTGTAAGCCAACTGGAAAGTTCTGTCTGGAGGAACGCTTTAAAAATACTTGCCTATCATTCACTAATAATCTCCTGTATCAATGTTACTGCTCTTTTTAAAAGCCCCTATAAATTTCTAGGATTTATGCTGGGTTAAAGTTTCTATAGATGGGCTTGATTGCTTACTTTGTTGCCATGTTTGCCAACCTTGCCAATGTCCCCGAATCGATACTAAAAACTTTTGTCCTGCAACCTTTCCTTCAGTGGGTAAAAATCGAAGCCACTGTATCAAACCTCGCTCACCTCGGGTTCCAACTAAAATTGCCCAGAATACAAAAATAGATCGCTGTATCGGTGACAAGTAGTCCAGTACAGCTAAGGTCTTATTATGTACAATATTGAACATAGCAAGCTCATTAAACTGATTTCGTTTATCTTCATCGAAGCGTTGTCCTTGATAATGATCAACCTGAATATTGGGATCGTATATTAACTTCCAGCCCGCTCTTTTTAGCGCTAAACAAAACTCAATTTCATAATGAATTTGAGAACTTGTGCCTCGCATTCGAGTATCAAAGTGCTTATCCCCAATTGCTTTTCGTCGAAAACTCATATTGACTCCCTTGAGAACATCAACTTCACGAGCTTCTCCGACCCCAAAGTTATGGTTGCCAATTACACGTCCAAACCATTGAAGTCGCCCTACAACTTTCCGTGAACCTTCTTTTAATTGATTATTTCTGTATACGAAGTCACGTCCACCCACTCCGCCTACTCGGTCATCGGATAAAAAATGAGCTTCAATACGCGCTAGCCATTCTGGGCGAGGTACAGCATCATCATCTGTAATCGAGATAATATCTCCCTGAGCAGAATCCAAAGCCATATTGAGTGCCGCAATGACTCCAGATGCGGTCACTGTGATGATATTCAGTGGTAAAGTCTCTGGGTTGAAGGTTTCTAAAAAAGTCCAGGTTTGGGTATCTATATCCCGAACTGTAACAATGATTTGATCGGCAAGTCTAGTTTGCTTTTTCAAACCTTCTAGACAATTGGCTAAGTCTTGAGGACGACGATAGGTTGGGACAATGACAGTTAATTTCATGGAAATTTCTCTAATTCTAGATGTACAATCTTTTTAAGATTCAACAACAACACTAAACTACCATAACTCCAAAAAACGAGAACGCTGAATAATATCTGGCCACGCACTCAGAGCATTTTTTCGTACTAAATATTGTGTGGTATGAGGAAAATAGATGCTCAAAAAAGTAGCCAACTTGATCGGATTTGGAAATAAATCTTTATAACGTTTCACACCAATATAAAGTCGAGCTGCGATTTGATGGATATCATAATCAGTAAGTTTGCCAATCTGATTATTATCTAAAGTGTTTTTCTCTCCTTCAAAACGAGGACGAGTATCTAAAGCTCTCAGTTCTTTACAGAAAAGAATCTGATAACCTAGCTTCAAAGCCCGCAAGCAAAGAATAGCATCTCCTTGACCAAAAAAGATTTCTTCTTCCCATTGAGCATCATAAAAGAAGGAGCGAGGAAATACAGCTGCGTGAATGTGTACGCATTCGGGATTTCCATCAGTGGGATGATAGTATCCTCGAAAAGAAAGTTTAGTCGGAAAGTTTTTTTCACGCCCTGATTTAGTATAGCTGACTCCGGTTAAAAATGTATATTTTTGCTCTTGAGGAGAGAGCGTTGCATATCTATCTAGAGCGTTGGCAATAAAGTCAGAATCCAGCCAAATATCATCATCAACAAAGGCGATGAAGTCAGTATCTTCGATAGAATTAACAGCACAGTTGCGGTTAGCATTAACACCCCGTTGAGGGCCGAGAACGTACCGAGTTCCCGGATATTTTTCAACAATTTCGCGGTGCTTTTGTTGCATTTCCGGGTCGGGTGAATCATCGGAGACAACAGCCGCATGGGGTTTGACCGTTGAGTTCCAAATAGCCCGCAAACAACTCTCTAGACGTTCGGGAGCGTTCCGCACTGTGATACAAGTCGATAATCGCATATTTGATGATCCTCCAACTTAAGTTAATAAACTTTTTTTCGATTTATGTAGACAAGGTGTTTGATAAGAAAAGCTTTCTGATGGCGGTCAAAGCTGGGGTTGGCAAATACCTCTTCATAAACCGCAGTAAGTCGCGCATTATATTCAAAAGAGCATATCTCAAAGAGGTATATTTTACTACATCTAGTATCCAAGAAGTTAGCCAGTTAAAATAGTATTTATTTTTGAAAAAATCCCGAGCTGCTGTCGAATAAATTTCAGCGTAGAGACGGTTCAGGGGTAAAAGTTCTTGTTGTTGGTTTTCCAACATAGGATAAAGTTTTTCTAAGTAGAAAATTCTTCCCTGTCTTCTTTCTTTTATCGTGCTTGCATTAACGTCAGTCTGTTGACCTTGGTTATGTTTTCGCACGATAACAAGAGGCTGCTCTGTAAAGATGGGCTGATAACCATATATTAAACAACGAGAATAAAACTCTTGATCTGATCCGATTCTATAGGATTCGTCAAATAAACCAATCTCCTCAAATACCTCTCGCCGCAGGACAACAGAAGAAGGGCTATAAATAAAACTTGAGCGAACAAGAAGAGAATGAATTGGAGAGGTAAATTTTTGTAAATCAGGTTTTTGAAGCCTTAGGATTTTGCTGTCTTTAACAGTATCCCATTGTATAATAGCACTCACAGAGAAACTTCGAGCTTGACCTTCTAAAGCTAATATCTGAGTAACTAAATATTTAGGTTGCCATAAATCATCAGAATCTAGAAAAGCAATATACTTACCTTTCGCTTCGCTCAGTCCTCGGTTTCTTGCCACGTAGGGACCAACATTATCCTTAAGGCTAATCAGACACACTTCTGGATACTTATGGCTAATAATTTCAGACGTTCCATCTGAAGAGTTGTCATCAATAAGAATAATTTTAACAGCTCCATCAAACTCTTGATTTAAGATACTTTGAAGTGCTTCTTCTAGCATAGAGATTCGATTATAAGTACACAGAATAACCGAAACATCAATTTGTTTGTCTGTAGATTGTAATTCGGTTGTCTTCATAATCAATTATTCCTTAATTTTAATTTAGATAATTGGGACAAGCTAGAGTTTATCGTTTCAGAGAGAAGGTCTCTTGATACCAAACACTTTCTTAATAAGGTTTTTAAGTGTTACCTGCACTACTTTCTGAAAAAATTGAAGAGTTCTGAGATCGGGACAACTAAAAAAAACGTATAGACCCTGTTTAAGATAATCAAAGCTAGAGCCATTTATTTTATAGTAGGTACCTGCTTCTATCGATTCAAAAAATGAAACGACAGGTTTCATATTGTTTTCCTTTAATTTCATATTCAAAAATTCCTCTTGCAGAAGCCAAATTTCTTTTGGATGAGCTTTTGGCACATTATTATGCCAGTGGTTTTTACCATGAACGCGATATTGACCAAGATTCTTCTCAAGATAGTATAAATTTCCCAAAACAACTCCGAGCCTAACCACAAAATCGTCTGCTGATGTTCTTACTTCTGGAATTGGAAAAATTCGTTCGGCAAGTTCTCTCGTCAAGACATTTCCACTGGTGGGACTGGTGGCAAAAGGTACAAATTTATATCTGCAAGCAAACTGATAAAAGTTAGAGTAACCCCCATACTTTTTATATCGGGATGTTTTCATATAGCCGAGAGAATTACCACTCTGATCTACAACGTCCATATTATGAGACACAATAATTAAAGGACTATTTGCCTGTTTGCTCAGAATCAAATTTACACATTCTTCTACTTTTTCGGGGTAAAAGGTGTCATCGGAGTCTAAAAAGCAAAGAATATCGCCATTAGAGGCTTTCCAACCCGAATTAAAAGTGGAACCTTGACCCCGATTTTCTTGAAAAATTGAAACGATTTTATCTCCATAGCTTGCAATAACTTCTCGGGAATTGTCGGTAGAACCATCATCTACAACAATCACTTCGATATTAGAATAAGTTTGATTCAATGCACTGTCAATTGCATCATTGAGAAAACGTCCATAGTTATAGTTATTAATCAGAACACTAACTAAAGGTTTCGACTTTTCTAAAACAGTCATATTTACACCCCACATCTTTAAGTTTAAAATTACTAAGTCAATAGAGCTTTGCCGGATTCTCCCAGCTTAAAAACTTTATGTAGACAAGGTATTGGATAAGAAAAGCTTTCTGATGGTGGTCAAAGCTCGGGTCGGCAAATAGCTTTTAATAAACCGCAGTAAGTCGCGCATTATATTAAAGAGAGCGTATCCCAAAGACGTGTATTTTGCCACGTCTATCCAGGAAGTTATCCAGTTAGAATAATGCTTTTCCCTAAAAAATTCCCGGGCGGAGGTCGAATGAATTTCAGCATACAGACGGTTCAAGGGTAAACGTTCTTGTTGTTGCTTTTTTAACATAGGATAAAGTTTTTCTAAGTAGACAATTCTTGATTGTTTTCTTTGTTCAATCTTGCCAGCATCCACATCGGTTTGTTGACCCTGATTATGCTTTCGTACAATGACAAGAGGCTGTTCTGTAAAGATAGGCTGATAACCATGTATAAAACAACGAGCATAAAACTCTCGGTCTGCTCCTGCTTTAAAGTTTTCATCAAATAGACCAACCTCCTTAAAAACCTCTGATTTTAGGACGATACAGGAAGGGCTAGTTATAAAACTTGATGTAACAAGGAGCTGATGAATTGGAGAGATAAATCTTTCTAAATCGTATTTTTGAAGTCTTACGACTTTTTCATCTCGAACGGTATCCCATAAAACAATACAACCAACACAGAAACTTTGCTCTCTAGTTTCTAAAGCTGATATCTGAGTCGCCAAATATTCAGGTTTCCATAAATCGTCAGAATCTAGAAAAGCTATATACTTACCTTTAGCTTCTTTCAGTCCTCGATTTCTAGCAACGTAGGGTCCGGCATTTTCCGTGAGGCTAATCAGATCAACTTCTGGATACTTATCACTAAGAATTTTAGAAGTTCCATCCGAAGAATTGTCATCTACAACGATAATTTGCACCTTTCCCTGATAGTCTTGAGACAAGATACTAGCCAGAGCTTCCTTTAACATCGAAAAGCGATTGTAAGTTGGAATAATTACTGAAAGATCAAACTCTTTATTCATGGCATTAATAGTCCCTATGTTGTTGGAGAAAAACTGCTTAGTATTAGGTAAATAATGTATTTTTCATTCGAGCAACTCCTTTTCTTGATAAAGCTTGAGTAAAAGATCGGGATTAAAGTAACTAATAATACTTCCTGAAACAAAAAGCAGTTCAAACCATAATACAATGGGAAGTGCCAATGGAAGCATTAGTAAGTAACTGGAGTCTTGCGACAAAACACTACCGAGTTTTTGAAAACGAAATGGCTTAATTTTAATAATTGTTCGGGCAATACCCCGTGCTTTTTGCTCAAGTGTATAGTTTATATCAGTCGAAAGCTGAGAAGAGTCTTTGATATCTACACCTGCTTTCAATCGAGGTCTAATTAGTTCTCTTAAAGTTTTATCGCGTCCTTTCAATAAATAACGCCAAAAGATAAAAGATGGCGTCGGAGGCTCGTGAGTTGCTCGGGCTTGGGGATGTTGCCAAACTTGCTTCCCTTTAAGCTTGCACAAATAATAAATGTGCAGTATGCAATTACCTCGGTAAGTCGGCAAATTAGTAGGAAAAGGAGTTTGCAAGAGAAATTCACGACGAAATGCGACCCCATTCAAATAGTAATGATTGGAAATATAGGGTTCTTCTTGTTTTGTGAGTCGAGGAAAGAAATAGTGGATTGCTACTGCTAATTCATAGGGATTTCTGATGGGTGTACTGGTTTCTCCCCCGATCACTTCAACATCAGGATTCTGTGATAATGTGGTGAGTATGCTAGTTAACCATTGAGGTTCATATTCGCAGTCCGAATCCATATAAATAACAATTTCACCCGTTGCTAGTTCGGCTCCCAAAAGTTTAGCCTCGTGATAGCCAATTCCCGGTTCACTTTTAACGGTAATCCAAGGATATTTTGCACTCAGTTGTTCGATAATTTCTGGGGGCGCATTACCACCATCAATAATGAGAAACTCGTTAGCTTGACTCGGAGAAATCTCTTGAGTAGCTATCGAAGCTAAACTTCGATAAATATTTTCAAGTTCAACGCTGGATAGGTTTTCGGTTTCATATACGATAGAAAAGCTAGGAAGTTGGAGTTCTGTGTTTAGCTGCATGGTTTTTAAATTTATTGTTTGCACTTAGAGATATTAAAAAAAGTTAACGGTATTATACCTGATGAACTTGTAAAGTTCTTTGGAGTTGCCTCAACCCTTTTCTTAAGGTACTCCTTACAGTCCGGCGCAAACTAAATTTACCATATAAAATTGAGTTGTTTTGATAATATCTAGGTGAAGTTATACGCCAATTATCTGAATAATTAATTCTTTGGCATATATCAGGTAAGTTCTCGTCATGACCATGAAAGATCTTGACATTTCCCCAAATACCATCTGGATAGGGTAAACGATAGTTGTAGTTTGACGGCAGAACACCAAAGCGAATATCGCTATGGTAAAGCGTATTCCGAAATGGGGGTTGATCCTGTTTTTCTCCCCAATCTTTGTGAAGTTTTGCCCAGTCATAAAATAAATTATCTATTCTTTGGTTCTTTTGATACACAATTACTCCTGTATTTAGGTTGGGAAAGCAAACAGGAACACCATTTTCCTCTACATTGCCTCCATTTCTTTTCAGTTTAACCATCCATCTTGGGGTAACGGCAAGAGCAATTTCAAACCGATTAAGCATCTCGAATACTTCCCAAATACTGTCAGCAATATAGGTATCTGTATCAAGGTATAAAGTTTTTTCAAAAGGGGTTTGGCAAAGTGACCACATCTTTAATTGCTTGATTCCCACCTCATTTGGTGCTTTTATTTGGATATCAAAGAGTTCTTTCGGAAGTGGTGTATCGGATACGATTGCAGTTTTAATATTAGGCATGGCAGCCTTTACACTTTGAGCCGATTGTAATCCCTCTTGAATCCAGTGATCCCCTTTTGCATAATAGAGAATACCCGCAGTATTCCGCACATCTGCCGAATGATTAACTTCTACAAAATTCTGCATGAATAATCGCTCCTGTTTAGCTAACTTGACTTAAATCATGTTGCATTTGATGATATTTCCAAAGTTTTCCTCGCTGTTCTAATAATTCTTGATAACCTCCTTCTTCAACAATTTTTCCTTTTTCAAGCACTACAACTTTGTCTGCTCGAACAATCGTTGAAAGTCGATGAGCAATCGCAATAACTGTTCGACCTACAGCTAGCTTTTCCATTGATTCTTGAATTAATCGCTCTGAAACTGAATCTAAAGCACTGGTTGCTTCATCTAATATTAATATATCTGGATCACGTAAAATAGCACGGGCGATCGCAATTCGTTGTCGTTGACCTCCCGATAATCGTACACCTCGATCTCCTAATTTCGTATCTAACCCCTGGGGGAGTTCTTGAATAAAGTCCAAAGCATTGGCAAAACGAGCGGCTTCTAAAACAGCTTTTTCTTCGATATTTTCTAAGGCATAGGCAATATTATCTCGGACGGTAGTATTAAATATGAAAGTATCTTGACTCACTACTGCGATTCTTCGACGGAGTGAATAAATATCAAATTCTCGTAGATCTATTCCATCGATTAAAATCTTGCCACGAGTAACATCATAAAAGCGAGGAATTAGATTTGCTATGGTTGTTTTCCCCGCTCCCGATGCACCGACCAATGCGGTTGTTTGTCCTCGATTAATCTTTAAATTAATATCTTGCAACACTAAATCCTTTCCATCATAACCGAAGTCAACCGATTTTAATTCAATTGCTTGTTTTAGATTATAGTAAGGCTGAGTTCCATTTTTTAAATAAACTTTATCGTCGGTTCTTAGGAGTTCTTTGATATTATTAATTGAACCTTGAAAACCACTCAGCCTTGTACGAGCATTATTAAGCTGGCGAGTAATTGGCATTAAGCGAAATAGAATAAATAGAAAGGTGAGTAAGGAAGAAATCTGTAATTGATCGTTTGGAATAAAAATAGCAAAAGATAACATTAATATTCCAACTAAAATCAGGGTAGCTACGGCTTCGGAAATCGGAACTACCGAAGCACTATAGGTAACAGTATCATGTTCTGTTTCTAATAGTTTTTTACTGGTTTGGTAGAAACGTTTACGCTCGAAGTCTTCCGCCGCAGAGGCTTGAACTGTGTTGATTCCATTAATAAACTCGATTGCGGTTGCAGTATAGGAACCTCTAGCTTTTGTTTTCTCAAAACTAATTTCTCTAACTTTCTTAATGAGAGTAGAAACTCCGACTGTTAGCAAGCTAAACAGTATCAGTGAAAGAATGGTTAACTGCCAAGAGAGCAGCATCATTGAAATAATGTATACAAATAAAACTGAGCCTCTAACCAATATAAAAAAGAAAAGCTGAACAGCTTGCATTAACTGTCCAATTTCAGAGGTAATACTATTAACTAACTCTCCGGAACGAGTTTTACTGAAAAAGCTCAAGCTTAATCCTTGAAGCTGTTCAAATATACGAACTCGTAAATAATATCCCAGATAACTCTGAGACAATCCACCGTAGACATCACTCAGATACATCATACTGGTTCGTGCCAAGGTTGTTAGTAATATCAGAGCAGATATTCGATAAATTCGCGCAATCGTTGTGGCATTTACTCCCAGTATCCAAATATCAAACCATTCAATTCCTGTACGGAGAGGTTCTGCATCTGGTTCAGTCAGGTTTTGTAAAAATGTTAAAAGAAATCCAACTCCAAAACCTTCAAAGGCAGCCGCTAAGAAAGTAAATATTATGGCTATAGTCAGAGTTTTACGAAAATTTTTAAATTCTTTAAAGATAACAGAATTATCTTTCCAAATACTGGTCTTTTTAACCAGATGTTTGAAATTTTTTTTAAATTCTAGAGTTAGAGTCATATTCAAAAACTATCCTTATATATTTTAGTAGATTAACAATGAAATTTTTGTAAACTAGCTGTAGTCTCGCAAGTTAACGATTGAGTGGGTCACAGAATTTGAGAGCTTACCATTTTTTTCTATATACGTTATTTGGTTACTTTTGGTGTTGTTAGAAGCATTAGCTACAATTCCTACAACATTTAATTTTTTAAGCATTGTAGTTGCTTGATTAAGTTCTGTTTGAGTAATTTGATCGATTCGTTCGACGAGAACAACTCCATCACAAAATGAAGCCGTTTCTAGGACATCTACTGTCCCGATAACTGGAGAGGTATCTAATAATATTAAGTCATAATTTCTTTCAAAAATTGTCATTAGTTGTCGCATTTTATGAGAACTCAAAAGTTTGACTGGATCAGTAGGAATTTGTCCTCCGGTTAAAACGTCAATACTCAAACCTAATACAGAAATTTGATTTAAGTTGGGAATCGAAACTTCACTTGATAAAAAAGTAGATAATCCTTGTTCATTGGAAAGATTGAGTTGTTCATGGAGTGAAGGAGAACGTAAGTTTGCATCAATTAGTAAAACCCTTTGATGTAAGCGAGCTGCGCTGATAGCCAATCCTACAACTAAAGTCGATTTACCTGCTCCGTTTAGTGCTGAAGTCACTAATATAGATTTGGGTTTTTTGGGGGAACTCAACAGTTGGATATTTTTGTAAATCAAGTCAAGGGATTCTCGAAAAGGAAGCCAATAAATAGTCCGTAAAATTACAGAATCTTGAGTAGAATATTTGCGGAAAGGTAGATTTATAATTGAAGTGCTGGATTGAGCATGAGGAATTTTAGGCACAATTCCTAATAAGGGTATGGCAATCTTTTCCTTTAAATCATCAGAACTATGAACCGTATCATCCATACTTTCTCGCAAGAAAGCAGCAATTCCTCCGAGGAATAATCCCACTACTCCACCCAAAGCGATATTCTTTTTTAGACTGGGTGCAATTTGTTTTCCTAACTGAGGGGGTTCTACAACTTGCCAATTGAACCCCCCTCGAGTAATTTCTAAACTAATTTCTTGCCTTTTTTCTAACAGTTGCTCAATAGTCATCCGTTGAATTTCTACTTCGGGCTGTAAGCGGTTGTAGTTAGCAATTACACTTGGAAATTGATTTAATCTTACTCTCAGTTCTTCTTCACTTACAGCTAAACTTTGCAGGCGAGCTTGTAGTGTTTGCAATTCTGTTTGAGTTTCAGCGAGTTGACGAACTAACGCCTGATCGATACCACTGAGCTGTCCAGTTTTGAGTAAATCTTCGGCCGTTATATTAAGTTCGGCTGGGATTCTCCCTAAAATTCGGATGATTTCTTGTCTCAATAATGCTAGTAAACTTTGACGTTGTTCCAGTAACTTTTGCACTTCGGGATCAGCATCGGTAAATATTGTTCGTTGTTCGGCTAGAAGAATTTCTGTTTGTTGAAGTTTATTTAATAATTCTTGATAACGAGAAGATTCACTTAAACGAGCTGTAATTTTGGCTTGTTGGGGAGACAGTTCAAGTTGCTCTTGTAAGGTTTCATAACGGGCTTGAACACTTTGATATTGAATACGGGTTTCAAGCAAATCTTTTTCTACAGTGTTCAGTGCATCACTGACAGCTTTAGCTTGTTGTTCAGGATCAATCAGGTTTTCTTTTTCCCGAAATTCTTCTAAAGATCCTTCAGCTTGAAGTAATTTTTCTTGAGCAGTTGGTAATCCTTCATTTATAAATGATAGCCCTTGCTCTAAACGGAGTTGATCTTGTTTGATATTATAGTCTTGATAGACTTTCTGCATTGCTATTAACACTTCCTGAGTTTTAATCGGATTATTATCAGTGTATACCGCTTCAAAAACTCGAGTTTGAGTGTCTCCTTCTTCTATTTGAGATAAGGTTAAATTTTTCTCAATGTCTCCTCCTTCTATTAATGGATATTCTGATTGTAGTAACTGAGCGGCTTTTTCTGTAAACTGAGAACTTCGCATCAGTGTCAATTGAGTAGCATAATCTTCTTCCGAAGATAGAGTTTCTTGTTCTCCTTCTAAAGTCGTTTTAGCCGGAAAATTAGGCTGAACTAAAAGCTGCATTTTACTTTCATAAGTTGGTTCGGTATACCACTTCGTTTTTACCACGGCAATCGATAGAACGGTTACAAATATAGTCAGCAGCCAAAAGCGTCGGCGCAGAATAATTTCTAAGAGTTTACCATACCCTAAATCGGCTTCAGAATTGTTATCAGAAAAGCTTGATGTCATGACCCTCTACCTAAGCAATTTTGGACTGGGGTTCTTCCATTATAATTCTTTGTCCACAGAGCTGTTGGAAGATAGGTTCAAGTTTACTAAAAAATGCAGCCTGTGAAAATTTACTCACAGCATGATCTCGAATTCCTGCATAATTCCATTGAATTTTCTGGAATTTAATTAGGGCTGTATAAAGTGATTCTGGTGTTTGTTCCTCAAAAAATAATCCTGTATATTCAGGAATTTGAGTATCTAAGACGCCACCTGCACCATAGGCAATAACAGGGGTACCACTGGCATTTGCTTCTACTGGAACTAAACCATAGTCTTCTAAAGCAGAAACAATTACAGCACGGGCATTTGCCATCAACTCTTTGCGCTGTTCGTCAGTTACAAAACCTAAAAATTCAATATTTTCTTTTGCTATAGATCTCAATGATTCTTCTTCGGGACCACTACCAATAATTTTTAAGGGTAATCCTAATTTATTAAAAGCTTTAATCGTGATATCAATGCGTTTATATCCTAAGAAACGAGATGCGACAAGAAAATAATCTTGTTTTGAACTCGAAAAGAAAAAATTATTGTTATCGATAGGATAATTCACGACCATCGCATTTTTGTTGTAAATTTGCCGAATGCGCTTGGCAACTTCTGTCGAGTTAGCGATATAAACATCCGGCTCCTGAGCGTATTTATGATCAACTTTTCTCATCGCTCGGAAGACTTGCTCTAGAAATGGATAAAATGCTCGGTAACTTTGGTATTTTTCTAAGTAAGTTTCCGTATCCCAAAGAAAACGAGTGACATTATGACAAAAACAAATATGCTTGGCGTCAGCTCGCTTTCTAACTGCTTTCGCAAAGCTGGTACTACTACTAATAATTAAGTCGTATTCTTGTAAGTTTAAAGAGCGAAAAGCTCGATAATAAAATGGTGCTAGCAGTCTAAAGTTTTTGGATGCTCCCGGAATGCTTTGTAGAGCTGTTGTGTAGACAAGTCTATTCTCAAGGTTGATTGTTTCTCGAGGCTCATATAATGAAGTAAAAATATCTGCTTTTGGAAAAGCATGACACAGCAACTCAAAAACCCTTTCTGCTCCTCCTTTCTGAGTTAGATAGTCATGAACTAAGGCAATTTTCATAGATACATCCTGTTAAATATACTTTTTCTGAAGAAGTGTATTTCTTCTAGACCTTAAGACTTTTGATGGTCAAAATATAATCTATAGTTCCTGATCTGTCAACTTAAATTACCGAAACCGAAACAAGCATCTTTCTTTATAGCTTAATTGAATTATAGAACGTCTACTGATTTGTACAGTAGTCTTCCAAAACTAGAAACCGTTCATAATTTTAATCCTTGTTTTTTTCAGTTAATCTACATCATAGAGCAAGAATTTTTTAACTGAGTTGTAGTTAGTACATCAAATTTTCTTTTTAAATAAATATTGTAGCAAGCAATATTATAACATAATTTTTACAATTGTCAATGATTTTGTCATATTTTAATTAATTGTATATATTTATACTAATATTAATTTAATAAATCTAATCTAATAATTGATTGTAAAGTCAATGAAGGTTTAGCTTAATTAATCTCAAGACAATGCTAGAAAGCTGTTCATTTTTCTCCATAAATAGTGACTATTATTCGACGTTGACGCGGTTTAATATCACATTCTAAGTGAAAAATTTGTTGCCAGGTTCCTAACTCTAACTGACCTTGTTTGATCGGAACGGTTAATGAAGGGCCAAGCCAAGTTGCTTGTAGGTGAGAATGTCCATTTCCATCATGCCAAGTTTGTTCGTGACCATAGTCTTGACTCGGTGGAATTAATTGATTTAGAATTTTGGGTAAATCTTTTTGTAATCCGGGTTCAAATTCAATTGTTCCAATTGCACCTGTACTCCCTATATTAAAAAGATGTACCATTCCAGTTTTAATACCAGAACTTTTAACGATTTTATGAGCAGCTTGGGTGAGATCTTGCATATCTCCATTTCCGGTTGTGCTAATTTCTATTGAATCTTGATGTACCATACTGGTCTACGCTGTTAAGATTGTGATTGCTAAACAATTAAGAGAGTGATTTTATTTCAAACTCTTGATCACCAATTTAGGGAACTTTACTCAGGACAAACACACTCCCTTCATTCCCTCGTCCAATTCGCATATTCTCATCTAGATAGGTAAAATCTAACCATCCTTGTTGAGTCTCAGGATTAATTGTAAAATCAATTCCTAAAAATTTTTTGTCTGTTTCAATTGCATTAATAAACTGATTAGGAGATTGATAACCCAAAAAACGCTGTAAACCGACGACAAACCGATTAAATTTAACCTCAACTCGTCGAGTTGATACCGATTCAAATTTAGCAACTACACTCACTAAGCCTTCTGAATACGGAATACCAACCAACTCCGCTATATTGTATATTTTACCTGTGTTGACTCGTATACATTGATAGACATTGCTAAGATTATAAAAGGGAAAACGATCAATTCCCAACAGTTCTTCACTACTTGTATAAAGCAGTTTCCAGTTTCCATCCAAGAGTTCGGCTACTTCTAGAGGCTGAGGATTAGGATTATAATCTTCGAGTTGAGCAATTGCTGCTAAAATTGCCTGACGATCTAAATCACTTGCTAATAACCCGCGATTTTTACTGGAAATCAGCTCTAATAATTTTGCCTTGTTAATCATTTCAGCACTTGTTGTTTCTATTTAATTATTACTAATCATTTCTAATTTAATAACAATACCACAGCAACGTAACAGATATTTAACTTTAAAAAATCTATCTTAGGTTTGATTGATGAGACAAAGACTGGGGGGAACTCTTGTCAAAGTTCTAGGGGCTAGTCTCTTAAAGAAATAACTGACGCGATTTGCATCTGCTTCTTCTAGGTGTTCAACTCCAGCAATGATGATCCTGAACAGATTTTCAAGATTTAGTCAAAATATTGCCACAATTGTCAAGATTGTGTAAAGGTTTACAGCAGAGGTGGATGTTTGTATTTTTATAAGATATTCTGTATGTAGGATCAAACCGAAGTATAATTTGCCTAAAGTGTCTTGAGTGCTTCTACTGATAATGGCTTGAATTTGAGACCTTCTCAGTTTAGTATTTAGATCAAAATAAGCAAATTATAGGCTTTTGCTTGCAAAGCCTCTAGGAGTTGAATACACTGGCTGTGTCTCTATCTAGTCCCATTCATCTAATTTCTGGCTTACCTCGTGCTGGCTCAACGGTGCTAGCTGCTTTACTTCGGCAAAATCCTCGCTTTCATGCGGGAATGACATCGCCTGTCGGAGGGTTAGTCAACCGAATGCTGGATGCGATGAGCGAGGAGAATGAGTTCTCCGTGTTCATTTCTCCTGAACAAAGACAAGACCTAATTCTCAGTATATTCTCTGCTTATTATCAACAGCAAATTGCTGAAAATAAAGTCATCTTTGATACCAATCGTCTTTGGTGCAGCAAATTACCTCTGATTTGTCAGTTATTCCCAGAAGCGAAGGTGATTTGTTGTGTGCGTAATGTTGCCTGGGTGATGGATTCTCTCGAACGATTGGTTCGGCGGAATGCGTTTGAAATTTCTAGAATGTTTAGAAATCGGGCTGAAATTTCAACGGTTTACAGTCGCACAGAAGCCTTAAGCCAAGGAAATCGCTTAGTGGGTTTTGCTTATAATGCTTTGAAAGAAGCGTTTTATAGTGAACAAGCTGATCGTTTGCTGTTGGTAGATTATGAATTTTTGGCGATCGCTCCTGAGCAAACGTTATCATTAATTTATCAGTTTATAGGAGAAGAACCGTTTAATCATGATCTAGAAAGTATCGAATATGAAGAACCCGAATTTGATCGAAAGCTGAGAACAGAAGGTTTACATACTGTCCGTTCTCGGGTAGAATTTAAACCTCGTAGAAGTATCCTCCCCCCAGACTTATTTGAGAGATTTAGTCAACTTTCTTTTTGGACAGATACAACGAATAGTGTAGCTAATGTTATTAATTTTAAAACGTCTTCTAAATAACTGGAGTTTGGTGAAGCAGCTAGACTGATTTTGCGATCAAGAAAAATTCGCAAAACAACATCTATATTTACCGATCACAAATTATTTTCCTCATCAAACTGACTTCAGTTTATTAAATTTTTTACAGGGTGTCTTTCTCCTTTTTAAATAGCCTCACTGCTAATAAATGTGAGGTTAATAGGTTCTGTTTAAACTTATGTTTAAGCAAATTCAGTGCATCTACTCTATCTCACTAAACATGACTATTTTGACCAGATGCCATGACCATGCAACTACTCTTTATCGATTCTGCTGTCCAACAACCTGAATATTTAACTCAAGACTTAACTCCAGAGTCTCACCCTAATCTACATAGCTTTATTATCTCACCTCAAGCCAATTTTATTGCAGAAGTTACACAAATCTTAACTAAATATTCTCAAGTCAACGCCATACATTTTGTATTTCATGGAGAAGATCATACCCTACAATTAGGTCAGATTAATCTCACTCCAAAAACCCTCGAAACCTATGCACCCCTACTCAAACAATGGCATAAATTTTTGACTGCTGATGCCGATATTCTCCTGTACGGATGTAACGTTGCTAAAACTCCGAAAGGTCAAGAACTTGTTCATCAGTTCAGTCAACTCACTCAAACCAATATTGCGGCTTCCACTCACTTAACCGGAAATGCTGAACTTGGCGGTTCATGGGACTTAGACTATAAAACAAAACCCGTTAAAACACCCATTGTATTCAATCAAAAAATACAAGAATCCTATCCGTTTGTGCTTGCCACTTTTGATGTTAATCAACCTACAGACGATGGCACAGGAAATTTACCCGGAACTTTAAGTTGGGCAATACAACAAGCCAATGAAACAGCCGGAGATGATACCATTAATTTCAATACCAGTGT
>NZ_AUZM01000081.1 GCF_000478195.2 Lyngbya aestuarii BL J | reverse complement strand
GTTCACCGCACCGCTAACCGGATAGGAATTTAAAGAAATTTTCTCGGGTCTTACACTAACAACAACTGCATCTCCCACTTGGATATCGGAGTTGGGCGGAGTCTGAGTGTGTTGTTTGGGGTAGGCTTCGATTTTTAAACCTGTTTCTGTAACGATCAGTTGACTGGTTTGATCGACTGCTTCTACTTGTCCTGTGAATAAGTTGGTATCACCAATAAAGTCAGCTACAAAGGGAGTTTGAGGATGTTCGTAGATTTCGTTGGGTGTTCCAATTTGTTCGATGCGGCCTTCGTGCATGACGGCAATTCGATCTGATAAACTCATGGCTTCTTCTTGGTCGTGAGTAACCATAACGAACGTTAAGCCAAGATTTTTGTGTAGGTTAGACAATTCTACCTGCATTTGCTTACGCAGCTTCAGATCCAAAGCCCCTAAAGGTTCATCGAGTAACAATACCGCAGGGCGGTTAACTAAAGCACGGGCTAAAGCGACTCGTTGCTGTTGTCCTCCTGACATTTGGGCGGGAAACCGACTCGTAAAGGCTTCCATTTTCACCAGTTTTAAGGCTTCTTTGACCTTTTCCTCGATTTCAGATTGATTTCGCCGTTTGACTCGTAAGCCAAAAGCAATGTTATCGCGAACGTTAAGATGGCTAAAGAGTGCGTAACTTTGAAAGACGGTATTTACTGGACGCAGGTAGGGAGGAACTCGGGTCATTGACTGTCCTCGAATTAAAACCTCACCTGCTGAAGGGGTTTCAAACCCAGCAATTAAACGCAGTGTTGTGGTTTTACCGCAGCCAGAAGGCCCTAATATACTAAAAAATTCCCCTCGACGCACCTCTAAATCGACACCGCGCACGGCTGTTTCTCCGTTAAAGACTTTGAAGACTTTGCGAAGTTCGACATCGAGTTGAGAGTCGGTCGCGATCGCACCTGGATTTTGCGTGGCTGTTTGAAGCATAGTAGCAAGGTTTGGCGGAGATGTCCCTAGTTTAGCTTATCCGATGGTTGTAGAGGTGACAAGAGATCTCTCAACAGTGACCCGTGATCAATGATCAATGATCAATGATCAATGATCAATTTTCCCGATCTGCTGTTACCTAAGATTGGGTGGTGTTAGTCCAAGCACAGGAAAATCAACAACAAAAACAATTAACCCGATGGATCACAACCTTTCCCCAAGTTGGAGAACTTTATTGTCGCGATCGCGAAGTTCATTATTTACAACTTTTAGAACGTTCAGAAATAATTGCAGAATTAAACAATATTGGGTTTCAGGTTCAAGCGCTGGAAAGTTATGGTAAATTAACCTTTTCCGTCGGAAACATCGGTATATTCGCACAGAAATAATAGCTCAAAACCCGGAGTTTATTTTTCCTTTGAATCCAGGATTTTAAATCAACCTATAGTGCTTTAAATTGTCGATAAATTTGAGCCTGCGAATAATTTTAGAATGGAGGATGGTAGGTTGATTATTGCATTAACAGAAGGCTGTATTCAAAACTGTTAAATTCGTTTTGAGGGTCGTAAGTTGGTGAAATCTCTATCATCATTTCTAGTCAACAATAGATTCTTAGCTTTGTCAAACAAAAAAATTTAGATTCTCAAAATCAATCCTGAAACTCTACAACTCAAATCGGATTAATCTTGAATGAGATTCAACACCGAAAAATAGCCTTCCATCCTAGATCCATTAACAGCAGCAAACCCCAAGGTCTTGAAGCTCGCATGATAGAATAGAAAAGAGATCCGTCATCGTTTGAGATAGGATAGTTAGATCCACTGTGTTTGTATAACAAATTTTATAGAGCCGAGACTATGACATCGTATGCAACCTCCACAGCCCGAGCCGAGATGAGTGAACTGCGGCGACTGAAAGGCTTGTTACCGCCCGAGTTACAGAGTTGGGTGACGGTTGAGAAAACCATAGAAGTCAATCCCCTATTAGTCCGTAGTGAAGAAATTGGCAAAGATCAAGTCGAAATCCAGATAGACTTAGTTCGCTGGGAACAACTGGCAATGGATCAGCGTAACCTGCTATTCTGGCATGAAGTCGCTCGCATTCAAAATGATACTATTCCCCGAGATGGTTGGGAAATGGCTGCTTTAGCGATTGGTTTAGGGGGAGCGGTCGGCGAACTTTGGGTTCAAGATGGACTATTGTTATTGTTAGCCTTAGCCTTGTGTGGGGTTTCAGGTTATCGCCTCTACCAAAAAAATAACGGCGAGAAAACCCTAGAAGAATCAATCGATGCAGACGACAAAGCGATCGCGATCGCGACTCGATTTGGTTATAGTCTACCAAACGCCTACAAGAGCTTGGGAAGTGCTTTAAAAATGTTAATTGAGCAAACTCCTAAAAAGCGACAACGCGCTCGTTATGAAGCCCGTTTACAAGCTCTCAAACGCAGTGCATCCAAAGCCAAAGCTCGGGTTAAAGGTTCTCGTGAACCCTCATCCGGTTCAGAAAGCATCTACAACAACTAAACCGAAAAATCAACTGAATATCAAGAGTCGCTGGTTACTCAGCCCCGTAAGGTCAAAATGTAAACCAGCGACTTATCAAAGTTGAAAAGAGTACAGAGTCCGGAAAAACCAACTCGTAGCGTTAAGTTCTATTTTTGCTGAACTTTGGAGAGTGCTTCCCGGATTTTTTCTGCCGCTACATCTCGTCCACCTAAGCCGAAAGAAATCGCTACAGCAACAGCAATTGCTCCGAGTAAGAGTCCGAAAGCTAAATTAACAATATCAGTACCAATGCCCATCTGTTGGAGAGCCATTGCACCGACAAAGATAATAATCGCAATTCGGGAGACTTGAGCCAACAGTTTAGAGTTACCCGTACCTGAACTCAATACAAAGCGATAAGCTAAGTTGGCAAAATACAAGCCAACGGCAAAGATAACCGCTCCAATCAGAACTCGACCTGAGATGATAATAATCTGCTCAATGATCAATGTCAGTGCAGTTAATTGTAGGATATCTGTTGCCGTGACCACAGCAAACAGCATCACACCGACAAAGGCAATAATACCGACAATTTCTGAAGGGGTGCGAGTGGTGGAAGTGGAAGTAGAAGTAGAAGTAGAAGTAGAAGTAGAAGTAGAAGTAGAAGTTCTATCCACAACTTGGACTTGATCTGACGCACCCGGAGTAGCAGGTGGGGTTGATTGTAAGCCTAACCAATAAAATAATCGGTTGAATCCCAGGCTTGTTAAAACGCTTGTGACCAAATCACTAACAAAGCGTCCAATAACATAAGCGACAATTAAGATCACCGCTGCTGCAAACAACTGAGGAATAATATTGAGAATGCGACTGAGCATTTCAATCGCCGGAACAGAAATCGCCTCAATTTGCAGAGCATTAAGAGCTGCAATTGCAATGGGGATTAAAATCAGAACGTAAACAACCGTTCCAATAATTGAAGATAAACTTTGACCGCCTGTGGTTTCACCCAAGCCAAAACGATTACCCACACGGTCAGTACCGACTGCGATTAACAAATTAGTGACGATGCGACGCACAATTTGAGCAATCACCCATCCGGCTGCCGCAATAATAATCGCAGCTAAAATATTCGGTAGGATAAACAACACCTGATTCAGCATTTGCTGCACAGGGTCTAATAATCCTTGTAAGCTGAGAGTATCGAGAATAGGCAGTAAGAACAGCAGGAAAATAAACCAATAAATGGCATTTCCAAAGGTTTCACTCAGAGAAAACTGAGGTTGAGTCGTACCATCATTAACTTGCTGATTGAGGCGTTCATCAATTCTAAACGCATTCAAGACTCTGACTGTCACGGCTTTACAGAGAGTCGCCACTATCCAAGCAATTCCCAATAAAATCAGGGCTGCTATAATTCGGGGGAAGAAAGAGGTAACCTCATTGAGTAAAGAGGTCAGCGGGCTAGATACTGCTGAGAGTTGTAGTCTTTCGAGAAAACCAATAATCGCAAACAGGAAAATAGTCCAAAATACGATGGTTCCCACCCAATTCTCTACGGGAATATTCTCACCCCCATCCGAACGTCCTGTGACCCAAGAGGCAACCTTGTTATCCACTTCGGTTTTCTTGAGTAGACTTTTGACTAAAGACTGGGCAAATAAAGCAATTAAATAGCCTACTAGCAAAATAAGTAGGGCAATTGCCAGATCAACAAAGCTAACGGAACCTAATGATAAGGTCCTTAAGTCAAAAGGATTAGATGTTGTTTCCTGAGCCAGTGTCAGATGAGAAAGACTGGGTATTGTTATCCCCAATATTGATGTGATTTCGTGCCAAGTTCCATTCATAGTTCTCTGTGAGATAATCTTGAAGTCTAGAATTGTGAGAGAAAGTTGTTTTCTTCACATCTGGCAAAAGATAGAAATGCTGGAGATTTCGAGCAATTGTATCTGAGATGTGGAAGATCAAGATGGGTCTTTTAAACCTGATCGCTAAAATTGCCACCCTAATCTCAACCCATAAAATACATCAGAATAAGGGAAAACCCCTAGATTTTCTGAAAAAGCAGGATCTCAGAGAGAAATTGCTCGTTTTTTGGTGTTCTTCCAGACTCCTAATCTATTTAACGGTTTATAATCCGTTATGTGAGTCATAATCTGCCTATAGCTTGCAGGGTAAATGCCATCTAGTCAAGTATTTGAACAATCGATTAACATTTCGGCCAGTGCCACGACGGTTGAACGTTGCATCATCGATCGCGATTTGATGCACCGCTGGCTTAATCCGTCTCTCCGCTGTGATCCTGTGGGGGGATGGAACACCGATGTCGGAGGAAAATTTCGCTTTGTCCTGAATATTCCTGTTGTGGAACCCACCTTAAAGGCTGTGGTGATCGAGCGGGAACCGGGGATTATTGTTTGGGGATTTCAAGGCTTTTTTCAGGGAAGCGATCGCTGGGAATGTCAACCCACTGCTGAGGGAACTTTGCTTTTGAATCGGTTTGAGTTCCAGATTCCAAACCCTTTAATCGAGTTTGGGTTTAATCAGTTTGCAGCGACTTGGACAAAAGCAGATATGCAAGCCCAACTCCGCCGTCTTAAACGAGTGGCGGAAGAACAATATCAGGGCTTGCGATCAGTGAAAAGTCCTTAAATAATCAAGACAAACACTAAGCTGTTTCTATACTAATTGCACAGGAGTTCTTGAACTTCTGGCTGTGCTCTGAGAAACTCGATCGCTTGGTCTCCGAGTGCTGCGACATCATTATAAAGTCCAACGAGATCTTCAACATCGACTGAGATTACTTCTAGTCCTTGATAGCTCAGTATGACTTCCACTAGGGTAATATTGCCATCTCTAGCGGCCGATTGTAAACCTTGAATCAAACCATCGACAATGTTACTAATCTCGCTATCTGGAGCAATAAACAGATTTAATGCTCCCACTGCCAATCGACCATAACTAGAATTTAATAAGCTGTCTACAATATCAGGAGGAACGTTAACTCCATAATTCAAGGCTGTCCGAAAGCTCGCGATTTGTTCGGGAGTCAGTTCAGCGAGGGTAAATAGCGATCGCAATTGGTTAGATTGTTCCCCTGTGTCTGCGAAGGTTTGTAGTTCTTCAAAGGCGAGGGGAATATTTGCCGCACCATATCTGAGTTGAAGTTCATCGATAGCGGGTGCAGGTTGGGTAAAGATTGCTAAACTCGCTGTTAAGCCCAATACCAATGCTAATCCCAAAGCGATCAACTTAGAAACTCCTCGACTGCTCCACTTTAATAAATGCTGAAGGCGCGAAGACTGCCACCCAAAATTAAGATTCATTAATTCATTCCTCACAACTGCTTTAAGTCTGTAATGACTGTTCCCGTCATACTCTTTATGTGTCTGGTCAAACTTGATTAATGTTCCCTACTGGTTGGTTTTGAAAGGGTCATCTGTTAGAATTCATCCGAGCCAGTAGTTGGCGGATAATCACTGCATCCTGAGCCTGGGGTTGATTTTTGAGATAATTTTCTAAGTCTTGACGGGCTTCTGTCCATCGTTCAAGCTGATAGTAGAGAATTCCGCGATCGCGTCGTTCGTTTGGAGCTTCTGGAAAGAGTAACAAAATTCGTTCAATCGCAGATACGGCTTTCAAAATCTCGCCCGCATTCATATAAATAACTTTGAGATTTGTTAACATCCTAGCTAAGATTTGTCGAGATGTTACCGGACTAAGAAATTGAGGACGTAGTTTCACCCTTTGACCATAAACTTCTGCTAATTTTGCTTCACAATCTTCTGGAAATAAAACTTCTCCTCGATTAAAAACATCGACGTAAATTCCCACGCCTTCAAACTCTGGACGAATCAGAAAATGTCCGGGCATTCCAATTCCCACCATCGGAAAGTTAATGCGTTTAGCAATTTCTAAATAAACGACAGATAAGGTAATTGGAATTCCCGTGCGTCGATCAATCACTTGATTTAAGTAACTATTATTGGGATCATAATAATTACTGTCATTTCCCCTAAATTCTAAATCTTCAAATAAATATTGATTGAGGGTTTGAATCACTCGTAAAGGATATCGCTCTTCATCAAGTCTTTCTAACACCTCTGCTGCCATTTCATCGAGAGCATTTAGATAGTCTTCTGCCTCAAGTTCAGGAAACTGTTCTTGAGCGATATAAAGAGCCGCTTTTGCCAAATCAATCTGTTGATTTGAATGATTTATTTCTTGATAAAATCGTTGTCTAGCTTGTGAAAAATTCATAGTTTTTACGAGTCACTTATTGTTTAATTTGTATTTCATAATTTAGAGGAAATCAACTTTTTTCAAATAATCTAACTCTAAACTTGTTTTTTCGGAAAAATCAAGAGAATCAATGATTTTTGCTTCGAGTTGATCAATTACAGTCATTATTCCCGTTTCAGGATTATCTAAGATCGAAGCTTTCACCTGTTCTAAATATTCAGCAAGAGTCTCTCGTAAAATTGGCTTCTCAATATTCGCCGTATGGTAAGTATCCCAAATATCCCACAGTAAAATCCCGACTCCGACTGTACAATCTAATAATCCTGCTGCCATTTTTCCGGTTAAACTTGCACCCGTTTTTAAGGCAATTTTTGCACCTGCTTTTCCAGCGAGATTAGCTGCTACTTTACTTCCGACTTTTAACACTAAAGGTGCAACTATTGGTTTCATGGCTAAATAAGCACTTCCTCCGACTAACACTTTGAGAGATAACGTCGAAACTTCACCCTCCGTTTCATAAATACTAATTGCAATATCATTTAAATAACGATTCCAGTCCGTTTGATGAATTTGATAGGATAGAGGGATCTGATTGAGATTTCCTGATAAGTCTTCTAAATACTGTTTAACCGTTTGTTGAGTCAATTGTTCTAGTTGAAGTTGAGCAATTTGAGGACGAAGAACTCGCGCTGAAAATTCTTCTTGAAAATCTCGGGTAATCACCTCAGCCACTTTCTCCGACGAACTCGGTAACTCTGGATTCACTAGATTAGCAGTACCCGAACTCAATTGCACAAAAATGCTTTTGAATTCGATCTGTTTTTGATTAAAATAACCAAAATACCAGTCAAGGAAATTATCATCTATTCTGCCCATTAAGTCATCTATCCAAAGATCGAGTTGTTGAGAGGCATAATTTTCCGCTTGATTGTGAGCTGTTTTTAACGCTTGCACGACTGCTGTATCGACATCTTGCCAATTCACACGACTCGGCTGAACAACCACAGTTTGAGGCGGCTGAGATTGGCTGTTAACTGAATTAGAAGAAAAGGCTTGATTAATAAAAAATTGTCCTCCTAAAGGAATAATCACTAAAAGAATTACAATTGCCCAAATGAACGGAGAAATTGAGCGAATCACCTGCACCCAAGCCAAAATTCGATTTGTTTTTTCAGCGTAACTTCCCGAATCCTCTGTAGACGGAGAAGACAGTTGAGAGTCTTGAGAATGACTAGAAACGGGGGGAGAGGGTGACTCTGAATTCACAGGAATAACCTCAATGAATTGATAGTTAAATTTTACCAAACCTTGTTAAATCCCGTGACTTTTTCCAATCACCCAATGACGGCGAAAAAATCGCGATAAAGAAGATTCATCTAAACGCAAAAAAATCGGTCGTCCATGGGGACAAGTCCGAGGATTACGAGTTCTCACCCATTGTTCAAGTAAAGTTTGCATTTCTGTTAAACTTAAAGGTGTACCATTGCGAATCGCACTCCGACAAGCCGTTGCCACTTGAGCTGCTTGTAAATCTTTACCTAAACTCAGTTCAATTAAGGCTTCGCAACAATCCTCTCGTTGGGCTAACATTTCCGGTACGGTTCGCACAGCCCACAACCCTTCGCCAAAGGGATCAACTTGTAAACCTAGACTTTGGAGTTGTTCAACCTGAGAAGGTGAAAGGTGTTGCAAGAGTATCGGCGGTTCAACACTAACTTGTTTCCAAGCCTCACAGAGTTGTTCATACAAGACTCGTTCGTGGGCGATATGTTGTTCGACGAGCCATAGACCATTCCGATGTTCTGCGACAATATAGGTATTATGAACTTGGGCGATCGCTTGCAGTTCGATTAAACTTAATTGTTGAGAACTGGCTTGATCTTTTTTCGCCTGAATAGAACGAGTGGTGTGATAACGGCCTTGTTTTTCGGAGACTTTCAGCAATTGATCCACACGTTGAAGTTTAGCCTCGGCGGTTGCGGGGTTTAACCGTAAAGTCTGATCGATACAAGCTTGTATTTGTTCTTGCCAATAGTTGAGATGATGGAGGTACACTTCTTCTTTGGCGGGATGACGGTTCCAGTCGATCTCAGAAGGATTAATTCGTAAATGGATAAAACACACCGGAAAGCGATCGCGAGGGACTGTACGGCTAAAAGCGGCTAAAATGGCTTGTTCGAGTTCACCTGTTCGCACCACTCGACCATTCAGGGCAATTTTAACCCAATCCGGGCGATGACGATGACAGCGATCAGGTAAACCCAAAACTCCTTCTATAGAGGAGGGAAAATCAGAGGGTGTATTAGCTGTGGGAGGGTTGAGTTCAACCTGAAGCCGTTGTAAGTCACCGATACGCACACCCCGAAGGATCTGCGGTAAAATGGAGTCAGCCGCGCCACCCGAACTAATTTGTAACCCACAAGTTGAACCTTGACGGACTTGCCAGTTAACGTGAGGATGACAAAGGGCGATTTGACTGACGATCCGATGAATACTTCGCAGTTGTTGGGATGCAGAAGGTAGGGCTTGACGACGCCCTTGCCAGCTTTTAAATAAGTCAGAGACGGTGACGACGGTGCCGGGGGCGATCGCTACGGCTTCGGGTTCTAGGGGTTCGCCTTGGCGGTTGTAGACGACTCGCCATCCGATTTCTCCGGTCGGACGACTCAAAATTTCGAGTTGGGCTAACTGGGCTAAACTGTGCAGAGCTTCTCCTCGAAATCCTAAACTGGTAATCTGGGAAAGATCAGCAATGCTCGTAATTTTACTGGTACTGTGGGCAGTTGCGGCTCGTTTGAGGTTTGCTAAATCCATACCAGTGCCGTTATCTGCAACTTGAATTTGCCATTGTTCGGGTGCAACTGAAATGCTGATCCGAGTGGCTCCGGCATCTAGGGAGTTTTCGACTAATTCTCGCACAACGGCTTCTAGAGAGTCAATCACTTCTCCGGCGGCGATTAAATAGATGATATCTTCGGGTAAGGGTTGAATTTGAGATGCCATACTGCACAGAGAACAAGTCAAGTTTTGAACTGAATTGAGTTCAGTTTTTGATCATAACTTTTGTCTATTCTTTTGGGGGTTATCTAGTGATTGAGGTGAGTTTACCGTACAATTCCCTATTTTCTAGATATTTTTTACTCAGAATATACGACGGCTAAAAATCAGATTATAATAGAATAGTGTTCGGTGAAATAAAGGGTTGTCAATGATGAGTGATTTGGATTTGAATGAGGCGACTTCTCATCCGTTAGCGAAGTATCGTAACCATTTAGAATTTTATGGTTATCGGATAGAAGAAATAGAAGATCGGCTTTACTGTCGTCATTCTCGGAAGTCAAATTTAATTTTAAATGCCATTTCTGATCGCGGAGTTTTGATTAGTATTGTTTATTCATTTGAGCCAGATTTTGAGCGGTTAGATATGTTAGAATATGTGAATGAGTTGAATTTGTATTTTACGTTTATGAAAGCTTATCTAGATGAAGACGGTGATTTAATTTTAGAGACTTTTTTTGAAGGAGAATATGATCGCACAAATTTTTCAATTTTGCTCGATAATATCGAATATGATACAGAGATTTTGTTGGAAAATGAGTTGACTCAAGAGTATTTAAAATAAAAACTTTAAGATTGAATTTTGGGTGAATTTCGGGTGTTCTCTGATGCTGGAATTTTAGCAAGCGCATTTTGTAATAGGGGAGGAAGACGACGCATAATTTTACCTGTTTCTCGACTCAGAGGAACTAAAGTTACTTGGGCGCTGACATAGAGTTGTTGATGATCTTCGGAAACGATTTGATAATCCCAAATCATCCGCAAGCCTTTGATCGGGAGAAGTTGTCCTTTGATCAAAATAGTCATCCCCATTTTCACAGATAGATGATAACGCACCTTCAACTCTACCACGGGCAGATCACACCCCATTGCCACTAAGTCACTATAATTAACCCCAAGCCAGCGTAAACTCTCAACCCGTAACTCCTCCATCCAAGTCATATAGGTACCATGCCAGACAATCCCGGCATAATCTGTATGATGGGGAAATACTCGTATCGGGAGGATAAACCAACCGTCGGAGAAGGAAATCAAAGAAGAATGGGGTTGAGGTTGAGGGAGTTGAGTCAAGGACACGTTACAAATTGTTCTAAAACGCTACATTTCTACAAATTATCAGCCAGTAATCAGGCCTATGCTGAAGTATAGACCAGTTATCCGTCAATAGTACAGCGTGACGCTAACAGTGATCTGTGTTGGGATCGGTTTAAATGAGTGTTTAACCGTTTGATCAGACCTCCAATACTAATTTTTGTGAAGTGAAGCGTCACTTGTACAACGAAAAGTGATAACAGTTACTCAAATCACATTCAACAAATCACTCTTGGCGACACAATAGGGCAATGCAATGAATATCAACAAAATTCTAGTCGCAGTAGCGGGACGAGGACTCTGTGAAGAGATGCTCAATATGTTGATGGATGTTCCGTCTATTCAGCAAGCATCTGTAACCGTTTTACACGCTGTCCCTTCCCAAGCCTCCGCACAAGGGATGTCAGAAAAGTTAGAACAGGGAGGTAAAATTTTAGCCCAAGCGGTACAGTCGATTAAGGTTGATCCGACGAAAGTGAATCCTCGTTTGAAGCAAGGAGATCCCAAAGATATTGTCTGTCAAGTCGCAGATGAAGAAAATTCTGACTTGATTATTATGGGATCACGAGGGTTACAAGGACTGCGAGCAATTTTGGAAAATTCCGTCAGTCAATATGTTTTTCAGTTGACCTCCCGACCGATGCTGTTGGTCAAAGATGATACTTATGTCAAGAAGCTCAAGCATATTATGATTGCATTGGACGCTTCGACCTCCTCGAAAGAATATCTAGATTTGGCGTTGTCGCTGGTGAAGGATATTCAGGGTGGACAGTTGATTTTAGCTCATGTCAACAAAGATATTTCGGGTAAATCGAGTGAAGATTTTTCAGATAACGCCCAAGCTGATCCGGTAATCGCCGCCGCCCTTGAATCTGTAAAAAGGATGGGTGTGAATTATCGTTGTGTCAGTGCGGTGGGTAAACCGGGGCCAGAAATTTGTCGGATCGCCGATGAAGTGGGGGCGGATTTGTTAATTTTAGGGTCTCCAGATCGCCGTCCAACGGTCGCCAAAAATTTAGTTGATTTGGATCGTTTAGTGGGAGGATCACTTTCTGATTACGTTCGGATTCATGCTGAATGTCCGGTGTTATTGGCAAGAACATCTGCTCCTTAGAAGATTTATTCAATAAAAATGTCATCCTAAAAAGGCGCAGTGAAGTTAATTGCTTCGCCGCGCTTTTCTCAACAATTCAATTCATTTGATGAATGATTATCCTTCAGTCTCACCACGAGTTTGAATGAACAGAATCAATAGAAAAACAGAAGGAACAAGCACAAACAATAAAGTTGCTACAAATCCCAGATCATTAACTTCCATGATACCCAGCCTCGATGTCAACAATCAAAATCAATAAGCCTTAGCATAACATTGATTGGCTTCTATTGGTTCATCACAAACTTTTAACGTCCTTAACCTTGAATGCGATCGCGGGAGTTTCCCTTCGTTGCAATCTTCTCCAAAAATTCAATAATCTTCCCAGGAACATCAGTCCCCGTTGCTTTTTCAATCCCTTCGAGTCCCGGTGAAGAATTCACTTCCATCACCACTGGGCCATGATTTGATCGTAACAAATCGACACCCGCCACTTTCAGTCCCATGGCTTTAGCCGCCCGTACTGCCGTTGAACGTTCTTCGGGAGTCAATTTAACCTTCTCTGCTGTTCCGCCCCGATGTAGATTTGAGCGAAACTCTCCTTCTAGTGCCTGTCGTTTCATGGAGGCGACGACTCGTTCATTAATCACAAAACAACGCAAATCTGCCCCTTTTGCTTCTTGAATAAATTCTTGAACCAAAATATTAGCATTTAACCCCCGAAATGCTTCGATCACAGACTTTGCAGCTTGGTAGGTTTCTGTTAATACAACTCCTATCCCTTGAGTTCCCTCTAACAGTTTAATCACTAAAGGCGCTCCACCAACGGTATTAATCAAACCGTCAATATCCTTCGTCGAATGAGCAAAACCAGACACAGGTAAACCAATGCCTTCTCGGGCGAGGAGTTGTAAACAGCGCAATTTGTCACGGGAGCGAGAAATTGCTTGAGATTCATTGGCGGTGAACACATCCATCATTTCAAACTGTCGCACCACTGCGGTACCGTAAAAGGTTTGTGAAGCCCCAATCCGAGGAATCACAGCATCAAATCCTTCTAGGGGTTTTCCGCCATAAATCACCATCGGTTTATGGGAGGTAATGTTCATGTAGCAACGCAAATAGTCAATCACATACATTTCATGGCCCCGTTGTTCTCCAGCTTCTCGGAGTCGTCTTGTGGAGTAAATGTTAGAGTCGTGGGATAAAATTGCAATTTTCATAGTCTTATGTTTCTGACTTTTTTGAGATTCAGCTTGTGTGGAACCATTTGGACAGTTTAGGTTAAAATGGGTCAAAACTGAGGAAAACTCTCTATCTAGACTTAGTAAGCGAGTGGGTTAAAAATGCGTGACATTCTTTTTTCTCAAAAGCGATCTCAATCAGAACCCCTTTTTTGATTCAGTCCTGTCGGAGTCAAGAATGCAGATTGTACTTGAGCATGATCACAACTAACAGCTTTAGGACGCATTGAGTTTGTACCCTGTCGAGTTCGCGTTGAAGCCATTTCTTCATTCCAACATTGTATCCTGTTCGGTGATCTCTCGGGCGTTCGCAAAAGCTGCCCATGCTTTATTCTGGGTTTGAACAATGCAGTCTGTGGCTTTTAGATGGGATTTTGGGTTAAGGGGTTTAGGTGCGTTGACGTGTCCAAGCGGTGGCTTTCCAAATGGAGATAAAGAGTATCCCTGAAATTAAAGCCCCTAAGTTCCATTTAATCGAGTTTTTGAATAAAACTATTTTACGGTTTTTAAGAGTCGTTTGTGCTTGAGTTTTAGTGGCTTGTTCTGAACGAGAAACAAATTCTGTGAGTTGATTTTTAATTTCTTCTAACTGTTGGTTTGATTGAATATCGGGAGAACGTCCTTGAGTATCGAGACGACTTAAGAGTTCTTCCATTTGTTCGGGTGTGGTGGCTTGTTGAAGTTGTTGTTGTACCTGCTGAATTTGAGTAATTCGTTGTTCGACTTGAGTCCCTATTTGAGTATTACTCTGTTGATTGATTCTGAAAGTATTGATCACGCCTAGAGGAATAAACAGTAGGAGAATAATGCCAAATAATAAAGTTGAAAGAGATAATATCTTTAACAGAGGAAGTTCCCATTTTGCTCGCAGATTCTGTCCGCCATAAAATACTAAAACAAATCCAATTAGAGGAACCGCAACTCGTTCAACAATAGCACCAATGGTTTGAAATTCCCATACAGGGTTCGTAAACTGAGGTGGAATAACTAAAACAATTAAATCAATTAGTGTTAAGAATAAAAGAGTATAGCCAACCCAGCGTAGAGGAGGAATAGTTTGGAGTAAAGTTGAGCTAAATTTCCACAGAGTATCAACTTTTTCTGCTAAAGGATTATTGGGGGATGGAGTCATGGGTTTAACGAATGAAAATAGGGTTGATGATGGAGCGTTAAATGTTAGGAAAGCGAGGATGCCACCATTGATACCAAGATAACCAAACTTCTTCTAAAATTGAATAGGCTTGTTGTTCAGAAAGGTTTTCTAGGGGAAGTGATAAATAAGTCCACAAACAGCGATGATCTCTTAAGGGTTCTTGACCCAAAAGTACAGGAAGTAAACGAGACGGCTGCCAATCATAAGTGTAACGGTTTTGAATGAACTGTTCATAGGTAATCACACCGGGGCCGCGGGGGTTAATACAAGACCTCAAATAGACTCGATCTTCTACTTTTTATAAACTATAAAAACCCGTTTTATCTTGCTGTTTTATTCTGGGTTTGTCTAAGCCAGATTTGGATAAGCGTGGATCATATTGACGAAATATTTTTTCATTGGGATGAGGATGATCCACATATTTCATCTCAATCTCTAGTTTTAGATTTGAAGCCGTATATTCATATAAATTTTTGGGTATTTTATATTCAAAAGTTTGACTTTTAACCGCTTTCCATTCTGGTATAGGAACCTCACGGGGAAAGACAAAAGGGGTTTCTATAAATTGTTTTGGGGCTGGATTAATCGCTGATTTTCCAAAAACAAGTAAGGAAGTCCGTAGGAATTGCCATAACTTCATAGGATTTTATTACTTTGATATTTCCTCGGTTTGAGGTTCCTCTTGACGCAGTAGAAACCAACATAATAAGCCAAAAAGTCCTACAGAAATCATCATAAAAATGAGTGAACCTTCGCCAACGTGCCAATATTGTAAGCCTTGATCATCTTGAACATTCGCAAAAAGTGCCATAATTGCCACTCGAAACCCATTGACAATAAAAGCAATCACGACAGAAGCACTTAAAACCAGTATCTTTTTCTCTAGTTTCTTGAGGGGAAACAGGATCAGAAACAACACCGCAAACCCGAGTAAATAAAACATTCCCGCAAAGCCTGAACATCCCATATTCACATTAACTCCGCCCCCAGGCATGATCACCTCAAAACCTCGACGAGAGACATTAAATCCAGAATACCAAAGAATAAATGTTGTGAAGCGGGCTGTTAATCCAGAAATGTCAATAACAGGCCAAATTAAAACTTTTGGGACACCGATAAAAAATAAAATTAGTAATTCTCGCCAATAATATTGAAACCCTCGAAAACCCGAGGCTAAGAGTGCTAAACCGATACCACTGATCAAAGGGGATACGCCTAAAAAGTTAGAAGTTGCCAGAGTCGAACTTTTGAGTAATACTGCTGCAATCATCAGCAAACCCAGTAGACTCGGAAAAATCCCGCTTTCTAGGTTTAAGCGATCGTGTTTTTGCCAGATGAGTGAAGCCGTCGCCAACCAGAATAATAAACTAATCGCTTGTAAATCTGAACTTCCTCGATGTAGAGTAACCTAGGTTACTTAGTATACAAATAGTTTCCGAGAATGCAAGAGTAGCAGGATTCTTTTCATCAATCTTTTACATTTTAAACCGACCCTCTTTATATAACCCCAGTGAATGTAAAGGTGATCATTAAGCTTTCCTTTTAAATGCTGAATACAACTTGCTCTTTGACCACAGAACAAGGGTTTCAGGCTTTTTTTTGAGAACGATGAAAATGACAGATCCGTTAGAGACAAGATAACACGCTTAGAGAAAATCACCGTTTTATTTTTGAGGACGAGAGGTAGAGCGATAAAAAGGCCGCTTAACGACTTCCGCAGAATAAGTTTTCCCGCGAATTTCCACATCAAGCGACTGACCCACGCGGGCAAAATCTGTGGGAACATAAGCAAGTGCGATCGCTTTTCCGAGAGTCGGAGATAAAGTCCCACTGGTAATTTCCCCAATAATTTCTCCATTGATCTTCACCGGATATCCATGACGGGCAATGTGACGACCTTGCATTTCCAACCCCACCAGTCGCCGGGATACTCCTTCTGTTTTCTGACTTTCGAGGATAGAACGACCAATAAAATCACCCTTGCTATCCCAGTGAATTAACCAACTTAATCCGGCTTCTAAGGGAGTTATAGAGGTATCAAGATCTTGACCATACAATGCCATCGCCGCTTCTAAACGTAGAGTATCTCTGGCCCCCAACCCACAAGGGGTAACTCCAGCTTCTAACAAAGTCTGCCACAATTGGACTGCGACCTCGGGAGCAACCATAATTTCAAAGCCATCCTCTCCGGTGTATCCAGTTCTGGCGATAAAGGCGGGATGTCCTAAGAGTGTAGCGTTGAGATGTCCGAAAAACGGAATAGAATCTAAGTTTTCAGTGACTAAAGGCTGTAACTTTTCTGTGGTTTGTGGCCCTTGAACTGCAATTAACGCTTGATATTTGGATAAATCTTCGAGGGTAATATCGGTTGGTTCTAACTGTGCTGAAATCCAAGCTTTATCGCGAGAACAAGTCGCCGCATTAACAATCATCACCCCTCGTTGAGTTCCCGTGTCTGCATCCTCGCCCTGATAATAAAAAATAATATCGTCTAGGATACCGCCCTGCTCGCTTAATAAAACGGTATATTGAGCTTGATTGGGTTTTAAACGACTCAAATCGGAAGGAACCAACGGTTGTAGCGTGTCGATTAAATTCTCTCCGATCAAAATAAACTTACCCATGTGGGAAATATCAAACATTCCCGCTTGTGAACGCACCGCTTCATGCTCTTTAGTAATTCCTGAGTATTGTACAGGCATCTCCCATCCCGCAAACGGAACCATGCGAGCATTAAGTGCTACAGCGACATCGTACAAAGGAGTACGATAAAGCGGTTGTGTCTGATTGTGTTCGGTTTCTGTCTGTTTAACTTCAGTTGACTTAGCCACAGGTCGTCTATCCCATTATTCTGCTCGGTTCTCTAGATTTTATAGCGCTACGCGCTAGGGAATAGGGAACAGGGAACAGGGAACAGTAGACGGTGAAGGGGTTTTAGGATTTAGAAATGTCAAACACGTATTCGCGTACTGCTATATCGGTAAACTGCCGCAGTTGTCAGAACTAAGGTGTCGGGAGTTGGGTGTCGGGGGAGTTCAGGAGGAAAGAAGCCACCAAAAAAACTCTTGCCCATTCCCCATTCACTCTTGCCTCTTGCAAGATTGCCTTCTGCCTGTTCCCTGTTCCCTGTCTAAAGTGTGTCACAATAAATAGAATTAATACACTTATTGTTTCAGCGAAGTATATTCATGTCCGTTTTGGCACCGATCGCAGTTCTTGCAGTTTTGATTTTCGTCCATGAACTCGGTCACTTTATGGCGGCACGAGTGCAAAATATTCATGTTAACCGTTTCTCGATTGGTTTCGGCCCGATCTTGATGAAATATCAAGGTTCAGAGACAGAATACGCCTTACGAGGCATTCCATTAGGGGGGTTTGTGGGATTTCCAGATGAAGATCCTGAAAGTACCATTTCCCGAGATGATCCTGATCTGTTGAGTAATCGCCCGATTTTAGATCGCGCTATTGTGATTAGTGCCGGAGTGATTGCTAATCTGATTTTTGCTTATTTTCTCCTGGTTGCTCAAGTTGGAATTATTGGTATTCCTGAATTTAACTACTCTCCGGGCGTGAGAGTACCAGAAGTAGCTGCTGATGTGAGTTCGGCGGCGCAACGAGCGGGAATTCAAGCAAACGATGTGATTATCTCCGTTGAGGGAGAACAGTTTGAATCCGGACAACAAGCAATTCAAGACTTGATTTTGGAGATCCAATCTCATCCAAACCAACCCTTAGATTTGGAAGTCCAACGGGGCGATCAAGTTATCCCGATTGAAGTCACCCCTGAAGCTAGCAATGATGGTACGGGGCGAATTGGTGTACAACTGACTCATAACCGTGATGTCGTGCGTCGTCGGGCGGATAATTTCTTTGAAGCTTTTAGCTCTGGCGCCAACGAGTTTCAACGAATTATTGGCTTAACGGTTTCGGGTTTTAGTCAACTGATTAGCAACTTTAGTCAAACGGCAGAACAACTTTCTGGCCCGGTGGGGATTGTGGCAATTGGTGCCGATATTGCTCGTTCGGATGCGGGAGATTTGTTCCAATTTGCGGCGTTGATTAGTATTAACCTGGCGTTTATCAATATTTTGCCGCTTCCGGCCCTCGATGGGGGTCAATTGGCGTTTCTGCTGATTGAAGCGATTCGCGGTAAACCTCTGCCTAGCCGTCTTCAAGAGGGCGTTATGCAAACGGGATTGATGCTCTTGTTGGGTTTGGGGATTTTCTTGATTGTGCGCGATACGGCTAATTTGGGTTGGGTACGATCGCTTCTCCAACAGTAACCGTTTTTAGGGAACTGACATGACCATTCGCAAGCGATTAAGCATCAAGCAACGGGCTTTGGAAGTTTTGATCCGTCTCAAATTGCTCTATCCTGATGCAAGCTGTACTCTAACTTATACAACTCCAGTACAGCTTTTAGTGGCGACGATTTTATCGGCTCAATGTACAGATGAGCGGGTGAATAAGGTCACACCGGAGCTTTTTAAGCGTTTTCCCGATGCTTTTTCCCTAGCGAAGGCCGATGACGAGGAACTACAAGATTTAGTGCGTTCAACGGGCTTTTATCGCAACAAAGCCAAAAATATTAAAGCCGCTTGTCGGATGATTGAGGAGAAATTTGGCGGGAAGGTTCCGAAGGTGATGGAACAGTTGCTTGAACTTCCCGGAGTGGCTCGGAAAACGGCTAATGTGGTCTTAGCCAATGCCTATGGGATTAACATGGGAGTGACGGTTGATACTCATGTTAAGCGCTTGAGCCAACGGTTAGGACTGACTAAACATACCGATCCGGTTCGGATTGAACGGGATTTGATGTTACTTCTCCCTCAGCCTGACTGGGAAAATTGGTCAATTCGGTTGATTTATCACGGTCGGGCAGTCTGTTCGGCTCGGAATCCGGCGTGTTATGATTGTAAGTTGTCTGATTTATGTCCGTCTGCTGAAATTGAGGCGAGTCGGGCTAGGGCGAAGTGACAGCAGTAAAGTCTGGATTGAGTCCGTCAAAAAATAACAATAGACGTTTGTTTACAGAGGAAAAAACACTCAAATGGCAAAGAAAAGTATGATCATGCGCGATATTAAGCGCAAAAAAATGGTGGAAAAGTACGCTGAAAGACGCGAAGAGCTTAAAGAACAGTTTGATCAAGCTCCCAATCAAGCTGAAAAAATGGAGATTCACCGCAAAATTCAGCAACTCCCCCGCAACAGCGCTCCGAGTCGAGTTCGTAACCGATGTTGGGCGACTGGACGTTCAAGAGGATATTATCGCGATTTTGGACTGTGCCGCAACCAACTTCGGGAAATGGCTCACAAAGGACTGTTACCCGGTGTTGTTAAGTCGAGTTGGTAATCTGAAGTTTGGGGGAGTCGGGGATGAGGAAGTCGTCGGCATCTCTCTCCCCCAGGTTTTTTGGCGTGATCTCCACCTATTAACCCCCACAACAGCGTTCATATCCTAAGCTATCTAAGAGTAAATCACTGACGGCGTTGGCGATCGCAAACTCTCCATAAAAACTTTGAGAAAAGTCAAACGATTGCATTTCCGTTACAATCGCAATCACTAAGCAACCGAGATCGTTTTCTCCTTCCATCCGTTGACGGACAAAGATTTGAGCGGCTCTTTGGGCAATGGTTTGATTAATTGGCTCGGGAATGAATTCTTGATCAAGCCAAGTGTGTAAGGCTTTTTGCAGCCATTCCCCTTCTTGTTGGGGATCAGTCGGCGGAGGCAGTATAATCGGTTTGATTGGGTCAGACATGGGTCTAAAATAGCCGTAGACTCAATAAGAGTGGTAATTTGATCAAATTATACCGTGCCTGATTTCTCTCTGCGGCAAGCAGCTCTCTACTGGCGTACAATGGCGATCGCTGGTGCGTTTCGCGAATCGTAGGTTTGTATAATTTTTTGTTTGACGAGATCGGCAAATCGTTGATTGATCGAAGACTCGATGCTGTTGGCTTCTTGTTTGAAACAGACTTGATAACTTTTGGACTTATCATAGGTGCGAGTCGAAGGGTTATAGGTTTTTATGGTTTTTGACTGCACAAAGACGGAAGGTTCGGGGCGTTTGTACCAAAAGAGACGGTAAGAGTGGGTTGATTCGTTGCTTTTAAACTTGAGAATATTCTCTGTTTTACCTAAAATATTGATACCATAGAAATCCACTCGTTTGTTAATTTGTAAATAACCCCAGTTCTTTTCGGTTTTATTAATTAACTTTTCGAGTGTGTTTTCCAGCAGGGGACAGCTATCAAATGCTAGCATTTATTTGCAGTTTGGATTAAAATAGACCACTTCATTAATATATCAAAATCATCGCATTATGCAATACGATGTTGCGGCAATTATTCAGGGTTATGCTCAAGGTTACTTTCTCATGGCTAATGATGATGATGAGGACTTGGGATGGTATACTTCTCGTCAACGAGCATTGATTCCCCTAGATGAACGATTTCGTTATCCGCGATCGCTTCAACGAGTGCTGAATCAAAATCGATTTAGTATTGCGGTTAATCGTGATTTTTCGGCGGTTGTTGATGGATGTGCTAACCGAGAAACGACTTGGATTTCTGAAGAATTACAAGAAATTTACCATGTTTTATATCATGCTGGCTATGCTTATAGTTTTGAAACTTGGCAAGGGGATAAACTCGCAGGGGGAGTTTTAGGGCTGGTTATTGGGGGTGCTTTTATTGGAGAATCGATGTTTTATCGCATTCCAGAAGGCTCAAAAGTGGCAATGGTGAAGCTGGTTCAACACTTAAGAGAACGTAATTTTTTGTTGTTTGATGCTCAGATGAATAATCCTCATTTAGAGCGGTTTGGTGCTTATGTGATTACTCAGAAAGAGTACAAAAAATTACTAACTAAAGCTTTGGGTCGTAACTGTTCTTTGAAATAATTTACAAAAAAAAATAATTAACTTTTATTCGTAATATAGATTAAAATTAAAGCATAAATATAAAAAATACAAGTTACAAAATGCTTACAGATTGGCTCTGAAAAGGGTTTAGTCTTTACAACTATTAAAAAACGATCACATCTACAAACAATCTCAAACAAAATTTACACGATTCGATCAAAATATTTAAGGCTTGTGAGTAACAATTTGATCACAACTAACCCAACTCATTTTAATTCGACATGAAAACCAATCAGAAAACAGACACAGAGCCTAACTCTGAGTATAACAGAAACCCCGAACAAACCCGAAAACAGAGGGAAACTTGTTTACAAACCTTTCCCGGTTTAGTCCCCGAGCAAATCAGCGAGCAGTTGTGGTATCGTAGACTAGAGGCTCGTGAAGTAGAGACATTAGCTTTGTTTCAAGCGATTTCTGAAATTATTCTCATTATTGAACCCGAAGCCACAAATATTACAGTTATCCCAACGGGTCTAGAGAAAAAATCCGAGTTACAAGCTCAAATCATCAACAAAACCCTTGAGCAATTTTACGATCCTCAACAGTCTGAACAGTGGCTTGAGTTAATTCGACAAGTTTTTACAACGCAAGAAACCATCACCTTTGAGTATAGCTTATTAGTCGAACAGCAAACCTTTTGGTTTTCCGCTAGTATTTCCCTCAGAACTCAATCTCAAACCGTTCTCTGGGTTGCTCATGATATTACCCAAGATCAAGAAAACCAACATTGGTTACAACTGCTAGAACGGGGAATTGCAGCTAGTAGTAATGGAATTGTGATTACCGATGCCAGTCAAGGAGATAATACGATTATCTATGTCAATCCTGGCTTTGAAAGTATTACAGGCTACAGTCGTGAAGAAGTCATCGGAAAAAACTGTCGCTTTCTCCAGGGTTCCGATCATCATCAACCCGCATTAACAGAACTCCGAAAAGCGATTAAAACCGGAGAAAGTTGTTCGGTGACGCTGCGAAATTATCGTAAAGATGGTCGTTTATTTTGGAACGAACTTACTGTTTCTCCCGTGCGAAATACTTGGGGAGAAGTGACCCATTATATTGGTATTCAATCCGATATTAGCGATCGCAAAAAAGCCGAAGAAGAACGAGATCATTTCTTTTCATCTTCACTCAATTTACTTTGTATTGCTAACTTAAATGGTTATTTTATTCGTGTAAATCCAGTATGGGAAGATATATTGGGGTATACAGAAGCAGAATTACTGACAATTCCTTATCTAGAATTAGTTCATCCAGATGATCGTGAACAAACCTTTAAAGAAGCCGAAAATCTGAGCAAAGGTCTAGATACACTTTCCTTTGAAAATCGCTATCGCTGCAAAGATGGAAGTTATCGTTGGTTAATATGGAATGCTACATTTTTACATGAGCATCAACTTATATATGGTATTGCCTACGATATCACAGAACGCAAACAAATTGAAGAATCTCTCAAACGACAAGCCTTAACCTTTGAAAATATTTCCGATGGGATTATTATTACAGACTTAGAGGGAATTATTATCGATTGGAATCCGGCGGCAGAGACTATATTTGGCTATAGAAAAACTGAAGTTTTAGAGAAAAATGTTGAATTGTTATATCAACTCGAAGAAGCCAAAAGTTTAACGACTAAAATAATTCGATCCCTGATTAAAAACAGTCGTTGGTCGGGTCAAATAAAAATCATCTGTAAAGATGGAACCCAACGCATTTGTCAAACCAATGTTGTTCCCCTAAAAGACGAAAAAGGTAAAATAATCGCCGCCATTAGTGTCAATCGAGATATTACTGAAACGGTTGATATTCAAGAAAAACTAAAAACTTCTCAACTCCTATTGTCTGGAGTTTTAAATAGTTCTCTCGATGGAATTATGGCGTTTAAATCAGTTCGAGACGAAACCGGGAAAATCATTGATTTTGAATGGCTATTGAGTAATCCTTCTGCGTGTGAAATTGTGGGACGTAGCGAAAGTGAATTGTTAGGAAAACGACTCTTAGAAAAGCTACCCGGAAACAAAGAAGCAGGACTCTTTGATCGCTACATTCAAGTTGTCGAAACGGGAGAACCTCAAGAACATGAATTTTACTATGAACACGACGGGATTAAATCTTGGTTTGTCAATATTGCGATTAAATTAGGAGATGGGTTTACAGTCACGTTTCGTAATATTAGCCGGACGAAAGAATCGGAACTCCAACTCCAACAACTCAATGATGAATTAGAATCTCGTCTCAATCAACTTCAACAGCGAAACCAAGAAATATTGCTACTGAGTCAGATGAATGATTTTCTACAAGCTTGTCTGACTTTAGAAGAAGCTTACAAAACCTTTAGAACCCTGATTAAACCCCTATTTCCGGGGTGTTCGGGTGGAATTTTTATCACCAAAGCGTCCCGTGATTTTGTCGAAGCGGTTGTCACTTGGGGAAACCTTCCCCTCGGAGAAACAGCTTTTCATCCGAAAGATTGTTGGTGTCTGCGACGGGGGCGAGAACATTGGGTTGATACTGATCATTTTGACTTACTTTGTAATCATAGCGATCAGACTTCACCACCCAAAATCTCTCTCTGTTTACCGATGATGGCACAAGGAGAAACACTGGGATTACTTTATCTTTATTCTGACTCCCCTGATCAACTTTGTGAAAGTAAACGACAACTCGCCCGTACTGTCGCCGAACAAATGGCGCTGGCAATTGCGAACCTACAACTGCGAGAAGAACTTCAAAACCGGAGTATTCGTGATCCCCTAACGGGATTATTTAATCGTCGCTACCTGGAAGAATCTTTAGAACGAGAAATGAGTCGCGCCCATCGCTATGAACATAATGTTGGAGTGATTATGATCGATATTGATCATTTTAAACGCTTTAACGATACCTTTGGACATGATGGGGGTGATGCAGTCCTCAAAGAAGTCGGAAAACTGTTAAAAAGTAGTCTGCGGGGTTCTGATATTGCCTGTCGTTATGGCGGCGAAGAAATGACATTAATTTTACCCGAAGCAACCCTTGAAAATACCTACAAACGGGCTGAACAAATTCGGAAATTGATCAAACAAATTAATATTGAACACAAACGTCAAAGCCTGGGAACGATTACAGCTTCTTTGGGAGTTGCTTGTTTTCCCGAACATGGAATGACAGGAGATGCTGTCGTTCAAAGAGCAGATACCGCCCTATATCAAGCCAAAAAACAGGGACGCGATCGAGTGGTTGGGGCGGAGGTTGAGTGATGGGGAGGTGGGGAAGTTGGGAGGTTGGGAGGTTGGGAGGTTGGGAGGTTGGGAGATAGGGAGGTGGGGAAGTTGGGAGGTGGGGAAGTTGGGAGGTGGGGAAGTTGGGAGGTGGGGAGGTTGGGAGGTGGGGAGGTTGGGAGATTGGGAGAATTTTAAGAGTTTCTAAGTAACCACTTGTCTGGGTCATTAGTTATATTGACAATAATACCTAAAATCTGGTTATATCGACTGTAAAGTTCTCTGGCCTGATGAAGCTCTAAATAATCGCATTTAACAGCAAATTTTAACCAAACTTGGGTTTCTGCTGCCTCTGCTTCTGCATCATTTAGTCGGGCTAGAAAAGAACCTTTATATCTCCTTCTTCGCCATGCTTCGGCTAGATTAGCACAAACTGAACGAGAAGAACGTCGAATTTGGTCAGTTAAAGAATACTTCTCTTCTTGAGGAAATTTTTTAGAGAGTTCAAAGATATTCATGGCAGCATCAAAAGCCATTTGATAGACTTGTAAATCCTCATGGTTATTAATCAATTTTTATCCAACCTCCCCATCACCCCACCTCCCCATCACCCCACCTCCCCATCACCCCATCACCCCA
>NZ_AUZM01000080.1 GCF_000478195.2 Lyngbya aestuarii BL J | reverse complement strand
AAAACTCATAGAAGTTGATCGCTTCTTCCCCAGTTCCAAAACTTGTTCTTGTTGTGGTCATATTGTGGATTCGCTGCCTCTAAATATCAGAGAATGGGATTGTCTTAACTGTAAAACTCACCACGATTGTGACAGTAACGCCGCACTCAACATAAGAAATGAAGGCATCAGAATAATACATTTTGGCGGAGGGAACCCCGTCTCTGCTGAGGGAGCCTGTTTAAGACCAGATAACCGCGACGGTGAAAGGGCATCGGGCTGAGAAATCAGAAGCTCACATTGTACCGCGGCGGTCAGTGTGAGTAGTTCACTCTTCCGTCGCTATTTTTGAATCCAGGGTATACATCTATTCTTACCTTTTTTCTTTTCCTGATCTAAATGTGCGATCACGATCTAAGCTTTATAGTCAACCAATATTGTGAAGATGTCAGGAGTGAGTGAAGATATGGTAACTAGAAAACCGACCTCGGAAAAAGATCGCCTCATTTTAGCCTTGAGAGGGCGGGGGGTTTATGATGAAATTTGTCAACGGTCTTGGGTTGAGATTAATTTAGCAGCGATCGCCTACAATGTTGAGCAAATCAAATCTCTGCTTTCTCCCCAAACAACACTCATGGCGGTGGTGAAAGCGGATGCCTATGGTCATGGGGCGGTTTCTGTCGCTAAAACTGTCTCTCTAGCGGGGGCGGGTGCTTTTGCGGTGGCGACAACTCCAGAAGGAATCGAACTGCGTGAAGCGGGTATTAAACAACCCATATTAGTTTTAGGTGCGGCTTATACTCCCGATGAAGTCAAAGCCATTTCTCATTGGCAACTTCAGCCTACCCTTTGTACTCCTCAACAAGCACTTTTATTTTCAGAAACTCTCAGTCAAGTTCACTCGACTTTAGAAGTACATCTCAATATTGATACCGGGATGTCACGTTTAGGAACGTCTTGGCAACAGGCGGTAGAATTTGTACAGTTAGTGCAGCGACTTCCTAATTTAAAAATTGCCGGAATTTATTCTCATTTTGCAACAGCAGATAGTTCTGATCAAACCTTAATGAGACAACAGCACCAACGCTTTCAAGATGTCATTAAAAAAATTGGGGTTGATCCTCAAAAGTGTTTAACTCAAGCGACTGCCCGTCGTCCTTGTTTACATATTTCTAATTCTGCCGCTACCTTAACTGATTCGGCATTACATTATGATCTGGTTCGAGTCGGTTTGGCGATTTATGGTTTATATCCCGCCCCTCATTTGGCTTCAACGATTGACCTCAAGCCTGCAATGCAAGTCAAGGCA
The DNA here is from genome assembly GCF_000478195.2 of Lyngbya aestuarii BL J. GTDB lineage: Bacteria > Cyanobacteriota > Cyanobacteriia > Cyanobacteriales > Microcoleaceae > Capilliphycus > Capilliphycus aestuarii. The sequence goes on along the minus strand of NZ_AUZM01000080.1, from coordinate 24,114 downwards.
AAAGTTACACAAATTAAAACGATTGAAGCGGGAACAGGGGTCAGCTATGGTTATCGATATGTTGCAGAAAAAACGACTCGGATTGCTGTTATCGGGATTGGTTATGCCGATGGAATTCCTCGTAATCTTTCTAACAAAATGAAGGTTTTAGTTCGGGGTCAGCTTTTACCTCAAGTTGGTGCAATTACAATGGATCAATTAATGATTGATGTGACTTCAATGCCTGATTTACAAGTGGGTGAAGTGGTAACAATCTTAGGAAAACAAGGAGAAAATACGATTTATGCCGAAGACTGGGCGGCAAATTTAGACACGATTTCTTGGGAAATATTGTGTGGTTTTAAACATCGACTCCCTCGCCTCAATTTTTGAAAAAAGTAGTAGGATAAGTAATACCTATTCTACAGTTGATTAGAACAAAGTTAAAGTGATTTAGACTGAAAATTTTCTGGCATTCTGGAATTAAATATATTGTCAAAACCCGGTTTCTTTAAGAAGCTGGGTTTCTCTGTTTCCTTTCTGGTAAATCCGAAAGCTTTAATCGCCGGATTATCCGTTAGAAAATATCCAATAATTGATAAATCTGCTAAAATTACCTTGGGGAGGATGGGACTGTTGTTAGTGACACCGAAATTCTGCGTAAATATACCGAATAATTTCAAACAGATCAACCAAACTCGTGAACTTCTCACGAGAGATTATCTGTCTAAAGATAGAAGTATTTAATTGATGTGACAGTCTTGAAGTAAATCGGCTAAAGTTAATTCAAGAATTATAAAATTTTTGTTAAAATCAATACCATTCTGGGTAAATATACTGAAATTGCAGACAACCCTTTCCGCATCTGTGAACTTCTTAGGACTGATAATCAGTCTAAAGATAGAATGATTCAGTTAGTGATATATTTGAACCAATAGCAACTGATTTAATTTCCGCTTATCACTAGAAAAACAAAAAATACTGTGGAAAATCATTATCCTCTCCAACCCTTGAGAAAAAAATCTTTAAGCAAAGTCCATTTTTCTTTGAGACAAAAGCCTCTCAAGAAGGTGATTTCTAAACTCATTATTGCTGGTGCTGTTCTCACGGTAGGTATCGTTTCTGGAATCAGTTATGGATTAGTTCGTAGCATCATTCTAACCAGTTCTCAAGAAAACGCACTTAAAGAAGCCCAAAAAGCTAGTCTAGAAATTGATCAGTGGTTAACCGAATTGCGATCGCAAGTTGAAAGTATAGCAAATAATTCCGATGTTCGCTCGATGAAGTGGTCAGAAGCGGAACCTTTTTTACAACTTGAACTGGATCGTTTACCAGACTATTATATGCTTTCGTTAGTCAATGTTGACGGTTCCTATTATACCACAAGTGTAGGATTTGTTGAAAATCAAAATATATTTGATCGACCTCACTTTCAAAAAGCAATAGCTGGACAAACCAATGTTTCTCAACCGATTATTTCTCGGAGTACGGGTGTTTATCAGATTAGCGTTTGTTCTCCGATTTTGTCTGTTCCACCTTTAAATCGTCAATCCCTTTCTTCAGAGCAAACCTCTATCCGCGCTCAAAGTTTAAACTCTTTAAATCTTCCTGCTGATCCCTTAAATAAACCGACAATTCGAGGTGTTTTGTGTGGATTATTACCCATTAAAAATATTTCTGAAATTATCGAGAAAATTTCTAATGTACCTAACGATTCTTATGCTTTTGTTCTGGATCTAGATGGAATTCCGATTGCTCATCCTGACCCTGATATTTTGCAAGAGAGAAAAAGCTTTTTTGCAGATGCTAATACACCCCTAGCAACCCTTGCTCGAAAAATGGTAAAGCATCATGAGGGTATAGAGCTAATCTCCTTAAATAAATCTTGGGTTTATGTGGCTTATACTCCCATCCAAAAAGCAGATTGGTCTGTCGGTTTGGTGATTCCTCAAGATCGATTAGAAGCTCAACTTAGACCTTTAAATTTGCTCGCGGGAGTGATTGGAACATTACTCATCTTAGCAACAATCTTTGCAATTTGGCAAGTCAAACTCTTTCAAGAAACTCGCGAACGAGCAACACGCGAAGCACTTGTTAATCAACTCACTGAGCAAATTAGAGCGTCTTTAGACTTGAACACTCTTTTACAGATAGCAGTCAACGAAGTAATGAGAGTTTTAGGTTTAAGTTGGGTTGGATTTAGTTGGTATCATACAGAGCAAAAAAGATTAGAAATTGTTTGTAGCTCATCTTCGTTTAAAATTTCTCAAAATTTTCCTGAAATTAATGCTTTTATTGAAGAAAAATTTACAGATATTTTAGTTTCATCCCCAATTAATCCATCAGAAAAGATCAGTTGGAGTCAGTTAGAAAAAACACAGTTAAGCGATGAAAAAAAAGCAGAGTTTAAAAAAGCAAGAATTAGCTGTTATTTTGCTTTACCGATTCAGGTGAATAGCAATCAAAAGGGTTATCTCATTGGATTAAGTTCAGCCACCATATTTAACGATGAAGCTATCCTTAAACTGCTGAAAACAATACGAGGTCAACTGATCATCGCTATTACTCAAGCCAACCTCTACAAACAAGTACAAGAACAAGTAGAACTGCTCAATCAAACTTTACTGGAACGTTCTTTAGCTGAGGCGCAACTCCAGGAAAAAATGGAAATGTTAGACCGCAGCAGTAATGGAATTATTATCCTAGATATGGATAAGAAAATTACCTATTGGAATCAAGGAGCCGAAAATATTTATGGCTGGCAAAAAGCAGAAGTTATAGATAAAAATATTCACAGTTTATTAACAACAATTTTTCCCACTTCTCAAGCCGAGGTCATGCAACAACTTCTTCAAGAAGGAACTTGGAGTGGTGAACTTCAACATCAGACAAAAAATAGCCAGAATATAGTTACTTTTAGTCGCTGGACTTTACAACGAGATGAACAGGGAAATCCCTATGCAATCTTAGAAATTAATAGTGATATTACCGAACGAAAAGCCGCAGAAACTGCCTTGACTTATTCAGAAACTAAACTCCGAGAAAAAGCAACTCAACTCGAAGCCACATTAGCTGAACTTCAACGGACTCAAGCCCAAGTTATTCAAAATGAGAAAATGTCTTCTTTAGGTCAACTCGTTGCAGGTGTGGCTCACGAAATTAATAATCCGGTTAGTTTTATTTATGGAAATCTTGTTCATGCAGAAGAATATATGCAGGATTTAGTTCATTTACTGCATCTTTATCAAGAACATTATCCAGCAGACTCAACACCGGAAATTCAAGAGGAAATAGAAACGGTTGATTTAGAGTTTATTGAAGAAGATTTTCCCAAAATTTTAAAATCTATGAAAAACGGTGCCAAACGAATTGAAGATATTGTTGTATCTTTAAGAAACTTCTCTCGTATGGATGAAGCCGACTTAAAAGAAGTAAATATTCACGAAGGAATAGATAGCACGTTGATGATTTTACAAAGTCGTTTAAATTTGATGGGAAATCACACTCAGATAGAAGTGATTAAGAACTATGGAAATTTACCTAAAGTGGAGTGTTATCCGGGACGCTTAAATCAAGTATTTATGAATCTATTAACCAACGCTATTGATGCAATACAAGAAAAATACAATCAGCCATTGATATCAGAAACTCAAGAAACTGTACCCACAATTGAGATTTCGACAGAATTAATAGAAAATGAATGGATTAAAATTCGGGTTAAAGACAATGGTTGTGGAGTTTCCGAAAGCGCTCAAAATAGTTTATTTGATCCCTTTTTTACGACTAAACCTGTTGGGAAAGGAACGGGTTTAGGATTATCCATCAGCTATCAAATTATCACGGAAAAACATCAAGGAAACTTGTACTGTAATTGTAAACTCAAAGAAGGGGCAGAATTTATTATTGAAATTCCTCGAAAACAGGGTTAGAGCAAGTGTAGTCGTTGTATTCCATCAATCCAAGTTTTTGACATAAATTTGTTGTCGTTATGGCAATTGATTTGCTAGGGTTGATAGCGTACTTCTCAAAACTACATCAAACAAGTCATGGCAGAAATTTTCGGAACGGAAGGTGCAGATAGTCTAGTTGGAACTAGCGAACCAGATTCTATCTTTGGTCTAGGCGGGAGTGATACTCTTGAGGGAAGTCAGGAGGGAGGTGATACCCTAATTGGTGGCCTCGGCAGTGATTTTCTATTTGCAAATGGGAATAATAACTGGCTTTTTGCGGGAAAAGGGGATGATATTATTGAGGGGAGATTTGGAGCAGATACAATCTTCGGTGATATTGGAAATGATATCATTAACGGCAATGCAGGTAATGATTTAATCTTTGGTAACAATGACCAGGATCAGATCAATGCAGGTAATGGGAATGATACTATATTTGGAGGTCAGGGAAATGATGACATTGATGCAGGCATTGGGAATGACCTGATTTTTGGTGATATTGGAAATGATACATTGAGAGGAGGAAGAGGAAGCGATCAGTTTGTGATTGGGTCAGGCTTTGGAACAGACATTATTTCTGACTACGGAAATGGCATTGACAGTATTCTTTTACAAGGTGGCATTACTGAAGCTGATTTAGATTTTGTAGAAGCTGATATTGTGGGAGGTTCTGGCATCGATATGTCAATTGTTCTGCGTTCAACGGGTGAAACTCTTGCTATTCTTCAAAGTACAACAGTTGAAGAATTTAGTTCCAGTGGAATTATTGAACCTCTGATCCTTTAATTTTTTCAAATCATATCAGCAACGCCTATATCACCGTTGACTTGATACTTATTCGCGAATTGCAAATAGTTTTTGGTTGATTAAATTCTTGGATTCAAAATCAGTCTGGTGTATTTCTTTTACTGGTATCAATTGCACTGCACAGGCTTTTAATTCCGGTTGTAAAGAATCAGGACAAGATTCAGGATGAGTCAAACTATTAACTTCAGCAAGTTCAGCCCACAAACTGCCCCAGTGCATCGGTACAAACACAGTTTCAGGCGTAATTCCTTTGGTTATTTTAGCAGGAAATCTTCCCATTCCTCGACGCGATCGCACTTCAATTATTTCTCCTTCATTAATATCTAATTTCGCCGCATCCCGAGGATGAATTTCAATAAACGGTTGGGGGTGCATTTTGACCGTTTTTTCAATCCGCCCTGTCCGAGTTTGAGTGTGCCATTGACCATAAAGCCGCCCCGTTGTCAACACAAACGGATAATCTGGGTCGGGTGGTTCGGCTAACCCTTTGGAATGATAAGCGCCAAATTTCGCCCGTCCGTCGGGGGTATTAAAACGCAAATTTGTATACAAACGCTTATTATAAACCCCTTCATCTTTACTACTATCTGAACAAGGCCATTGTATCGGCCCAAACTCACTTAAAGTTTCGTTGGTAATTCCCGTCATGTCACAGGGACGGTTGCGAGTTAATTGCACAAATTCTCGCCTAACTGCTGCGGAATCTGCAAAATTAAACTGTTCTGCAAACCCCAAACGTCGCCCCACTTCTGCGAAGATTTCCCAGTCAGCTTTTGCTTCTCCTAGAGGTGAACGAAATGCCGGACATAATGTTACCATCCGTTCAGAATTGGTCATCGTTCCCGTTTTTTCGCCCCATTGCGCCGCAGGTAAAACAACGTGAGCAAATGCGGCTGTTTCTGTGGGATAATAGGCATCTTGATAAACAGTAAACGGAGATTTTCTATAGGCAGCTTTTGTACGTTCCAAGTCGGGCATACTAACGGCTGGATTGGTTGCCGCTATCCACAATAATCCGACTTGATTTTGTTCTAAACCTGTTATCATATCCCAAGCCGTTAAACCAGGATTAGGCGAAATACTTCCGGGTTCTAAGCCCCAAAATTCCTCGACTTCGGCGCGATGTTGGGGATTTTTAACAACTCGATAACCGGGTAAAATATGCGCCAGTCCGCCCGCTTCCCGTCCGCCCATTGCGTTAGGTTGACCTGTTAAAGAAAACGGCCCCGCTCCCGGTTTTCCGATGTTTCCGGTCATCAAATGCAGGTTAATTAACGTTCTCACTTTCGCCGTTCCTTCTGAGGATTGATTCATCCCCATCGACCACAACGAAAGCACCCGATTTGACTCTCCCCACCACCGGGCGGCTTTTTCCAAATCATCCAAACGAATCCCACATTTTCGGGCAACTAATTCGGGTTTATAGTGACGAATGACTTCAGCATATTCCGGGAAATCTTTTGTACAATCGTCGATAAATAAACTATCAAAGAAACCCCAACGCATTAATAAATGGGCAATCCCATTGAGTAAATCAATATCAGTTCCGGGTTTGATGGCTAAATGTAAATCTGCGGCTTCTGCGGTTTGGGTACAACGAGGGTCAACCACTATCATTTTGACCGATTTATTTTTCTTGTGATAAACCCGTAAACGGTTAAAAATAATCGGATGACATTCGGCTGTGTTTGTACCAATTAAAAAGGCACAATCGGTTTCTTCTAAATCGTCATAACAACAGGGCGGGCCGTCGGTTCCAAAACTTTGGATATATCCCGACACAGCCGAAGACATACAAAGCCGAGAATTGGCATCAAAGTTATTGGTTCCCAAACATCCTTTTAATAGTTTTTGGGCGATATAATAGTCTTCGGTTTGAAACTGTCCCGACCCGTACATACAAATCCCAGACGGCCCTTGTGTTACCCGCACGGTTTGAATTTGTTGTACAATTCGGTCAAACGCTTCATCCCAACTCACTTGTTGAAAAGGTTCATTAAGCGAGTCTCGCATCATCGGATATTTGAGGCGGTCTTTATCTAGGGCTTCGCTAACAGTTGCCCCTTTAACACAGACTTTACCTTGACTTGAAGGATGATTTCGGTCGCCTCGAACTTGCCAAATAGGATTTCCTTGTTTATCTCGGTTGGTGGCTTTTCCGGGTAACGCAGGCGGTAATACATCTAAACCACAGCCAACACCGCAGTAAGGACAAAGGGTTTTTGTCGGTTCAGTCATAAACAGTTATCAATTCTTCAATTATTTTGTACTGTAGGGGCGCTTTGGTTTGCAGCCTGAGAGGGATTTTCGGATACCAATTCTTTATAAAGTTGTATCTATTGAATCCCCCAAACCCCCAAACCCTCCTGAAAAAGCAGGGAGTTTATTGTTAACGGTTATAATTGCTTGGTTTCTGAGGCAAATATTGGTTCTTGATTGATAATTGGTATTTCTTCGCCTTCGTGATGTTCTGCAAAAGACCCTTTGGGTTCTTTGAGGAAAAACCAACACAAACAAGCAACAATCATCGAAGCTACACCCAACACTTCAAAAAAGATTCGGTTGCCAACATCGCCTTCGGGTAACAAGCTAAATAAGGTTAAATAAGCCACCGCCCCGACATTTCCATAAGCCCCAACGTTTCCGGCAATTTGTCCGGTGACACGACGACGAATTAACGGTACTATCGCAAAGGTAGACCCTTCACCTGCTTGTACGAAGAAGGAACAAGTCATTGTCAGCAACACGGCTAAAGGCAGGAACCAACCACCTGTTACCCGACCCATCATCAGATAACCAATAGCCATTGCTGCGGTTAATACGGTCATGGTGAGTTTGCGGCTACCGAGTTTGTCGGAAATTAAGCCTCCTCCGGGACGGGCGGCGAGGTTCATAAAAGCATAACTGGCGGCTATCATTCCGGCGGCTTGTTTGTTTAAGCCAAAAGTCATTTCAAAGAAGGAAGGAAGCATCGAAACAGCAGCAAGTTCTGACCCGAAGTTCACAAAGTAGGTGCATTCTAATAAGGCGACTTGAGAGAAGTTGTAACGTTCGTTTGGTGCATACTGTTTTTGTCCAGTCAGTAGGTCTTTGTTAACGTTCCAGCAACCGTAAGCTTGGAATAAATACAACCCAACTAAGCCCAACCAAACGAGATACATTCCACTTGTTGTTAAGAACCCAACTTTGCTTAACCGCCAAGCGAGAACACCGAGAATAACGTTTAAAGGCACATTCATCAACATCAAAAACCAGAAATCTTTGACGGTGGTGACTTCAATTCCGGTGGCTTTAACGGGGCGTTGGTAGACTTTTCCAGAGGGCGTATCTTGTACGTTGAAGTAGTAAAGTATTCCGTAAAGTGCAGCGATAATTCCGGTTCCGGCAATGGCTAGACGCCAGTTAATTAAACTACCGCCACTAAAGCTTAAGATTGCAGCAATGGTTGGAAGTGTAAAAGCGGCACCGGCTGAACCAAAGTTTCCCCAACCGCCATAAATTCCTTCGGCTAAACCAATTTCTTTGGGCGGAAACCATTCGGCAACCATGCGAATTCCGATGACAAATCCCGCACCGACAATACTTAAAGCCAAGCGAGAAATCACCAGTTGATTGAAGTTTTGCGCTAAGGCAAACCCAATACAAGGAATTGCAGCATAGACTAACAAGCAAGTGTAGGTAATTCGAGGGCCGAATCTATCCAAAACCATCCCAATAATTATTCGGGCGGGAACGGTTAAAGCAACGTTACAAATGGCAAGGGTTCTAATTTGCGCCACACTTAAACCCATTTCTTCTTGAAGGGCGGTGGCGAGAGGGGCGAGGTTAAACCACACCACAAAAGAGAGGAAGAAAGCGAACCAAGTCATGTGCAGAATTTTGTATCTGCCGTGTAATGACCATAATTCTGAAAGCATTAATGATTCTCCTTGAAAGATTTAAGTGATGAATAATGGCAGTAGGATGAATACACCTAGTTTTTTAACCCTAAATTTTACAATAGAAAATTGGGGTTAACGTTTAACTATCGCTGGAAATTAGAGATGAGACATTAGAGTTTAGCTCTTTCCCAACCAAGGATTAACTTGTAAATTTCCACTGGGAGTTAAAACTACTAAGAATTTAGCGACTTTTTCGGATAACATCGCCGCTTTTTTGTTGTAAAGTTCATCGATGGGAACTTCGGTCAAATAGTCAGATGCAGCTGCATTTAGAGGGGAATAATCTGCTATTTCTCCGTTTTCCTGAACTTGAACTTGATAAACTAAGTTATCGGAAAATGTGGGGGTTTGTTGCCAAGCTTGATCTACTTCATTATAGAGTTTTTGATTCAAACTTGCAATTAAATTCGGGTCGGTAATTTCTGCTTCGGCTTCAACAAAACTTGTCTCAGCGCTGGAAGAAACGGATTGATTTGTTACTGTTGTTTCTACGGGAGTTTGAGAAACTGTAGCCGTAGAATTGATGGCAACGGGTTCAATTTGTACGGGGGCAGTAGAAGATGTTGTATTGGCTTGAGTTGCGACTACTTTTTCCGCTTCTTTCGCAACTTTAGTTTCTGAGAGTGTATGTTGCCAATTCATAAACATGAAACCACTGAAAACGGCAACACCAACCGCAGTAATTGATTTGAGAATTAAAGGGGATTCTTGAGAATTTTTGGCGTTGGAAGTCATTTCGTTAGTAACCATTTTTGAGGTTCTCCTTGTTGTATTGTTGAGTTAAATTTCTGAAAATTGGGTAAATTAACCCTATCGTTAATTCAATTAACGAAAATGATGACGAGACTGTTAAAAACTGAATCTTGTCTGGTTCTTAGTATCTAAACTCAGACGATTTATAGAGCTTTTGCGTCGAATTTATCGATTAACAAATCTCGAAGTAAGGGCTTGAGATCTTCGCAGGGAATTCCTTTTTGAACCCGGGTTCCCAACTCGGCATCTTTCCCAACTTTGCCGCCCATATATAGGTCAACACCTTCTACCATTTTACCATCTTTTCTGGCTTTTGTACCCATTAAACCGATATCTGCGACTTGCGGTTGACCGCAGGAATTTGGGCATCCCGTCCAGTGAATTCTCACGGGTTTTGTAAAGGTTAATTCGGCTTCGAGTTCTTTAACTAATGCCAAAGCCCGATTTTTAGTTTCGATCAAAGCAAAGTTGCAAAATTGAGCGCCAGTACAGGACACTAATGCTCGGGTTAAAGGGGCGGGATTAATGCTAAATTTCTCCAGCAACGGTTCAGTTAAAAAGGCATCAAGACGAGAATCTGAAACATTAGGAATAATCAGATTTTGTTCAACGGTTAGGCGCAGTTCCCCTTTGCCATAAACCTCAGCTAAACGCGCGAGTTCAAACATATCGTTCGCATACAAACGTCCGATGGGAACGTTTAACCCAACATAATTAAATCCCGCTTGTTTTTGAGTATAAACCCCAATATGATCGCGCTTATCCCAGAGAATTTCATCCTTTTCGGCTTCGGCTTCTAAAGTCTCACCCATTTGGTTTTCAACTTCTTGGCGAAACTTGTCTATTCCCCATTCATCAATTAACCACATCAGGCGAGATTTTTGACGGTTTGCTCTCGGCCCGTTATCGCGGAAAACTTCTAAAATAGCCCGACACAAACTCACAACTTGATCCGGTTTTACCCAAGCTTTTAGGGGAATAGCCGCTTCGCATCTTTTGGCGGAAAAGAACCCCCCCACTAATACATTGAAGCCAAAAGTTTCGTCTTTGGTTTTATCTTTAAATGCGGGAACAAAAGCAATATCATTAATTTCAGCATGAACCGAATTATCCCGACATCCAGCGATCGCAATATTGAACTTTCGCGGTAAATTAGTAAACTCAGGGTTTCCTTCTCCGTTACCCGTGATCATGTCTTGAACTTGCTGTACCAATTCACGAGTATCATAGAGTTCATCAGCATCGAGTCCAGCCACCGGGGAACCTGTGATATTTCGCACATTGTCCATCCCCGACTGAACACTCGTTAACCCGACTTGTTGCATCCGGTTAAAAATATCCGGTACATCTTCGAGGCGAATTCCTCTTAACTGAAGGTTCTGTCTTGTGGTAATATCAGCATTACCATCATCACCGTAGCGTTGAACGATTTCTGCCAAAACTCGCATCTGCTCACTGGTGATCACTCCGCTCGGCATTCTCAGGCGTAACATAAACTTACCCGGTGTTACGGGCCGAAAGAATACTCCGAGCCATTTTAGACGATGATCGCGATCATCAGTATCCATTGCTTCCCAGCCGATGCGGGCAAATTCTTCGATTTCTGTTTTAACGGCTAAACCATCTTTTGCTGCTTTTATTTTTTCAAATTTATTGAGCTTTGTCTTTGCTTCTGCTGCACTTGTCATCGAGTATTCCTCTTTTCCATTCACTGTAAAAAGCAGTTGATTGAAAATTCTAATACCCCTCTGGCTAAACGTTAACAAATTAGTTGCTCTCGGTCTGTATTAGATTTAACATTCCGGATAATTTTTGTTAACTTTTGCTCACATCTATTCAGTTCGAGAGAAGAATTAACTTCAAACTCCCTTAAACACTGGATTTTCGAGCCGGAGCCTTTAGGGTTACTACCTACAGTAGAAGGAAAATTTGAGCTAAATCGTAACAAAAATTACAAAATTTTAAATATTATGAATTTTTGGAATAGAAAAAATGCGCTTTTAGCATAAAACCTTATAAAAGAGCTTTCTGGCAAAATAGAAATCTAGTCTCCACGGGACATCGGGAGACTATAAACGAACGTTGATGGATAGTAAAACTATTTCGATAGCACAACCCAATGAAGCGTTCAGTTATCCTGAAACGGGTTCTAGGCGAATAAGTTGTCCGTCGGGTTCATCAGTCAGAATATACAACAATCCATCTGGCCCTTGTCTAACATCTCGAACTCGCTGACCAATATCAATTGGTTGCTGACTAACCACATTTCCCGCTTCATCCAACTCAATGTGACGCACATCTCGGGATACCAGACCCCCCGCAAATAAATCCCCATTCCACGATGCAAAACGATCACCCCTGTAAATTGCTAAACCAGAAGGCGCCGTTGCCGGAGTCCAAACCACTCTGGGATCGATCATCCCCGGACGAGATCGTTCTGAAGAAATCTCTCCGCCACTATATTCACGGCTATGGGTGACAACCGGCCAACCGTAATTTTCACCTGCTTTCACCAAATTCAGTTCATCGCCGCCTCTAGCACCGTGTTCGGTTGACCAAAGGCGATTGGTTTGGGGATCAAAGGTGAGTCCTTGAATATTGCGATGTCCATAACTCCAGATAACCGGATCAGCATTTTCTGCATTAATAAAAGGATTATCTGGGGGAGCCGAACCATCATCATTAAGACGGACAATTTTACCGAGATGACTGCTGAGGTTTTGGGCTTGTTTGCGGATGAGGTCGCCTTCAAGTTCAACTGGGGGATTACCCCCATCACCAATTGCCACTAACATCGTATTATCCGGTAGCCAGACAATACGAGAACCGAAATGTTGTCCACCGGATTTGGCCTGGGACACCTCGAAGATCACCTGTAAATTCTGCAAAGCCTGACCATCAAAGGTTGCCCTGGCGATACGGGTGCGGTTGGCGTCTCGGGTGCCGTGAGAATAAGTGAGATAAATCAAGCGGTTCTCCGCAAAGCGAGGATGCAGAGAAACATCCATCAAGCCCCCTTGTTTGAAAGCAAAAACTTCGGGGACTCCGGCAATTGGGGTGGAGTCGAGGGTGCCATTGCGAACTATGCGTAGGCGTCCGGGTCGTTCGGTAACGAGTAAATCTCCGTCGGGCAACCAAGCCATACTCCAGGGATGTTCTAACCCTTGCAATACGGTTACTTTTTGGAAGTCTTGGGCTGTCGCGGCAATATTATTAACAGAATTATCAACAGATGGGGGAGTATTACTGTCAGTAGAAGTCTCGACAAGGGTATCCGAGGTTTGAGTTCTGATAGCCGGGTTGGAGGGGGCAGAGGTTGAGGTGAAAGAACAACCCGACACCCACAAGGCTGCGACAACTGCTGCTCCTTTTTTGAGGCTATCTATATAAGAGGTATTCATACACGACTGTCTCCCAACACAGCATTAGCTCTGCTCCAAATCATAGCTAAAAATTCCAAAAAAAACCCCAGCGGTGTAGCAGGGCTGTTTCAGCCTAATAAAATCCAAAGCCAAAACCACCTGTGATTAAGCCATTCCTTCACTTCGTTCGAGGACAAGCTTTGACTTTCTGTAATTGAGGACAATCCCAAGAGTCAAAACAGGTTGATTCCAAGAGTTTGAAAAATTGATAAATTTGTTCGAGCTTGAAAGTGATGTCTTTGAGAACTATCCTATGCAAAAAATTACATCTTTGACCCAATGGAGGCAATTCTCTATAATTAGACTTCTAAAAACTTGCTATATTTTCCCTTTTCTTCAGTGAAAGTCATTGACTTTTTTAAATTCTTCAATTAGACTATCCATATCTAAAGTCTTTTTGAAAAATGCTGGCAATTGCTATCATTCTACATCAAGAGCGATCGCTGATTTTATGATTAAACTTCAGATTGACCGATGGGAGTCTAAAGTTATGATTTTAGAGTTTCTGAAGAAAAAAAAGTGAAACAGCCTAATTTCTGAGGTCAAGCGCGATTACCAAATTTTAGAATAAAACGGCTCTGGGGGGCTTACTAAAAGGGCTAGAGGGGATAAAAAAAAAGCGAGAAAAATCATACTACTCATCATCTAAGCATTTAATACTCTATGATTCCAACTGTATCTAATTATTGGCTAAAAAACGCTCAAATCCCGGTCTGTTTATTGAGTAACGTTGTTCTAGAACAAACACCGAACCGAGAAGGATTGGTTAATGTTGATTTAGAAATTGCATCAGGTGTTATTCGTCAAATTGTGGCGAGTGGAACAGTTGAAACAAGGGAAACTCCCACCGTTAATTTACATAAAAAACAGGTTTGGCCGTGTTTTGTTGATATTCATACTCATTTAGATAAAGGTCATATTTGGGAACGAACACCCAACCCCGACGGCACGTTTCACGGCGCATTAAAAGCGGTTTGGAAAGATATAGAGGTTTGGAATTTTGAAGATGTTTATCGCCGCATGGAGTTTGGTTTAAAATGTAGTTATGCTCATGGAACAAAAGCTATTAGAACCCATTTAGATTCTGGGGGAAGGTTAGCTGATATTAGTTGGGAAGCGTTTAGAAGTTTACAAAAAGAATGGTCTGACAAGCTAATTTTACAGGCGGTTGCTTTGGTAACGTTAGAAGAATACCTCACTGCTGCGGGGGAAAAGTTAGCCGATAAAGTTGCAGAATTTGGGGGAATTTTGGGAGGTGTTGCTTATATGAACCCGGAGATTGATCGCCAAATTGAACGGGTTTTTGAACTGGCAAAAGACCGAAATTTAGATTTAGATTTTCATACCGATGAAAATGGTGATCCTGATTCTATTACCTTAAAAAAAGTTGCGGAAACGGCGTTAAAATCTGATTTTTCTGGTAAAATAGTTTGTGGTCATTGTTGTAGTTTAGCGGTTCAATCTCCCGAACAGGTAACAGAAACTATCGCGTTAGTTAAACAAGCTGGAATCGGAATTATTAGTTTACCGATGTGCAATTTGTATTTACAAGATCGGCAATACCAGCAACAATTAAACTTAACTCAAACTCCCCGTTGGCGAGGGGTAACGTTATTACATGAACTCAAACAATCAGAAATTGCTGTAGCTGTCGCGAGTGATAATTGTCGCGATCCGTTTTATGGTTTTGGCGATCATGATGGCTTAGAAGTCTTTAAAATGGCGGTGAGAATTGCCCATTTAGATCATCCGTTTGGAGATTGGCCCCAAGCCGTTACTCAAACTTCTGCGGAGTTAATGGGATTATCAAATATCGGGAAAATTGGTGTTGGACTTCCTGCGGATTTGATTATTTTTCAAGGTCGTTATTTTAGTGAGATATTATCTCGTTCTCAGCATGATAGAATTGTATTGAGGAAGGGAAAAGAAATTAATACAACTTTACCCGATTATCAAGAATTAGATGATTTGATTGGGTGAAATTATAGTTTTTTAAACTCACTCAAAATATTAAATAATATCGTATAAATATAAGCAATCAATTCTGAAATTACACTCCGAAATCCTTCACTTGAACGCCACCATTGATTGGCATTGTAGTCTTCAGATTTAATAGAAATAATCCCCACTTGAATCTCGGGATGAAGGTATTTTCGGAACGTTATCCAACTGCGACGGGCATGAGGGCCTAAAGAATAAAGATTAATAGATTTAATGTTTAACTCAGTTGTTTGTAGCCATTCTTGGAGTACAATAACAGTGGCTTCTGTACGGTGACGAAGGGTAGGAGAGGCGGGAACAGCAATCACTTGAGTTTCATCTAAACCCAGTTTAATGAAAGTGGCTGCGGTGAGGTTAGCAAAGTCTTTGTATTCGGCTAAATAGTATCCTTTTTGTAGCGGAACTCCAGTGGTAATTATTTTTTGATAACTACCTTTTTTAAATTCAACTAAAGCTAATTTTAAGGCATAATCAGGCATCCATCCTTCAATCACTAAAGCATCGGCTTGTATGGGGTTGTTAACAGCGAGAAAAGAATAGAGATTTAAGCCAAAAACCAGAGTTGTAGTCAGAATAAACAATAAAGTAAGACCCCACCCTTTGAGGGTGAGTGTCCAAATTTCTTGACGCTGAATGAGGTGCAATTTTTGAAGTTTCTTGCAAGGGAAAAACGAGGGCATTTGAATCACTTAATTCAGGTAGAGGAATTTAAGCTTTAGCCTGTTGGGCGTGGAGATAGTCAAACACACTTTTATCTCCGATATCAGCAGGAATATCTTGAAATGTTTTACGAACAGCAAAAATTACAAATTGAATTGCCCAGAAAAACAGTAAAAACTTTAGATTCATTACTGACCAAATTCCTACCATAAATCCTAACAGAAGTAAGGGAACGAGAGGGGTTAATAGCTTAGTTTCTATGCGGTTGAAGCAAAATGCTTCTTTAAAGTAAATTCCGGTAATAGCAGCAAAACTAAAGCCAATTCCGAGTAAGCTTAAAGGCTGATTGTAGACGGTTAGGGCTAACGGTTCTGGACTTTGAAACGCTAGAATAACAGAAGCTATACCTCCTATCAACCAAAATAGTTGTAAGACTCGGTGTAGAATAGCAAGATAGATATGAATGGTGAATAAGCTGACACCCAGGGCGAACCAAAAACAAAAATAGAGAGGGGTTAAGGCTTGCAGGACTAAGGGATTATTGCTTTGCCATAAGACTAATCCTGTACCGACTGCGAAGCATAGGGCTGCTATCATTAAGCCAGTACGGTAAATCATAACACCGATGCGATCGCTATCGGTAATGGTATATTCGCCGAACTGCCCTTGATAGACTTGGGGTTGTAATGAGTGCAGTTGTTGTGTCATCGTTGTCTCCTCCTGGTTAATGCAATCAGCGCGTCTATCACAATATGCTCAGTCACTCAACTTGTTTCAGGTGAGAACATAATGTCTAAATCTTATCAGAAAAATCAAAAACGTCAGCCACAGCTAGCACCTGAAGATATTCAACCGATTCAAATTGATGAAACTATTTTAACGGGATCGACGAACAGAAGTAAAGGAAATCAACAACAACAACATCAACAACAACATTTAATGTTGTCTATGGAAAATGTTCTCGAACAAATGGAGACATTAGGCCTACTTGATCCCGAAAAGTTGATGCAAGAATTTGGAGAGGTTGATCGCGAAGAATTTGAAGATAGAATTAAAACGATTCTAGAAACTAAAATTATTGAAGTTGATGAACCTAATCTGAATCGATATCTCCAATATCTCCAAAAAAATATTCAAAAACCTTGCTATCTGACGGGATCTGAAGAATTTTTGTGGGAGGAAGATTATCTCTTTGGAGAAGGTTCTCAGAAAAAGTATGAAAAGCTGAAAAAAACTCAGCCTTCTTATACCGATGTGTTTACGTTAGTCAAATTTTCAGAAACCCTATCAGATGTAGATGGTTTATTAGCAGAAGTTCAGCGAGTCAGTGATCAAAAAATGTTTGTTCTTCCCCTAGCTGACTTAGAAGTGACTGATGAAAATTCCCCAAATTACAAACTGATCGAAGATTATTTAATGTGGTTTTTGAACTATATGTAAATCCATCTGCAAACCTATCAAAATCTGCCTGAATTTTTCACGAAAAATGTACCCCAAAGACACAAAGACACCTCAGATTTTCTCTGGAATTTGTCTCTGTGTCTTCAAGGTTTTTGGGGTTTATACTCGCACACCTGCGTGGCTGACAGTGGCTAACGCTTCAACTAAACTGCGAACCGCTGCTACCATCGCGACTTCATCATTGAGGCGGTTGATGGCTGAACCCACACCAATACCAGAAGCCCCGGCTGCAATGGCTAAAGGGGCGGTGACGCTAGAAAGTCCAGACGCACACAACACCGGAACTGATACCGCCCGAGAAATTTCATAAGCCGCCGCCAACGTGGGAGACGCTTTTTCAATTAAACCCAATGTACCCGAATGAACGGGCTGGGAACTGGTACCGCCTTCGGTTTGGATAATATCAGCACCCGCTTCGACTAATTCTGTCGCGAGTTGGACTTGTCTGTCAAGTTCAAGAATGTGAGGAACAGTTACAGACAGGGTAATATTAGGAAGCAGTGATCGCGTTTGTTTGGTGAGTCGCAGCACATCTTCGGCTTCAAACCGCAGTCCTTGGGCGTAGAACGCATCAAAGTTCCCAATTTCAATTAAGTCTGCACCCGCTTCGACGCAGGGAATAAACTTAACGGGTTCAACGGCGGAAACGCAGATAGGGAGATGAGTTAAATTTCTCGCCATCCGCACTAAACTGACATCTGCTGCAATATCAACAAAGGTTGCACCCCCCTGAGTCGCCGCTTTTACCGTTGCTGCAACCCGTTGGGTATCGAAATTCATCAAGCCACTAATCACTTTTAGCGCTTTACCTTGGTTGATTGCTTGTTTGATCGGAGAATTGTTGAGCATATTGATACCTCAGCCTATACTTTTGTAAAATTCATTGTTACATAGTTTAGGGTGATTACAAACACTTGTGATACAGAGAAATTTTGGATGGAGTTGAACGGGGTTAGTCTCTGTTTTAGTCTTTGAAATGATAACGCTGGGGTTGACGAAATTTGTAAATATCTGCAATCACTTTTACCCAACTCTCAGCCAGAGATTCTAGAATTTTATCCCCTTTTTCTTGGGTTGCAACTGTTGCATCTCCTAAAACTCCACTTTTTGTTAAATCTCGTGTTACCCAAGCAAACGGTAATTTTCCCTCCATACTCAGCATACTATTTTCGGGTAAATCGTGAGGATATTCACACAGAACTTTATTTTTTCGGACTTGTTCGGGCAAAATTGACAACATGACGCTGGTTTCTGCATCCCCGGCGTGTATTCCATATTCTAACTCTTTTGGGGTTAATAATTCGGTGGCGGCGTTGGGAACTCGCCAGACAAACAACGGAAATATCATAAAATCTTCATACTTTTGATGCAAATCTCGCGCGACCATTTCTAAGATTTGGGGTTGTCCACCGTGAGCATTTATAAACACTAATTTACGAAATCCGGCTCGATAAATGCTTTCTCCTGTTTCGATTAGTACGGATGAAAGGGTATTGCTATTTAGGGTAATTGTACCGGGAAAGTGCCAATGTTCGTTAGATTTACCGTAATATAATGTTGACAGTGCGTAGGCGGGAATCTCAGTATTAAGTTTAGCTAAAGCTTTACCTGTGACCGCAGTTGCAATGGCAGAATCAACAATTAAAGGTAAATGGGGGCCATGTTGTTCGATAGAACCAATGGGTTGAATAATAACAACATTTTCTTTATCGGACATTTCATTAATTTCTGTCCAGGTGAGATAGGGAAAAAACCGTTCCGGTGGAATAAAGTTGTGCATGACAAGTTCAATTTTAGGTTTCGAGATTGATTCAGTCATATTAACAAAATATGTGGAATTTTATTTCCAGATATTCACAGGTTAATCTGTATTTTTGACAAAAATTTTGATAAGATAGAATAAAACCTGATTAATTTTAATCTGAGTTATGGAAGAAATTCTTAAACTTAAAGAACTTCTGCTTCAAGGTGATATTCAAGGATCACTGGCTATTGTGAATGAATTAGAAGAAATGAGTAGAGATGACATTATTAGTAATATTCGGAGTTATGCTGTAATTTTATTGCTTCATTTAATTAAACAACAAGCCGAAAATCGCACTACTCGTTCTTGGGATGTCTCAATTCGTAATTCCATTTTAGAAATTAAAGCCAAAAATAAACGTCGGAAATCAGGAGGGGTTTATTTACCTCCTGAAGATCTTTTAAATACCCTAGCAGAAGCTTATCCTCAAGCAATTAACAAAGCCTCTCTTGAAGTCAAAGAAGGATATTATGAATCAGAAGAATTAGAACAATTGGTGAGTCAAGATGAAATTTTAAATCAAGCGATGCAGTTAATCTTAACAGAAAATTGATCAACCTCGTCTAATCAGGGTATGATGATTAAAAATCATAAATCTTAGCTAGATATCCTGCAATGATAAAATACTCTAAAAATTTAATTAAAACTTCACTTTTTATCCTTTTTAGTTTACTCTGTATTAATTCTTGCACATCTCAACCTCAATCTAAAAATCCCCAATCTATATCCGATCAAAATAACACTTTAAGATTATTATATTGGCAAGCCCCAACGATTCTCAATCCCCATTTATCCACAGGTTTTAAAGACTCAGAAGCGAGTCGAATTACCTTAGAACCTCTCGCCAGCTTTAACAACCAAGGTGAACTCATTCCCTTTTTAGCCGCTGAAATTCCGACGATAGAAAATGGAGGAATTGCTAAAGATGGAAAGTCAGTCACTTGGAAATTAAAACAAAATCTAAAATGGTCAGATGGAACTCCTTTTACGGCTGATGATGTTGTCTTTACCTATGAATTTATCAGTAATCCTGATGTGGGTTCTTCTACTGCGGGAACCTATAAAATTATTGAAAATGTTGAAAAAATAGATGATTTTACCGTTAAAATAAACTTTCAAGATGTAACTCCCGGTTGGTTTTTAGTCTTCGTTGGAACTGAAGGAATGATTTTACCAAAACATAAATTTCAAGACTATCAGGGTGTTAATTCTCGTCAAGCACCCGCCAATTTAAACCCAGTGGGAACAGGTGCTTATCAAGTGGTAGAATTCAAGCCGGGAGATGTGGTGATATATGAACCGAATCCTAATTTTAGAGAAGCAAAAACAGTCAGTTTTCAACGAGTAGAACTTAAAGGCGGAGGGGATGCAACCTCAGCAGCCAGAGCGGTTTTACAAACAGGTGATGCAGATTTTGCGTACAATTTACAAGTTGAAGCAACAGTTTTAAAACAATTAGAAACAGGGGGGAAAGGAAAGCTAATCTCGAACTTTGGATCATTAATGGAACGAGTTTTAATCAATCAAACTGATCCCAATCAAGCCACCCCAGAAGGTGAACGATCTAGCTTAAAATTTCCTCATCCTTTTTTCACCGATGAATCAGTACGTCAAGCTTTGAGTTTAGCTATAGATCGAGAAACAATAGCCAATCAACTGTATGGTGTGACTGGAAAACCAACGGCGAATTTTATTGTCGCACCTCAACAATTTGTTTCTGAAAATACGGGCTATGAGTTTAACCGACAAAAAGCAGAAATATTATTAGATCAAGCCGGATGGAAAGATAGCAATAATAATGGAATTCGAGATAAAAATGGAATAGAAATGAAGATTTTATTTCAAACTTCCGTTAATCCCCTGCGACAAAAAACCCAAGAAGTGATTAAACAATCGCTAGAATCGATTGGAATTGCAGTTGAACTCAAAAGTATCGATCCCAGTGTTTATTTTGCGGGAGATCCAGCCAACTCTGACACCGTAGAACACTTTTATGCGGACTTACAAATGTTTACGACAGGAAATACTAGCCCTGATCCGACTTCCTATTTAAAAACCTACACTTGTGATGAAATCCCCCAAAAAGCCAATAATTGGACAGGAGATAATGCTTCTCGCTATTGTGATCAAAATTATGATAATCTATGGAAACAGTCTACCATTGAACTCGATCCCCAGAACCGTCAACAATTATTGATTCAAATGAATGATCTGTTAGTGAAAAATGCGATTGTAATTCCTCTGGTACATCGAGCCGATATCATTGGAATCAACACTCAAATTACAGGCGTTGAATTAACCCCTTGGGATTTAAACACTTGGAATATTCACAACTGGAAAAAAAATCACCCGATGATAGACACATAATTTGTAAAAAAGATGGAATAATAGTAAGTATAGTAATTAAGTGTTGAGTGAGGATGTATCCGCAAATGGAGAATCAGAATGAATGGGTCTGGAGGTCAAAATGTTGAAATTAAAACCTCTCAAAGCGGGAATAAAACTGTCTTTGATGCTAACTCTGGGTGTCGGAGTCTCCAATTGTTCGGTACTTGAAACGATGTTACCTCCAATTTATGAACCGACTCCCTCAGTTACTCCTTCACCCGAGGTAAAAGACTATAGAACTTTTGCAGATTGGTGTTCCAGTCGGGAAAATTTAGCGTTAGAAACTCAACAAACTGTAAATATTTTATTACAAGTCGCTGGAGTGACAGATTGTAAATTAGCTCAAAAAAGTCTTTTACAAGTTATCGAACTCGATCTCAGTCGCAGCAAAATTAGCGATCTTTCTCCGTTAATTACTTTACCGCATCTAACGCGCCTTAATGTCAGTGAAAATCAAATCACAGACTTAACCCCTTTATCGACTTTAACCAATTTAACACGACTCAACCTCAGTAGTAATCTTATTCAAGATCTGAGTCCGATTGCGGAGTTACCTAATCTTCAAATTTTACTTCTGTATAAAAATGAGATCGAAGATATTAGTCCTCTTTCTAACCTTTCGGGATTAACTGAACTGAGTTTAGATAGTAATAACATCAGTGATATTAGTCTCCTTTCAGAATTGAATAGTTTAACGAATTTAAGTCTGAGTGAAAACCAAATTCAGGACTTAAGTATTCTTGCAAACTTGGATAATTTAACAGAACTTGGTTTGAATGCAAATCAAATCAGCAATATAACCGATTTATCTGAACTTACAAATTTAACGAAATTAAACCTCAAAACCAACGAAATTGAAGAAATTGGTTCTTTATCTAATCTCAGTAATTTAAACGAACTCAACCTCGACAGTAATAAACTTGCTAATATCAGTGCTTTATCCTCTCTGACTCAACTAGAAACCTTAAGTCTAAGTGAAAACAATATTACCAATATTCAACCTCTTTCTAATCTAGAAAACTTAAAAGCTTTACAACTGAGAAGTAATCAAGTCTCTGATCTCACAGCCTTAAGTTCTCTTACAAGTTTAACAGAAGATTT
Organism: Lyngbya aestuarii BL J; assembly: GCF_000478195.2. Lineage (GTDB taxonomy): Bacteria > Cyanobacteriota > Cyanobacteriia > Cyanobacteriales > Microcoleaceae > Capilliphycus > Capilliphycus aestuarii. The sequence goes on along the minus strand of NZ_AUZM01000080.1, from coordinate 1,847 downwards.
AAACTTAATTGATAATCAAATTACTGATATTAAACCTTTGTCTAACCTGAACAATATTACCCGCCTCGGATTAAGTAAAAATAAAATTGTTGATGTTCAACCTCTTTCTACTTTAACCGAACTGGTGATTTTGTATTTAGATGAAAATCAGATTACCGAAGTTAAACCCTTGTCTAATTTAACAAAACTCACTGAACTTAACCTCTGGAATAATCAAATTAAAACAATAGAATCACTTTCTCCGTTGGAAAATCTCACCTATTTAGGCTTACAAGAAAATCCCATTGAGAAAAAACAATGTCCAGTTCAACCTAAATCTATCTGTCAATTTTAAAACCGTAATTTAAACCCTTTGCGATCGCTAAAATAGAGTTCTGTCATGCACCTTGATTTCTAAATCAAGTTTATTTTTATGTATATCGCTATACGAAATTCAGAGAAAACTGATTTTTAGTTATAAGAAAAATTACACCAAATATAGCGGAAAAATTTTAGTTTGTCAATGGCTATCACTATATCTGGATTATGCAGTACATTGGAAAAATGTCATTAAATTGAAGAACAAAGGAGTTTAAATGAAACAACCAGAAAGGATCGCACTGTTTATCACAGTCACTATTTTTGGGACTATCGCAGTTTGTGTTCTATCCGGATATGCTTACCGAATTGAATTGGAATATCAAGATCCTGGACGAGGAGGACGATTTTATATTGATGGAACCCCCTCTAACCACTCTCCTTTAAAGGATTCAAAATGAAAAAGCCCACAGTATATCAACGCAAAAATAAATTTGCGGAAGCTGTGAGCGGAGATATAATCTTGTAGCTACATCATTGCACAAATGAATCCTGACTTCAAGATTTATCTTGAGCATGGTGTAGCACAATTCTTGAAAGGGAATATTGAGAGTGACGGGGTATTAACTTATCCCGTTATTTTCCCATGAATAACAGTTAGTTCAACTTAGAGATTAAAACATCATAAAAGTTCTCCCCTCGCCACCTCTCCCTAACCCTCTCCTACGAGGAGAGGGAAGTTGTATCTCCCCTTGTAGAGGAGATTATAGAGGGGTCGAGAGGGGTTGGGGGAGAGGTCATAACCTAATATTTCTTTAACCAAATTCTAAATCTACAACTGAAAAGATCAACTTAAACAATACAATCGCTAGAATATAACCCAATCCCCTTACTTGATTTCTAAATCAAGTTTAATTTGATCTTTTTGAGGGGGTTTGGGGGAGCTATGACCGAAACCGTACCTGTACTCAGGTCGGTGTTGGGACGGGGCGTATAAACTGCGCGGGAAACCCACGCAGACAGCCCCTCATCCATGGACTCCCCCAGTTAAGTTTAGGACTCAATGTCCGTAAACTTAACATTTAGTGCTGTACTATTATCCAGTAAATCTACTATAATACGAGGATGCTGACACTTACTCATCGTTACCGAATCTATCCAGATGCCGCTCAAGAGCAACAAATCATTGAGTGGATGGAAACTTGTCGCAGTGCATTTAACTATGCGTTGCGAGAGATCAAAGATTGGTGTAACAGCCTTCTGTGCTTGGTCGATAGATGCTCCATAGAAAAGGAGTATATCCTCCCTGCTGAGAGCAAGTTTCCCGGTGAAATTCAACAGCTCAACAACTTGCCGAAAGCGAAGAAAGAATTTCCCGAATTGGGCAAAGTTCCTTCTCAAGTTCTTCAACAAACTATTAAGCAGTTGCATAGAAGTTGGGAATATTTCCAGAACAGAGGATTTGGTTTTCCACGCTTCAAGAAGTACGGACAATTCAAGTCGTTACTTTTTCCTCAATTCAAGGAGAATCCAGTAACGAACTTGCACAT
>NZ_AUZM01000079.1 GCF_000478195.2 Lyngbya aestuarii BL J | reverse complement strand
CGGTGATAGTCTCAACGTCAGTATGGTTGATGGTACAAACACCAAAGGTGAAGTTAGCATCAACAACGACGGTACAATCAGCTATAACCCCAACGGTCAATTTGACGCTCTCGAAGCAAATGAAACCGCAACAGATAGTTTCAGCTATACGATTAACGATGGTCAAGGGGGAACCGACACAGCTACCGTTAACCTGACTATCAACGGAGTCAGTGCAACCACTCAACCTCCCGACAACAATTCCAACTCTGTTCGGATTGAAGCTGAAAATGCAACAACATTAACGAATTACACTATCCAACAACCTCTTGGGGACTTTGCTTCTGGAGATCAATTCATTCGACTAAGCGAGTTAACTGGAGAGGCAGAATTTGTCCTCGATAATCTTGAATCCGGTAAGTATGAAGTTAAAGTTGGCTTCTACGATGAAAATGATGGAGAAGCGCAACTATCTGTTAAATTGGGAGACACCGTTTTAGATACATGGACACTTGACCAAGATCTAGGTGCGAGTCAACCCAACGCCACAAGTTTTGTAGAACGAACAGTTTCAACTGACTTAAATATCACAGCCGGAGATCAATTGTCGATTAATGGAACTGCGAATTTAGGAGAACTTGCAGCCATTGATTATCTGGAATTTACTCCAGTCGAAGCTTTACCAGAACCGGAACCCACACCCGGACAAAGCCAAAGTTATGCGAACGCGGAACAAGGTATCTTTGCCAACCTTGAAGAAGGAGTGGGTTTTGTTCCAGACAAAGCGCTCGATAAACCTTTAAAAATCATGCCTTTGGGTGACTCTATTACCCAAGGGGTAGACGGAAAAGATGGAAAACCCGGAGTCACACCGATAGCCGAACAAGGAGGCTACCGTACTCTACTGTTCAACAAGCTGCAAAATTTGGGTGTAGATGTTGATTTTGTCGGTTCTAAATCCAACGGGCCGGCGGAATTGGGCGATACCGACAATCAAGGACATCCCGGATGGAACACCGTTCAGCTACGCCTGGGATCTGATAGAGGTGGCTTCACAAAAGAGACCAGTGGAGTGCGAGTTTGGCTCCCAGAAAATCCTGCCGATGTGGTGTTACTAATGGCTGGAACCAATGATACCAGTAGCAGCAAAGATAACAGTGCCAAAATCTATGACAATGCCAGAAAGTTAGTCGATGAGATTAACGACCTCACAGATAATGACCCCAGTTATAACAACGGTGAAGGTGCGAAATTAATCTTGGCAACGATTCCTCCAATTAACTCCGACCGACAAACTTCCATTCGTGCTGACAATGCTCAACAGTTCAATCAACTGATTCGGGAAAATGTTGTGGGTCATCCCAGTTATAATCCCGATGACGATTTGAGCGATCTCGAAGTTGATGGTTTGGTTGATATCGAAAGCATCTTAACCTTAGACGATTTAGCCGACCCAGCAACCACTGGAGATAACGGTCTGCACCCCTCTCAAGCGGGTTACGATAAGATGGCGAAAGCCTGGTTTGAAGGATTGCTAGATTCTCAGGGTAGCCGCGATGACCTCAGCCAAATCAATGATCTCATCGGATCAAACTTTGATGATGTTCTGGCTGGAAACGCTGCTAACAACCGCATTCAGGGTGGTAATGGTAACGATAAATTGACGGGTAAAGGTGGCGGAGATACTTTCGTTTACCAGCAACCCACAGAAGGTAGTGACATCATTACAGACTTTGATGCAACAGAAGGCGACCAGTTCGAGGTTTCTGCATCTGGCTTTGGCGGTGGCTTAACGGTTGGAACACTAGCCTCAGATCAGTTTGTTCTCGGAACTTTAGCAACCGATAGTAACGATCGCTTCTTGTATGATACGGCAAGCGGCAATTTGTTCTTTGATGTTGATGGTATCGGTTCTCAGACTTCTACATTGTTAGCGACTCTTGATGGAAATCCCACTCTCAGCGCTAATGAATTCTCTATTGTTGCCTAACTGAGAATCTAATTTTAATTCATAAATAAGTCGGGAGTAATCGCTCACTCCCGACTTTCTTTGATCTTGAGATCTTTAATGAATTAACCCTTTAACACCGTTGCAATACCACGACTGAACGTTCAGTAACAGGTACAGGTTTATCTTCTGTATAGAAAACCCAATCGGTGACAAAAGACGGCTCTTTCGTATCAATCACCACCCGCCATTTGCGATCGCGTACACCTTCGGGTAAATCAAACTCAATCATCTCATAGTGAGCATTAAAAAAGAGCATAAAACTCTCATCCATAACCCGCTCACCTTTATAGCCAACTTCAGGAATTTCTTGCCCATTGAGGAAAACAGCGATCGCTTTTGCAAACCCCATACTCCACTGTTCTTCTGTCATTTGACCACCATCTGAATTGTACCAGCCAATATCACTCACGGCTGATCCATGAATTGCCTGTCCTTGGAACCAACGGCGGCGACGAAACACCGGATGACGACGACGGAAATGAATCAATTGACGGGCAAAATCCAATAAATCTGCATTACTATTTTGCAAATTCCAATCCAACCAAGATAATTCATTATCCTGACAATAAGCATTATTATTTCCGTCTTGAGTACGTCCCAATTCATCGCCACTGACTAACATCGGCACCCCTTGAGATAACATGAGTGTTACTAAGAAATTCCGGCGTTGACGGTTGCGTAATGCCAAAATATCGGGGTCATCAGTTTCGCCTTCTTCCCCACAATTCCAAGAACGATTATGGCTTTCCCCGTCTTGGTTTTCCTCACAATTAGCTTCGTTATGTTTCTCGTTGTAACTGACTAAATCATTTAAGGTAAACCCATCGTGAGCGGTGATAAAATTAATACTAGCGTGAGGTTGACGGCCGTTACTTTCATACAAGTCTGAACTTCCGGTAAACCGATAGGCAAATTCAGCCAACAAACTATCTTCACCCCGCCAAAAGTCGCGAACAGTATCGCGATATTTTCCATTCCATTCTGACCACAATAACGGGAATTTTCCAACCTGATAACCGCCTTCTCCCACATCCCAAGGTTCAGCAATTAACTTCACATTAGATAACACCGGATCTTGGTGAATAATATTAAAAAATGCCGCCAAACTATTGACTTCATACAATTCTCGCGCTAACGCTGAAGCCAAGTCAAACCGGAAACCGTCAACGTGCATTTCTAGCACCCAATAGCGTAAGCTATCCATAATCAGCCTCAACACTTGCGGATGACAAACGTTGAGAGAGTTTCCGCATCCGGTAAAATCCATGTAGTAGCGGGGATCATCTTCGACCAAACGATAATAAACCGCATTATCAATCCCTCGTAATGATAACGTCGGCCCCATGTGGTTGCCTTCTCCTGTATGGTTATAAACGACGTCTAAAATGACTTCAATCCCACCCGCGTGCAGTGCTTTTACCATTTCCTTAAATTCTTGCACTTGTTGTCCAGGCGTTTTATCGGCACTGTAGGTTTGATGGGGGGCTAGATAAGCAATAGAATCATAACCCCAATAATTTTTCAAGCCGTTTTCAAGTAGATGTCCGGGTTGAGAGAGAAAATGATGCACAGGCATTAACTCAACTGCGGTAACGCCTAAAGACTGGAGATAGGCAATGGCTGCCGGATGTCCAAGTCCCCCGTAGGTTCCTCGAAGTTCGGGGGGAATGTCAGGATGCACCTTCGTAAATCCCTTGACGTGCATCTCATATATAATAGTGTCGTGTTCGGGAATGCGGAGAAGTTGATCGTTTTCCCAATCAAAGGTTTCATCAATGACAACGGCTTTGGGGACCAGATGAGCGTCATCGAGTTCAGAAAAGGATAAGTCTTGGTCTTCACCATCCCAACGATAGCCAAAGATTTCTTCTCCGTACTGAATTTCACTGTCTAAGGCTTTGGCATAGGGGTCAATGAGGAGTTTATTGGGATTAAAACGATGACCTTCTGCGGGCGAATAGGGGCCGTGTACGCGGAACCCGTAGCGTTGACCGGGGCTAATGCCGGGGATGTATCCGTGCCAGATAAAGTTTTTGACTTCGGTTAGCCAAAGTCGGGTTTCCTGGTCTTCACTATCAAATAAACAGAGTTCAACGGCGGTTGCATTTTCGCTGTAGAGTGCAAAGTTTGTTCCTTTACCATCCCAGACTGCGCCTAGAGGATAAGGTTGACCGGGCCAGACAGGTAAATACATACAAACACATCCTATTACAATTTGGGGTCGGAACAGCCCGAAGGCGAGACTAACCGGGAGTCAACGGCTTCGAGATTCTGTCCGGGCTGAGTCAGGTTTCAGCATGACCTTAGTATTAAAACAATATTAACGAAACAAAGTCCGGTCAGACGGTTAGTTAAAATCTTTCTATCCATTGATGATCTACTTTGGCGATCGCTCCTCCTGGAAATGGATCGGTTTGTGAACGGTTCGGGGCTGAGATTAATGCAGTGAGTTTCTCGATGTGTTCAAAACTGGGCGATGTGGGAAGAATTTGTTGCAGCCAACGACGCATAACTCGACGTTGCAACGCCAGTGGAGCTTGACGTAATATCAGGCGATTGATTTTTAAACCGCTAGATTCGGGTTCGGTTGAGACAGCTTGTTGATAAAGTTGTTCGGTGGTTTGTTCTAAGTAGTCTACTTCGGCTTGCAACAGTTCGGCGGTTTGGGCTAAAGCTTGTTCGGTTTGCGGGTTAAAATGAGTTTGTAAGTAGGGAATTAACTCTGTGCGAATACGGTTGCGAGCATAGCTTAAGTCTTCGTTGGTGCTGTCTTCCCAAATTTTTAACTGTTGATCTTGACAAAATTGACCCGTTTGCGATCGCAGAATTTCTAACATTGGTCGCACTAACCCAATATTATGATTAGTATTATTTACATTCGCTGCAATATCTATTGGACGTTTCCAGGTTAAAGCTTGTAACCCATCGGAGCCACTCCCCCGAATTAAATTATACAATAACGTTTCAGCACGATCGCTTTTGGTATGACCAGTCACAACATAGTCATAATTGTGAGTTAGAGCAATTTCAGACAACACTTGATAACGCCAGTGACGAGCATCGGCTTCAGTTTTTGGGATTTGTTGAGCCGTTTGACGGTAAAATGACAGTTGCCAAGATTGTGCGAGTTGTTCGATATAGTCAGCATTTGCACCTGAGTCAGAGCGCCAACGATGATCACAATGAGCAATTGCCAAGTCCCAACCCCATTTCGGCTGTAAGTCTAGGAGGAGTTTGATTAAACTCATCGAGTCTTGTCCACCGGATACCGCCACCAAAAGCCGTTGCTGTAAAGGTAAAAGTTGACGCACTTTTAAAGTTCGATGCAGTTGAGCATGGAGGGGTGTCCAGGAAGCAGAATTCATCATTGAATTGAGTAACAACTCTTGAAATTGAGGAAAAAGTCGGCGCAAAATCTTTGACAGAGAAAGGAGTCGCCGATAGTGGAGACAAAAATTACCAATTCTGGCTCAATTCTAGTTTACTCTTTCCTGATTTTAAATTAAAATGTCAACGCTCTATACAGAAATTGAAATTAATGCGTCTAAACAGCAAGTTTGGCGGGTGCTTGATCAGAAAGAAGAGTGGCGGAACTGGAATAGTTTTTTATTTGACCGTGATTCTAGTTTACCGTTTCAGGGGAATCAAATGGTACGGTTGTCGGTATGGCGCAGTCCCGCCGATCAAGATACAGAGTTTCAAGCCATTGTTAAAGTTGTACAACCGGGAGTGTGTTTAAGTTGGGTTTCTGAAATTCCCGGTTTTCGGGGAGAATATTGGTTTGAGTTGCAAGATATTGGAGTTAATCGGACAAAATATATTCATCGAGAAGAATTTTCGGGATGGTTATCGCGGATCTTTTTACCGTTTATTCGTGAAGATGAAAAGCGGGGAATGGAACGGATGGCGCGAGAGTTGAAACGATATATCGAAAAGTTTTAAGTTATGTAAAGTAGTCTCAGAGTAGAGATTTAATTTTTTTTGGAGTCAAGTAGATTATTAACTTTTAATAAGATGACTGGTGATGTCCGCATCTGAGAAAAATACAGGTTAGGAGTCTCTTTATTGATTGATCGGGTAGAGAAATTGCGTAGAGTTACGGATGGACAAACGACGCTAAAATACATTACCTTTACCGAAGCTTTACATAAATCCCTGTAATTTTCTCTAAGGTTTTACAGAACTACCCTTACTTTTTCGGAGTAGAGAGGATACTATTAAATATAGCAACGGCTAAGACATGATTGTTCAAAACAAGGGTGTTTTTTACTGGAATTTTCAATTCTCACACTTGATCCAATAGTATTATTGATTGACATCTCAAGCTTAATATATTGGTGAAGTAATGGCTGAGATATATTCCACAAAAACCCGATAAGTCGGATGAATTCTGCTCAAATTATTCTGCAATAACAATATATTTTAGAGGGATAATAATGGTACTCACTCGCGACATTAACTCAAAGCAAACCAGCGTTGTTAAGCATCAGATCAAAAGCTTTCGCCCAAATCAAAACCCAAATGAAAATGATGCTAACGGTTTAAATATCTTATTTTTAGCACCTCATCCTTTTTATCAAGATCGAGGAACCCCAATTGATGATTGTTTATTCTTAAGAGTTTTATCAGAAAAAAACTATAAAGTTGATGTTATCGCTTTTCCGGAAGGACGAGATATTGAACTCGACAATGTGACGATTCACAGAACACTAAAAGTTCCTTTTGTTGAAGGTGTTCGTCCCGGATTTTCGTGGAAGAAATTAGTCTACGACATCTTAATGGTTTTTAAGGTGATGCAGATGGTGTCAACCCGCAAATATGATCTCATTCAAGCCGTTGAAGAATCAGTTTTTATCGCCTTATTGATGAAGGTCATGTTAGGAATTCCCTATGTTTATGACATGGATTCCTCCATTGCTCAACAAATGGTCGAACAAATGCCTTGGCTCAAACCCTTAGCTGGAGTATTTAACTGGTTTGAGAAAATCGCCGTTCAAAATGCAAAATCAGTGCTTCCTGTCTGTCATGCAATTGCAGATGATATCGCTGATTACAAACCCGAAAATATTACCATACTTCCCGATATCTCGCTGTTAGAAGACTCCACTGATGAAGTCAACGAAGACATCCGCAAAGACCTGGGTATCCAAAATCAAGTCCTGATGTATGTGGGGAACTTAGAAGGATATCAAGGGATTGATTTGTTACTCGAAAGTTTTGCGCTCACCTTAAAATCTACCGATCAAGTAGACTTAGTAATTATTGGTGGAGATGAAGCGGGAATTGAAAAATATCAAGCCAAATCTGCTCAACTGGGAATTCAGCACAAAGTTCATTTTCTCGGTCAACGACCCGCTCAACACCTCAGTGCTTATCTTTCCCAAGCTGATATTTTAGTCTCTCCTCGGACGAAGGGTATTAATACCCCGATGAAAGTTTACTCCTACCTAGATAGTGGGAAAGCGGTTTTAGCAACTGACTTGTTAACTCATACCCAAGTTTTAACACCCGAAATCTCCAAGCTGGCTCAACCTGTACCCGAAGACTTTTCTCAGGCTATGATTGAGCTAATCAATAATCCTAGCTTGTGTTCACAACTCGGAAACGCTGGACAAGAAATGATTCAAGAGAAACACAGTTACAGTGCTTTTAGCAAAACAGTTAACGGTCTCTATCGTTGGTTACAGTGTGAAATATTTCCGACTCAAATTCAAGCTGGATTAGAATAAACAATCCATAAACAGTGATGAAAAGAAACCTTGCGACCTTAACCCAAAACATCTACGATGTCCTAATTATTGGTGGAGGAATTTACGGAGCAAGTGTCGCCTGGGAAGCCAGTTCACGGGGTTTAAGCGTTGCTTTAGTCGAACAATCTGACTTTGGTGGCGCTACCTCAGCCAACAGTTTAAAGACCATTCACGGGGGATTGCGATACCTACAAACTGCGGATTTGAAACGGATGCGAGAGTCCATTTCTGAACGCACAAATTTAATGGGAATCGCTCCCCATTTGGTTCATCCTCTCCCGGTTTTAATTCCCACCTACGGACATACAACGAAGGGAAAAGAAGCTCTTTCTATCGCCCTCAAACTCAATGATTTAGTTAGCTTTGATCGCAATCGACTCCCAGACAAACAAAAACATCTTCCCCAAGGTCGGGTCGTTTCTAAAACCGAATGTCAACAATTAATTCCCGGTTTAACGATTGAGGGATTAACGGGAGGAGCGGTTTTTCACGATGCTCAAGTCTACAATTCTGAACGACTAACTCTGGCTTTTTTACATTCGGCTGTGGAAGCGGGTGCAGAGATTTCTAACTATACCAAAGTTACCGGATTTTTACAACAGCAAAATCGAATTACTGGTGTAATAGCTACAGATGTTTTAACTGGGAATTCGGTTGAGATTAAGGCCAAAACTGTGATCAATACCAGTGGGCCTTGGGTTAATCATGTTTTAGGTTTAGTCAAACCGCAACCTCCTCAACATCAAATGCGTCTGGCACAAGCGATGAACCTGATTACTCGTCCTCTGTTTGATCATTATGCCGTCGGTTTACCCGGTGATGGACGCTTCTGGTTTGTCTCTCCCTGGCGAGGAAAATCAATGATTGGGACATGGCAAGGAATCGAGTCTCAAAACCCTGATGAATTTCAGATTTCAGAAGAATCTATTCAAGGGTTTATCAATCAAATTAACGAAGCTTATCCCCCCGCTCAACTGACCCGAGAAGATGTCTTATTTGTACATCAAGGCCAGCTTCCTTGCAAGGAAATCGACCCGAAAACAGGCGAACCTGTGATGCTTAAACAGTATCAAATTCGTGATTTTACCGCAGAAGGACTTCCCGGATTAATCTCGGTGGTTGGAGTGAAATATACAACCGCTCGTGATGTTGCTCAAAAAACCCTCGACCAAGTGTTTAAATCTTGGGGACAAAAATCACCTCCGTCTGTATCCGCAAATACTCCCCTTTACGGTGGACAAATTGCTGACTTTTCTGCCTTTTTACAAGGGGAAATCACAACGAAACAGTCAGAAGGATTTACAGCGGAGACGATTCGCAGCTTAGTCTACAACTACGGATCTGTTTATCAAGATGTGTTAGGCTATTTGAAGCAATTACCTCAACCCAGTTCATCAGATGATGCGGTTCTCAAGGCGCAAGTCTTGTATGCTGTTAATGATGAAATGGCACAAACGCTCAGTGATGTTGTGTTTCGGCGAACAGAACTGGGGAGTGCAGGTGAATTAGACGAGAATTCTGTACAGTTATGTGCGGAAATAATGGGTGATCTCTTGAGTTGGAGTTCGACTAAAATACAGCAAGAACTGCAACAAGTAAGAAATATTAGTAAGCATCATACTCCTGTTTTCTCTGGTGTTTAAAAAAAGCAGACTAAATTTGAATTATGCCTTCTCCTATCGCTCACGCTGTTTCTGGATACGTTTTATCTGAGATATTTCCCCTAAAGTCACGCTCAAGAAATCAAGAAAAGCGGTATCATTGGCATCGTTTTAGTGCAGTTTTTATTGCGATCGCGGCTGACTTTGATTTTATTCCGCAATTGCTGACGGGAGAACGATTTCATCGAGGGTTAACCCATACCCTAATTTTTGCAGTCGGTTTGAGTCTAATTATCGGTTTATTGGGACATTGGTTAGGAAAGTTATCCGCCCAAAAATTGATGGGGTGGATATTGATCCTGTATGGTACGCATTTACTCTTGGATATTTTTACCGCAGGTGGGTTAGGTGTACAACTGTTATCACCGTTTTCAGAGGTTTATATTCAATCTTCTTTACCCCTTTTTCCTCCCGTGCATCATTCGAGAGGATTATTTGATCTCAGGCATTTAATTTTCGTGGCTTGGGAGTTAGGTTACTCCGCAATCATTCTCACCGGATTATGGTTTTGGAAACAAACCCAATCTCAAAAATTTGTAGAGTAAAATAAAATAGAAGGGTAAAACCTGCGATCGCTAGCTCAACTTGAACATTTTGAATTGTCAGCCCTAATAATGATGACTTCCCTTTTAGCCAAATCTATTGATTCTGCTCATCCTTTAATTCTAGCAGATGCTCATGTTCATATTTATAACTGTTTTTCCCTTGAACAGTTTCTCAATTCAGCCTTTAATAATTTTCAAAAAACGGTTGCTAAACTTCCTCATCAAATCCCCTCTTATTCTCTTTTGTTTTTAACAGAAACGAGCGAAAATAATTGGTTTAAAACTTTAGTTGAATATGCAGAAAAACAACAAAAAGTTGAAGACTGGAACTTTTATAAAACATCAGAAACAGAATCCATTTACGCTGAAAATTCCCAAAGTCAAGGGATGTATTTAATTGCCGGACGTCAAATTATAACCTCAGAAAACTTAGAAGTTTTAGCCTTAATCACCGAGCAAACGTTTTCTGATGGTTCTCCCCTTCAAGATACCATTCAGACCGTGCGAGATGCAGGCGGTTTACCGATACTCCCGTGGGGATTTGGAAAATGGCTAGGACGACGAGGAAAAGTATTAAATAACCTATTAAATTCCGATGATTCTTCTCCCTTATTTCTAGGGGATAATGGCGGACGTCCTATATTTTGGCGACGACCCAGTTATTTCCAACTCGCAGAAGACAAAGGATTAAGAGTTTTACCCGGAAGTGATCCGCTTCCCATTGCATCCGAATCAACTCGACCCGGAAGTTTTGGATTTCAAGTTCGGGGTTCATTTAATAAACAAGAACCCGGAAAAAGTATGAAAGAAGTTTTACTCCGTCCTGAAACTGTATTGCATCCTTATGGATCTTTACAAACCCCTTGGAATTTTATTCGTAATCAAGTCACACTTCGCTATCAAAATCAAGAATAGAGGTGCGAATGTTCACAGAAGCTGAGTCAAATCATGAAAACAGAATCGTGAGTTCTGATTTTCCAGAAACCGCAGATATTGAAACCGCCTCACTAGGGTATGCTTCGCGGTTTTCAGGAGCAGTTGGAACTTGGATGCTGAATGTTCAAACCGAAGTCACCCTACAAATGCTGAAAGACTATCCCCAGGCGACTGTACTTGATGTCGGAGGCGGACATGGACAAATTACAGCTCCTTTGATTGCCAATGGTTATCAAGTCACGGTTTTAGGAAGTTCTGAGGTTTGTCGAGCCAGAATTCAGCATTGGCTAAACAGTAATCACTGTTGTTTTCAAGTGGGTAATGTTCTTGATTTACCCTACCCAGACAACACATTTGATGTGGTGATTAGTTATCGCTTTCTCGCTCATATTACCCAAGATAAAAAATTTTTAAGTGAACTCGCCAGAGTTGCTAAAAAAGCAGTCATTATCGACTATCCGACGGTTCAGAGTGTTAATGCGATTGCTCCCTATTTGTTTCAATTCAAGAAACGTTTTGAAGGGAATACACGCCGATTTATTTGTTACAAAGAAGCTGAACTTCAAGCTTATTTAAAAAGCCTCGGACTTCGACTGGCTGAACGCTATCCGCAATTTTTATTTCCGATGGTTTTACACCGAATGCTGAAGTCACCGAGTTTTTCCTCGACTTTAGAACAGTCTGTGCGATCGCTCAAATTAACCCATTTCTTCGGATCTCCTGTGATTGCAAAATTCACAAAAGGTTAAAATTGATTGACGACCTAAATTTTCATCCCATTCATTGAGGTTACAATGGAAGACTCTATCTATCAACTGCCCCCCGGTTCTCGTGCATTGGTCACAGGTGCAACAGGTTTCACCGGGTCGCTATTGGTGCGAAAGCTCGTCCAACAAGGGGTAGAAGTCGTGGCGATTGCTCGTCCGACTTCCAATTTAGAACCCTTTGAAGGACTCAATATTGAATGGCTTCGCGGCGATGTTTTTGATGAAAACTTAATTAACAAAGCGATCCAAGGGGTGAACTATATTTTCCACATGGTTACACCCTTTCGCGATCCTAAACTCAAAGATATTGGGTATTTTAATGTTCATGTGTTGAGTACCCAACTCTTAGCTAAAGCCGCCTTAAAAGAACCGAACTTTAAGCGATTTGTTCATGTTTCAACCATTGGCGTTCATGGTCATATTGAAAATCCCCCTGCTGATGAAACCTACCGCATGAAACCCGGTGATATTTATCAAGAAACAAAGGTTGAAGCTGAACTTTGGATTCGCGATTTTGCTCCCAAAGAAGGACTTTCTTTTACCGTTGTCCGACCGGCTGGAATTTACGGCCCAGGTGACAAACGACTGCTGAAAATTTTCCAGATGGTGAATAAGAAATGGGTGCCAGTCATTGGAGATGGGAGCAACCTTTATCACTTCATTCATGTGGATGATTTAACGAACTTTATGATTTGTGCGGCGACTCATCCCAAAGCAGAAGGAGAAGTGTTTATTTGTGGCAGTCCCGAGGCGATGACCTTTGAGAAAATGATTTCAATTATTGGGGATGTTTACGGTGTGAAAGCTCAATTTTTACGCCTTCCTGCTGCTCCCTTATTTGCTTTAGGCTATGTGTTTGAAATTCTTTGTAAACCTTTAGGAATTCAACCCCCAATTTACAGAAGACGAGTGGCATTTTACACCAAAGATCGTTCTTTTAATACCTCAAAAATGAGAAATATTTTAGGTTTTAATACCGCTCATTCTGATGTAGAGGGTATCAAAGAAACGGCTAAATGGTATGCCGATAAAGAATGGGTTTCATTAAAAAAAGCTTGATTTTAACTCACAAAAATAGGGAGCAGTCAGATTGATGGTCGCACCAGACGAAAGAATAAAAATATCCAAAGTTGCCTTAACAGAACAACTCAATCAAGAAAAGTCTTCGCTGTTAAAAAAATACCAACAAAAGGCGTTAGGAGATGAGCGATTTCTGCCTTTTTTACGCTATGAACTCGTAAATTTGTTGTTTGGAGATGTTTCGGGAACGTTGGGTTATGCGTTGAGAAAGTTAACCTATCCGAGCTTATTTAAACAAGTTGGAAAAGGAGCGATTTTTGGGAAGGGAATTGTTTTGCGTCATCCCGGAAAAATTACCCTTGGCGATCGCGTTGCGATCGATGACTATAGTATGATTGATGGCAGTGGCGGCGGAGATCAAGGCTTGATTTTAGGGAATGATGTGATGATTTCTAGAAATTGTGTCATTCAAGCTAAAACAGGGCCGTTAAAGATTGGAAATCGCGCAGATATTGGTTGTAGTACGATTATTTCTGCAATTTCTGGAATTAGCATCGGAGACTCGGTATTAATTGCTGGAAACTGTTATATCGGTGGTGGACGTTATATTTCTGACCGTTTAGACATTCCGTTAATGGATCAAGGTTTGTTTTCAAAAGGAACTGTTGAAATTGGCGATGATGTTTGGTTAGGCGCCGGTGCAACCGTCTTAGATGGTGTTAAAATCGGTAAAGGGTGTATTGTGGGAGCGGGTGCCGTTGTTACGAAGAATCTACCTGATTATTCTGTTGCTGTCGGAGTTCCGGCTAAAGTTGTTCAAAATCGTCAAGATACTGGTCGCAGTTGATACTTTCTGTGCAGAAAATACTGACAGAGAGAGACGGTTAAAATCACCAAATATTCGTTTTTAGTTTGGAGTAAGCTGAGTTGCAGTTTACTTCATTTTTGGCAAGCTTTTTACCCGATTTAGAATTGAAGGAGAGCAAATTGTATGGGATCAATTTTAGAAAAAGTTTCCAAAGGGTTTCGAGAAGTTCCCATTGAACTTGAACGTTTTTTAAAGAAAAAATATCCTGCTTTTGTGACGGATGGAAACTTAGATAAACTCCAGGATGAAGTTCCGGTCTTTATGTTTCATACCGTTAACTCAGCAACTCTCCAAAGCCAGTTAGAGTTTCTCAAAACCAATGGCTATCGGACGCTGAATTTAGAAACGTTTATGGCGTTTATCAAAGGAGAAATTACCCTTACAGAACCTTCTGTTTTGTTGACTTTTGATGATGGCGAAAAAAGTTGGTATGATGTTGCTTATCCCCTCCTCAAACGCTATGGGTTTAATGCAGTGGGTTTTGTTGTTCCTCACTATATTCAGGAAAAACCAAGTTCAGCCACTTCTGGAAAAACCTGGTTATCTTGGTCAGAATTACTCGAACTAGAGCAATCTGGAGTGATGGAAATAGAATCTCATAGCCATTACCATGCTCGGGTTTTCATTGAACCTAAATTGCTGGATTTTTATCATCCTGAGTTTCCAGATTCTTTAGGTTTAGACGTTCCTTGGATTGGAAATAACGGTTCTTATACCAATAAACTACAACTGGGAACTCCCATTTACAGCTATGCACCCAGATTAGAAGGTCATTCTCGTTTGATTGATAATCCTGAAGTCCGAGAAGCTTGTATTACTTGGGTAAAATCCCAAGGAGAAAGCGAGTTTTTTCAGCGATCCACTTGGAAAAAAGAATTAACCGACTATTATCACACTGTTCAAAAAACTTTATCTTCGGGTGAATATGAATCAGAATCACAAAAACGAGAGCAAATGTTAAGTGATTTAATTCAGTCTAAAACGGTATTATCAGAACGGTTGAATAAACCAATTCAGCACCTGTGTTATCCTTGGGGTATAGGTAGTAATGAAGCGATTACTCTCAGTCAAGAAGTTGGTTATATTACAAACTTTTGGGTAACTCTAGACCAGCGAAATAGTAATAAACCAGGTGATTCTCCCTTTTATATTCCCCGTCTCAAAGATGACTATCTCTTTCGACTTCCAGGTGTAGGACGGTATCCACTTTGGAAAATTTTCCAGGCGAAGTTACAGCGTCGAGCAAAGACTGTAGAAATCTACTAAACCCTTTTAAAAGTTTAATTCATTCTGACTGGAAACTATTGATAACCCAGTCTGAGAGCCTAGCGACTTTACATCAACTGAATCACATCTTTATCATTAATAATGGATTCAAATAATGAATAACCCTGAGATCAGCACAGAGAAAGTTACTGTTGGAATTATTAATTACAATGGTAAACTTCATTTAGCCGAAACAATTCAATCTATTCAAGCTTTAAATTATCCTGATGTTGAGATTATTATTGCTGATAATTTATCAACAGATGGGAGTCGGGAATGGTTAGAAGAACATTTTCCGGAAGTTTGCTGTCTTTATTTAGACTCTAACCGAGGGCCAGCTGGTGCAAGAAATGCCATTTTACAACAGGTTGAGACTAACTATATCCTGTTTCTAGATAATGATATAACCGTTGAAGCCGATACCTTAACTCGTTTGATGCAAGTGATCAAAACTGTACCTCGAACCGCAGTTTGTCATCCGGAAATTTGTGATCCGAATGATGAGTTTGTCTATCATTATAATGGGGGATGGATTCACTATTTAGGAGCTTATATTTCTCGGAATAATGATGTCGAAGAACGTCCAGAATATGAAATTTTTGATGCGGTTTCGGGTGCTGCTTTATTAGTTGAACGAGAGGCAGCTTTAGCAGTGGGGGGCTTTGATGAAGATTACTTTTTTAACTGGGAAGATGGGGATTTTGTTCTCCGACTAACTTTGGCTGGATATCTCTGCTTGAACGTTCCTCACGCAATTGTACACCACAAAGGCAAAGCTCGCGGAACTTCTAAAGCTTATTATATGGTTCGCAACCGTTGGTTTTTCATGCTCAAGCTTTATTCCTGGAAAACTTTAATTTTGATCGCACCCATGCTGTTTGTTTTTGAAATTTCCCAGGCTTTATTGCTATTGGTGAAAGGAAATTGGATAGATTATTGGAAAGCTAACTTAGAGGTAATTCAAACTCTCCCTAAAACTTTAGAAAAAAGACAAGCTTTTCAAAAACTGAAGTTGAAGCATGATCGAGATTGGTTACGCGCAGACAGTATCTATATTCCCAAAAGTATTATCAAATCAAACTCTCCAATTGCAAAATTAAATAATCTAGGAGTCAACTTGCTGAATGCTTATTGGCGAGTCATTTGTCCTCTGTGCTGATCCGCTGAGTACATTATAATTGATAGACACAAATACCCGTTTTTATTTGAGTGTTCAGAGATACAATGTTCTTCAATGTCTATCATTAAAATTTTGTGAACTAATAGTTATTACAACTAGACAATCATTGTGAAAAAGTTGGGGTATCATCAACCACAAAATAGTTAGATGTTACCCCAATTTTTTGGATAAAAATGATAAAAAGTACAAAAAGAGAATCCTGATATTTTAACAGGAATCTCACATCAGAGTTGCTATGATACAGTGGGTTCTAGAAAGTTTTTGTAACGCATCCGAAATAGTAAAATAGCGATACAGGGTATCATTACTCCCAAACCAATCACTGGAGTTAACCCATACAAAATCAGAGAAGGAATAGCCGTCACCACTGAACTCACAATTGTAATCAAGCCAATATTTTGACTGGCGCGACTATATCCAATTTGAGCGAGAACTCTCAGGCTTAAAATCGCGAGTATACATTCACTGCACAAAGTCGCAATTGCAGCACCCATTGAGGCGAAATTGGGAATCAGGAGAGCATTAATCACGACATTGGTAGAAGCCGCAGCCATTAGAATTCGAGGCAACTTCTTCTCTCGTCCAGTCGCTTGGAGAAACTGATCGGCTACATTTCCAAACATTTTAATTCCTAAACTAGGTAGCAGAATAGACAAGGATTTAACGGATTGAGAAAATTCTTCTCCGTAGAGGATATTAACCAAATGAGTTTGTATTAATCCCGCAACTACAATTGAAGGAATAACAGCCAAAAGTAATAAACGAGTGGCTTTATAAATTTGTTCGGGGAGTTTTTCGGGTTCACTGGTTTGATATCGAGCAAAACGAGTGAAAATCACATAAAAAATGACTCTAGGGAGAGCCGAAAACATTTCTAAAATCCGATAGGATGCACTATAAAAGCCTGTTTCTTCTCCGGTAGACAGAGATTTGAGCATCACCACATCAACCTGATAATACAGAATCCATAATACCCCAGACAAAGCAAAAGGATAGGCAATTTTTAGAGTATTGATTAGTTTTTGCCGACTGATAAGAGATGAGATTTTAACCTGACGACTCAGATAATAAAGTAGTCCGATTGCATTAACTGCCCGCACAATTACAACTGTAGCAATAACTAATATGAGGTTCTTAGTTTGAAATAAAACTACCGTGGCAATGGCGACAACCGCTAATCGTTCAATCGCAACTGCGACACTTTCAGTCCGAAACCATCCTAAGCCTTTAATGGTACTTCGGAGTGTCATAATTGCGGCGCGACACACTTCTGAAAAAACCGCTAAGTAGCAAACAATTAGAGTTTCACCTGTGTAACCTAATATGAGAGCAAGGGGTAATAGAATAATCACAACCCCTAAAGAAGTTAATCCTTGGAGTACCAAAAATAGAACAGTTGATTGAGGAGCTTCGTCAGGATGAGCTGCAACTTCTCGGTTGATTAAGGTGGGCAGTCCAAACTGAATGAACAGAGATAATATTGCCGCTAAAGCGATTGCGGCGGCAAAAATCCCGTATTGTTCTGGCCCTAAAACCCGAGCAATTGTAATATAGAAAACAAATGTCAGAGCGAGAGTTGCCTCTCCTAATAGGGCATAGAGATAAGACAAATCTAAGCGAGCCAGTAATTTTTTCATAGAGACAAACAAAAAGTCACAAAATCAAAGGTTGCAGCAAGATATCAGTCGCTTATGGCAGAAACATTAACGTGAGGACTCCCTCCGTATTTGAGTTTCATTCTTAACGATTAGAGACTGTCCGTTTATCTTCCCTTCTTATAGTTTAAGTTGATATTTTCTATTGTCAAAGTATTTTTTCTGTCCATTTTCGTAAACAAGAGATGATCTAACCGGATTTTTGAGTCTTTTTTATTATTGCGACCGTTTAATTTTGGCTCAATTGTAACAATTTTAATTATATTTCAATCATTAATTTTAATTTTCAATCGCTTAATTTTAACGGTAAACTTAAAGGTTAGTCTATGAGATAACGATGCTAACCTAACAATAAGCAACAGAGTTTCTAATACTCGCTATAGCAGTTTTATCAAAATTTAATCATTTATATTCCTCTGAACACTTAACCCCAAGTTTAGATCCGACATCATTGCAGACTTCAAGAGATAATCCTATCCTGGCTTCGATCCATTCTCAACACAACCGACTCATCAGGCTGAATATAAATTTTTTAGTCGCCTATGAAGCCAAAAGAATCAATAGGTGCTAGTATTATAGAATTGAGAGTGTATCTATAATCCGGTTAAAAGCATCGTAAATAAGTCGTTTGAAGCCTAAACTTTTGGACTTCAAGTTCCATACCCTATCTCAAAATGTGGCTTAGTCTCTATCTCTTAGTCTCTGCATCTTAAGTGTTTAATATCAACTCGCTAAATATCTCTAAAGCTTAATTAAAAATTCATAAAGTTGTCAAAAACTTGTCAAAAATTTTGAGTTTAGAGATATTCCGGGTTGTGTGCAATCTACCCACATTATTTAGGAGAAGAACAATGTCTTTAAAACAAATCGTTCAATCAGATGAAGCAACTCAAACCCTTTTATCTTTAGAAAAACCTAAAATTACCGTTGCAGTCGTCACTTACAACGGCATTAATGTCATTAAAAACTGTTTAGACTCGTTACTGAATCAAACTTATAAACCGACTCAGATTCTTGTTGTTGATAATGCTTCTACGGATAACACACCGGACTGGATAGAAGATCATTACTCACAAATTAAAGTTATTCGTTTAGACTCAAATTGTGGCCCAAATCCAGCTAGAAATCAAGGAATTATCAATACACCCGATGATCATTTAACCCTACTGGTTGATGATGATGCTATCCTTGCCGAAAACTGTTTAAGCGAATTAGTTGAAGCGTATCAGCGTTATCCTGAAGCCGCCATTTGGGCGCCGCGTTTAGTTTATCATGATCGACGAAATACCATTCAACATGAGGGAGTCTTCATTCATTATACAGGTGAAGCTGTTTTACTCAATAGCGATAAACCCTTGGGTCAAGGTGTAAAAGATATTACACAAGTTCATTCAATTTCTGGAACGTGTTTGTTAGTTTCTAAGCCAGCCGCAGAAAAAATCGGCTTATTTGATGAAGACTATTTCTTTGGACGGACAGACGGAGAATTTAGCTTCAGACTGACAATATCAGGTTATAAACTCTACACTGTTCCGAATGCAATTTGCTATCATCGAGTCAAAAAACGGGGTCTTTCTAAACTTTTTTATCAAGTTAGAAATCGTTGGTATTTCATCCTGACAATCTATTCATTCCGCACATTAATCCTTTTGGCTCCGGCTTTACTTGCTTATGAAATCTCTCTGATTGTGTATTTGCTGTTAAAAGGCAAGATCATCCCTTATTTACAAGGCATTTTAGCTGTCATTGTATCTGTGCCTAAACTTTTGAAAAAACGCAAGTTTATTCAATCTCTCAAAACTGTTTCAGATCGAAATTTACTTCAAGAACAACCGATGTATATGAGAGATGATTTGCTAAAAAGTAAAACCCAGACTTTCTTAAAATCTAAGCTCGATCAGATTTAAAAGATATACTGGAAACTGGTCTATCCTCTGATTTGATCAATTTTTGGATTAACTGATAGTCCATTGACGAGGAGATTATTAGAAAGATTTGTTAGGATAGGAGCAGAACTCTAACCCTCTTAAAGTTTAACTTAGGCTTATTTAAAGATGAATTCCTTTTTCAACCGCTTAATCCGCAATCAAAAACCCTTTCTAAACTCTCCTCTGGGCTTATGTCTGTTACTAGCGAGTCTCAGTTGGGGATGTGTAGAACGTTCCTCTAGCCAAGCTGTTAACCCCTCTAACTCGAACTCAAATCCTCAAAAAATCAACCTCGATTTACCTCCGTTGAAAGAGGGTAAAGGAGGATTAATTGTTGCAGATGTCAACAATGACCAGCAAAAAGATTTTCTCGTCACTCACCCTAATGCAATCGCTGTTTACGATCATTCTGGAAAAAAACTTTGGGTCAAATCTGTCAATTTACAACTGACGAATAAATCTGAAAGCCAAGGTTTACCCGGTTTACACGCTCCTGGTATTCAAGCCGGAGATATTAATGGAGACGATAAAACCGAAGTTTTGTTTCTGTCTTCCGATCATAAATTACATATTGTAGAAGGAAAAAACGGAAAAACAATCCGAGAAATTCAACTCAAATCTCCCGATGGAAGCAAAGGTTGGGAACATTTAGTGATTGCCAATTTTCGAGGAAAAGGCGATCGCGATCTGTTACTTCAAACCACCAACGCCAACGGATACCGGGTCGGGCGCTATATCGCCGCCTACAGTGTCGATGATTTGTTGAAAGCGGACAATCCCCAACCCCTTTGGGAGCGGGATGATTTTAAGGCTAACGCTCACAACGGCGTCCGAGTTGCGGACTTAAACGGCGACAATTTGGATGAAGTTTTGGGTGCAAAAATCGTTTCTCCCGAGGGAGAAATCCTGATAGAAATTCCCCGAAAAGGTCATATTGATTCCTTGTTTGTCGCGGATGTTCGCCCGGATATTCCCGGCTTGGAAGTCGTGGTTTTGGAAGAGGGCGGCGAAAAGAAAGAGGACTCCAAAAATTCTGCGGGGGGACTCAAACGCAACCGAGTTTTTCTTTATAATACCGAAAAAATTATTTGGGAAACTCACTACAAAAACTGGGAACCTCAAAATGCAGCCGTTGGAGATTTTGATCCCAACCGTCCAGGTTTAGAAATTTGGTCTCGCAGCCGTTTTAGTACCGATCAAAAACCTTTTGTATTTGATGCGAAAGGAAAAGTGATTTCCAATTATACCCTGAATGAAACCAAACCGGAAGGCTGGACAAAAAAAGGCGTTGAAGTTATTTTTCCCATTGATTGGACGGGGGAAGATCGGCAGTTGGCGGTTGCCAAAGAGCGCCACACAAGCGGAAACGTGGGAATTTTTGATGCGATGACCGGAGAATTTGTCCTCGAGTTTCCCGAAAATGCCGATCGGCTTTATGTTGCGGATGTTAAGGGAGATTGGCGGGAAGAAATTATGGTGATCAACGGTAATAAACTGCACATTTACGAAAATACAGATCCCAATCCCAACCCAAATCGTTCCTCTTTGTGGACTCAAAATCATTATCGTCGGAGTAAAATGACTTGGAATTATTACAGTCCATAATAAAGTGTCGAAAAACAATTGTTACTAATAAAACAAACAAAAAAGGGCAGGTAAAAAACCTACCCCCTCAATTTTAGACAACTGCAACAGTGATGCAACAGTTATCTGAAAGTTAAAGCGAGAAATTAGAATTCTTAGTAATCGAAATCGCCGCCCATTCCAGCGCCCGCAGGTGCATTATCCTTCGGTTCAGGCTTGTCAACCACAATACATTCAGTGGTTAAGACCATACCCGCAATCGAAGCCGCGTTTTGCAGAGCCGAACGAGTGACTTTCGCCGGGTCAACAATACCTGCGTCAAACATATCGACGAACTCATTTGTTGCAGCGTTGTAACCCACATTGAAGTCTTTCTCTTTGACTCGTTCTGCGATCACAGCACCGTTCTCACCCGCGTTTTCAGCAATCCGCTTCAGAGGAGCAGACAACGCCCGAGAAACAATTAAAGCCCCTGTTAAAGCTTCACCAGACAAATCACCCTTTGCCCATTGTTCCACTTGAGGAGACAGGTGAGCCAAAGTTGTCCCACCACCGGGAACGATACCTTCTTCAACTGCGGCTTTAGTCGCATTAATCGCATCTTCTAAACGCAATTTGCGATCTTTCATTTCAGTTTCAGTCGCCGCACCAACTTTGATGACTGCGACACCACCACTGAGTTTAGCCAAGCGTTCTTGCAGTTTTTCTTTGTCGTAGGAAGACTCAGTTTCTTCCATTTGACGACGCAGTTGTTCACAACGGGCTTTCACCGAGGACTCATTACCTTCTGCAACGATGGTTGTATTGTCTTTGGTGATTGTGATGCGGCGAGCTTTACCGAGCATATCCAGCTTGGTACTGTCGAGTTTTAGACCTGCATCTTCGGTGATCACTTGACCACCCGTGAGAACAGCGATATCTTCGAGCATGGCTTTACGGCGATCGCCAAACCCAGGAGCCTTAACTGCGGCGACGTTCAGTACACCCCGTAAACGGTTAACGACTAAAGTTGCTAAAGCTTCTTTCTCGATGTCTTCAGCTAAAATCAGCAGAGGACGACCGGAACGAGCAACTTGTTCGAGAACGGGAACCAAGTCTTGAACCAGAGCAATTTTCTTGTCTGTTAGCAGGATAAATGGCTCATCTAGAACCGCTTCCATCCGCTCAGTATCAGTCGCGAAGTAAGGCGAGATGTAGCCTTTATCGAAGCGCATCCCTTCGGTGATTTCTAGTTCGGTGGTCATAGACTTCCCTTCTTCAAGAGAGATGACTCCTTCTTTACCCACCTTATCCATCGCTGAAGCGATCATTTGACCGACTTCTTCGTCGTTTCCAGCAGAGATGGTTCCGACTTGAGCAATAGACTTAGAATCTTCTACCGGACGAGCGTGTTCGGCGATCTTGTCTACAAGAAAAGCTATTGCTTTATCAATACCCCGCTTGAGTTCAATGGGGTTAGCGCCTGCGGCAACGTTGCGTAAGCCTTCTTTGACGATCGCATGGGCGAGAACGGTTGCTGTTGTGGTTCCGTCGCCTGCTGCGTCGTTGGTTTTAGAGGCGGCTTGACGAATTAAAGCAACGCCAGTATTCTCGACGTTATCTTCTAGTTCGATTTCTTTGGCAATGGTGACTCCATCATTGACGATTTGGGGGGCGCCAAATTTCTTTTCCAGAACGACGTTCCGACCTTTCGGCCCGAGGGTGACTGCCACGGACTCAGCCAGGATGTCCATGCCGCGTTCGAGAGCGCGACGAGCATTTTCGTTGTAAATTATACGTTTAGCCATAGTGGTGTTTCGGTTGTTTGCTGAACTTGTGGAGTTGGATTACAAAGCTGTCAAGAAACTTATAAGCAAGTCTGTCTGATTCAAGACTAGAGAACTAGCTGACAATTGCTAAGATGTCTTTTTCTGCTAAAAGTACGTATTCATCACCACCCAGCTTGATGTCGGTTCCGGCGTACTTAGAGTAGAGAACTTTGTCTCCGACTTTGACTTCCATTTCAGCACGAGAACCATCATCGTTGCGCTTTCCGGGGCCAGTGGCAACAATTTCACCGATTTGGGGCTTTTCTTTTGCCGTTTCGGGAAGTAAAATTCCTCCTGCGGTCTTTTCTTCAGATTCGCTGACTTTGACGAATACCCGCTCGCCCAAGGGTTTAACTGTGGATACATTTAAGGCTACAGCAGCCATACACTAACCTCCTTTGATAAAATTTAAAGTTCTAATTGTAAGAATGGTGTGAATGAACAACCCTGCAATGGCAAGATTAATTCATGTCCTTTCTGGGGAAAATAGAGAGTTAGCACTCTCGAGTCCTGAGTGCTAATTTAGCGAATTGACAAATCCAATTGCAACAGAGAGGTCAGTACGGGTTCCCGAACTTTTACGGGGGGGCTGGCAGGTGCGCGCTAACATAAACAAAGATTTAACCGCCTCAAAAGCGCGTTGCTCACGATGGAAATCAGAACTATCCCTCACCTGAAGCCCACTGACCATGACAGACCCCTCTACCTCCTCAAAATCTTCATCAATAGATTCCCCGAACGCGAAGACTCAAACCCTTTCCCCCTCAACTCCCACCCCAAGTTCTGCTGATGTTAAACCGCCCGCACCCTCGACAGCTTGCTCCACAGCTGTAAAAACTTTAGGACTCCAGCATATTAGCCGTCATGTCTTCCTTTGTGCTGACCAAACCCAACCCAATTGTTGCTCAAAACCAGCTAGCTTAGAAGCCTGGAACTACTTAAAAAAACGTTTAAAAGAATTAAAACTCGACCAACCTACACCCGAACGTCCGAATTGTATCTTTCGCACCAAGGCTAACTGTTTACGAGTCTGTTGTGAAGGGCCAATTTTAGTGGTTTACCCGGATGGCGTTTGGTATCGCGCCACGACTCCTGATGTGATTGAACGGATTATCCAAGAACATTTAATCGGTTCTCAGGTGGTTGAAGACTATGTATTTCTAACTCATCCCTTACCGGAGCCGCCGATTAGTCAAGCTTTACAAGGCTGTAATCAGGATGACAATGCCGCGTTCGAGTGAATTGGAATAGGCGGGTCGTCAAATTTTCCGATATGATCGGTATAAACCCTGTATAGACAGGTATATATTCTAACAAAAATTGTAACGTTATTTCGGAATTTACAGAGATTGCCCATCATTGTTGTTACCTCTTGCCATTGTAAGAATCAACTCAACTGCTTAGAACCTGATCGGTTGTGAAGCCCACAGTTAAACAGAGGTTAAGCCCGCTCCACTGTTCAACTGATGATGGCAATTGCAAATGTCGCGGGATTTCCCAAGGGAAAATTTCAAGATGACGGACATCAAAACTGGAGAACAAAAACAACTCATGCTTGTGGATGATGACCCGAATCTCGTCCTCCTGGTGAGGGACTATTTAGAGTTTCGGGGATATGAAGTAAGCACAGCGGAAAATGGACTCAAAGCACTAGAATTGCTAGAGTTACAGCTTCCTGATTTGATTATCTGCGATATTATGATGCCAGAAATGGATGGCTATTCTCTGGTGAAGGTTATTCGAGAAGATCCACGTACAGGCTGGATTCCGGTGTTGTTTTTATCGGCAAAGGGTCAAAGTCAAGATAAAGTCAAAGGTCTTAATACCGGAGCAGATGTTTATATTGTTAAACCCTTTGAACCCGAAGAATTAGTCGCTCAAGTTGAATCTTCTCTCAGACAAGCTTCGCGCTTAATTAAAATTAATAGCCGTCAGGCGGATGGACAACCCAGTATTCAAGCTCGTCCGGGAGTCGAGTTAACACCGACAGAAGTCAGAGTGGTACAACTGGTTGCTCAAGGATTGGCAAATCGGGAAGTTGCTAAAGCCATGAAGGTGAGTCAACGTACTATTGAAAGTCATGTCAGCAATATGTTGAACAAAACCGGACTTCACAATCGCACGGAGTTAGCACGTTGGGCGTTAGAAACTAAAAAGTTTTAGCGATCGCGCATCGAGTTTTAATGAGATCAACCTGTTTCCCGAAGCTGTATACTAGAGGAAAGTCATATTGTACTCATTATTTTATAAAGAAAGTCACAGATTACTCCGCCCTCCGGGTTCGGGGTCTGTCCGCTGCTGTGACCGTTGGTCAACTCTGCTAATGACTCTCCTATAGGGATGAATCCATTGTGGGGTTGATAGGAAAAAAAGTAGCTTGTATCGTTGGGGTACTCCCTCATCTGGGAGTTAGCCCTTCTCGCAGAGTTAGGTAAATGTGAGTCAGCGACTTCGGTGATGACGACGAGATTTAAACATCTCTATTGATGCCTCGGCTGGAATAACTGAGGTTGTTGTGTCTATTTCATACAACCGAGATCCAGAAGTGGAATAACAAATTGAGGAGATTTTTTCAAGTCTCTAAAGTAAATTTACTAAAATCTTAGATTGAGGAGGATTGATACACCTAAAGACTGGACTCAAAATCATCCGGGATCAAGGCAGAGTAG
>NZ_AUZM01000078.1 GCF_000478195.2 Lyngbya aestuarii BL J | reverse complement strand
GACCTTGAGGAACAGGAGCAAAAGGAGTCGGATTCAAAGGAGCAGGGTTCAAAGGCCGACCTTGAGCAATAAGCCGATTAACAGGTTGATTAACAGGTTGATTAACTGGAGCAATTCCCCCGATGGGGCGACCTTGAGGAATGCCAAAACTCGGCACCTGAGAAACTACTCTCGGCTGAACCTGTGGAACAGCACTGATTAAATAAGATTGAGTCGTGGCTCCGACCACTCCAGTTTGAGATATACCATAATCTTGCTGAAAAGCAAGTACAGCTCGTCGAGTCGTTAAGTCAAAAATCCCGTTTACCGAGCCATTATAATAACCTAGTACCCGGAGTCGTTGCTGTACCAAACTGACAGAGGTTCCGCGATCGCCTAATCTCAAGGGAAGGGGAGGAGTAGCCACAGGAGTTGTCGGAACTGAAGGAATACCTTCTCCCGTCGCCTGAATCAAATAACTCACCGTTGTCGGTCCAACTTGTCCGGTGGGTTGAATTCTATAAGCTTGCTGAAAACGAATCACCGCTTGCTCTGTACGAGCATCAAAAAAGTTAGTGATTTCTCCGTTATAAAATCCTAACCGGAAAAGTCGTTGTTGGAGGACACCCACAGCAGGCCCGGTGTCTCCTTGTTGGAGGACTCCCGAAGGCAAAGGTGTAGGGTTTCCCGGTAAGGTGGGAACCCGATTATTGAGAAAAACTAGCGTTTCTTCACTGACTAACCCGGTAGCGGGGATTAAGTTGGCTTGCTGGAAACGAATCACCGCATTTTGGGTAATTGAACCAAAGAAGCCTGTCGGTTCGGTACTAAAGTAACCCAGTTGACGCAAACGGGTTTGTAAATCTGTCACTCCGGGGCCTCTATCTCCCTGACCCAAACCGATCGCCGCGCGGCCCAGGGGAGGAGGCTCAGGGTTGGGATTAGTCGCAAGTCCTAAAGCCGCTAAGGTATTGGGGCCAACAACACCATCGGCAGAAAGTCCGTTGGCTTGCTGAAACCGAATCACCGCATCCCGAGTAATTGGGCCATAATATCCGGTTACGGTTGCATTAAAAAAACCAAGAGATTGTAAAGATTGCTGGATCGCACTCACCTCTGCTCCGCGACTACCTTGTGTAATTAACTGAGCAACAGCAGATTGAGGTAGGGTTAAGGCTGTGGTGAGTACAGCTAGAGATAAAAAATAGGGGTAAGTTAGAGATGAAAACTGTTTCCAATTAATACAGGTAGGTGCTTTAAATTGGAACTCAGGAGGGTCTTCACAAGCCACTGCTAAATGAAGATAAGCATAAGAGTCCATCATAATTTCAGGTGCGAAAAAAATCTATGGAAACAACAAGTCAAAGACTATCAGCCTCTGACTTATCGTTTGTTCTATTCTATATTAAGGATCAATTCTCAGGTCGTTTTAATTTAGACCAAACCTGCTCGATCAATCACAAAAGCAACAGTTGCAGCGAATATTGTTATTCCTAAAGCAACAAAGGGACTTTGACCTTGACTAACCGCAAAGGAAGTTGCTACCCCAGCACCTAAGGCAGCCGTTACAACTGCAACGACCGGATCGCCTTTTGAATCTTTTTTGTACATTTGTTATTTCCAGAATCAGATTTTTTTAGGAGTCATTTGGGATGTGTTTAATAACCGTAACACCTAGACTCTCTCTGTGGACATGATCCGGTTATCATTGCAATTAAGATTGATTTTTGTCCAACTTTCTTAACATAATTGTTGATTTACCTAGAAAACTATTCGACAAATATTAAAATTTAATAAAAAATTGTCAAGTTATAGCGCTACGCGCTAGGGAACAGGGAACAGCGCTTGCCTTGCGGCCCGGCGGTTTCCGGCGAGACTTAGTTTGCAATCTTAGGGAACAGGGAACAGTAGACTGTGAAAGGGTTTTAGGATCTAGAAATGTCCTAACTTAAATGCGTAGTGCTATATACATTTTTATATGATAAAAGACACGAAAAAATCGTGTCTCTATAATAATTTAAGTTCCGAAAATTTTCCGAAAAGCTGAAAAAAATCTCAATAATAATCGGATTATTCTAGAGCTTCGGTGTTACCTCCTTTCACCCAACCCACCCGGTTACTATCTTCTTCTGCCTGAACACGTTGCCAATTTTTGTCTTCACTTTCTTCTAGAACAATCACCTTTTCCTCATAACCCACACCCCCAATTCGAGTCGCTTCAAAACTCGGACTATCTCGTAAAATCAAACCAATGGGCTGTACGACCACCGCTCGATAGGCTCCCTCTGGTAACTTCGGGGCCGCAGGAGGAGTCGGAGTCGGTTTTGGAGTAGTCGGTTTCGGGGGGGTACTAGCCGTTTGAGCCGTTGGTGAAGTATCGTTTTCAAAAGTTGGTCGTTCGGGAAGTTCAGTCAGCCGAGCAGCAAAATAGAGAGCCGCCGCAACGCTAGCACCTGCAAGAATCACAATTGCTAAAAAAAACCCGACTAAAAACTTGAGGAGATTGTACAAGCTCATAGGTGAATGAGAAATCGTCAGGGGTGAGCGATCAGACATCAACAGAATACAGGAAAACTTAAGACCTTAACTATACCTTAAAATCTTCACCTTGAAAGCGAGGACTTAAATTACTATTGCGAGAAGCAAGACGAGCTTTTCCGGCTGCCGCCCACTGTTGCAAAAATTGAATTTGCTCTTGAGCGGTACGAGCCAGGGGAACAATTTGACTAGCGGCTTCTAAAATATCCTCGGTGGTAAAGTCACGATTCTGACTAAAGCCAATGTGCATCGCCTCAATCAAAATTTGTTCAATTTCCGCCCCTGAAAAATCAGGAGTTTCATAGGCTAAACGGTTAAAATCATAGTTTTTGATCCCATGAGGTCGTAGTTTTGATAAATGAACCTCAAAAATGGCTTGACGTTCTTCCTGAAAAGGTAAACCCACAAAGAAGATTTCATCAAATCGTCCTTTCCGCAAAATTTCTGGAGGTAAGGATTGAATATTATTAGCTGTTGCCACCACAAAAACAGGTGAAGTTTTTTCAGCCAGCCAAGTGATAAACGTTCCAAAAACCCGATTCGCGGTTCCGGCATCTCCCTGGCTATTCATTCCAGAAAAGGCTTTATCAATTTCATCGATCCACAACACACAAGGCGCGAGCGCTTCTGAGAGTTGAATCATTTGTCGGGTTCTCGATTCTGACTCTCCGACTAACCCCCCAAATAACCGTCCCACATCCAAGCGTAACAGGGGAAGATGCCAATGATGAGCGATCGCTTTTGCCGTTAAGGATTTTCCGGTTCCCTGAATTCCCACGAGCAACAATCCTCTAGGATAGGGTAAGCCGTATTGTCGCGCCTGTTCAGAAAAAGCACCCCCTCGCCGCAATAACCAATCTTTGAGGTTGTCTAAGCCCCCAATATCAGAAATATTTTCTTGAGCGGGGTAAAAGTCGAGAATCTGGGTTTGGCGGATAGTCTGTCGTTTTTCTTCTAAAATCAGATCCACATCATCAAGACGGATTTCTCCGTGAGTGGCGATCGCTTTGGCTAAAATCCGGCGAATACGTTCTATCGACAAACCTTGAAAAGAGCGCACCATTTCATCAAGTTGACTGACCTCTCCCGAATATCCCGTCGCCGCCAATAACCGTTGAACCTCGGCTTGAATTTCCAGACGATCCGGTAAGGGAAATTCTAGAACAGTTAAGACTTCACTCAAATCGGGAGGAATGACAACTTGGGGTGAGAGGAGAATAATATTTTTCGGCTGAGACTTCAAGCGTCGAGCGAGATTGCGAAGTTTACGAGAAATGGCAAGGTCATCGAGGAAGCGGTGAAAGTCTCGTAAAATGAAAATAGCGGGACTAGAGTCAGCCAGTTTTTCGACAAATTCTAGGGCCTGTAAAGGATTACGACAACCGAATCCTAAATCGTTGGGATTCCCTTCTTGATAGCCTTCGACAAAATCCCAAATATAAACAGGTCGATTTCCTTGCTGTTTAGCGGATTGTTTGATGGTCAGTTCAATCCGCTCTTCTTCTAGGGTCGCGATGTAAATTAAGGAGTAGCGCGATCGTAGGAGTAACTCCAACTCCTCACTAAATTTGCTCATCAGACTTTTGGGGGTTGCTTGTTCGACTTCAGCAATTTTAGGTTTTTTTCTAACAATGGTTGAGCAATGATCACAGTGAACTTACCCCAATTGGTGTTTGAGAGCTTCTAAAGCCGCCCATCGGCTATCGAGCGGGCTGTCTGAAGGGGTATTGGTGCTAGACTGAGGCGGTTCACAAGGTCCCTCACACAGTTGTCGCAAGGGGGTTTGCAAACACAGTTGTTGATATAACCAGTCGGCGGGATCAAAATCTCCTTGAGGGGAAAGGGTTTCCACCAAGTCTTCGACACTGATTTCTACATCCAAGGAATTCAGATGAGCTTGATGAGCCGAAGCATCCAACCAAATCATTTCGGATGTCTCCACTTTTAAGCGATGGTTATATTGTTTTAGACACCGATGACAAGTCAGAGTAACGATGGTTTCCGCTTGAGCTGTAACTTCTATGTAGGTTGTTTTGTGAGTCACCTTTAACCGACCTCGAACGGGGGTCAGGGTTTCGAGTTCAGGGAGAAATTCCTCAAACTGAAACTCCAGACTGCGTTGAGGTGCTTTTAACAGGTGAGGGATGTAGATGGCATCCATAAGGCTGCTACTCCCAGGACTAGACATTGATTAATACGTGGAATGCTGAGTTTCTAACTTTTAGCCTTGATCACCAGCCGACGATCAGGTTCTTGTCCTCGACTGTAGGTTTCAATCTCTTCGCTGTCTTTCAAGATGTTATGAATCAGACGACGTTCGACGGAGGAAAGAGACTTGATTTCTAGTTCGACTCCGGTTTGATGAACTTGTTTTGCCGCATTTTCAGCTAAAGCACTGAGTTCTTGATAACGACGAACTCGATATCCGTTTAATTCAATCGTGTAAGCGGCTTTTTCCTCCTCTTCTAGACCCAAATTAACAACGGTGTTAATCAAGTATTGGATCGCATCTAAGACCTCACCACTAGGGCCTGTGAGGGCGGCAATTTGTTGGGGAGAGAGGTTGCTTTCACTCATCGTTAACCAGCAACTGTCATCTTCTTGAGAGACTTGAACGGCTGAGGGAAGCGCTCCGACTTTTAACAGTTCCTCTAGCCATTCTTTGCCCTGTTGTATCTGATCTTCGTCCATTGTTTGCATCATGTTTTCTTTTTAGAACTTCCCGGTTCAAAAGGAAGTGCAGATCGTTTTCCACTTCCCCCGTCAGATGAAGGGGTAGCTTTCGCCGTTTTTAGATTCGCTTCTTCGACGATTTTCTGAAGATTTTCAGGTAAGGGTTCTCTAGACAGGATAAAAGATTGTGCTGTCTGGAAAATGTTGGCAATTAGCATATATAACAACACACCTGCCGGAAGGGGAAAGAAGAAGAACATTCCCGTAAACAAAACTGGAGTAATTTTATTGATAGTATCCTGTTGAGGATTTCCACTCGAGGCGGTGTTACTTTGTCCAGATAGAACTTGGTTTAGATAGAGGCTGATTCCAAAGGTTAAAATCATGCCGACAATATCCCAGTGAATGACTCCATCTTCATCGAAAGCACCCACGCGACCTAAAGCGTCAATAAACAAAAAGCCTTTGTCGGCTGCAATTCCTTTGAGTGATGCTTGGATGGTTGCCTGTCCGGGAGCGAGGGCAATGATATTGCCTTGGTCATCAATCTTGACTTTTTCTTCTCCCTTCGTGATCGTCCAAACTGGAGTTAGCTTGGAATCGGGATAGTTTTCGAGTTTAGTTTCTAGGGATTCACCTTGAGCGGTTTCAAATTCAATCGGGGTTTTTTCCCCCACCACCATCCGATTTCCACCCGGTAGCAGCGCCACAGTTGAAAAGTGAACGCCATCGGCGACATAGACGTTTTGTGCTTTTGTTGTATAAGCGGCCGGTTGAATCAGTTCCATCTGTTCGCGAGGAAAGATGTCCACATCCACGGTGTAGCTGACATCCGAAAAAGGCGATCCTCGCAGGGTGGCAAATAGGGCGAACAAAATCGGCATCTGAAGCACCAGCGGAAAACATCCAGCCAAGGGGTTTCCCAGTTCTTTATAGACGCGACTCATTTCTTCGCGTTGTTTTACGGGGTCATCCTTGTACTGTTGCTGAATCTTCTCGACTCGCTCTTTCATTAATGGCTGAGTCAGTTTCATACGCCTCATATTGCGGATTGAGCCTGCATTTAGAGGGTACAGAGAAAAGCGGATGACTAGCGTTAAGGCTACGATCGCTAAACCGTAGCTCGGCACGATCCCATAGAAAAAGTCTAGGATCGGCAACATAATGTTGTTTGAGAGAAACCCAATACCAAAGTCCATTCGTCTTATGAGATAATCTAAATCTGCTTACGAGTCTTTAATCACTAATTTACCAAAAAAAGCGGGATGCAAGCCCTAACAGGTTCATCGGGTCACGTCTCTTTTCTCCATATGGGTAAAAGATTGAGTGTTTCCTGAGCCTAATTTTTGATGCGTGCCTTGAAATTGGGGAAGAAGTTAGTGAGTTAACGGTGTTGATTTTGATCTTGGATTTTGACAAAAATCTTTTCTAACCCTAATTTCCCCGAGACGCATCCGCTTTTAAAGCAATTTTTTCTTCAATAAATTCGTAGATTTCTCTAAATCTAGGGAGTGCGCGGAGTTCTAGGCGACTTCCGTTTCTGAGGGTGAGAACCATATCTCCCCAAAGTCCGAGTCCACGCGGCACTTTAGCAATTTTTACGATTTCCGAGTAGACAATATCGGTGCGATCGCGTCCCATCCAGCCTCCGGTGACTGAAACACGACGGTTTGTAATCCGGTAACGCAACCACAAGGCTCTGACCACAGAACCGACAGCAAGGGGCAGTCCGATAATCGTTAGTCCAACTAATAAATTGATAATCAGGTCTCCGACATGGGGGCCACCCTCATACAATGTTTCCTCCCGAATACTCATTGATTACCTCTGCTTGTACCAACAACTGTTCTAATTCTTGCAGAAATTTGGCATAATTGCACTCTATCGCTGTTGGCTTAACAACGATCACAATATCCCAACCGCTCGACAGCTTTGATAATAGTTGACGGAAAGCGGCTCGAATTTGTCGTTTAATTCGGTTGCGAACCACAGCGCGTTTGCTGACTTTTTGACTGATGGAAATCCCGATCCGGGTTGCTCGCTGCGTCTGATTTGAGATCTCGGAGATCTGATCTTCCGGTTGAGGAGAACATCGTAATGCCCTCAGCGTTAAGTGAGAAGTCTTGCGATGCACTCCACGAGCGTAAACTGCTTTAAAGTCTTGGGGATGCCAGAGTCGGTTATCTTTGGGTAACATCGCACCAGAATCTCAAGAATACAGTGGGCTGTTCAGCCTTGTTTTGCTTGAGTTATTAAGTTTACACAGACAAACGAGCGCGTCCTTTTCTACGACGAGATCGAATCACCGATTGACCGTTTTTTGTTCGCATCCGGACTCTAAACCCCGATACTCTTTTTTTCTTGCGGTTCGTTCCCTTTAAGGTTTGTTGAGCCATTGTTCTTGATTTTTAGCTTTCCAAAAAAGTCCCAATCGCTAATCTTAGCACATTCAACTCGACTCAAAAAGACTTAGAGTTGGCGAGATTTCCCACAAACCCACAGACTCAACGAAGATAGAATAGAGTCAAGTTCTCCCAATCGACGTTAGTCAATACTCAATACCCAAGTTCCCACATAGCGTAGAAGGGGAACATCTCCGGGGGTGCGGATATTGGCATTAAAATGAAACATTCCCCCAAAAGTCGGATTTTTAACATTAGACATGACAATCTCCAACTTGTTACCGGCCGGAATCGGTTCAGTCGGGTAAATCTCGATAAAATTATTATCAGCATCCCAAACCACTTCTTCTAAGGGAACCGATTCGCCTTGAATCCGCACTTCAATCTTATCGGGGTCAAACTTGCCCTTGTAATACTCCGGATAAGTAATTGAGATCAGGGCAACCGCCAAATTCAGCTTATTGGCGGGAATTCTCAGTTTATACCGATCCCAACGACCTGCTTGACCGCTTTGCAGATAGAAGTTGAGCATATTCGCCTGTTCAGGCCCGCCAAACAAGGTAATTCCAGGTGTTCCTTGAGCAAAACTGAGGATCGGAAGGCTGCCAAGTAAGACACCAGTCAGTGCAAGACTTGAAAAAAAACGGCGCATACAGACTCCTTTAATTAAGTGAAATTTTATGAGAAAACCCTGAACTAGATAAAAACAAGTTAAAGATACGAAACGCTTTGTCAATATCCGATTTACGATGCAAGGAACGGAAGTTATTGTGACACAACTCAGAGGGTGGTGTCGAGTTGTGTCCATTGGAGGTTAATTTCACCCATTACGCAAATCGAACACAATAAGCTACAAAACCTGGCTAACTGTTTGCTAGAAAAACGGGTAACGGGTAACTGCGTAACTGTTAACTGAAAAACACATCTGCATAAGGAGAGTTTATGACATGAAGATAGCGATCGCAAAAGAAATTCAGGTAGATGAACGCCGTGTTGCCCTGGTGCCCGATGTAGCTGCTCGACTCGTCAAGCAAGGAATTGAAGTTTGGATTGAAGCCGGAGCAGGTGAACGGGCATTTTTCTCTGATGCTACCTACGAAGAAGTCGGGGTCAAAGTGATTGGCGATACGGCCACCCTATGGCGTGATGCCGATATTGTCCTCAAAGTGGGCAATTTTGAAGACCACGAAACTGAAAAACTGCGCGAAGGTAGCATTCTAATTGCCTTTTTAAATCCTTTGGGCAATCCAAGCTTAGTCCAAAAGCTGAGTGAGCGTAAAGTCACCGCCTTCAGTATGGAAATGATTCCTCGGACAAGTCGCGCCCAAAGTATGGATGCCTTGTCTTCTCAGGCAAACCTCGCGGGTTACAAGTCGGTTTTGATTGCCGCTGCTACTCTGCCGAAATATTTCCCGATGCTTACCACTGCGGCCGGTACCATTCGTCCGGCGAAAGTATTAGTCATGGGGGCGGGTGTTGCAGGTTTACAAGCCATTGCCACCGCTCGTCGTTTGGGTGCTGTTGTTGAGGCTTTTGACGTTCGTCCCGAAGTTAAGGAACAAGTCCAAAGCTTAGGCGCGAAGTTTGTTGATGTCACCCTCGAAGAAGACACTGTAGCCGAAGGCGGCTATGCCAAAGAACTCTCAGAAAAGGCTAAACAACATACTCGTGAAGTTCTCACCACTCATGTTGCTGCTTCTGATGTCGTAATTACAACCGCTCAAGTTCCGGGTAGGAAAGCCCCCGTGTTGGTGACAGAGGAGATGGTGACTCAAATGAAGCCGGGATCAGTTGTGGTGGATTTGGCGGCTTCTCAAGGCGGTAACTGTGAATGTACCGAAGCGGGAAAAGATGTGCTAAAACATGGGGTCACTATTGTCGGCCCGATTAACTTACCGTCTTCGATGCCTCTCCACGCCAGCGAAGTATACGCTAAGAACCTAAACGCTTTGTTGAAGCTAATGACCACCCCTGAAGGTGAACTCACGCTCAATTTTGAGGATGACATCATTGACGGGGCTTGTGTCACTCACAACGGTGAAATTCGCTCTCAACGAGTTAAAGATGCTCTTGGCGTTACGGTGACTCAGTAAGGAGGGAACAGGGAACAGGGAACAGGGAACAGGGAATAGGGAATAGGGAATAGGGAATAGGGAACAGGTCATGTGGCAAGAGGCAATCTTGCAAGAGGCAAGCTAGCAAGAGGCAATTCTAAACTCTTGACTTCTAAACTTCTGACTCCTGACCTCACGACCTCACGACCTCACGACCTCACGACCTCACGACCTCACGACCTCACGACTCCTGACACCCAACATTTGGGCTTTTCGCGCAACCACTAACCGCTAATTTCTAGAAAGATTATGACAGCAGAAACCCTAATTTCCGCATTATTTGTGTTTGTCCTGGCAACCTTTGCCGGGTTTGAAGTGATTACTAAAGTTCCACCGACACTGCACACACCCCTGATGTCGGGTGCAAATGCAATTTCCGGTATCGCCGTTTTAGGGGCGTTAATCATCGCCGGAGAACGGGATTGGAACGTGACTGTAATTTTAGGTTTAATCGCCGTTGTACTGGCAACAATTAACGTTGTCGGGGGTTTCTTGGTAACAGATCGAATGCTGCAAATGTTCAAGAAAAAGGAGGCTAAAGTATGAGCGAGTTTTTGCCAACAGGCATACAGTTAAGCTACTTGGTCGCTGTTACCCTATTTTTCTTCGGCTTGAAGAAGTTGGGTTCACCTGCAACCGCCCGTCGTGGAAATCTTTGGGCTGCGGTGGGGATGTTTATCGCCATTGTTGCAACTTTGCTCAATGAAGAAGTCCTCAACTATGAAATGATTTTTGTGGGGATTGTCATCGGATCAGTGATTGGTGCGATCACCGCCTATAAAGTTGAAATGACCGCAATGCCGGAACTGGTGGGTCTATTCAACGGTTTAGGGGGTGCTGCATCGGCGATGATTGCAGTTGGTGAATTTTGGCGGTTCTTGTCTGCTGCCCAAACGCCTCCTCTACCAACGACCATTACGGCTGTATTAGGGGTGTTAATTGGGGGTGTGACCTTTACAGG
The DNA here is from genome assembly GCF_000478195.2 of Lyngbya aestuarii BL J. GTDB lineage: Bacteria > Cyanobacteriota > Cyanobacteriia > Cyanobacteriales > Microcoleaceae > Capilliphycus > Capilliphycus aestuarii. Next base: position 14,964 of record NZ_AUZM01000078.1, on the reverse strand, counting down.
GTCTTTGATTGCTTTTGCCAAACTCAAAGGGATTATGAGCGGTTCTCCGATCACTTTCCCTTTGCAACAGCCCTTCAACATTGCATTATTGATCGCGTTTCTCGCGGGTAGTGTCTACATCTGTTTCTCCCCGTTCAATTTACCCGTATTTTTGGGTATTGTGGGCATTTCCCTCGTTTTAGGGGTATTGTTCGTGATTCCCATTGGTGGCGGCGATATGCCTGTTGTCATCTCTCTGTTGAACTCTTTCTCGGGTTTGGCGGCAAGTGCGGCGGGTTTTGTCGTGATGAATAACCTGCTGATTATTGCAGGGGCGTTGGTGGGTGCATCCGGTATTATCCTGACCATCATCATGTGTAAAGCCATGAACCGTCCGCTGACAAACGTTTTGTTTGCCGGATTTGGTACGGGTGAGACCAGTGCTACGGTTGCAGGTGGCGGTGGTACAACGGATAAGTCTGTTCGTACGATTGACCCCGAAGAAGGGGCGATGATGTTGGGTTATGCTCGTTCTGTGGTGATTGTTCCCGGTTACGGGATGGCGGTTGCTCAAGCCCAACATTCGGTTAAAGAATTGGTCGATATGTTAGAGGGTTTGGGTGTTGAGGTCAAGTATGCGATTCACCCTGTAGCGGGACGGATGCCCGGACACATGAACGTATTGTTGGCTGAGGCGAATGTTCCTTATCCTCAGTTGTACGATATGGATGACATTAACCCTCAGTTTGAACAGACGGATGTGGCGTTGGTGATTGGGGCGAATGATGTGGTTAACCCGGCTGCACGGGAAGACCAAAAAAGCCCTATCTTTGGAATGCCGATTCTAGAAGTTGATCGGGCAAAACACACGATTGTGATTAAGCGTAGTCTCAATACTGGTTTTGCAGGTGTGGATAATGGTCTATTCTACAAGGAAAAAACCATGATGCTTTTTGGCAGTGCTAAAGATGCGGTTGCCAAGTTGGTTTCTGAAGTGAAACAACTCTAGTTTATGGTTGAATTTAATCTAGCTGATCGACTACAGAAATATTAGCTAGGTCAGAAGCATCCCCTGTACTCAGGTTAAGTAGTAGTATGGGGGATTATTTATTTACTCTTTCGGAGTTTGATCTCAATTTTGAATTGAAGTTATCTTTAGACTGACCACAGAGATAAGTCGATAGAATCGGAGAGGTTTGGGGCGTTTTTAATAATATTATATTGAACTAAACGCTTTGTCATGCTTTGCCAACGTTCGGGTGAAATTAAGCCCAAGGGTTGATCTAAACTTTCTCCCGAAGTAATATAGTTTGAAATTAATTTTAAAGACTGAGTTTGGTAGTCTAAATTGTTATATTTACTTTTCGGGTTAACATAATTCTCGACAACGATTTTCGCCGCACGGGGAATATTATCTAGGGCGATTTTCCAGCCTTGAAAGGTTGCTTTGAGAAACGCTTTTACCTGTTCTGGTTGGGTTTCTAACAAAAAAGAATGAGCAAAAATTGTCTGAACGTAAGCATCATAACCATAATCACTCAAACGAATAACTGTGGGTTCAATTCCAGTTTGATAAGCAAAGCCTATCGGTTCATCGACGAGATAACATTGGATTGCATCGACTTCTCCCGTTAACAATTTATCGTATTTTTCATCATAGGAAATATCAATAACTTCAATCTCGTCTGACGAAAGTTGACTGAACCCCATCACTAAGTCCATAACTTTTTGAGTATCCCCATGAATACCCACTTTTCTCCCCACTAAATCATGCAAAGATGTAATATTATTACCGGGCATTGACATCAAACCCAAAGGCGAAGTTTGAAACATGGTGGCAATGGCTTTGATGGGTTTTCCGGCAGCTTGGGCGGCTAAAATTACATCTTGTTCAGCACACCCTAAAACAGTTGGATTTTCGGCAACAACATCTAAGATATCAAGACCAAAATCCCAGGGTTGAATGTTGATTTTCAATCCCTCTTTTTGGTAAAGTTGATAATAATCTGCAAGTAACACTCCTGCAAATTGAACGTTATATTTCCAATCTAACTGTAGGGTAAATGAATGTAGAGAGGTTGGATTGAGTGTTTCTAAAACCTGAGCAGGTTGAGAATCTTCTCCAAACCCTCCCAACAGTAAAAGTGTACTCAAATAACTTGATTTTTTGAGAAAATCTCGACGACTATTGAACACAATAAAACGATAAAAAGAGTAGAGAACTAAACATTAATGTTGAGGATGAATTGAGCGACCCAATAACCCCGTCATCAGGCGTAACGCTAAATACCGCAACGGTTTAACCTTCTGCAAACTCCATAATCCCCACCGACGAATCGTAACTTTTGGTCGCCAATTCCCAGAAAACATTCGATCTAGAAAATCAGTGAATCCTAAAATTACTAAATTTTCGGTTTGACGCCAACCTTCATATCGTTTGAGAACGCGAAGCTGTCCAATATCCTCACCGTTTTGAGCCGCTTGACGGAGAACTTGAGCCAACGCCCCAGCATCCCGAACGCCCATATTTAAGCCCTGGCCACCAACCGGATGACAACAATGGGCTGCATCCCCCACTAAAGCAAGTCGAGATTGAATATAGCGGGTGCTTTGCATCAATTGCACTGGGAACACATAGCGATCGCTTTCCAATTCTAAACGACCCAAAAGCCCGCCAGTGCGATATTCCAGCAACTCTAAAAACGCTTTTTGATCGAGATCTTTCAAGGCTTGGGCTTCGGCGTGAGGTGCCGTCCACACCACCTGACAACGGTTTCCAGGTAAAGGTAACACCCCCATTGGGCCACTTGGCCAAAACCGTTCAAAGGCGACATTATTGTGAGATTTTTCAGTTTTGATCGTCATGGCGATGCAAGACTGCCAATATTTCCAGCCATAGGTTGAAATTCCCGCCGCTTGACGCAATGGCGATCGCGAACCATCCGCAGCAATTACCAACTGAGTTCGCAGAGTTTGGGTATTTCCCTCCGCTTCCACCTCTATTTCGGCAAAATCTGGCTGATAATCAACATTGACAACTTGAGACGGACACAGCCAAGAAACGTTTTCACAGGAGTCCAGAAAATCGTGCATTGCGGCTAGGATCACCGAATGTTCACCGACATAACCCAACCCCTCTGTCCCGAGATCTTCAGGTTGAAAGTGAACCACATTGGGATGATCACTGTCGCTGAGACTAATCTGATTAAATGTGGTAATTTTGGGTAATATTTCGTCCCAGACTCCAATTCCTTGGAGAATGCGTCCAGTTTGCAGCGTCAGGGCGTAAGCTTGTCGGCGACGGATGGCGACTGCTTTGGGTTGGGGTTCAATCAAAACCACCTTCAGAGGAGAGTTTTTGAGTCCACAGGCGAGAGTCACCCCGACAATACCGCCACCGACAATGGCTAAGTCATAGTCCAGGTTAAGCTGAGACGGCTGTAAGGATTGGGTTTTTGTTTGTGAACGCTGCTCAAGAAGCATAATCAAGGAATTTATTGATCAAAGAATGAAGAATTTGTACCTATTGTATTGTTACTGAAAATCTCAAATTTCGCACGGTCAGGGAACTGAGAAGGGGTGAGGTGAGAAGTTTAGGACAAACTTATCCGGTGGGATCTCATTTAATACCGAGGAACCTCAGAATCAATGAGAATGGAATAAGCATCAATTCCTCCGGCGATATTTTTGACGTTCGTGAATCCCTGACGCATCAACCACTGACACATTTGAGCTGATCGCATTCCATGATGACACATTACCAGGGTTTCTTTTTCGAGATCTAAGCGACTGTGAATTTGTTCAGACCACTGGCTAAATTCGCTCAAGGGTAGGTTGAGAAATCCATCAACCTGTGCCATTTCTACCTCTTGAGGTTCACGAACGTCCACCAGTTGTAGGTTTTTAGCTGACTCCGCTTGTAGACGGTGTGCTAACTCTTCAACTGTAATTTCGGGGATGGATTGATAGGAAAACGACTCGGACATGAGCAGAATCAACCTTTAGCGTAAGTAAACAATGATTGTCAATCTCAGATCAATTGTAGAGAAAAATGCCGCAATTGCAGTTGAGATTGCTTCTTCATTTATATTTTAAAGGTAAATTTTGTTAGTGATTCCTCGAATTTGCAATTCGATGCGGGGTTGTTCACGACTGTAGAACACGATTCCTTTATAGTCTCTCTCTGGACTACTAAAACGAAGTTGATGACCATCAAAAGCATCAATCATCACATTTCCGACTTTAATTCGACTGCGTTTGCGATCAATTGTCACTTGCAACTCTGATAAGGTGTCAGTATCTCGAAGCAATACCCAAAGATTTAATCCCCGTCGAACTCGCTTCACCTCTAGATGAGCAATTTTAAAACTGTAAATTTTAATTTCACTATCAATCAGTTTAATTTTTGTACCTGGTGGTAATCCAACAATTCCTACATCAGCATCAGACGCAGCAGCAGTCGGTTTTTCTTCTGCTTTTCCCGGTGTCGGTGTCAAAGTTCCCTGAACTTCTAAACGGGGCGGTTCGGCTGAAATTTCCCCAGGAATTATCACCCAATCATAGGCTTTGCGAGCAATTTCTCGGGCGATTTCTGCGGCTCTTTTTGGTTCAGCAACATTGGCGTAATCTTGTTGTTTTAGTTTCGTGGCTATCCATCGTTTACGGGCAAATTGACTGAATTGGGGTTGATCAGAATTGACAAATTTTTCGTAAAATCTGAGCGTGGGAACTAATTCTCCAACTCGTTCTAAAGCGATGCCAATTTCTTCGATAGAAAGATATTTTTGCCACTGAGAATAAGATAATACTTTTTCGATTAGATTGACATATCGACTGCGAAATTCTCGCGCTTGTTCGGCAGTTAAACTCGAACGGGCTAATTGTCGAACGATCTCAAATCTAAACTTAATGGCTTCAGGTTTCGGAGATTTTTCAATCGCAGTGATCGCATCAACCCAACGTTTTGTCCGAATCAAATATTCAACCCAATCTTTCTGTCGATGCTGTTTTTCTAATGCTTGTCCGATGCAGTCAATATATTTTAACCATTGTTGTGTTCCCGGTTTTCCTGCATTTTCCCACTCTCTGACAATTCGTTGATAATCACCGACTTTTTCTAAGTAAGGAAATCCTTCGGGAAAGCCCAGTAATTCAGCTTCAGCGAGATTATATTCTCGTTTTTTTGTCGCCCCACTTTCGCGCCAACACCGCACCGCCCGTCTCAAATTTTGAGCGCGATAAAAACAATCTCCTGCTAGCTCTAGTAATCCATGATATTTTGCTTCATCTAACCCTTCTAATATATCACCAAATCGTTGCCAATTCTCTTTTTTTAAGTTTTTTTCCCGCATTAAATTACGAATTTGGCGGCTATACTCTTGTATGGTGACTTTCCAGGGTTTAACCAGGCGATTTTCTACAAGTAACCGATTTGTTAAATTTTCTTCTAAAAAGCTAGTAAATGTTTGAATCGTGTCGAGGGTTTTAGGCGTTTGTGCCATAAATTCAGCCAGAAAACGTTCTAGAGATTTTTGTTCAGGAAATTGTTGATACCAATCCATTAAAGCGTGCCAGCAGGTTCCTTCCCAAAAACAATTCCAAGCTTCTTTTTGTTTGCCTCGTTGTAAAAAGAGGATTCCGGCTGCACGAAATTGTTTCTCAAATTTTAACGCCCAAGCTTGACATAAATCTGCTTGTTCTAAGTTGCCTAATTCGCTATAAAATTGTTGGGCGCGTCGCAGAGAGGTTGCATCTTTTTGGCTGCGTCCATTTTCGGCAAATTCTTTCGCCTGAGACTCTCGATTATCTCGATCTAATCCTCCTAAATTATCACCCCAACGGAATCCACCAATCGCGTTTTCCCAAAGGCTTTTATCTTCGGTTTGTTGTAACCAATTTTCTAGGTTATGAGTCTGATCAGAAGTGGCATATTGCCATAAGAAATGATCTCCGGCTTCTGTATCAATCACAATTAAATCAGACATTCCTCGACTCGCCGCCACATAGAGTTTATTAAAAAAGTATTCTAACTCTAATGGATGATCTTCTTGATTTCCTAAATAATCCCAAATTGGACGCTGAAATTCTTGGGAAAACTGTTCGCCAAACTTATATAATATTACCAAGGGAAATTCTAACCCTTTGGCTTGAATTGCACTTAAAACATTTTTAGGCGGATTTTCTTCATTGACTTGCGGAAATAAACTCGCCAGAAATTGATCATTTTTAACATATTGAAGTTCTCCTCCCGCTTCACAAGGAACGATAAAAATTGGAGAATTTTCAACATGACGTTTTAACGTTTCTGCGGAAAATCCCCGTTGACAAAAAATAAACTTTTGGGGTTCGTTGGAGTCGGTGTAAGGTTGCCAAGCGGCTTGGGGTTTTAGTTCCTGAATTTGAAATAAAAGATGTCTCCATAAATGAATTAAATTCGTGACTTTAACAATAGATAAACTCGAACGATAATTGGACTCTAGTTCATAAAAAGTCATGTTCAAGTTTAACTGATGACTGGGATCAAGAACCGCAATCACTTGATCGAAAAAAGTCGCTTTAACACTATCCCAACGAAACCCAGTCGGATTTAACGTTTGAAATGGATCACCCGCAAACGCAAAAGGTAAACTGTGAACCGGAGGATATAAATCGCATTGTGAAAAGGCGGATAACTGCATAATTAACCGCAATTCTAACTTGGTAAAATCTTGGGCTTCATCACAAAAAATTGCTGTATATTTAGACTCGAAACATTGCAAATTTAACACCTTGCGAATTAAGTCTTGATCATCCCAATATCCTTCTCGAGTTGTGAGTTGATGATACCAAGACCACACCTGTTTATAAATCGCTTTAAAAACATCCAGAGAAATTGTTCTTTCTCGTCTCGGAACTTCTTCATAATCTTCTGGAGTCATATACCCTTCTTGTTGTCCGGTGAGGGTATATCCTTTGATAAAGGTGCGAATAATATGCCAGCATAACTCTGGAGAATAACGGCTGTGTCTACGGCTACAATGTTGACGAAAATCGTAAAAAGAAATATATTTATCAGGATCAAAGTGGATAGTATATTCAGGCGGAAGTTGATTGAGCAAAAATTGTTGAAAAGACTTAAAACAATTGTTAATTAAAGGTTTTTCGTCTCGATAATTATTCGTATCTAGAACATATTTATGATGATTGTTTAAAAGTTTTTCAACCGCTTCTTGGGCTTTAGATAGTAATTTTTCATTGTAGGTTAAAAACAAAGGGTTAAAAAGATTTTGATCTTTTTTAGGTTTGTTTTTTAGATAATATTTTTGATAGCGATCGCAATAATCCGCAAATAAATAAACTAACATCGTTGACTTGCCACTTCCAGCCCGTCCATTAATAAAAACAGGTAAAGAGTGAGTATTATGTTCAGTCGTCGAAAGTTCATGTAGAATTTCTTCTTCTTCTACCGAAAGGGCTAAATTAATCCCGGCTTCTTGTTCAAGTTCTAACCAAACGTCTCCATCTAAAATCAAATAAGCGGGATATGAACGACGAGTATAACGAGATAAATTATCAAAAGTGACATTTTGAGAAAACAGAGTTTGGGTATTTTGAGGGGTAAAAACATGAGTCACTTGACCGACTTCTGCAAGTTCAGTTAATGCGGGATCTCGATCAAAAGTTGCTAACAAAAACAACACATTTCGATGGGGAAGATCAACGGTTTCCACCAAACTATACAAAATATAGCGATGTTCACTGGGTTTTCCACAGAGATAAATATTTAACCAGTTGGTTTCCTGACGGCTAATTCCATTATTAAACTTACTTTCTCCCACTAAATTGGTAATAATTTCGTGGTAAGTCTTCCACTGAAGTTGAATATCTCGTTGCTTAAATTGGTTGACCCAAACTTCACTTTCACAAATAATAATATCAGCCGTATTTCTTGCCCAACTCGGACGTTCTAGCCAAAGATGATAGAGTTTCTCGGGTAACGGTTGACGACGGGTAACGGAGTGTTGTTCTTCTCGTTGGGCTTTTAAACTAACATCCAACTGTTGAAAATTAACAGCAGGTTCGAGGTGGAGTTGACCGTATTCTTCGGGATTTCTCAGAAACGCTTCGTATTCTTTGCCCCCTCGGGTGAACACTTCCAGTAGACACAACACTTCCCAATTATCAACTCGCAAAATCTTCCCCACCAGTCGCAAATTGCGGACAGGTCGCTTCAAATAAGGATAGTTGCGTTCAAACAAAGCTTCTACAGCAGTAATCCCTTGAGTCTTGATTGCGACCAAAAGTTCCGCCACCTGACTTTGAATGCCGTGTTGCCTCGCTTGTTCATCAAACCGAGGGGTGGTGTAAATATACATAAGTGTCCTTCCGCCAACGCCAGTCAATGCCCTATTTAGTCATTGTGCTAGATCAAGTTGACAGTTTTCAAACATCTTTGACCGTTGGGACGGTTCTAACCCTTCTGTTATCAGTGATTGATGCTAAAATAAGAGAGACAAACGTAATAAAAATTAACCATTTTCAGCAGGTTTGTTTACTAAAAATAACGATTTTAGCTTGATATCTCACAATAGGTTGTGAATATTGGAATTAGGGAGGATCTGTGATGTCTCTATTGGTCACTCAGACCCCGACTATCGTTAGCAGCCGTGAATAAATGAGGTCTTTGTTTATGCCTGTATCTTTTATGAGCGCCCCTGATGTCTGCTTTGCAGATTGGTCAAAGACAAGGGATTGGTTGCTGAAATATTCATCTTTCTCCGCCATGACTGGCCCCCTTGAGGTGATTGATGTTACCGGATTAGATGCAAAAGGAGTTGACTCGTTGAAAAATCATTTAAAAAATCTCGAAATTCCTGACGGATTTATGGGTGAGTTGGTGTTTGAATTACAAGTTAAAAAAGAACGCATTAGGAGAGTCGTATGGGATGAACAAGCTTCTACACTTAATAAAAAAACAATCATCAAAATGATTCAAACTGCGCTCAAAGATTGGCAAGTCCCCCCTGGTGACTGTGACCTCTTAACCCTCAAAATCCATATCAATTCCTAAGTATTCTTCGGAACTTAACAAAATTTAATTCAAACCAGGGTCATTTACTTCCGAAAAATGGAAATTTCAATCTGAAGTCTAACAAAACGCTATAAATTGTTCCAATTTGGAGGGCTACTCCCATGCCAGCATCCCCACCCGTTACTGGTGGAATTACCGCAAAATCTCCTGATAATATTCCTTTAACCTTTCCTCTCAAACATACCGAAGTCTTCGCCCAGATTTGCGGAAATTTATCTCGTGTTGAAGTTAAACAAAGTTTTGAAAATCCTTTAACACAACCGATGGAGGCGGTTTATACTTTTCCTTTACCGGATGAAGCCGCAGTCGATCAGATGGAGATCAAAATCGGCGATCGCATTATCAAAGGTAATATCAAAAAACGGGAAGAAGCCCAACAAATTTACCAAACCGCCAAACAGCAAGGACGTACCGCAGGCTTACTTGAACAGCAGCGAGATAATATCTTTACCCAATCTTTAGCCAATATCAAACCAGGCGAAGAAATTGAAGTGATTATTCGCTATAGCGATAGCCTGAAATTTGAAAAAGGGGATTATGAATTTGTCTTTCCAATGGTCGTTGGGCCGCGCTATATTCCCGGTCAAGCCATTGATGAAAGCGGGGATACAGACCAAGTTCCTGATGCGTCTAAAATCACCCCACCTATTGTTCCACCCGGAACCCGTTCGGGTCAAGATATCGGCGTAACTGTTGAAATTAATGCGGGTTTACCGATTTCCCAAGTTCGTTCAACTTCCCATCAAATTAATATCACAGAAAACGGTGAAATTGTTACCGTAAAACTCGATAACCAAGATACCATTCCCAACAAAGATTTAATTCTCCGCTATCAAGTTTCTGGAGACAATACCCAAGCAACGGTATTAACTCAAACCGACGAACGAGGCGGACATTTTGCTTTATATTTCATTCCCGCAATAGAGTACAAAACCGATGAAATTGTCGCCAAAGACGTTCTGTTTTTGATGGATACATCCGGTTCGCAACAGGGCGATCCTCTGTTCAAATGTCAGGAGTTAATGCGGCGATTTATTAACGGGTTAAATCCAAATGATACCTTTAACATTATGGATTTTGCCCATACAACCCGCAAACTTTCAGAAACGCCGTTAGCCAACAGTCCCGAAAACCGCACCCTCGCCGTAAACTACGTTAATCGACTGCAAGCTAATGGCGGAACACGACTCTTGAATGGAATTCGGGAAGTGTTAAAATTTCCCGAAGTTACCGGGCGGTTGCGGAGTATTGTGCTGTTAACCGACGGTTATATCGGGAATGAAAACGCTGTTTTATCGGAAGTTCAAGACAACTTAAAACCCGGAAATCGCCTGTACAGTTTTGGTGTAGGTGGTTCGGTGAATCGGTTTTTAATTAACCGCATAGCCGAAATTGGTCGGGGAATTTCTCGGGTTGTTCGTCAGGATGAACCGACTCAAGAAGTCGCTGAAAAGTTCTTCCGACAAATTAACAACCCCGTTTTAACTGACATTAATATTCGGTGGGAATGTAACGGAGAAACCCCGGAAATTTACCCCGAAATTGCCCCCGATTTATTTGCCGAACAGCCTTTAGTTTTGTTTGGGCGAAAGGTTGATTCTGCTGCGGGGAATTTAAAAGTTACGGGAAAAATTGCCAATGGAAACCCCTACGAACAAACCTTTTTAATTGATTTCTCAAATGCGGGAAATGTGGCGATCGCCCAATTGTGGGGACGCCAGCGCATTAAACACCTGACGAATCAGATGTTAGGCTACGAGACAAAATCGAATGTAGAAGCCGTTACAGACACCGCTTTAACCTATCAATTGTTATCGCAATACACCGCATTTGTGGCGGTTAGCGATGACGTTCGGGTTGACCCAGATGGAAAGACAATTTCTGTTGAAGTTCCCCTAGAAATGCCCGAAGGTGTTAGTTATCGGCGTACTGTTGGGGCGGCGCGTAGTATGCCTGTACCCAAAATGATGGCTCGGTCGGTTTCTCGTTCAATAGCTCGTGAACCGGTTGATTATGAAGAGGAGACAGATTTTTCTACATATGCTGATTTTTCCAGCTTTGACAGTATGATGATGCCAGCCGCAGCAAGCGCACCTTCTGCACCTACTTTGGATCGTTCATCCAATTTTATGACTCAAGAAAGAGAAAGGGGAGTAGAAGAATCAGTGAGCGATTCTTCATTTGCTACCTATTCTTCAATCGAAATTCTAGAAACGACAGGATTAGAGGAGGCTGAAACTGAGTCATTAAAGCAACACTTAACAACCCTGAAAATTTCGACTAAATCTCAAGGTGAGTTGGTGTTTGAATTGCAAGTTAAAAAGGGTCGGGTTCAGCAGGTTGTACTTGATGAAAAAGCTTCTACGCTCAATCACAAAATATTGATTAAGCGGATTGTCCAACACCTTAAATCTTGGAAAGTTCCGAGTTCAGTTAGCGAACAAATCGTTATCAAATTGCGGATTAATTCCTAAAATTGTAGGTTGGGTTGAGGATACGAAACCCAACCTACTACTAATGACAAAGGGTTAACAAAAACTTCTGATTAATCCTCATGGACATCCTTCAAGAGTACGGTATTGAATACTTATATCACATGACCCACATAAATAATCTTGCTTCCATCATTAGGAATGGATTATTATCACATAATGAAGCCTATAGACGAGGATTGATACAAGTAGATATCTCCGAGCCAGATGTTCAAGATAGAAGGGCTGATCGAACAGTCGATAATATACTGTTGCATGAATATGTTCCCCTATATTTTTCACCAAGAAATCCAATGCTGTATAAGAGAATACAATATCAAGATGACATTGTTATTTTAGGAATTGATCCACAACTTTTATTAGAAGCGAATGTTATTTTTTCTGATGGAAATGCTGCGGCTAGAGAGACTCGGTTTTATCGGGGTGTACAAATGCTTAACCAATTGCCGTGGAATGTAATTTGGGCGAAATATTGGAATGATTCGGAAGATGGCAAACGCATAAAGTGTGCAGAGATACTTGTTTATCCAACAGTAGCACCAAATAAAATTAAAGCAATATTCTGTCGTTCCGAGAAACACAGAAATAGCATTGTTGCCGCCAAACAGAAAACCGATATTATAGGAAGAGTAAATCCAGATTTATATTTCTGACCATGCTGCATTATACTGATACTACAGTTTTTAACGTTGATGTACAAACGATTGTTAACACAATTAACTGCGTTGGCGTCATGGGTGCGGGGTTAGCTTTAGAGTTTCAGCTAAGATTTCCAGAAATGGAAAGAGACTATGTAGAGCGATGTAAGAAAAAAGAGGTTAAGGTTGGCAAGCCTTATCTTTATAGAAATTATAAGAGGCTTTGGATTCTTAACTTTCCTACAAAGAATCATTGGAGGTATCCCTCTAAAATTGAATGGATAGAAGAAGGTCTAAAGTATTTTGCCACCAACTATAAAAGAGGCGGAATTACTTCTGTTGCTTTTCCTAAGTTGGGATGTAGCAATGGTGGACTTGCATGGGCTGATGTATCCCCTTTAATGGAAAAATACTTGCAAAACCTCGATATTGATGTGTTTATCTGTTTAGATCAAGAAGATGAAGCAACAGGTACAGAGGGAGCAATGGTTAATTTAATCAACAATATTGAGAGTTCAGGATGGGATAAGGAATTTAATATAAAATCTGACATTAGAAAAAAAATAATTGATGCTTTGCCCATTAGAAGATTTAGAGAGTTAGGAAAAATTGAAGGTGTTGGCAAGCAAACCTACAAGGATATATTCAAATTATTATATACAATTGTATCTAAATATGAGATTGAGAAAGATAAATCGAGTTCTGCTAATACATTGCAACTTCAGACTTCCGACATAATTTCTGTTGAGGAGAAACCGCAAGAACCTGCTAATCAATTAAGTTCTCAAACAGAAGCCATAGGCATTAGCAAAGAACCGAGTAATGCAAATACTTTGTCTTCCAATGAAAATTATGATGCTTTCTTTATAATCCTGCCCTATTTAGAAAAAGCTCTCAGCACAGAGCGGACACAAGAGGAGATTTCGGAAATGTTCAAACTCCCTAAAAGCCTTGTAAATAATTGGTTGAAAGAAGCGGAGAGGCTTGGGAAAGTTAAAAAGCTTACACATCCTGTCAGATATATTGCGGTATCAGATCAGGTGCATCAGCAATTAGAGTTCAAGCTGGCAAAGTAGGCTGTAGATGTAGGTTGGGTTGAGGATACCAAACAAACTCAAAACAACCCAACCTACAATTTTTTTACGAGCGCATCCGGCGTTCAATAGCATTGAAATAACAGTCTTTCATTTCAACAACCCCCATTTCAACCAACGTTAACTCATCCCCCGCCAAGATTTTCAACGGTGCCGAACCTCCTTCAACTTTCCCCAAATCGTGCCAAAATTCCCCTTTTTCGCCTAACTGTTGTTGCAGATAACTTTCCCAGTTTGCTTGATTTTGAGGACTCACAGAAACCAATATTCTCGCTCCGCCTTCTGCAAATAAAATCCTATCCCAACGTCGTTGTAAAAGCGAATCTATTCCCAAATTAATTGTCGCCCCTTTCTCCCCATTAATACAACATTCCGCTAACGCAACCGCCAACCCTCCCTCAGCAGAATCATGGGCAGAATTCACCCAATTTTTCCGAATTCCTTCCCGACAAACGGCTTGTACTTTCCGTTCTAAATCATAATCCACTTCTGGCGGTTTCCCAGCAATAATATGATGAATTTGAGCTAAATATTCCGAAGCGCCTAAACTTAATCTGGCATCATTTTCGCTTTCTTCTGCTTCAAACTGACCCAATCCTAACAGATAAATAATATCCCCTTCATTTTGCCAAGCCAACCCACAAGTTTGAGAAATATCAGCAATTAACCCTACCATTCCAATTACCGGAGTCGGATAAATTGCCTGGGGATTTCCTTGTGCATCTAGCGTTTCATTATAAAGCGAAACATTCCCCCCCGTTACAGGCGTTGAAAACTCTCCACAAGCCTCAGCTCTTCCGATCTGACAAGCTTCTGCTAACTGCCAATATCCGACAGGTTTTTCGGGACTGCCAAAATTCAAATTATCGGTAACAGCAATGGGTTCGGCACCGACACAACTCAGGTTTCTTGCTGCTTCTGCAACCACCGCTTTCGCCCCTTCGTAGGGATTCAAATAAACATAACGAGAATTACAATCAACCGTCGCCGCAACGCCCCGTTTATAGTCTACTTTTGTCTGATTCTCAAAATAATTAACTGGACGTAACCGCACAATTGCCGCATCTCCGCCTCCGGGTAAAATAACCGTGTTATTTTGAACTTGATGATCATATTGTCGATAAATCCAACGTTTAGACGCAATACTGGGCGTATCTAACAACGCGAATAAAATTTCATTCCAGGTTTTAAAAGTATTTTGAATGTTAATCCCCGAAACCGTACAAGGCGGTAATAAATCCTCCGTCCATTCCCAAGCTTTACGGGCATATTCTGGGGCTTCGGCTAACAGTTCCCGATCATAAATTGGCGTGTTATCTGCTAAAGCTGTTGCTGGAATTTCTGCGGCAATTTCTCCTTTAAATAATATTCTGACAATCGATTCTTCGATTACCGTTCCCGCCACAACCGCTTGCAGTCCCCAGCGATGAAAAATATCAATTAATTCCTGTTCCCGCCCTTTTTGCCCTACAAATAACATTCGTTCCTGAGACTCAGATAACAAATATTCATAAGGCACCATTCCCGTTTCGCGAACCGGGATTTTATCTAAGTCTAATTCAATCCCAACGCCCCCATTTGCAGCCATTTCCGCAGTCGAACAGGTAATCCCCGCCGCCCCCATATCCTGGGCCGCCACCACCGCCCCGGTTTTAAACGCCTCCAAACAGGCTTCAACCAAAGATTTCTCT